>NZ_JANUBV010000008.1:0-311465 GCF_024808055.1 Rhizobium sp. BK176 | reverse complement strand
ACCAGTCTTAGCGCTGTCCAGGGCCGGGCAGATGAGGCAGAGCATACCTTCGCCAAGCTGAAGGCGGATAGACAGGCGTTCATCGAAGACTTCCGACGCGCCGCCATGGAGCAACTGGTCGATCTGCGCAGCCAGCGCGACACCGCCGCTCAGGAACTGAAGAAGATGGAGCTTCGGCGTGACATGGTTGCACTGACGGCACCTGCGGATGCAGTCGTGCTTGATCTTGCCGCACGCTCGGTTGGCTCCGTGGTTCGAGAGGCCGAGCCCATTGTGACGCTGGTTCCGCTCAATGTACCGCTGGAAGCCGAGGTTTCGGTCAATACCCGCGACATCGGCCGCATTACCAATGGCAAGGAAGCGCGCATCAAGTTTGACGCCTATCCGTTCCAAAAGTTCGGCACTGCATCCGGGACGGTCAGAACGGTGAGCCGCGACGCCTTCACCCCATCGCAGCAGGAGGCCGCAACCCAGACGGCGGCCCCTTATTTCAAGGCACTCATACCGCTCGCTGACCCAAGGCTAAAGGGCTCGGACGAGCCCGTGCGTCTGCTGCCCGGTATGACGGTTTCAGCCGAGATTATGGTGGGGCATCGTACCGTCATCTCCTACTTCCTCTATCCCATCTTGAGAGGACTCGACACCGCAATCCGCGAGCCCTGAAAACGCCAGATGGCCGCTGGCGCCGCAAATGCTTGACGGGGCCGCTTTATCGCCTCCCCAGCAGTGGGGATGCAGCGGTCCCGACAATATGATAGGTCGCACTGCCACCATCGAGAGGGACAGTGCAGCTATTACCGGGTGGCAGTTTGTTGATGTGACCGGCTCGGCCTTCGAAGATACGATGCTGACGCTCAAGCGCGCCGATCTCGCGCGACTCAACAATCGCCTGGCAGTCGGCCTTGCCAGGTCAACGCCCCCGACAATCCCGGCCCTGATATTCCGCTTCTCACCGAAATCGCAAGCGTCGCCGAGCTGTCCTGGGACATGCCGGACAGTGTTAAGCAGCCTTGGTTGGGTGGCACGATTCAAAAGCGCGCCCTACGACGGCTATGTCGAGAACGACGGGCACATTCGCTATCGCGTCAACTTCTGAGCGGCGGAAAACTTTCATAGAACCCGGCGTGGCTGCCTTCCCAGTTTTCCATTCCCGGCTTCGTGAGGATGCCGCGCGGCCGGACATAGCTCTGGATGATACGGCGGGGTCGCTCATGCCACTGGATGTTGAAGGCCCAGAGTTTCGAGAAGAAGCAGAGTGCGGTATAGGGCAGATGGTCGTGGATCCACCAGGCAAGCCGCTGCCAATCCTCCTCGTTGCGGTAGTTGTCGATCATCCACGGAACGACGACGCAGGCTGTCGCTCCCATGCAGCCATCGAAATCGCGAAGATCCCAGAGGTGATCGGCCGCGGTCGCGGGATTTGACGAGCAGTTGAGATTGTTGCGGTTGCCGAACTGGTTGACCTCGGGCGAGCGATAGCCGGAGCGGATGTGCAGCCGGCCGAAGGTTGCCTGCAGCGGCTCCAGCAGGTCCTCGCAGAGCCGTTTTCCCGCCTCGATCGCCAAATCGGGATTCTCCGGAATGTTCGGAATGCGGTAGAAATCGGCGATTTCGGAATGCAGGAAATCGCGGAGGAAGAAATTCTTCGAAAGCCGCGCACGCCCGAGATCCTCCAGGCCCTTCATCGATCCAGGTTTCTTCACGAAAAGCTCCCGTTGTTTGACCGCCGCAGTCTGCCGGCCCTGACGATCGGCGCAACCCGAAAAACGGCCGGAACAATTAGCGTCCTCTTAGCTTCTTCTCCCGTCCGCGCTTCGCGGTACTCCACACAGTAAGGGAAGAGACAATGGCCAAGGAAAAGACCCTCGACGATCTATTCTACGATACGCTCAAGGACATCTATTTTGCCGAACGGCAGATTCTTCGCGCCCTGCCGAAAATGGCGCGGGCGGCCCGATCGCAACAGCTGAAAGCCGGCTTCGAAAAGCATCGCGAGCAGACGGAAGGCCATGTGGAACGCCTGCAGCAGGTCTTTGAAATCGTTGGGAAGCGCGCCCAGGGGAAGACCTGCGAAGCGATCCAGGGCATTATTGCCGAGGGCGAAGAGATCATCGACGAATTCAAGGGCTCGCCGGCTATCGATGCTGGTCTCATCTCAGCAGCGCAGGCGGTCGAACACTACGAGATCGCCCGCTACGGCACCCTGAAGACCTGGGCACAGACGCTCGGCAAGAAGGACGTCGTCGCCCTGCTCGACGCGACGCTCAAGGAAGAGGCCGCGACGGACAAGACCCTGTCACAGCTGGCGATGACAGCCGCCAACCAGAAGGCCGCGGCCTGATTGTCGGTCCCGCGGGAGCAACAATAGCTGCACAGGTTCCTTCCCGGCGCGATCGACAACCGGGGGAAGGTCCGCGAGACCAGATCGCCGGCGAGCATTCCCTGGCCGGCGGAGCTTGCGATCCAGCCAAAAGGTTAAGGCGCTGTCGCATCGGGCGACCTTGCCGCACCCATTCGCTGCACTATGCTATTGGGCATCTTTCTGGCGAGGTGAGGCATGTCGGACCAGCAGGCAATCGAAGCAGTCGTTCATCTCTATGTCGAAGGCATGACCTTCGCCAACGAAGCGGCATTGCGGAAGGCCTTTCATCCGCAATGTGCCATCATCGGCCACTACGAAAATGCCGTCGAATGGCTGAACCGGGACGAGTTCATTGCCGCCATCGTCGCCGAGGGCTCGGCGCCGCCGACCACACAGCCGCATATGGACATCCAGATGCTCGACATCATCGGCGATGCGGCAAGCGTCAAGGTCAGCGACGATTTCGCCGGCATGCGGTTCACCGACTATCTCTCGATGCTGAAGATCGATGGCCGCTGGACGATCGTCAACAAGCTCTACTATCTCCACACATAGAAAAGCCGGCGAGACGATCGCCGGCTTTTTTGCATTAACAGATCGGATGCGCCTCAGGCTCTGAGGACGCCGCCGGTGAACTTCGTCACGCTGGCGACGATCTTCTCAGTCAGCGCTTCGAAATCCTCGTCGGTCAGCGTGCGCTCGACCGGCTGGATCTGCACCTCGATCGCCACCGACTTCTTACCTTCACCGAGCGACGGGCCTTCGAAGATGTCGAAGACGTTGACACCGGTGACGAGCTTGCGGTCTGCACCGGTCGCGGCCTTGATGATCGCGCCTGCCTCCACCGACTTGTCGACGACGAAGGCGAAATCGCGCTTGACGGCCTGGAAGGGTGAAAGCTCGAGCGCCGGCTTGGTGCGGGTCGCCTTCTTCTTCGGCTCAGGCATGGCGTCGATATAGACTTCAAAGCCTGAGAGCGCGCCTGACACGTCAAGCGCTTCCAGCGTCGAGGGATGGAACTCGCCGAAATAGCCAAGAATAACCTTCGGACCCATCTTGATCGTGCCGGAGCGGCCGGGGTGGTACCACTCGGGTCCGCCCTGCTCGATCTGGATATTGCCCATCGGCAGGCCGCAGGCTTCGATCACGGCCAGCGCATCGGCCTTGGCGTCGAAGACGTCGACCGGCTTGCCGCCACCCTTGGCAGCGTTCAGCCACATGCGGCCGGCGCCGGCAAGCGAGGCGGTGCCGCGACGGACACCGCCGGCAACGCGGCGCTGGCCCTCGGGGCGATCGTTCTCATAGGTGCCGGACACTTCGAAGATCGCGACGTCGCCGTAGCCCTTGTCGGCATTGCGCTGGGCAGCCGTGAGCAGGCCGGGCAACAGCGACGGACGCATGTCGGACATGTCAGCGGCGATCGGGTTGGCAAGCTTCAGTGCCGGCGAGCCGCCGCCGAAGAGCTTTGCCTGATCTTCCGAAATGAAGGACCAGTTGACGGCTTCCAGCATGCCGCGCGAGGCAAGCGCGCGCTTGGCGGTGCGGGTGCGGATCTGCAGCGTCGTCAGGATCCTGCCGTTGACGGCCGCGTGGCTTTCCAGCGGCGCGGGCTTTATGTTGTCGACGCCGTGGATGCGCATGACTTCTTCGACGAGGTCGGCCTTGCCGTCGACATCGGGGCGCCAGGACGGCACCGAGACCGAGACGCGCTCGCCGGAACCGGTGACCTTGAAGCCGAGGCGGGTCAGGATCTCGACACTCTCGTCCGTCGAAACCTCGAGCCCCGTCAGGCGCTTGACCTCGGAGAAGGGGAAATCGACGATCTTGGGGTCATAGCCCTTGTAGCCGACGACATCGGCCTTGGCCGCCGTACCGCCGCAGAGCTCGAGGACCAGTTCGGTGGTGCGCTCGATGCCCGGAACCATGTACTCAGGGTCGACGCCGCGCTCGAAGCGGTAGCGCGCATCGGTGATGATACCGAGGCCGCGGCCCGATTTCGCGATGTTCATCGGATCCCAGAGAGCACTCTCGATCAGGACATCCGTCGTGTTCTCGTCGCAGCCGGAATGCTCGCCGCCCATGATGCCGCCGATCGACTCGATGCCATCGGCGTCCGCGATCACGACGTTGTTGGGCCCAAGCTTGTACTCGCGCTGATCGAGCGCCAGCACCGTTTCGCCATCCTTGGCGCGGCGGACTGTCAGGTTGCCCTTGACCTTGGCGGCGTCGAAGACGTGCATCGGGCGACCCTGGTCGAAGGTCATGTAGTTGGTGATGTCGACGAGCGCGTTGATCGGGCGCAGGCCGATCGCCAGCAGGCGCTGCTGCATCCACTTCGGGCTCGGGCCGTTCTTGACACCGCGCACGAGGCGGAGCGCAAAGCCCGGGCAAAGCTTCTCGTCATCGAGGTCGAGCGTCACCTTGACCGGTGTCTCGCCTTCGACGGCGGAGGACGGCGCGGGCCGTGTCTTCAGCGTGCCGAGGCCGGAGGCGGCCAGGTCACGAGCGATACCGTAGATCGAGGTGCAATCCGGACGGTTCGGCGTCAGGTTGATCTCGATCATGGGATCGTCGAGGTGCGCATAGGCGGCGTAGCTCTGCCCGACAGGCGCATCCTCGGGGAGATCGATGATGCCATCGTGGCTGTCGGAAATCTGCAGCTCCTTTTCGGAGCACATCATGCCGTGGCTTTCGACGCCACGGATGTTGCCGACGGCAAGCGTCACGTCGATGCCGGGAACATAGGTGCCGGGAGCTGCAAAGGCGCCGATCAGGCCGGCGCGCGCATTCGGAGCGCCGCAGACGACCTGGACGGGCGCACCATTGCCGGTGTCGACCGAGAGAACCTTGAGGCGATCTGCCTGCGGATGCTTCTCGGCGGTCAGGATCTTGGCGATGACGAAGGGCTTGAACGCCGCCTTGTCATCGACGTCCTCGACCTCGAGCCCGATCTCGGTCAGGCGCTTGCAGATTTCATCGAGGGTCGCATCCGTTTCCAGATGATCCTTCAGCCAGGAAAGTGTGAACTTCATGATCTCTATCCTCCCTTACGCGCTCAGACCGCCGAACAGCGTCGGCATGTCGAGCGGGCGGAAGCCGTAATGGGTCATCCAGCGGACATCGGCGTTGAAGAAGTCGCGCAGGTCGGGCATGCCGTATTTCAGCATGGCGATGCGGTCGAGGCCCATGCCCCAGGCAAAGCCCTGGTACTCGTCGGGATCGAGACCGCCGGCGCGCAGCACGTTCGGATGCACCATGCCGCAGCCGAGGATTTCCATCCAGTCGGTGCCCTCGCCGAACTTGACGATCGGGCCGGAGCGGTCGCACTGGATGTCGACCTCGAAGGACGGCTCGGTGAACGGGAAGAACGACGGGCGGAAGCGCATCGTCACGCTGTCGACCTCGAAGAAGGTCTTGCAGAACTCTTCGAGCACCCAGCGGATATTGGCGACATTCGCCTTCTTGTCGACGACGAGGCCCTCGACCTGGTGGAACATCGGCGAGTGGGTCGCGTCACTGTCTTGGCGGTAGGTCTTGCCGGGGATGATGATGCGGATCGGTGGCTTCTGCGCTTCCATGGTGCGCACCTGCACCGGCGACGTGTGCGTGCGCAGCACCTTGCGCTCACCGTTCTCATCCGGATTGAAGAAGAAGGTGTCGTGCATCTCGCGGGCCGGGTGGCCTTCGGGGAAGTTCAGCGCCGTGAAATTGTAATAGTCGGTCTCGACATCGGGACCTTCAGCGATCGAGAAGCCCATGTCGCCGAAGATCGCGGTGATCTCGTCGATGATCTGGCTGATCGGATGGATGCGGCCGCGCTCGGCCGGCGAAGAGCGGACCGGCAGGCTGACGTCGACAGTCTCCGCCTTCAGGCGGGCGTCGATCGCGGCCTTCTTCAGGTCCGCCTTGCGTTCCGTGATCGCGTCGGTGACGGCATTCTTCAGCGCATTGATCGCCGCACCGCGCGTCTGGCGCTCTTCCGGCGTCATCGAACCGAGCGTCTTCAGGAGCTCGGAGACCGAACCCTTCTTGCCGAGTGCTCCAACACGCACGGCTTCGATCGCCGGCTCGTCGGCAGCGGCTGCCACATCAGACAGAAGTTGCTTTTCCAGGGTTTCGAGTTCGGTCATCTTTTCCTGCCTCACAGGGCGTCAGTCTTGTCGATAATTCACGAAAACATGCATCGGATAGCTCAAGCGCCACGATGAAGCGTCGCAGATCACTACCCATGTGCACGCAGCCAATCAACCGGGCACACCACAAAAAGCCCGCGACGTCGAACGAGGAGCGGCCAAGCCGTCTCAATCGCCATCGCGCCAATGCAAAGAACCCGCGCAAGCCTGGCCAGCGCGGGTCCCAAATCATCGAAGCAAAGGTTCGAATAGCGCCGGCTTAGTTGACGGCTGCTTCAAACTCGTTCTTCGTACCGGCGTCCTTCAGGTACTCGAGAGCCTTCTTGGAGGCAGCAACGAGTGCACCGAATGCTTCCGGCTCATGGATAGCCATGTCGGAGAGAACCTTACGGTCGACTTCGATGCCAGCCTTGTTCAGGCCGTCGATGAAGCGGCCGTAGGTCAGGCCGAATTCGCGGACGGCAGCGTTGATACGCTGGATCCAGAGGGCGCGGAAGTTGCGCTTGTTGATCTTGCGGTCGCGATAAGCGTACTGCTTCGAACGATCGACAGCAGCCTTCGCAGCGCGGATGGTGTTCTTGCGACGGCCGTAAAAGCCCTTAGCGGCCTTCAGAACCTTCTTGTGCTTGGCGTGGGCGGTAACGCCTCTTTTTACACGTGCCATTTCATGATCTCCTTAATCTAAAGCGTTCGCGGAATAGTCTTAGAGACCGTTCGGCAGGTAGTTCTTCACGACCTTGCGGCCATCGGGTTCTGCGAGAACCATCGTGCCACGTGCATCGCGGATGAACTTGTTGGTACGCTTGATCATGCCATGGCGCTTGCCAGCAGCTGCAGCCTTGACCTTACCGGTCGCGGTGATCTTGAACCGCTTCTTGGCAGCAGACTTCGTCTTCATCTTGGGCATTTTGCTACTCCGTTTCTGATCCCCCTGCATGCTTCATCAAGGAAGCCTTCTCGCGATGCCCGGTTTACGGCCGTCGCAACAAGGTGCGGGAGCGTTTGTTGTTGATCTGCGGCTCCGGTGATGAACCGTTCCGCAAGCATTCGAAACCGCCACGGCATGCCCTGCCGGTCAGTTCGGACGCGCGCTTATAACCGCAGCGTCATAAAAGTGCAACGGGGCGGCGGATGAATCTTCTAGGCAATGGCGGGAGGCCGGGCGGCCATGGCCGGGAGCATCAGTTTCACCTGAAGGCCGCCCCACCGCGAGGCGGAAAGATCGAGCCTGCCGCCGTAAGCCTCCAGGATATCGCCCGAGATCGCCAGCCCCAACCCAGTTCCTGCCGTGCCTTCGTCGATCCGGACGCCGCGCTTCAACATCAAGTTATAGCTCTCCGGATCGGCTCCGGGCCCATCGTCGGAAACGCTGAGCACGACATCATCCTGTGAGCGCCCGGCGGAAAGATCGATGCGTGTTCTGGCAAAGCGCACGGCATTGTCGAGCACGTTGCCAAGCGCCTCGGCAATATCGGCGGGATCCGCCTGTACCGTGAGCGACGGATCGATATCGAGATGCCAGTCGATCCCCTTCTCTTCGGTGAAGGGTGTCAAGACGTTGACGAGCTTTCCGGAAATCCCGAGCAGCGATGTCGTTGCCATCTGCTCCACGCCCATCCGCGCCGCCTGCAATTGGCGGTCGGCGCGCTGCCGGACCAGCTCGATCTGCTGCAAGGCGGTGTCGCGTTGGCCCTCGGGCAGAGCTTCAACCAGGTGCGACAACACCGTTAGCGGCGTTTTCAAACCGTGGGCGAGGTCGCTCGCACGAGCACGGGCCCGTTCGATCGCCGTCTCGCGCTCGCTGAGCAGCAAGTTGATCTCGCGAACCAGCGGCTTGACCTCGCTCGGCCCCTCCGTGCCGATATGAGAGCTGCGCCCGGCCCTGATATCGGCGACGCGATCGCGAAGCCGCACCAGCGGGCGCAGGCCCACCCACCCCTGCAAAAATGCGGCCAGGAGAAGCATGCCGCCGGTCGAAAGCAGCATCAACCGCAACGGCCGGTGATAGCTTTCAAGCGCTGCTTCCATCTCCGGCTTGGAAAAAGCGGCGTAGACGGTGAAGTTCTTCTTTGCGTCGCCTTCGCCAAGCGCCATCGTCTTCATCGACACCAGCAGCGGCGAGCCATCCGGCCCGTCCGTTTCCCGGAACCCGCAATACATGTCCTTCGACAGGTCATCCGTGGTGATTTCCTCGTCCCACAGCGAGCGGGACCGCAGCGGCTCCTCGTTGCCATCGGGAGAGATTTGCCAGTATCGGCCGCCAGCCGGGATCTGGAAGCGCGAGTCGGCAGGCTCGTTCTTCAATTCAAGAGCGCCATTCTCCACGCTGAGCCGCGCTGCCAGCGAATCCATCACCGACGTCATTTCGTTGGAATACTGGTCGGCCAGATAGTCCGTGAACAGATGGCTGAGCACCGCCCAGACGAGCGTCAACGCCAGCGCGATCGCGACAAGCGCTCCGGCAGCCAGGCGAAAATGCAGCGAGTGGATCACCGAGGTCGCTCCGGAAGGACATAGCCAAAGCCGCGCCGGGTCTCGATGGCGTCGCTGTCCGTCTTCTTTCGCAGCCGCGCCACCATGGCCTCCACGGCATTCTTGGCGGAATCGTCGTCACGGCCCTGAACCTGGCTTGCCAGTTCGGTGGGGCTGAGCACTTCCCCGGGCTTTCCGATGAAAAGCGCGATCATCCGGTATTCCAGCGGGCTGAGGTCGAGCTCGCGCCCGTCGAACGTCACGCGTCTGGCGCTCTCATCAAGTGTGAAACGGTTGGCGGATTTGACGCGCACAGCAACAGCGCCGGTGCGGCGAAGAAGCGCCCGCAGGCGGGCCAACAGTTCCTCGGTACGAAACGGCTTCGGCAGATAGTCATCGGCACCCGCATCGAAGCCGTCGACACGCTCCATCCAGGAGCCGCGAGCCGTCAGAACGAGAACCGGCGTGTTGATGCCCGCGCCGCGCCAACGTTTCAGTATTGAGAGGCCATCCATGCCGGGCAATCCGAGGTCAAGGATGATGGCTGAGTAATCGCCGGTCTCGCCCTCTTCCCACACGGCAGGCCCGCTCGCGAATACTTCGACGCGATAGCCTTCCCGCCCCAGCTTTTCGACCACATGGCCGGAAATATTGGGATCATCCTCCGCCAACAGGATACGCATAGCCCCTAGCCCCCCAGCAATGCTCCGTTGCGGGCGTCAACGCGCAATGTCCTGATCGCGCCCGTCCCGTCGCGAACCTTCACTTGATACACATCGCTGAACATAGATCGACGGAGATTGACGTCGATAACCCGACCGTAGCGTTTTGCGTCGATGCGCTGCAGAACGGTCTTCAGCGGCAGGATCCGTCCCTCGCGAACGGCGTCGCGCGCGCGATCGGAATCGGTGTTCCGTCCGCCGCTGCCGCGGCCGCTGTTACCGCCGCCGCCTCCGCCGCCGCCGTGGTCATCACCGCCGTCATCATCCCCGTGATCGTCGTGGCCGCCACGACCGGAATTGGAACTCCCGCTGCCCGAGTTGGACCCCGAGGATCCGGACGAGCCGGAGCCCGACGAGCCACTGCCGCCGCTTGAACCGCTCCCACCGCCGCTGCCGCCGCCGCCATCGTCGCTGCCATCCTTGGCTTCGGCATGGGAAACGAACATCGGGCCGGCGGCGGCGAGCGCCACGGCCAGCATCAACATCGTCATGAAACTGCGACGGCTTGTGTTCATTGACCTTCCAAGTATTTCAAGCATCTGCAATCGCGGAACCTACACTGAACGCTTTATCGCGACGAGACAAGGTTCCAAGAAACCAAGAACTCCGCCGGGGCGCGGCGGAGTTCTTTCTTCCGAAGGGGTGGCCGGAAGACCGCGCCGGGCAGATTATTGCGCCGAAGCGGGAACTATGTTGACGCTGGTGATCGCGCCAGGATTACGAACAAAGTCACCTCTATGGGGATGCGCAACCACCGTGCGCGTTCCATGTTCAAGCTCAATCTCAACCTCAAGGCGCCGACCAAGCTGGTCGACAGCAACGAGCGAGCCATTCAGCAGTCCTGTCAGGCTTTGCTGAGACACTGCGAGGGTCACTTCGGGACGATTGTCGTTGCGACCACCACGGTGTTCGCCGGGATTGTCGTCATTGGCGTCATGGTCGGCACCGTCATCGTGGCCACGGCCACGGCCATGATCGTCGTCGCCGTCGTCGTGACCGCCGCGACCGCTGTGATCATCACCGCCACGCCCGCTGCCGCTGTGGTCGTCACTGCCGCCGCTGTGGCTGGATCCGCTATTGCCGCTGCCGCCCGAGCCGCCGGAACCGCTACCGCTGCTCCCACCACCATCATCGCTGCCACCACGGGCAAATGCTGCCGACGAAAAATGGCCTGAACTGAATGTCTGGATTGTCGGGAGCGACAAGGTCACCGCGATTGCGGCGACTGAAGCCAGAAACGTGTGGGAAATGGTCTTCTTCATGATCTTTGCCTTCTGCTCTCTTCTTTGTTGAGAACAGATTGCCAAAGTCTCGCTGACAGACCGTTGAGCGCGTTTGTCAGCATCCTGTCAGATTGGGTGGACGAGGCCCCAAAATACAAAAGCCGCCCTTACGGACGGCTTTGATACGAGAGTAGCTACACGCCTCACTTCGGCGCGAGCACCATCATCATCTGGCGGCCTTCAAGCTTCGGCTCGGCTTCGACCTTGGCATATTCGGTCGTGTCGGCCTTCACCTGCTGCAGCAGCTTCATACCGAGTTCCTGGTGCGCCATTTCGCGGCCACGGAACTTCAGCGTCACCTTGACCTTGTCACCGTCTTCAAAGAAACGGCCCATCGCCTTCATCTTCACCTCATAGTCATGGGTGTCGATATTGGGGCGCATCTTGATTTCTTTGACTTCGACAATCTTCTGCTTCTTGCGCGCCTCGGCGGCCTTTTTCTGGTTGGCGTATTTCAGCTTGCCCAGATCGAGGATCTTGCACACAGGCGGTTCGGCATTGGGGGAGATTTCCACCAGGTCGAGGCCGGCTTCTTCAGCCATTTTCAACGCCTGGTCGGTGGGCACAACGCCCAAGTTCTGTCCTTCAGCATCAATCAGCTGAACTCGGGGGATGCGAATTTCCCGGTTCGAGCGCGGCCCTTCCTTCACGGGCGCGTCGGCTTTAAAGGGTCTGCGAATGGTCGTATTCTCCTCGCGTTGTTTCGGATCGCTGCAGCCCTGGCACTCCCAATCACGGGAGTACAAACGTAGTCTCACCATTGCTGCAACGGAGTCAGTAGCATTCTTTAGCGGAAAAAACACCTGCTGTCAGCCTGTCAAGAATCTGTTTTATAGGCCAAAACAATCGGAGTTCTGCGATGTCTGACGCAAATTTCATTCATGACCAACAATATCTGACCGTAGGAGAAGGCGAAGCCGCACGCGAGATTGCCTACCTCGCGCGAAGCCGGTCCGGTCAGGCAAACGGCCCAACCCTCGTTTGGTTATCCGGATACCGCTCCGACATGAGCGGCAGCAAGGCGATCGAACTCGACCGGTTTGCCGCGGAAAACGGTCTCGCCTGCCTACGCCTCGACTATTCCGGGCACGGCCTATCCGGCGGCAAGTTCACCGACGGGACGATCTCGCGCTGGCTGGAGGAAGCGCTTGCCGTGATCCTCCACACGGCCCCCGACCGGATTCTGGTCGTAGGTTCGTCGATGGGCGGATGGATTGCTCTCAGGCTCGCGCAGGAACTTTCCAAGCGGCAGGACGGGCCGAAGCTCGAAGGCATGGTGCTGATTGCGCCGGCTCCCGACTTCACCACCGAGCTGATCGAGCCGAACCTCACGAAGAAGGAGAAAGCCTCGCTAGCCGAGCGCGGCTACTTCGAAGAGCG
This sequence comes from Rhizobium sp. BK176, assembly GCF_024808055.1. Classification (NCBI taxonomy): domain Bacteria; kingdom Pseudomonadati; phylum Pseudomonadota; class Alphaproteobacteria; order Hyphomicrobiales; family Rhizobiaceae; genus Rhizobium; species Rhizobium sp. BK176. The sequence continues at coordinate 299,113 of NZ_JANUBV010000008.1, read as the reverse complement.
GTCGGCCTATAGCCCGGAGCCAAACATCTATACGCGGGCGCTGATGGAGGACGGGCGCGACAACAGCGTGCTCAAAGGCATCATCGAGACCGGTTGCCCCGTGCATATCCTGCAGGGGATGAAGGATCCCGACGTTCCCTATCAGCACGCCATGAAACTGGTGGAACATCTGCCTGCCGACGATGTCGTACTGACCTTTGTGCGCGACGGCGATCACCGGCTTTCGCGACCGCAGGACATCGAGCGCATCCTTGCCGCCGTCAAAGGGCTTATCCGATAATTCAAACGGTACCGCCTGTGCCAAATCCTAACGGATTTTAACCATGTTGGTGGTTAGCACCCCCCTCCCCAGAAGTAACGATTGACTCTCCGAGCCTCCGTCCGTTAACTTTTTGTTAACAATACATGGGCGATGCAAGGGAAGAGCGGGCGTGCGGATCAAGGGTTTCGTCGTGGCCATGATGGCCGTGTTTGCTATGTCTACAGCCGCAACGCCGGCTTCCACCAACAACCTCTCGATGGTCACAGGCGCAGCCACTTCCCAGCCGATCGGCCACTACGACTTCTGCCAGATCCATCGCAACGAATGCGGCCCGAACCGCAACACCTCGCCGGCTGAGATGTCTGATGCCAAGTGGGGAATGGTGCGATCGGTCAACGCCACGGTCAACAATAGCATCACACCGATGACCGACAAGGAAATCTACGGCAAGGATGAGGTCTGGGCTTATCCGACGACGGCGGGCGATTGCGAAGACTTCGCCCTCTTGAAGCGCCGCATCCTGGTTCAGCGGGGAATTTCGCCAGCTAACCTTCTGCTCACGGTCGTTCGCAAGCCGGACGGCGAAGGCCATGCCGTACTGACGTTGCGCACCACCAACGGCGACTTCGTGCTCGACAACCTGGCATCCAGCGTCAAGCCGTGGTTCGACACCCCCTACTCCTTCATCAAGCGCCAGTCGAGCGCCAATGCCGGTCGCTGGGTCACCATCGAAAACGGCCGCGACGTTTTGGTCGGCGCCTTGAGGTAGACAATATCGGATTGAACAGGAAAGGCCGGCGAGATGCCGGCCTTTTTTGTACCTCAGCCATTTCCAATCAGAATACCGGCCCCGAGAACAAGACCGCCGCCGACAACTACCTGCAAGGCGGCACGCAGGAACGGTGTTTCCATAAACCTGTTCTGGATGAACGCGATCGCCCAAAGCTCGAAGATCGCGATGATCACCGCCATCGTCGTTGCAGTCCAGAAGTTCGGGATCAGATACGGCAAGGTGTGCCCAAGACCGCCGAGCGCCGTCATGACTCCGCAGGCGAGACCACGCTTGATCGGCGAACCGCGGCCGGAAATCTTGCCGTCGTCATGCGCCGCCTCGGTGAAGCCCATCGAGATGCCGGCGCCGACCGATGCGGACATGCCGACAAGGAAGGTCTGCCAGGTGTCCTGGGTCGCAAACGCGGCCGCAAAGATCGGCGCCAATGTCGACACCGAGCCGTCCATCAGACCAGCGAGACCGGGCTGCACGTAGGTCAGAACCAATTGCCGCCGCGCCGCGACGTCTTCCTCCGCCTTTACGGTCTCAGGCGTGTGCTTGTCGCCCAGCATATGGGTGATCTCTTCGTGGCCCTGCTCGGCGAGCGCCAAGTCACCCAAAAGCTGCCTCGTGCCGGCGTCGGTCACGCGGGTCGCGGCCTCGACATAGAAGCGATAGGCCTGCTGTTCCATGGCCGCCGCCTCGTCCCGGATCTTGTCCAATGACAGGTTGCGTCGCAGCCAGTCGGGCTTGCGCTCATAGAATCCTCGAACATGCTCGCGCCGGATGAGCGTTATGCGCTCGCCGAACCGCTGGCGATAAATTTCGATCAGGGATTTGCGATGTGTGTCCTCGACCTCGGCCATGTCCTCGAAGACTTTTGCCGACGCGGGATACGCGTCCCGCAGCATGTCGGCGTAGGCGAGATAAATGCGCGCGTCGTCCTCTTCGGAGCCGATGGCAAGCGCGAGTATTTCCTGTTCGGACAATGAATCAAAAGAACGCTTGGATGAATTGAAAAGTCTGTTGAACATGACAACCTCGTTTTAGAATTATTCTAAAATATGAGTTGTCGATGCTTGGGTCAAGTTTGGCAAGCCACGGAATCGACGGGGAATCAGGTGATCGCCGCGGCAAGTAAAGTAGAATGCGACTTACGCACGATTGCCGCCCTAAACGCGCATCGCAAATAGCGTGCACGTTACGGTCGATGTCTACGCCGAAAGTGTATGACTGAGCGGCTCAAAACCACAGCAAAAGCAGGTTGAAAATTGCAACTAGTTGGTTGAGATATTGCAAAAGGCGGGCATAGTACTAGCGCATTTGAATTTATAATGAGGGAACACAGCAGTGCCAGATCCGGTAGATATTATTGTCGGCAGAAATGTCCGGACGCTCAGGGCCAAACGACGCATATCGCAGCTGGAACTGGGAGACGCGCTGGGGCTGACTTTTCAACAGATTCAAAAATACGAGAAAGGCACCAATCGCGTATCCGCGAGCAAGCTTCACCAGATCGCGGTCTTTCTGGGCGTGGATATTTCGGACCTGTTCGAAGGCGCCAATCCGCGTGACGGATCGGCGCGACCAGGTCTCAGCCCGGAGGCCTATGAGCTTGCCCTGCACTACGACAAGCTTCGCTCCACAGCAGGCAAAGAGGCCGTAAAGACCATCTTGTCGATCATGACCGGCGACAGCTACGTCGAGGCGTTGGGCTGAGCTCTGCTCTGCCGGTCAGTGCAGCTCGCGCTCGTGAAGGGCGACGAGCAAATCGTCCTGCGTCTGATGGCCGGCATGATAGAGATCTATCGCGATGCTGGCGATCGCAAGTCCCTGCTGGCTGCGCAGCTTGATATTGTGCTCGGCGCACCACGCGTAGAGCGCGCCGGCGAGCACATCGACATCGTCAGACTGGAAAGACACGGAAGCGGCGGCTGCCATCATGGAAGTTGCCCTCGATTTTTTGGTTGATCCCCGCAAGGATACTGGCCGCTTCGTGTGCCTTTGCAAAGCGCCATTCATTGCCTGCGTTAACGCAAGACAGATGCGCATTTCGGCCTGCTCCAGAATGGAACAAGTGCCGGGCGCCAGCGCTATTCCGACGCCACCTTGAAGTCCAGCGAGGCTGAGCAGGCCGCGATCGCATCCAGCATCTTTTCGAATCGGGGGTGATCGCGCACCGAATCCAGATCCGAATCATGCTTGAACCACAGGATGTGATAACAGGACGACAGCGGCAGTAGCTCCTCCAACAGGTCCAGCGCAGCGTCGCATTCGTTCAGCAACGCGTAAACACAGGCGATGTTATACTGCGCAACAATGTCATCCGGGTCGATCATCTGGGCGCGCTTCACCCACTCCTTTGCTTTTTCCGCCTCGCCCATGTGCGCCAGGGCGAGCGCGCCGCGATGAGCAGGGCCTGAATTTTCCGGATGCCGCTCCAGGGCCTCCTCGGCGCGCTCGATGCAGATGCTTGCCCAGTGCGCTCGCTCTTCCTCCAGCCCGAGCGACCGACATGCACTCATCAGGTGTATCGGCGACAAATAGTCGTCCGGCCTGATCTCGGCCGCCCTGGTGAAGAACGTGATGGCTCCTTCGAACTTGCCCTCCATGAAAAGGAAGCGGCCATAGTGAAAATTCGCTTCATAGAGATCGGGTTCCAGCGCCAGCGCCTTTTCGAACTCGCTCAGCGCCTCTTCGTCTCGCCCATCCTGGTGCAGCGCCAGCCCGCGCGAGGCGTGCGCCTCAGCGAGATTTGGATCGAGTGCAAGCGCCTTGGCACTCAGATTGAGAATCCCCTGTAGCGTATACTCTCCCGCGTGCCAGTCGCGCAGCGCTGACTCGCAATCGGCCATCCCGGCATAGGCACGCGCATATTCCGGATCGAGAGCGACCGCAGTCGCAAACATACGCCGCGCCAGAAGCAGATAAGGCCGCGTCCAGGTGTGAGAAAGCTGCCGACCGCGCAGGTAATAGGTGTAGGCTTCGACATTGCATGTCTGCTCGGCTTCGATCGCTCGCCGCTCCTCCGGCAGCAGCTTGATCTTGAGTTGATCGACGATCGCGTGGGTGATCTCGTCCTGGATCGCAAAAATATCGGTCAGGTCACGGTCAAAGCGGTCCGCCCAAAGGTGCCCGCCGTTCTTCGCATCAATCAGCTGCCCGGTAATGCGCACCCGCTGCCCGACCTTGCGGACGCTGCCCTCGAGAACGAAGTCGACGCCGAGCTCGGCCGCGACCTGCTTCACCTGCACGGATTTGCCCTTGTAGGTGAAGGCGGTGTTGCGTGCGACGACGTAGAGGTTCGATACCTTGGAGAGGTCGGTAATGATGTCTTCGGTGATGCCGTCCGAAAAATACTCCTGCTCGGCGTCACCGCTCATGTTGGTGAAAGGCAGGACGGCAACGAGCTGCTTGTGCTTTTCCTTGGCAGCGGCCAGAGCGGCCTTGTTCACTTTCAGCGGCAGCGCCCGCCGCGGAGAGATCGCATAGACCCTGATCGGTTCCTTGATGTTCTTGAGCCTGTGCTCGCCGCGATCCTCGAACGACAGGTCGAGCCGCGAGCCGACGTGGTCCTTGACCGAGGCGGAGACAGCAATGCCGCCGGGTTCGGCCAACGTTTCCAGCCGGGCAGCAACATTGACACCATCGCCGAAAATATCGCCCTCCTCGACGATAACATCGCCGAGATGGATACCGATCCGGAACTCGATGCGCTTTTCTTCAAGTACGGACAGGTTTCGCTGCGCCGTCTCCCGCTGCACCTCGTCGGCACAGGCAACCGCGTTCACAATGCTGGAGAATTCCACCAACATGCCGTCACCGGTCATCTTGACGATGCGGCCGCGATGCTGCGCAATTTTCGGGTTGAGGAGCTCCGTGCGGCAGGACTTTACCGCACTCAGCGTCCCGGATTCATCTGATCCCATCAATCGGCTGTAACCGACGATATCTGCTGCGAGGATGGCTGCGAGACGGCGTTCCAAGTGTCCCTCGGCGCTGCTATGTTGTTCGGCCTGCTAATTTACCCTTTTATTATCTTAATGTCCCACCAATCATTTGGCTGATCCAAAATAGTAAAGCCATTTTCACTGCGAAAGTCGCGCCCGCGCAACAACCCTGCATAGGCAATCCGGAGCAAAAAACAATAAAGGCCCGGTTGCAGGAACAACCGAGCCTTTCAACATTTTGTCGATGACTTGATCAGCCCTCGAAGAATTCCTTCATTCGGGCAAAGAACCCGGTCGATTCCGGATTGTTTTCCTTCGAGGACAGCTGTTCGAACTCCTGAAGGAGTTCGCGCTGCCGCTTCGTCAGCTTCTGCGGAGTCTCGATCTGGATCTGGATGTAGAGGTCACCCGTCTGCGGCGACCGCAACACCGGCATGCCCTTGCCCTTGAGGCGAAACTGCTTTCCGGCCTGCGTGCCTTCCGGCACGGTAACGCGCGACTTGGTGCCATCGAGCGTCGCCACGTCAAACGTGCCGCCAAGTGCCGCCGTCGTCATCGAGATCGGGATGGTGCAATAGAGGTCGGCGCCATCGCGCTGGTAGAATTCGTGCGGCTTGACCGAGAGGAAGATGTAGAGATCGCCCGCCGGACCGCCACGCATGCCGGCCTCGCCCTCGCCCTGCAGGCGAATGCGGGTGCCGTCTTCGATGCCGGCCGGAATGTTCACCGAGAGCGAACGCTCTTCGGTGACGCGACCCTGGCCATGGCACTTCGTGCACGGATCGGGAATGATCGTGCCACGACCATGACAGGTCGGGCAGGTCCGCTCGATCGAAAAGAAGCCCTGGGCTGCACGGACACGGCCCGAACCCTGGCAGGTGCCGCAGGTTTTCGGCTGGGTGCCGGGCTTTGCGCCCGAGCCGGAACAGACATCGCAAGTGATCGATGTCGGAACGCGGATCTGCGCCGTCTTGCCGGAGAAGGATTCCTCCAGCGAAATTTCCATGTTGTAGCGAAGATCGGCGCCACGCTCGCGGCCACCCGAAGAGCGCTGCCGCTGCCGGCCGCCGCCCATCATCTCGCCGAAGATATCCTCGAAAATATCGGAGAACCCACCACCGCCGCCAAAGCCACCGCCGCCGAAGCCGCCACCGCCCATGCCGCCATGCTCGAAGGCTGCGTGACCGTAACGGTCATAGGCCGCCCGCTTCTGCGGATCCTTGAGCATTTCGTAGGCTTCGTTGATTTCCTTGAATTTACGCTCTGCCTCATGATCGCCCGGATTCTTGTCCGGATGGAATTTCATGGCGAGTTTGCGGAAGGCGCTTTTCAGCTCTTTTTCGTCCGCCGTCTTGGCGACACCCAGCGTTTCGTAAAAATCGGCTTTTGCCATTAAGGATCAGACCCCGGAAATGGATTTCCGGCTGCCCTGGAGAGCAGCCGGAATGTCAGTTTCAAACGTGACCGTTCTGGTCCAGCTTACGCGGACTTCTTACGGTCGTCGTCCTTGACTTCTTCGTAGTCGGCATCGACGACATTATCATCGCCAGCTTCTGCCGATGCGTCTGCCGCACCACCTTCAGCCTGCTGCGCTTCATAGATCGCCTGACCGAGCTTCATGGAGACTTCCATGAGGGTCTGGGTCTTTGCCTTGATCTCTTCAGCATCCGGCTCGCTTGCCTCGACGGCAGACTTCAGAGCAGCAATCGCATCGGAGATCGCGGTGCGATCGGCCTCGGTCACCTTGTCACCGTAATCCTTCAGCGACTTCTCGCTGGAGTGGATCAGGCTTTCGGCCTGGTTCTTGGCTTCTACGCCTTCGCGACGCTTCTTGTCGGCTTCGGCATTGGCTTCAGCGTCCTTGACCATCTTCTCGATGTCGGCGTCGGAGAGACCACCAGATGCCTGGATGCGGATCTGCTGTTCCTTGCCGGTGCCCTTGTCCTTCGCCGAAACCTGCACGATGCCATTGGCATCGATATCAAAGGTGACTTCGATCTGCGGAACGCCACGCGGTGCCGGCGGCAGGCCAACGAGGTCGAACTGGCCGAGCAGCTTGTTGTCGGCAGCCATTTCGCGCTCGCCCTGCGAAACGCGGATGGTGACGGCCTGCTGGTTGTCGTCGGCGGTCGAGAAGGTCTGGCTCTTCTTGGTCGGGATCGTGGTATTACGCTCGATCAGACGGGTGAAGACGCCACCGAGGGTCTCGATGCCGAGAGACAGCGGGGTTACGTCGAGAAGCAGAACGTCCTTGACGTCGCCCTGGAGAACGCCGGCCTGGATGGCCGCGCCGAGAGCGACGACTTCATCCGGGTTGACGCCCTTGTGCGGCTCTTTGCCGAACAGCTGCTTGACGACTTCCTGCACCTTCGGCATGCGGCTCATGCCACCGACCAGAACGACTTCGTCGATCTCGGCTGGCGTTACGCCTGCATCCTTAAGAGCAGCCTTGCACGGTGCGATCGTGCGCTGGATCAGATCCTCAACCAGGCTTTCGAGCTTGGCGCGGGTCAGCTTCAGCGTCAGGTGCTTCGGGCCGGTTGCATCAGCGGTGATGAACGGCAGGTTGATTTCGGTCTGCTGCGAGGACGACAGTTCGATCTTCGCCTTTTCGGCAGCTTCCTTGAGGCGCTGCAGAGCCAGCTTGTCGCCCTTGAGGTCGATGCCGTTGTCCTTCTTGAACTCGGCAACGAGGTATTCGACGAGACGCATGTCGAAGTCTTCACCGCCGAGGAAGGTATCGCCGTTGGTGGACTTCACTTCGAAGACGCCGTCGCCGATTTCGAGGATCGAGATATCGAAGGTACCGCCACCCAAGTCGTAGACGGCGATGGTCTTGCCGTCCTTCTTGTCGAGACCATAGGCAAGGGCTGCCGCCGTCGGCTCGTTGATGATGCGCAGAACTTCGAGGCCAGCGATCTTGCCGGCATCCTTGGTTGCCTGGCGCTGGGCGTCGTTGAAGTATGCGGGAACGGTGATGACGGCCTTTTCGACCTTTTCACCGAGATAGGATTCAGCGGTTTCCTTCATCTTCTGAAGGATCATCGCGGAGATCTGGGCAGGCGAATAGCCGGTGCCGCGGGCCTTGACCCAAGCGTCGCCGTTGTCACCCTTGGTGATCTCGAAAGGAACGAGAGCCTTGTCCTTTTCAACCGTCGGATCGTCGTAGCGGCGGCCGATGAGGCGCTTCACTGCGAAAAGCGTATCCGTGGGGTTGGTAACTGCCTGGCGCTTGGCCGGCTGACCGACCAGGCGTTCGCCATCTTCGGAAAATGCTACGATCGAAGGGGTCGTGCGCGCACCTTCGGCGTTCTCAATGACCTTCGCGTCCTTGCCGTCCATGACAGCGACGCAGGAATTTGTCGTTCCGAGGTCGATACCAATTACTTTTGCCATGTCATTCTCTCCTTGAAGCAAGCTGTCGGAACCCCGAGAAGGCATTTCCCTGACAGCCCCTTACGGGATGGGTCTTTAAGATTAACGCAATCGTGATTGCGGTGATGCCGCGTATATAAGGAGCGGTTTTCGGGACTGCAAGGCGAGAAATGGCCAGAAAACCAGCAAAACAAGCGCCCGGCGATTAATTTCGACACACACAGGAAAATGGCATTTTCCTGACCGAATGCTTTGGTTATTGCCCCATGATCAAGTCGAGCAAAGTCGTCCGTCTCGGCCGGTGTGCCGGCGCCGGTTCAGGCTCGCCAATGTCACCCGGCGGCAGCGCGTCGCCGTAGCCATAATCTCCGTCCTGGGCGATGTCCGCGGGAGGCACGGGGCCGCCGTTATCAGCCGTCATCGGCTGGCGTCGTGGCCGACCCGGCGCCTGCGGATAACGCTCGGCGCTCTCACCAAACACGCCGGAAAGAATGCTGCCGATCGTCGTCGGTTCTTCAAGCGGCGGCGCCATGCCAGGCTCGGCGGATGCCATCGGCTGATCGCCAAAGCCGGGATTGGCTGCCGGATCCGCCATGAACTGACCGTTGCCGAACAGCGGCGCCGGCGACAGTCCCTTGTGCGCGGCGACCATGAACTCCTGCCAGGCCTTGGCGGGCAAGCCGCCGCCCGTGACCTTCTTCATTGGCTTGCCGTCGTCGTTGCCGAACCAGACGCCCGTCGTGAGGTTGCTGGTGAAGCCAACAAAGAGCGCGTCGCGCGAGTTCTGGGTGGTGCCGGTCTTGCCGGCGGCCTGCCAGCCGGAAAGCTTGGCGCTCTTGCCCGTTCCCTGGTTGATGACGCCCATCATCATCGTATTCATGTTTGCGGCTATCGCTTCCGACAGGACGCGGGGCGGATTGTCGTAGGTGTTCTCATAGAGCACCTTGCTGCCGTCGGCCGTCGTCACCCTGCGGATCACGTGCGGCGTCGCCTTGTAACCACCATTCATGAAGGCGGCATAAGCGCCGGTGAGCTCAGTCAGCGACACTTCGGATGTGCCAAGCGCGATCGAGGCATTCGGCTGCAGTTCCGATTCGATGCCGAGACGGTGTGCCAGCTTGATGACCTGGTCCGGCCCGTCATACATGACAAGCTGGGCGGCAACGGTGTTCAGCGACTTTGCAAGCGCCGTCGCGAGCGTCACCTCGCCATTATACTTCTTCTCGTAATTCTCGGGCGTCCAGTCGCCGATGCGGATCGGCGCGTCGTTGAATACGGAAAACGGCGTCAGGCCCTTTTCCAGCGCCGCGGCGTAGACGAACGGCTTGAAGGACGATCCCGGCTGGCGTTTGGCAGTGACGGCGCGGTTGAACTGGCTGTCGGCATAGTCCCTGCCGCCCACCAGCGCGCGGATTGCGCCGGTGCCGTCGAGCGAAACCAGGGCCGCCTGTGAGGCATCGAGCTTGGCGCCGTCCTTGCCGAGAACGTCATTCAGCGACTGCTCCGCGCGCTTTTCCAGCGTCTTGTCGATCGTCGTATCGACGACGATGTCTTCCTTGACGTCACCGATCAGACCGGGGAGTTGGTCGATGACCATATCGGCGACGTAGTGACCGGCGCCCGACCAATAGCGCTTTGCCTTGGCCGGCGTCTGCGACATGGCGGTCTTCACTTCGTCATCGGTGATATAGCCCTGCTCGCGCATCGTCTGCAGCACGACCTGCGCGCGGGCATTGGCGGCCTCGGGATCGCGTGCCGGCGACAGGCGCGACGGCGCCTTGACGAGGCCGGCAAGAAGGGCGGCTTCACCAAGGTTCACATCACGCGCGGACTTGTTGAAGTAGCGCCGCGACGCAGCCTCGACGCCATAGGCGTTCGAACCGAAAAACACCCGGTTGAGATACATCGCAAGGATCTGCTCCTTGGTATATTTCTGCTCCAGCCATAGCGCGAGCAGAACTTCCTGGACCTTGCGCTCGAGCGTCCGGTCCGGCGACAGGAAGAGGTTCTTTGCAAGCTGCTGCGTCAGCGTCGAGCCGCCCTGAACCATATGCCCGGTCGTCAGGTTGGTGACCAAGGCGCGTGCAAGGCCAAGCGGATCGACGCCGAAATGCGAATAGAAACGGCGGTCTTCGATGGCGACGATCGCTTCGGGGATGTACGGCGACATATCTTCGAGTGCCAGCGCTTCGCCGCCGGTCGTGCCGCGATTGGCAAGGACGCTGCCGTCGACAGCGGTGATCTTGACGTTCGGCGGACGCTCCGGAATGGCCCAGGTGCTCGCGCTCGGCATACGCGAGCCGTAGTAAACGACGAGGCCGGCGACGCCGATCCCGGCCCAAATCCCGAAAACGATGCACCAGTAGACAAGGCGACGGATGAAAGCGAAGAGCCCACCGCCATCGCGATCACGGCGGTCTCGTTTGCGTCGCTCCGGCTGCCGCGAACGGGACGACTTCGGCGGCGCTTTCCGCGTCGAGCGTCCGCGCACCACACGGTCATCGGCATCGAGCGAGAAATCGTCATCATCATCACGGTCGTCGCGACCGCTGAAAGAAGGTTCGATCCTGTCGCGTGATTTGCCTCTGCCCGCCATCTAGTACCCGGTACACCCCATCTTCGCTTCTCGCGCGGCGATGCCGCAGAAACCGTGCTTTGCCAAACGGTTCTCCACCCGGTTGAACTTTAAATGCGGCGATTTAAGGGGTGGTTAAGAAGTGGTTAGAACGGCCCATGCCTGCCCCAATAATGTCAAATTTGGTTCAGCCCCCGTTCACCGAACCGGCTCTCTAATCGGCAGGCAAGGGACTTGCATAACAGAGGTGCAGAGATGCGTATGAGAATGATTGCAGCCGCGATCGCCATGTTTGGATTTGGCGTTTCCATGGCTGAAGCGATGCCGATTGCGCCAGTGAACGGCATTGCGGCCAAGAATACAGTGCTCGTCGACTATGCCTGCGGGCGCGGCTATCACCTGACCCGATGGGGCAATTGCCGGCCGAACTGGAACCGGCCGCCGCCGCGATACGGCTGGCGCAATGACCGCCGCCCTTATGGCTGGGGCGGCCCGCCGCGCTATGGTTGGCGCTACGAGCGATCCTACGGATGGGATCGCCCGCCGCCGTGGGTGCGCGGACGCGATTGGCGATAGTCGAATTCAGGAAAATCGCAGGGCCCGGCTTCGACCGGGCTTTGTTTTCTTTGGCTTACCAAGCCACGCTTTTTCGGCATAGCTGCCATTCGTTGCGACTGTCACAAATCTGACATATAGCACGTTGAATTGCGCCTAAGATTAGCGCAGACCGCGCAATATGTAGGCATTTCATGAGCATCGACTTTAACAACACCGAAGAATTCAGGCTGCGCGAAGTCTGGAGCGTGCACGAGTTTGCACGCCACCACCGGCTGACCAAAATGGAAGAGAGCCGTCTGAAGATGCTGCACGGTCCGTTTGCCGAGATGCGCGAACTGCTCGCCTCACGGCAAAGTTCAGTTTCTCTCTGGTAAGCGGGAACCATTAGCGACCCCGTGGATTATGCCCGAAGCGAAACACGCCCTACACGTTTCGCTAAAGGTCGGCCGTCTCCCCTCAAACGAGCCGATCGCGATCCGGCCCGGTGTCTCTCCCAGAGCGCCGGGCCGTCCTCTGTCTGCTCCAGACATTTCATCTCGTATGCAAAAAGGCGGCCTGCGGCCGCCTTATCCGTTTACTGCTGAGATCCGCAACTCGGATCACCCGGCTGGCAGCGTGGGGGTCCACGACGACCATCACCACCGCGACGCTGATTCGCGTCGTCGGTCCGCTGCGGCGGTCGCTGGAAATCGTGACGGTTGTCACTGGGTCGCCCCTGGAAATCCTGAGCGTCCGGGCGGCCGCCGAAATCCCGGCGGCGATCCGGGCCGCGGTTTCCATCGGGCCGGCGATTGGGACCACGATCGAAATCGGGCCGCGGGCGGTCGGGGCGCGGGCGTCCGTCAAATTCCGGCGGTCGCGCCGGCCGGACGGCAGCGGGCGGACGATCATAGACCGAATTCCGGCGCCAACGATCCCGGTCCCGATAAAAGTCGCGATTGCGATAGTAGCGGTCCCAGTAATTTCCGACGCTGAAGACCACGGTCGGAATTCCGAGTGGACGGTAGTATTCCGGCCCCACATAGACGCGCCGGCTTTGATACAGCGCCTGCACGTAGCGACCAGCTACCCACCCGCGACCGCCGTAAAACTCCACATCGCACCATGGAACATCCGCAAGGCAACCATGAATCTCCACCGATTCGCCCGCCGGAATGACGGTGACGGCAGGGTATTGCGTGCTCGGCCCGGCGCGCATGTTGACGTTGGCTGTGACAAATCCTCCTGCGGCTTCCGCGACCGCAGGCGCAAGTAAAAGGGCCGCCACGGCAGCGGCCGTCGTCAGTATGGACTTCACGTTTTAAACTCCTTTGCCGACGCACGCGGATCACGCCGCCTGCGCGTTTCGAAGAGGTCGCCTGGTGCATCGGACACGCGTTCGCCATTCGTCGCCCCGCGTCGATTCAGCCAATCACCTTTTTCTTTCAATGGTTTGTAGTTCGCTCAGATGAACCTGAGTTGAACAGCCGAAAGCCTCGAAACGCAAAAATATGCGAGGCTCGCTTGAAACGCGGGACGGGCATACCGACATAAGGCTCAACAGATTGCAGCCGGTGGAAAGCTGGGCGCGCCAGCAACGTTGCCGCTTCCGCCATTGTGATCGTGGCTCGCTGGTTAACCATTCGTTAACCTTTCCCGATCAGTCTGGCTGCAACATTCGCTTCCTCCTTGACCACGGATGTACTGGCATCGAAGTGAAGCGAATGACGAAAGGCCGGTTTGTTCCGGCCTTTTTGTTTTTCAGGCGCCCGCGAAGCAGGCGCACCTTCCGACCGTCACTTGGCCAGCGCTTCCAGGATGCGGATCCAGGAGCGGATGCCCTTGTGATAGGACACCAGTTCGTACTTCTCGTTGGGCGAGTGAATGCGATCGTCGCTGAGGCCGAAGCCGACGAGCAACGACTCCATGCCGAGCATCTTCTGGAAGTCACCGACGATCGGGATCGATCCGCCCATGCCGATGACGACGGCAGGCTTCGGCCACTCGTCGGAAAGCGCGTTCTTCGCCTTTGTCAGAACCGGCGAATCATAGGAAAGATGGATGGCCGGCGAACCGCCGTGCGGGTGGAATTCGACAGAGCAATCCGCCGGGATCTTCGACCGGACATAGGCGCGGAAGCTTTCGCGAATGGCGCTTGGATCCTGGCTCCCTACGAGACGGAACGAAACCTTGGCCGAGGCCTTGGCTGCGATCACCGTCTTGAAGCCCTCGCCCGTATAGCCACCCCAGATGCCGTTGACCTCGGCGGTCGGCCGCGCCCAGGTCAGTTCAAGGACGGACCTGCCCTTTTCACCCGAAGGAATCGACAGGCCAACCTCCCCGAGGAAGGTCTCCGCCGTCTTGCCGAGGGTTTCCCAGGATGCCTTGATGTTGGCCGGGGTTTCCTCGACACCGTTATAGAAACCTTCGAGGGTGATACGGCCGGTTTCATCGTGCAGTCCAGCGAGAATGGCCGTCAGAATATGGATCGGGTTGGCAGCCGCACCGCCGAACAAGCCGGAATGCAGGTCGCGATCAGCCGCAGTTACGACAACCTCCTCGCCGACAAGCCCGCGAAGCGCTGCGGCAATCGCCGGGGTATCACGGTCCCACATGCCGGTGTCGCAAACCAGGGCGTAGTCCGCCTTCAGTTCGGCGGCGTTGGCCTCGAGGAACGGTTTCAGCGACGGTGAACCCGATTCTTCTTCGCCTTCGAAGAGGATGGTAATGCGGCAGGGCAACGCACCGTTGACTTCCTTATACGCGCGGCAGGCCTCGACGAAGGTCATCAACTGGCCCTTGTCGTCGGAGGTGCCGCGACCGGTGAGGACCTTTCGGCCGTTGCCGATGTCCTTGATCGCCGGCTCGAAGGGATCGTTCTCCCAAAGTTCGATGGGATCGACGGGCTGGACGTCATAGTGGCCGTAGAACAGCACATGCGGCGCGTCGGCGCTTGCCGCTGCGTGATGAGCGACAACCATGGGGTGACCGGGCGTGTCGCGTACGGAAGCCTCGAAACCCAGCGTCTTCAGATAGGACACGAGCCATTCCGCCGCCTTGCGGCACTCCGCCTTGAAGGCGGGATCGGTCGAGATGGACTTGATCCTCAATAGCTCAAACAGCTTGTCGAGGCTTGATGGCAGGTTCTGGTCCGCGCGCGAAAGCACCGGTATTGCATCGGTCATTTTCGACTCCTTTCGAAATTTCGCGGGACGATAGACCAAAGGTCGACTGCTTTCGAGGCGAAAAAAGCAGAGCAACGGAACGCTACAGCGAGGACTGGGGCAAGGGATCAGCCTTTCGGTAAGCCTGATATCGAACCGAGCGTAAGGCTGGCTGCATACGAAAATTTTCTTTCCGTACACGGAGACGAGTTTGACCGCCTTTACAACGCGACACCGATAACGGCAGCGAAATGGCGCCTGCTCAAAGCTTCTTGGCGTTGTCGAGAAGCCGGCGGATATATTCGAGGGTCAGCTCCCGTTCGAAACTCTTGAAGCCCTGAAATAGCGCAAGGTCGGCTTCTCGCGCCGCCTCGATCGCATCATCTTCCATGCCCTTTGCCTTGTCGGTGAGAAAGATCAGCTGGGCCCGCTTGTCGGATGGATGCGGACGACGGTCGATCAACCCGTCGCGCGCCATGCGTGCAAGCGTGTTCGCCATGGTCGCCTGCTCGATGTCGACGCGGGCCAGTAGCTGCTTCTGCGTCAGCCCGTCCTCGGCCCAGAGTTCGAGAAGAACCGGGAACTGCCCTGGCGAAAAGCCGAGCCGCGCCGCGCGCCGCTGCAGCGAACGAGCAAAGCCCTTGGCCAGCTGGCTGGCAAGGTAGGCCCCCGAGTCCATACGATTACTTCCCATCTTCTCAGTTAGTCGCAAAAAACTCGACGAAACAGTGCAACAAATCGCATACGACGCATCACAAGTGCTTCATCGCAGGTTGTCCTTCGGAAGATAGAGCAGAAAAACAAAGCCGCCATAGCCTGGAGGTCTGGCTATGGCGGCTCTAAAATGGGGACAAAGGCCCGGAGAGGGGATAAGGCCTTTGTCCAAGTCCGATGCGGCGGGGGACAAGCCAGCTATCAGACCCTCGACGCGACCAAACACGATCAAACGTCGGTAGTAATCATTTGTGATCGGGAATGTGGCTTTTCAAGGGAAAGCCGAGCATTGACTATTACAAATTGGTAACAGTTTGGTGAGGCGGAATCTTTTCGGTCTCCAAGTTTATATGGACCTTCCAAGGTCGCCGCGCTATCCATGACGCCATGAAAAAAGGCGATCATCTTTTCCTAGTCGACGGCTCCGGTTTCATTTTTAGAGCCTTTCACGCACTCCCCCCTTTGACCCGCAAATCCGATGGTTTGCCGGTCGGCGCTGTGTCAGGATTCTGCAACATGTTGTGGAAGCTGCTGACGGATGCGCGCGACACATCGGTCGGCGTGACCCCAACGCATCTTGCCGTTATTTTCGACTACTCGGCAAAGACGTTCCGCAAGGATCTCTACGATGCCTACAAGGCAAACCGCTCCACTCCGCCCGACGAGCTTATCCCGCAATTCGGGCTGATCCGGCAGGCAACGCGGGCCTTTAATCTGCCGTGCATCGAGACGGAGGGTTTCGAGGCCGACGACATCATCGCAACTTACGCCCGCCAGGCCGAGGCCCTCGGCGCTGACGTGACGATCGTCTCTTCGGACAAGGATCTGATGCAGCTGGTTACGACTGCGGTCCACATGTATGACAGCATGAAGGACAAGCAGATCGGCATTCCTGACGTCATCGAGAAATGGGGCGTGCCGCCCGAGAAGATGATCGATCTTCAGGCGATGACAGGCGACTCGGTCGACAACGTGCCCGGCATCCCAGGCATCGGTCCGAAGACGGCGGCGCAGCTGCTTGCCGAGTACGGCAATCTCGATGCGCTTCTCGAACGCGCGACCGAGATCAAGCAGGAGAAGCGCCGCCAGACGATCATCGAGAATGCCGACAAGGCCCGCCTGTCACGCGAACTGGTGCGACTGCGTACCGACGTTCCGCTCGAACTTAAGGTGGAAGACCTGATCCTCGAGCCGCAAAACGGGCCAAAGCTGATCGGCTTCCTGAAGGCAATGCAGTTCACATCGCTGACGCGGCGCGTTGCCGAGGCTTGCGATTGCGACGCCAGCGCCATCGACGCCGTTGACGTTCCGGTCGAATGGGGTGCATCGGCGCGGGGTCCCGATCTGGACAGCGCAGAGCCCGAGCCGGTGGCCGGGGGCATTCCCGACGTTGCCGGCGACGCGGTGCCCGTCCCCGCGAAGACGAATGGCGTGAACGGTCGAGAAGGTACCTTCCTGCCCGGCGACCTTGCCAAGGCACGCGCCGAGGCTTTTGCCTCGCTACCCTTCGATCACTCGCGCTATGTCACCATTCGCGATGTAGCGACGCTCGACAAATGGATTGCCGATGCGCGCGATACCGGAGTGGTTGGCTTCGACACCGAGACGACGTCGCTCGATGCGATGCAGGCAGAACTCGTCGGATTCTCGATGGCGATCGCCGACAACGATAAGAATGCCACCGGCACCAGCATCCGCGCCGCCTACATCCCGATCGGCCACAAGACGGGCTTCGGCGATCTGCTCGGCGGCGGATTGGCCGAGAACCAGATCCCGATGCGCGACGCCCTGCCCCGGCTGAAGGCGCTTTTGGAAGACGAGGCGATCCTGAAGGTCGCCCAGAACCTGAAATACGACTACCTCTTGATGAAGCGATACGGCGTCGAAACGAAAAACTTCGACGATACGATGCTGATCTCTTATGTGCTCGACGCCGGAACCGGCGCACACGGAATGGACCCGCTGTCGGAGAAGTTCCTTGGCCATACGCCGATTGCCTACAAGGACGTGGCCGGTAGCGGTAAGTCGAACGTTACATTCGACCTCGTCGATATCGATCGCGCGACGCACTATGCCGCAGAGGATGCGGAGATCACGCTCAGGCTCTGGCTGGTGCTGAAACCGCGTCTTGCCGCCGAGAGGCTGACGACGGTTTACGAACGCCTCGAACGGCCCCTGCTTCCGGTTCTCGCCCATATGGAAGAGCGCGGGATTACCGTCGACAGGCAAATCCTGTCGCGCCTGTCCGGCGATCTCGCGCAGGGCGCTGCCGCGCTCGAGGAGGAAATTTTCAAGCTCGCCGGCGGGCGCTTCACCATCGGCTCGCCGAAGCAGCTGGGCGATATCCTGTTCGGCAAGATGGGACTGGCCGGCGGTACGAAGACGAAGACCGGCCAGTGGTCCACCTCGGCAAGCGTGCTCGAAGACCTCGCCGCTGCGGGCTTCGAACTGCCACGCAAGATCGTCGACTGGCGCCAGCTGACCAAGCTCAAGTCGACCTATACGGACGCGCTGCCGGGATACGTCCATCCCCAGACGAAGCGGGTTCACACGTCGTATTCGCTGGCGTCGACGACAACAGGTCGCCTATCCTCCTCGGAACCGAACCTGCAGAACATTCCTGTACGCACTGCGGAAGGCCGCAAGATCCGCACGGCATTCATTTCGTCGCCGGGCCACAAGCTGATTTCGGCCGACTACAGCCAGATCGAGCTGCGCGTGCTCGCCCATGTCGCCGAGATTCCGCAGCTGACGCAGGCGTTTGCCGATGGCGTCGACATTCATGCGATGACCGCGTCGGAGATGTTCAGCGTACCCGTCGAGGGCATGCCGTCCGAAGTGCGACGTCGCGCCAAGGCCATCAACTTCGGCATCATCTACGGCATTTCCGCGTTCGGCCTCGCCAATCAGCTCTCGATCGAGCGCTCGGAAGCGGGCGACTACATCAAGAAGTATTTCGAACGCTTCCCCGGCATCCGCGACTACATGGACAGCCGCAAGCAGATGGCGCGTGACAAGGGCTACGTCGAGACGATCTTCGGGCGGCGAATCAACTATCCGGAGATTCGCTCTTCCAACCCGTCGGTTCGCGCCTTCAACGAGCGAGCGGCAATCAATGCTCCGATCCAGGGATCGGCGGCCGATATCATTCGCCGGGCAATGATCAAGATGGAACCGGCGCTCGCGGAAGCAGGGCTTGGCGATCGCGTCCGCATGCTCCTGCAAGTGCATGACGAACTGATCTTCGAAGTCGAGGACGCAGACGTCGAGAAGGCGACGCCGATCATCGTTTCGGTGATGGAAAACGCCACTATGCCGGCACTTGAAATGCGTGTGCCGCTCAGGGTCGACGCGCGCTCCGCCACCAACTGGGACGAAGCGCACTGAGCGCTTCGTCGAAAATCCATTAAAATTTTCACTACCGTTCAAGCCATTGATAAAAAATGGTTTTGCATGAATTCCGCGGCGAATGAAGGCGCGGACGGAAGGAACTTATTAACCTTCATTTCCTAATTCGAGAGCGGGTATTAGTTGCTAATCATGAGTGAGTAGCGGTCGTATGCGCTTTCCTAGAACCAATCTGACAGGGGCCGAGGAGATTTCCGCGGAAGTCGAAGGTGAACAGCTGCAGGAACACGCAGGCGAGAAGCCTACGGCACCTATCTGGCAGAACAATTTTTCACTGGCTCCGAATGTGCGGTTTACCCGCACGCCCGAGAATCTGATCAATCCGAAGCGCGTGCCGACGCCAGCCGTTCGCACGCCGCCGCTTGCGCTGCAGGAGCGCGTTGCGGCGGAAATCGGCGCAAGCGTGGAATCGCTGGCGCCCGTAGTCGCTAACCTTCCGCTCGAGATCTATGAAGCCGTGATTCCGCCTGCGATCGAAGTGCAGCCGGCTGTGGCTGTATCACCGATGATGTCGGCCGAGCCCGAAACCCAGACAATTGTCCGCGCCTCCACGGAACTGGCTGCCATCTCGGACTTCGCGTTCTGGGAAGTCATGGCATTCGAGGAAGCGGCGGCGGAACCGATCCTGCTGCCGCCGGTAGTTTCGCTGCCGAAGCCAGAGGTCAGCCCCGAATCGATCATCAGCCGGTTCCGCGTCATGGAGTGGCGGCCAGGTCGACAACATCAGGCCATCGCCGTTGCGCCGGCGCCTGAACCAGTAGCGCCGCTGCCCGTCGCGCCCGCTCCCGGTTTGACGCGGGGCCGCGCAGCGCAAAGCCCCGTCGCGACCGAGCAGACCCGCTTGGAAGAAGCGGTACCAGTCGAGCCAAAGACGCAGCCGATCGCTCCACTGCCGGTTCGCGCCTTGGCGCCGCAGCCGCTCGCACCGGCCCCTCGCTTTGCTGCGCCGAAGGTCGTCCCCTCGAGGGTCGATGCCTCGGGCTACGAATTCCCGTCGCACTCGTTGCTGCAGGAGCCACCGGAACGTGTCGGCGAGATCATGTCGCAGGAGACGCTCGAGCAGAATGCCGGGCTTCTCGAAAGCGTGCTCGAGGATTTCGGCATCAAGGGCGAGATCATCCATGTCCGCCCCGGCCCCGTCGTCACGCTTTACGAGTTCGAGCCGGCACCGGGCGTGAAATCGTCGCGCGTGATTGGCCTTGCCGACGATATCGCCCGCTCGATGTCGGCGCTGTCGGCACGCGTCGCCGTGGTTCCCGGCCGCAACGTCATCGGCATCGAACTGCCGAATGCGCTCCGCGAAACCGTCTATTTCCGCGAGATGATCGAAAGCGCCGACTTCGAGAAGAGCAGCTTCAAGCTCGCACTCGGCCTCGGCAAGACGATTGGCGGCGAGCCTGTCATCGCCGAGCTCGCGAAGATGCCGCACCTGCTCGTCGCCGGCACCACCGGTTCGGGCAAGTCGGTTGCCATCAACACGATGATCCTGTCGCTGCTCTACCGGATGTCGCCGGAGCAGTGCCGCCTGATCATGGTCGATCCGAAGATGCTGGAACTCTCCGTCTATGACGGCATCCCGCACCTGCTGACACCTGTCGTCACCGACCCTAAGAAGGCCGTCATGGCGCTCAAGTGGGCGGTGCGCGAGATGGAGGATCGCTATCGCAAGATGTCGCGCCTCGGCGTGCGCAATATCGACGGCTACAACAGCCGCGTGGCGCAGGCGCGCGACAAGGGCGAGACGATCCACGTCATGGTCCAGACCGGCTTCGACAGAAGCACTGGTGCTCCCATCGAGGAGCAGCAGGAGATGGACCTGACGCCGATGCCTTACATCGTCGTCATCGTCGACGAGATGGCCGACCTGATGATGGTCGCCGGCAAGGAAATCGAAGGCGCGATCCAGCGGCTGGCGCAGATGGCGCGAGCGGCCGGCATCCACCTGATCATGGCGACGCAGCGCCCCTCGGTCGACGTCATCACCGGTACGATCAAGGCGAACTTCCCGACGCGCATCTCCTTCCAGGTGACGTCTAAGATCGACAGCCGCACCATCCTTGGCGAACAGGGCGCCGAGCAGCTGCTCGGCCAGGGCGACATGCTGCATATGCAGGGCGGCGGGCGGATTTCTCGCGTGCACGGACCGTTCGTTTCGGATGCCGAAGTCGAGAAGGTCGTCGCGCATCTGAAGACGCAAGGTCGCCCTGAATATCTCGATACGGTTACGGCTGACGAGGAAGACGAGGCCGGCGAGGAAGAGGACAGCGCGGTCTTCGACAAGAGCGCCATGGGCTCCGAAGACGGCGACGAGCTCTACCAGCAGGCCGTCAAGGTCGTCCTGCGCGACAAGAAGTGCTCGACCTCCTATATCCAGCGCCGCCTCGGCATCGGCTACAACCGTGCCGCCTCGCTCGTCGAGCGCATGGAGAAGGAAGGCCTCGTCGGCCCGGCCAACCACGTCGGCAAGCGCGAGATCGTGGCTGGACGCGGCGAAGGGGAATGATCTCCCGGAGGGGAGAACCGCTGGCGGCGCGCAAGTGACCGCCAGCCTGGGGACGAGGCCACAGCGCGTTCCCAGTCCTCGACAATGCTGGGATTCGGCTTCTTGCGAAGTCAGTCACGGGCGCGACGGCCGAGAAAGTCGGCAATTGCGACACGACGCGTCCGCAGCTATAGATGCCCCGGTAGGCACCGCCCTTCATGCTGAAACATTGGAGCGCGCGCATGGTCTTCCGCACCGCCGGAGCCATTCGTGACGTCTCGGAAGGAGATTGAGCGATGACAGAGATCGCTGATCACGGTGTCCGCTTCGGACGCATCGCCGCGATGCTTCCCGTAAAAGATATCGGTCGGGCAGTGGACTTTTATAGCGGCGTGATGGGCTTCACCAAGGTGTTTGAGAACGGCAACCCGGTCGGCTTCGTTATCCTGAAGCGTGATGCCGCCGAACTGCATCTGACGCTGCAACCGAACCACGAAATCCCCAACTTCAACGTCGCTCATCTCATGGTCGACGATGCGGATGCTCTCTATACGCTGTGCCAGGCGCATGGCGCGCGGATCATCAAGAGGCTGCAGGACAAAGACTATGGCCTGCGCGCCTTCGTGTTCGAGGATCCAGATGGCAACCGTATCGATGTCGGGCAGGTGATCTAGGCCAACGCAAGAGCCGGGCGCATCGTGCGTTCGGTCTCTCTGGCAGGCGGGACACCCGTGCTTCGCCTGCTTGGACCGGAGAATGTCCGCACCCGATCCATTTCGCTATCGGGTAAATCGCAAGCCTGTCGACCGAAGCTGTCCATCCTGTTTCCAACCGCACCCGTTGCCGGGCAACACAAAGCCCCGCACCGGAAAGAGCTCCGGTACGGCGTGGACTGGCTGGGAATAGGCAGGCGGCGGTTATAGTAGATAGGGATTGTCAGGCGGTGCAGCCTGCCCGATCGCATCGAGATCTCCGCCCTTCCGGGCCGACAGGAGCGTCTCTCGGCCTTTCCGATGCGGCGGATCGCCAGCCCCGACGACTTGCGACCCCTCTTCTGCAACCATCATCGAACGCCGGACTTTCGACCAGTTTTGTCAGATCCGGTTCGCGACCCGGCTCCCTGTCCAATGACGCCACCAGTGTGCGTCAGATCATGGATGCGGGGATGGGCGGGGACAATACGGCGGGCAAGCGCCTGAGATCGCTTCGAAGTTTCCTGCTACGCAAGAAAATTATCCGCGCAACGACCGTTCGGCCTCGATCATCGCAAACCGCAACGTCTCTGCGACGAAATCGCTCTTGCCGCCGGTGTAGATATCCCAGTCGCCATTGGCCTTTGCGGCAAGGTGACGTTTCAGCGCCTGATACTCGGCCGCCTTTTGCGGGTGGCGGCGGAGGTGGTCGCGAAACAGGATACGGTTACGGTGAGCCGGATTACTAGGTGTGCAGAGATAGAGGCGTAGGCCATAGCCCTCATGATCGCGGGTGAAGGGCCAGCGGCCGTCGCCGTGGGGATCGCCGTGAGCCCGGAAACCGGCAGATGGAAGCAAAGAGGCGACCGAATTACGTGCTGTTTCGTCCACCAGCACGGCATCGAGATCGATCTTCGGCTTCGCCGCCAGTCCAGGGACCGCTGTGCTGCCGATATGCTCGATCGTGAGGATACTATCCGCCGCCAGCGTCAGCAGTTCGCGTCTTGCGGCGTCGAAGAGAGCGGGCCATGCCGGGTCATAATCGAGAACCGTGATCGGCCGCATGCCCCCCACCTCCGCGTCAGCCGATCTCGGCCAGAAACGCGTTCAGCGCATCGATGATCCTGCTTCCGCCTTCTTCCAGCGAACCGCTGTTGTCCAGGTCGACCACGTCGTAATCGCCGCGCACCGTCAGGGGGCCGCGTGCGAGCCTGGCCATGATGTCTTCATGCGTCTCGCGGCCGCGAGCCTCCAGGCGGCTTGCCAACACCTCGGCGGTCGCTGTCACATTGATGACCTTGAGCCGCGGGAATACGGCCTTGAAGTGGTGGAGCGCCGAACGCGAACCGTTGGCAATAACCAGATTCCCTTGTGCGAGCGCGACCGACACCTCAGCCGGAATGCCATATTTCAAGCCGTGCGCTTCCCACCAGACCGCGAAGTTTCCGGCCTGCTCCATCGACGCGAAACCCTGGGCCGACACGGCGAGATGCTGCTCGCCGCTGGCATGGGTGTGGCGGGTGATGACACGGCGGACAAAATGCACATCCGGGCGGCCCTGGAAGTGCTTGGCGGCGAGCGCCATCAGCGTGTCCTTGCCGGCACCGCTCGGGCCGACGACGACCACCATGATGCCGCGCTCCGTTCCCGGAACAATGTGAGGTTCGTGCGAGGGCATCATGCGACTCGGCGTCCTTCGCGCCACACGGAGCGAGTGACCGGAACGCCGTGGTCCCGGTAGACCCGCACGAGGTCAGCGCGCAGGCTAGGCGCGATCCGGCCACGGTCGTTGAGGTTGACGGTGCGCGCCGGCGTCGACGTAACCATGGCGATTGCCTGCGGCAGCGAAATGCTCTCGACGTCGTCGGCCAGGATGAACGGCGCGTAGAGCAGGCTGAGTGGCACGTAATCCGACGACAACACGTCCAGCACGCCCCGCTCCGCAAGGTCGCGGGCCGCGATGTTGCCGGAGTGGGACTTGCCACGCACCACGTTGGGGGCGCCCATCAGGACGCTCATGCCATGGCCATGCGATGCCTTGGCCGCATCGAAGCTGGTCGGGAACTCAGCGAGGCGCACGCCGTTCTCGATCGCCTCGTCGACATGGGCGAGCGTGGCGTCGTCGTGGCTGGCAACGGTGATACCGCGCTCGGCGCAGACCTTGGAAATGGCCGTGCGGTGCGGCGTGGAATTGCGCTCGGATTCGGACACGCGGCGATCAACGAACTTTGCGAACTCGGCGTCGGAGAGGCCGCGCTTCTTCTGATAGTAAAAGATGTACTGGTCCATCGTCTGGAACTGGCGCTGGCCGGGAGCGTGATCCATCAACGAGACCAGACGGACATAGGGATCGTTTTCGAAATCGGCGAAGTGCTGCAGCACGTTGTCGGCGGAGACTTCGCAGCGCAGGTGGATCAGGTGCTCGGCACGCAGGCGACCTTCCTCCTCGGCCTTCTGGATCGCATCGGCCATCTCGCGCATTTCACCATGCTCGAAGCCGCCGTCTTCATCAGCACCCATGCGCAGGCAATCGAAAACCGTTGTGATGCCCGAGGTGACGATCTGGGCGTCGTGCGCCTGGATTGCCGCCGTCTTGTGCCAGCGCAGGCCGGGGCGCGGCGAATAGTGACCCTCGAGATGGTCCGTATGCAGTTCGACGAGACCGGGGATCAGGTAGTCGCCCTCGAAGTCTTCGCCGATATGAGAGCTGCCCGTCGAGATATCGGCGATCTTGCCATCGCGGACGAGGACCGATCCGTTGACGATCTCGTCTTCGAGGACGATACGCGCATTGGAAAAGACGGTTTCTTTGCTCATGGATCAGGTCTTTCAGCTTTCAGCGCCGGCAAGCGGCCACCAGGAATGAACTTTGAACGGGGCGCCCCGCGCCTCCTCGACGAATACGGCCAGGCCGGAGATTGCCAGCGGCCGGCCCGTGAAGGCCGAAAATCGCTCGGCCAGGATTTCCTTCATCACGCCCGATCGCTCGGGTGGCACCTTGCCGGTCAGGGTCATGTGGAAACCGAAGTCATCCATGACGTAGGGATAGCCCCAGCGCAGCAGATTGGCCCTCTGGCTTTCCGTCAGCTCCTCCGGCTTGCGGCGCGCGACATCGGCCTCCGAGAGCGCGGCGCGGAACGGTTCGAAGGACTTTACCACCTTCGCAGCGAAATCCTGAAGCGGCGGATGCAGGAAACCGGGGATCAGCGCGAAAAAGCGGCCGAGCTGGCCGAGCACCAGTTCCGGAATCTCGAAAGCAGGCGTGCGAGCGGCAAAATCCTCGACGACCGGGATCAGGTCCTTCTCGGTCACGGAGGCCGCCAGGCTGAACGGCGCCTTGATGGTCGCGTGGAAGCCGTAACGCCGCGGATCGGCGGTCAGCTCGAACTGTTCGCCGGCCGGCATCTCCGGATATTCGGGAGCCGGATAAGTTTCGCCGGTGAAGGCATCGCGGCCAAGCCAGAGCGAAGCCGTGCCGTTCAAAGGATGATCCTTCGGCGGCGTGAAATAGAGTGCGTAGCGCAAGACGCGTATCCTGGGAAATCGTTCCGAAAGCGGGCCGCAGTCTGCCGCGATTTGCACGGCAACTGCAAGGCCGGTTTCCGGCTAAAAGATTTCCGTGACAGAATGATGATGGCCGAGGCCGATACTCACATTTAATGTGTCTTCGTTCCCATCAGCCGGTGACGCAGGGCGTTCGAAGCCATGTCGAACAGGAACACCACCATCAGGATCAGAAGAACCATGTAGGCGACGTTTTCCCAGTTTGCGTTGGTGCGCATCGATTCCCAGAGCTTGAGGCCGATACCGCCCGCGCCAACGGCGCCGATGATCGTCGCACCGCGGACGTTCGATTCCCACTGGTAAAGCGTCTGGCTGACAAAGACAGGAACGATCTGCGGGATGATGCCGTAGCGGTGCGTGAGCATCGTGGACGCACCTGTCGACTTGATGCCTTCGCGCGGCTTGTTGTCGATATTCTCGAGGCCTTCGGAATAGAGTTTGCCGAGCGTGCCGGTTTCCGTGAGGAAGATCGCGCCGGAGCCGGCGAGTGGACCGGGGCCGAAGGCGCGGGTCAGAAACAGCGCCCATATCAGCATGTCGACCGAACGCAGGAAGTCGAAGGAGCGCTTCAGGACCTGATTCAACAGCCTGTTCGGCGTGATGTTGCGCGCCGCCAGGAACGCGAGCGGGAAGGCTGCCAGCGCACCAAACAGGGTGCCGAGGAAGGCCATGACAATGGTCTGGAAAAGCTTTGTCCAGACATCGCCATGCTGCCAGGCGCTGTTGTGCCAGATATTGTCGAAAGCAAGCGACAGATTGGATTGACCGGGCTTCAGTTCCGGACCCGAAACGATCAGGCTCAGGACCTCGCCGGCCGGCTTGTCGAAGAACGGCGATTGAGTGTCGAAGACGAAATTCGCCCAGCCGAGGAAGCGCTTGCGGATCTTTACGCGGTCGGCGGAGATGCTGACGTCGCCGGCAAAGCCGAGATCGGCAAGAACGTTGTCGTCATAGACTGTCATCCAGCTCGGGACGGGGCCCACGACCTTCGGCGCACCGCTCGACAGTTCGACCGGGACAGCGATGCCGTGGGCCGTGACGACGGCTTCGGTCTTCGAAACCGTGACCGTGCGGCTCTCGCCACTCACCGAAACCGAGACGCTGCCATCCGGGTTGTTGACCACCCAATCGGGATGCGGGTTGTCGCCCAGCGGCGAGAAGCGCGGATACTTGACGGTGATGCCGGTATCGCCGATGCGGAATTCCGGCTGGACGTCGTAGCTTACCCACTGGCTGAGATAGAGGCCGACACGTTCCCAATGCGCTTCGGCCAGCAGCTTCGGCAAGTCGAAGAACCAGGTGGCGTAGACGCCATAAAGCAGCGTCGCGATGACGATCATCAGGCCGCCGAACCGCTGACGGAAGGAACGTTTGAAGTAGTCCGGATAGCGGAGTTCGATTTCATGCATCCGGTTGGCGTCGATCACCGTCATGGCGGACCTCAATGCTGCAGAAGGAAGGCATGCTCGCCGACGAGGCGGCGGCGCAGCCATGCGGAGAACTGGTCAACCGCGACAATGGTGATGAAGAGCAACAGAACCAGTGCCACGGTCTTGGCACCGAAACCGCGCGAGATGGAAAGCTTCAGCTCCTCGCCGATACCGCCGCCGCCGACGGCGCCGATGATGGTGGAGGCACGGACATTGACCTCCAGGCGAAGCAGCGCATAGGACATGAAATTCGGCAGAACCTGCGGCAGCGCGGCAAAGCGGACGCGCTCGGCCCAGCTGGCGCCGACGGCCTTCATGCCTTCATCCGGCTTCATGTCGATATTCTCGACGACTTCGTAGAAGAGCTTTCCAAGTGCGCCGATCGTGTGAAGACTGACGGCGATGATGGCGGCGACCGGACCGATCGAGAGGATCGCGGCAAAGAGGCCGGCGATTACGATCTCGGGAAAGGCGCGCAGGAATTCCATCAGGCGCTTGACGACGATGCGCAGCGGCGAAGAAGGCGAAAGGTTGCGGGCTGCGAGGAAGCTCATCGGCACGGCGAAGACAAAGCCGATGATGGTCGAGACCAGCGCGATGTTGATCGTGATGATCATCAGCTCGAAATATTCGGGGATGTAGAAGCTGCCCGATACAGGCACACGACCGAGCGCGAAATTGTATTCTTCGCCGGTCTGGTGGCTCGGGCTTTCGATATCGAACAGCGCCCGCCAGACGTCGTTCCAGTCCTTCGGAACAAGCCAGCTCACGAAATCGAAGAGGTGCGGAAGGCGTTCGAAGAAATGGCCGGCATTGCTTTCGTCCGCGAACTTCACGGAGCTGACGAAAGCGACCAGGAGGATCACCAGGCCGAGACCAGTGTAGAGGCGCCGGCGCGCCACCATCTTGCTCCACGCCTCGCCGATTTCATGGGCGCTCTGCTGCGGTTGCTGCGCGCGGTGCGTCTGGGAATGGGGATCGGCAAAGGTCATGAAACGATGTCCGCTTTCTTGGCAGGAAAAAGGGCGGCCACAAGGGCCGCCCCTCTCGATCTCAAGATCGATCAGCCGCCGATGGCAGCCTTACGAGCGTCGATGATCGCGTTGTAGAAGTCAGGCTTGACCTTGGAGTAGCCCTTGAAGTCGCCGCCTTCGATGGCTGCGAAGCACTTGGCGTCCTTTTCCGGAAGCTTCATGAAGAAGTCCGTGAGCTTGGCCTGCCACTCGGTGCCGAGTTCGTTGCGAACGACGAGCGGGCCGTTCGGGATCAGCGGCGAGCGCCATACTTCAACGAGCTTGTTCGGATCAACGGTGCCCTTGTCGACAGCCTTGCGGAAGGTGCCGGAGGTGTAGCCGTCCTTGAAGTCGCCGATGCCCGAGCTATCGTCAACAGCAACGTCGACCTTGCCGTCATAGGCAGCGAGAAGGTTGTTCTCGTGGCCGCCGTTGAACTGCGTCGAAGCGAAGTACTTGTCGTTCGGAACGCCGGTGTCCTTCGGGATCTGCGTCAGCGGGATCAGGTAACCAGACGTGGAGTCCGGATCGGCGTAGCCGAGCTTCTTGCCCTTGGCGTCCTTGATGTCCTTGATGCCGGCCGACTTCAGAGCGAGACCGATCGAGTAGTAGCCGGTCGAGCCGTCTTCCTGCTGCGTCGTCAGGATCGGGGTTACAGCCTTCGGATCCTTGATGTGGACGGCTGCGTAACCGGAAGCACCGAGTTCTGCGAAGTCGAGCGTGCCGCCGAGGAGACCCTGGATAACGCCGTCATAGTCGGCAGCCGGGAAGAGCGAAACCTTCTCGAAGCCGAACTCCTGCTTCAGGTGGTCGGCAAGGCAGGCGTAGTTGCGAAGACGGTCGGCTTCGTTTTCGCCGCCGAGGATACCGACGCGGAATTCCTTGAGGTCGGCAGCATGCGAAACGCCAGCGAGCGCAAACAGCGCCGTGGCGGCAAAAAGTGCTTTCTTCAACATGGTTCTCTCCTGATTGACCGGGGTCTCCGGCAATTCTGTTTAAGAAGAAGTGTGCCCATAACGCAGGCTTACGATCGAGGCCGCCCCTCTCAGAGACCGGCCAGCGCCAGCGGTTGCAAGCCGGCGGATTGTTGCGCGGCTGCGGCCGCGGGAATGTTGATCGAGGTCGACGTCATCGTTTCGTCGATGCCGGCGCCGTTCTTGTCGGTGCCGTAGATCTGCTTGACGGCTTCCGCCGTCAGTTCGGACGGCTTGCCATCGAAGACGACGCGACCGGCCGACATGCCGACGATGCGCTCGCAGTAATTGCGCGCGGTGTCGAGCGTATGCAGGTTGGTGACGACGGTGATGCCTTCACGCTCGTTGATGTCGCGGAGTGCATCCATGACGATCTTGGCGTTCAGCGGATCGAGCGAGGCGATCGGCTCATCGGCGAGCAGCATCTTCGGGTTCTGCATCAGGGCGCGGGCAATGGCGACGCGCTGCTGCTGGCCACCCGACAAGGTGCCGGCCATCTGCAGCGCCGTCTGCTCGATGCCAAGACGCTCGAGGGCGGCAATGGCGTGAATGCGCTCTTCGCGGCTGAAGACGCCGAGCAGGCTCATTGTCGTCGAGCGGTGGTTGAGGCGGCCGAGCATGACGTTCGTCAGCACGTCGAGACGCGGCACGAGATTGAACTGCTGGAAGATCATCGCACAGTCGCGCTGCCAATTGCGCAGTGCATGGCCACGCAGACGCGAGACTTCGACGCCTGCGAAATGGATCGAGCCTGACGTCGGCTCCTGCAGGCGGTTGATCATACGCAGCAGCGTGGACTTGCCCGCGCCCGAGCGGCCGATGATGCCGACCATCTGTCCCTGAGGAATATCGAGCGTCACGGAATCGACGGCAGTCTTGGTTCCGAAACGGCGGGTGACATTCTTCAGTTCGAACATCATGCTCTTCCTCATAGTCCAGGTGCGATATGGGGCAGTGCATTAGTCCCGGTTCATGAAGCTCCAATGTCAGTTTTGTGTAAGGACTGTCATAATCGAGGCTTTGGTGGATAACGAAACCCGCCGGCTTGCCTGCAGACAAGGGCCTGCTGGTCGGCGTCTCGCCTCGCGATTTCAACCCCCGGCCTGTCGCCGTTGACGGTTGACCGGACCGCCAGTCGATGGCAGGCAATCCGGGACCCGACGATAGTGGAGCAAAGCGATGGATCAGACACTCTTCAAAAGCCTGTGCAAAGGCGGCAAGTTCAAAGAGGCACTCGCTCTCGCCACCCGCGGACACGAGGACGAGAAGTTCACGCCCAGCCGCTTCTCGATGGACAAGAAGACCGGACTGCCGATCTTCTACCGCGGCAACAAGCGCGTCGAGCCCGATGAGAACGGTGAATGGCAGCTGGCGAAGAACCCGTGGGCGTGAGGGCCGAAGCCAACAGTTGATCGCGGCAAGTTACGCGCCGGCAGCCCCTACCGGAAACCGCACCGCCGCGGCCGGACCAGCCTGAGTCAACCGTTCACCGGGTACCTTTGCCACGCAACGACAGGCGGCCGCGCTCGGCAAGCTCATCCGCGCGCTCGTTGCCGGCAAGGCCCGAATGGCCCTTGCACCAGGCGATGGTCAGCAGGCGATTGCGAGACAGCTGGCCGTCGATCGCTTTCCAGAGATCCGGATTTGCGATGGTTCGGCTCCGGGCCTTCGCGTTGGCACTTATCTTCTTCCAGCCGTTGTTCTTCCAGATGTGGCGCCACTGATTGCAGCCTTTGACGGCGTAAGCCGAGTCGGACCATACGACAGCAGCTTCCTCCGTGGCGTTGGCGTTGATCCAGGTCACGGCTTCGAGCAGCGCGATCAGTTCCGTCGTATTGTTGGCGGTATCCTTGACGCCGCCAAAACCGCAGGCGACTTCCGCATCGTCGCGATGGACCACGAACGCCCAGCCACCCTCGCTTGAAACAGGTTCGTAGCAACCGTCCGCGAAGACGTAGAGTTCTTGCCCGGCAGCGACATTTTCAGGGAGGAGGACAGTGTCGGGGTGGTCGGTCATTTGCGCCTTGTGGATATCCATCCGCGAAGGACGGATCGCGGAGGCTCGGTCTTACGCCGAGCCGTCCGGAAAGCCAGACCTATTCGGCAGCAGCCAGAAACACCGCGTTCTCTGACGAAGATGCAAGGGCGCGAACCCTGGCTTCCGTCCTGGCGATCAGCCGATAGAACTCGTCTGTCGCTTCGACATCGAGCTGGATGACGGCATTTACGTCGTCCGGGGTATCGCAGACGCAGGCGACCGCCGATATCGGACAGATGCCACCCGGATACCGCTTGCCGGTTCCCGTGTAGGCGCGACGACCCCACTGTTCCGAATAGACCGTTTCCTCACGCTCAAGCTGCAGGATCGTGCCCTTGCAGGCCGTCACGATCGCAGCCTTGCCGTAAGCGAACCAATGATAGTTCAGCTTGCGCAGAATATATTTGCCAGTGATATCTTCGCCGGCCAATTCCGCCGGATCTTCAATCATTCTGATCATGATGACTTCCTCAAGATCAGCCTAATATCCATGAAGTACGTTTATCAGACAAGTCGGAAAAGGTTAGCTTTTGTAAAGACTTAGTCACAATGTATTTCCGATTCTTACAGGAATTGGCATTCGCGCAAGCTCATCCACGGCCAAACGGGTGGTATCCTTGCGGCAAACAGGGGTCGCCTCCGGCTCTTCCCTAGCAGAGACAGACGCGACTATTGTGACAACGGGGTGCGCCGATGCTTCGTCGGCTGCAAGTTTTAGCGCCCGGGCGAGCCGCGAATAGCGGTGATCGGCCGGCCGCTTTTGGGCGGCCAAGCTCCGGGGCGCCCGATCATGCTTCGTAGCGGGCGAGGAAATCTTCGGCGCTCAGCGCGCGGAAATCGGCCAGGGCAACGCGCAGGCGATCGTGCTCCCAGTCCCACCAGGCGAGCTTGTCCATCCGTTCGCCGACCTCTTTCGGGAAGCGTTCGCGGATCAGCTTGGCCGGGACGCCGCCGACGATGGTGTAGGGCGCGACATCCTTGGAGACGACGGCACCGGCGCCAATGACGGCGCCATTGCCGACCGTGACGCCGGGCAGGACGGTGGCGCCGTGACCGATCCAGACGTCGTGGCCAATGACGACGCGGTTAGAGCGGCGCCATTCGAAGAAGTCGGTCTCCATATCGGCATCCGGCCAATAATCGGCGGCGCGATAGGTGAAATGGTGCAGCGTCGCGCGCCAGGTCGGGTGGTTGGTGGCATTAATGCGCACCGATGCTGCGATGTTGACGAACTTACCGATCGTCGCGCACCAGATGGCGCCGTCCTGCATGACATAGGAATAGTCGCCGAACTCGACCTCCTCGATGCGGCAACGCTCCGAGACCTCCGTGAAGCGGCCGAAGGTGGCGTTCTTCACGGATGCCGATTCATGGAAATAAGGCTCGAGGCCAATCTTGCGGCTCATGCTGCGATTGCCTTTCGCGGCGAGAACTTCTGGACGTCGAGAATGCGGTCGGCGACGGCTTCGCGCACTTCCTCATCGTGGAAGATGCCGAGCAGGGCGACGCCCGCCTTCTTCTTCTCCTCGATCATGCCGACGACGACGGCGCGGTTCCTGGCATCGAGGGAAGCGGTCGGCTCGTCGAGCAGCAGGACTGTGTGATCGGTGATGAAGCCGCGGGCGATGTTTACGCGCTGCTGCTCGCCGCCGGAGAAGGTGGCTGGCGGAAGCTGCCAGAGCGCTTCCGGCAGGTTCAGCTTCGCGAGAAGGTCTGCCGCCTTTTCGCGTGCCGTTTCCGCCTTCTCGCCACGGGCAACCAGCGGCTCGGCAACAACGTCGATCGCCGCGACGCGCGGCACGGTGCGCAGGAACTGGCTGACATAGCCAAGCGTATCGCGGCGCACGGCGATGACGGTGCGCGGGTCGGCTGTTGCCAGATCGACGATCTTGTCGTGATGCTTGATGAGGATCTGGCCGCTATCGACGGCGTAGTTGCCGTAGATCATCTTCAAGAGCGAGCTCTTGCCGATGCCCGACGGGCCGCCGAGCACGACGCATTCCCCGCAGGCAACGGAAAAGGATACATCCGAAACGACCGGCAGCTTGATGCCGTCGCGCAGGTGCATGGTGAAGCTCTTGACGACTTCAGAAACAACGAGTGGCGTTGCCATGATTTCTTTCCTTAGTTTCGCTTGCCGCGGACACCGGTAGCCGGAGTCAGAACGGCATTCGCGATCAGACCTGCAGGATGGAGGAAACGAGGAGCTGCGTGTACGGCTCGCGCGGATCGTCAAGCACACGATCGGTCAGCCCCTGCTCGATGACATGGCCATCCTTCATCACCATCATGCGGTGCGACAGCAGGCGCGCGACGGCAAGGTCGTGGGTGACGATGATGGCGGCAAGACCAAGATCGTTGACGAGCCCGCGAACGAGATCGAGCAGGCGGGCCTGCACCGACACATCGAGGCCGCCGGTCGGCTCGTCCATGAACACCAGACGCGGGCCGGTCACCAGATTGCGGGCGATCTGCAGGCGCTGCCGCATGCCGCCGGAGAAGGCCCGCGGCTGGTCGTCGATACGACCCTCGTCGATCTCGACGCGCTGCAGCCAGTCGACCGCGGTGGAGCGGATATTGCCGTAGTGGCGATCGCCGATCGCCATCAGGCGTTCGCCGACATTGGCGCCGGCCGAGACCGTCATGCGCAGACCGTCAGCCGGATTCTGATGCACGAAACCCCAGTCGGTGCGCATCAGGAAGCGGCGCTCGGCCTCGTTCATGCGATAGAGGTCGCGATAGGCGCCGTCGCGCATGTGGTATTCGACGCTGCCGGTCGTCGGCATCAGGCGCGTCGAGATACAGTTGAGCAGTGTCGTCTTGCCTGAGCCGGATTCACCGACGATGGCGAGCACTTCGCCGGGCCAGAGCTCGAAGGAGACATTCCGGCAGCCGATGCGGTTGCCGTAGAATTTCGAGACGTCATTGACTTTGAGAAGCGGGGTGTCGCTCATTCGGCGGCCTCCTGATTGGGTGCCAACATCTCGCCGGCATGCCCATGGGCGCGGCGGTCTTCGCAATGGTCGGTGTCGGAGCAGACGAACATGCGCCCGCCCTTGTCATCGAGGATGACCTCGTCGAGATAGACCTCCTCGGCGCCGCAGAGCGCACAAGGCTTGCCGAAGCGCTGGATCTCGAAGGGGTAGTCGTCGAAATCGAGGCTGACGACTTCGGTATAGGGCGGAACCGCATAGATGCGCTTCTCGCGCCCTGCCCCGAAGAGCTGCAACGCGTCCGACATGTGCATTTTCGGATTGTCGAACTTCGGCGTCGGCGACGGATCCATGACGTAGCGGCCGGCAACCTTGACCGGATAAGCATAGGTCTTCGAGATGCGGCCGTTGTGCGCGATGTCCTCGTAGAGCTTCACATGCATGAGGCCATATTCCTCAAGCGCGTGCATCTTGCGGGTCTCGGTCTCGCGCGGCTCGAGGAAGCGGAGCGGCTCCGGGATCGGAACCTGGTAGACCAGCACCTGGTTGGCCCCGAGCTTCTCTTCCGGGATGCGGTGGCGGGTCTGGATGATCGTCGCGTCCTTGGTGTGCGTCGTCACCGCGACATTCGCAACCTTCTGGAAGAAGGCGCGGATCGAGACGGCGTTGGTCGTGTCGTCGGCGCCCTGGTCGATGACCTTGAGGACATCATCCGGCCCGATGATCGAGGCCGTGACCTGCACGCCGCCGGTGCCCCAGCCGTAAGGCATCGGCATCTCGCGCGAGGCGAACGGCACCTGATAGCCGGGAATGGCGATCGCCTTCAGGATCGCGCGGCGGATCATGCGCTTCGTCTGTTCGTCCAGATAAGCGAAATTGTAGCTGGCTAGATCGGTCATTCCGCAGCCTCCTTCATCGTGTCATCGCCGCCGACGCGGTTGGCTTCGAATTCGTTGCGCATGCGGCGAACCAGATCGAGTTCCGCCTGAAAGTCGATGTAATGCGGCAGCTTCAGATGCTCGACGAAGCCGGTCGATTGAACGTTGTCGGCATGCGAGATGACGAATTCCTCGTCCTGTGCCGGAGCCGTGATGTCTTCGCCGAGTTCTTCGGCGCGCAGTGCTCGATCGACAAGCGACATCGACATTGCCTTGCGCTCGCTCTGGCCGAAAACCAGGCCGTAGCCGCGGGTGAACTGCGGCGGCGCCTTGGACGAACCCTTGAACTGGTTGACCATCTGGCACTCCGTCACCTGGATGGTGCCGAGCGAGACGGCGAAACCAAGTTCGGGAACATCGAATTCGACCTCGACTTCACCGATGCGGATTTCGCCGGTGAAGGGATGGTTGCGGCCGTAACCGCGCTGGGTCGAATAGCCGAGCGCCAGCAGGAAGCCTTCGTCGCCGCGGGCCAGCGCCTGCAGGCGCAGATCGCGGGTCATCGGGAATTCCATCGGCTCGCGCGTCAGGTCGCCGATCTCGTGATCCTCGGGCATTTCGCCATCGCCCTCGATCAGGCCTTCCTGTGCCAGAATTTCCGAAACGCGCATGACGCGGCCGGATTCGGCATCGCGAAGTGTCGGCTCCTCGACGGCTTCGTCTGACAGCAGCGAAGGGTCGAGGAGGCGATGCGTATAGTCGAAGGTCGGACCGAGCAGCTGGCCGCCCGGCAGATCCTTGTAGGTGGCGGAGACGCGGCGCTCGATCTTCATGCGGGCGGTATCGACCGGCTTGCTATAACCGAAGCGCGGCAGCGTCGTGCGATAGGCGCGAAGCAGGAAGATCGCCTCGATCATGTCGCCGCGCGACTGGCGGACGGCGAGAGCGGCAAGCGTGCGATCGTAGAGCGAGGCTTCGGCCATGACACGGTCGACGGCCAGCGCCAGCTGCGCGACGATCTGGTCGATACCGATAGCCGGCAACGAACGGTCACCGCGACGGCGATCCGCCAGCAGGCGATGGGCGTTGGCAATGGCGGCTTCGCCCCCTTTGACAGCAACATACATGGGTCACATCTCCGTTGCGGTGATCTTGGTGGTGCGCGGCAGGCAGACGAACCGGCTGCCCGAGGTCAGCACGATGTCGATGCCGCGCGGGAAGAGGGCGCGGTTCTCCGTCCAGAGGCGCAGGAAGGTGTCGGGCAGGCCAAGCGGCGCGATATCGGTGACCGTCTTGATGCCAGGGCCCATGAGCGCCAGCTTGCGGCCGCCTTCGATATCCGCCAGTTCGATGACCAGTGTCGTCGAACGGTCAGGATACTCCTGGGTGCCGGCGGCAAAGAGACCGAAGGACGACAGAGGCGTTCCGGCTTCGACGAAGGCGAAGCGCGCTTCGGCCTTCTCCGGCGTGACAGGCGCGCCGGTGTGGAAGCCGAGCCATTGCGGCACGGCGGATTTCGCGAGACCTGATGACAGCCAGACCGGGGTATCGTGATCGCAGAGCGTCAGCGCGATCGCGCCTGCCGCAACGCCGAGGGGGGCCGGCGGCAAAGCATCGGGGGAAACCGTCTGGATCGTGCCCGGACGCGCCATCGCATCCATCATCAGCTTGAAAACCCGCTGGGCGTGGAAGACCGGCTCGGCAAAGCCACCAGTCAGAACTTCCGTCTTGAGGCTCATCAGTCGTCTCCGCGAACCATGGTGAAGAAATCGACGCGGGTTGCTGCCGTCTCATCGGCCTTGCGGCGATCGGCATCCGCCACGCGTGCGGCGACCGGCTGCAGCAGCGCCTGCTCGACGAAGGATTGTGTGGTCTGCTCCTGCCAGAGGGCGTCGAAGATGGCGGAGAGCCGGGCCTTCTCACGATCGGTGCCGAGCGCCTGGGCGTGACCGACTGAGCCCGAGGCAAGGCGCACGGTGGCGCGGGTCACCGTCACCTCACCGAGGTTGAACGGCGCACCGCCGCCGCCCATCCGACCCCGGACCATGACGAGGCCCGTTTCCGGTCCGCGCACAGGCTGGACCGCCGGCTTTTCCGCCAGCTTGTCCCAAGCCGCGACCAGCTCCTGCCGCTCCGCACGCGCAAGCAGGTCGACGACGCGCTTGCGCCCACCTGCCCCCGGCTCATTCTTTTCCGCTAAGGTCATCGCCACATCCTTTAAATGTTTATTGATATAGACAACTATACAAGATATGGTTACGCTTAAATCGGCGACATGACAAGCGTGTGACATCAAGGGGTAAAATGGCGGGGCAGGTACAAAGACAGACGGGCGTGGCGCTGTGGCGGCAGATCGCCGACCGCATTCGCCAGGCGATCAGCGCCGGTGCCTATGACGAGACCGGCATGGTGCCGCCGGAGACGGTGCTGGCGCTGCAGTTCGGCGTCAACAGACATACAGTCAGAAGCGCGATCGCTGCCCTTGCCCAGGAGGGTATCGTGCGCGCCGTGCAGGGGCGCGGCACGCTGATCGAGCGCAAGGAGCGGCTGAACTTTCCGATCACCAAGCGCACCCGGTTTACAACAGGGATCGGCGAGCAGGCGCGCGAGATGCGCGCACTGCTGCTTTCCCATTCGGAGGAGAAGGCTGACGCGGACGTGGCGCGCGGGCTGAAGATCCGGCCGGGCGAGCCTGTCGTGCGCATGGAAACGGTGCGCAAGGCCGATGGCCGCCCGGTCTCCTGCGCGACGGCGTGGTTTCCGGCCGCGCGCTTCGGCGGCATGCCCGACGCCTACAAGCGGACGGAATCGATCACCAAGGCCTTTGCGGAGCTTGGACTATCCGACTACGTGCGCGCGACCACCGAGATCACCGCCGTCCATGCCGATGAGGCGGATACCGCAGCACTCGAACTGGCGCCCGGCGCGATCCTGCTGATCACCAAGGCCGTCAACACCGACCTCGAAGGCGTGCCGGTGCAATATGCGATCAGCCGGTTTGCGGCCGACCGCGTACAGTTCACGATCGAGAATTGAGAGGGCGCGTCTGAAACCTGGCGTTGATCAGCCGCCCTCGCCCGACAGTCACGCGCTCGGCTCAGCGTCAACCGGCTTCGCGCTCGCAGTGGGAATACAGCAAGATTGTGCGGGCTGTTCCGCAAGCCAGCGATCGCGCGGCTTGCAGCTCGCCGGCCGCGGCGACAGGTCGACGTGCACGGTGCCGTCGCGCAGCACTGGCATCGCGGCGCGGTAAAGCTGCATCGGTTGAACGCCGTCGCTGACTTCGAATGTCAATTTGGCTGAATCGTCGATCTTCACGGCCTCAGTAACCTTGCGGATGATCGCGAGGAATTTGCCGGCAGGCATATGGGTACGGTCGTCCTCCTCGATATCCCAAAGCTGAACGAAGATCTCCGTCCATGCTTCCCGGTTGGCACCGCAGTCCAGCGCCGAGAACTGGCCGGCCTTTACCTCGGTGACATGATAGCCCGGCTTCACCGGTCGTCCGTCGTAGTAGAATATCAGCGGAAAATCGTTGGCGCCCGTAAGCACGCCGAGTAGCTGGCAGAGCGTGATATCGTCTTCCTGAACTTTGCTATTGTCGATCGTATCCATCTGCGTTATTCCTAATTTCAATTATTCAAGGATTGTTGAAATATGGATCAACGTCAAGCCCTCGTTGCGTTCGGCGCGCTATCTCAGGAAACCCGCCTGCAAATCATCCGCATGCTCGTGGTCGCCGGCCCAAAAGGCATGGCGGCGGGCGCAATCGCAGAACAGGCGGAGGTATCGCCCTCCAACATCTCCTTCCACCTGAAGGAACTGGAACGCTCTGGCCTGATCGCGCAACAGCGAGAATCCCGATCGATCATCTACACCGCAAACTACGAGGCGCTCGGCGGCCTGGTTCGCTTCCTGATGGAAGACTGCTGCTCCGGACACCCGGAAATCTGCGCGCCCGCCGCCGAGGTTGCGGCCTGTTGCGCCCCTAAGATGGAGGAGGAACTGCAATGACCACCGACCGCACCTACAACGTGCTCTTTCTTTGCACCGGCAATTCCGCTCGCTCGATCCTGGCCGAATCCATTCTCAACACGGAAGGCAAAGGCCGGTTCAAAGCGTATTCGGCCGGCAGCCAGCCGAAGGGAGAGGTCAACCCTTACGCATTGAAGGAGCTGCAAGCGCAAGGCTATCCGTCGACCGGATTCCGTTCGAAGAACTGGGACGAATTCGCCGCGCCAGGCGCTCCGGAGATGGACTTCATCTTCACGGTCTGCGACAGCGCAGCCGGCGAGGCCTGTCCGGTGTGGATTGGCCATCCCATGACTGCTCATTGGGGTGTTGAGGATCCCGCTACCGTCGAAGGCAGCGAAGTCGACAAGGGCCGCGCCTTCGCGCAAGCCGCCCGCTTCCTGAAGAATCGTATCACTGCTTTTCTGAGCCTGCCGCTGTCCTCGATCGACAAGCTTGCGCTGGAAACGCACCTGCGCCAGATCGGCGCCCTCGAAGGCACCAGCATCCGGCAGCCCAAGGCAAGCTGATGGCCGGGTTTGATCTGCCGCGCCGGCTGGTTGCAGAAGCGCTCGGGACAGCGATGCTTGTCGCAACAGTGGTCGGCTCCGGCATCATGGCGGCATCGCTCACCCAGGATGTCGGCCTGGCACTGTTGGGTAACACGCTGGCGACGGGCGCGATCCTGGTGGTATTGATCACCATCCTCGGCCCGATCTCCGGCGCCCAATTCAATCCTGCGGTCTCGCTGGTTTTCGCTCTCTCCCGCAGGTTGCCGAAGCGCGACTTTGGGGGATACATCCTGGCTCAGATCGTCGGCGGCGTGGCTGGCACGATCGCCGCTCACCTGATGTTCGCCCTGCCACTTGTTGAAATGTCGACCAAGGTCCGTACCGGCGGCGCGCAGTGGTTTTCAGAAGGCGTTGCAACGTTCGGGCTGGTGGCGGTGATCCTCGCCAGCGTCAAGTTCGAACAAAAAGCAGTGCCCTGGCTGGTGGGGCTCTACATCACGGCCGCCTATTGGTTCACTGCCTCGACCTCGTTCGCCAATCCCGCCGTCGCTTTGGCACGATCGTTGACCAACACCTTCTCCGGGATCCGTCCGGTCGACCTGCCGGGATTCTGGCTCGCCGAGATTGCCGGAGCGGTCGCCGCCCTCATCCTGTGTACTTGGCTTCTGCGGCCAAGTAGTGCTCAGACCGGCAGAGCCTAAATTTCACGCCCAGCCGCGTGCAGAAAGGCGACCGTGGATGGAGGCATCAGCGACCGGGCTCGAAGTCGGTGGAGACACTGAGATCCCGCCAGGCCACATGCTCCTTGGCTCGCACCGCATCGTTCTGCTCGACGCCGCGCACCGCATCGCTGCCGAGCAACAGGCGCAGCGGTGGTTCAGCGAGAGCGGCGACATGGATGATTACCGTGGCCGCCTTTGCTGGATCGCCCGGTTGTTTGCCGTTGTAGTCGCGCTGGTAGCGGGCCATCTTGCCGACGGTGTCTTCGTATTCCGGGCGCCCTTCTCGGAGCGTGGTAGAGGCGCCAGCAAAATCGGTCCTGAAGCCGCCGGGCTCGATGATCGTCACCTTGATGCCGAGCGGACCGACTTCCCGGGAAAGCACCTCCGAGAAACCTTCGACGCCCCACTTTGCGGCCGCATAAGGCGCGCGGCCGGCTGGGCCGATGCGGCCGCCGACGGAGGAAAACTGGATGATGTGACCGGAACCCTGCTCGCGCATCAGCGGCAGCGCCGCCTTGGTGACGATGATTGTTCCAAACAGGTTGGTTTCGATCTGGGCGCGGAAATCGGCAAGGCTGGTATCCTCGATCGATCCGACGTCGCCGTAGCCTGCATTGTTGACGAGCACGTCGAGGCGTCCGAACGTCTCAACCGCTGCCTTCACGGCTGATGCGGCCGATTGCTCGTCGGTCACATCAAGAG
The DNA here is from genome assembly GCF_024808055.1 of Rhizobium sp. BK176. Classification (NCBI taxonomy): domain Bacteria; kingdom Pseudomonadati; phylum Pseudomonadota; class Alphaproteobacteria; order Hyphomicrobiales; family Rhizobiaceae; genus Rhizobium; species Rhizobium sp. BK176. The sequence goes on along the minus strand of NZ_JANUBV010000008.1, from coordinate 258,405 downwards.
GAATCGTCAAGACATTGGCGGGGTAGCGGTGCTTGATATCCTCTAGCTGCGATGGATCGCGCGCGGTCGCGACCAGCTTGTGCCCTGCCGCCAGCACCGCTTCCGCAAGCGCCCTGCCGAGGCCGCGAGAGCTGCCTGTAATCAACCAAACCTGTGACATCCAAAATCTCCTTGATCCGTCGCAAGACCATATAGGCAAGTCGGTTTCATCTTGAAAGAAGGCACCCGCAGGAGCTATACATACCTAATGGTAACTGACCTGGACGATGGTACATTCGATTTTTGCGAGACACTGACCGACGCGCAGGATGCGCTGGCCCGCGAGATGCTGGAGCGCGCCAGCGCAAAGTGGCCGCTGCGCGTCATGCACATCCTTGCCGAGGCCAAGGCCCCCTTGCGCTTTTCGCGGGTTCTGGAGCGGGTCGAGGGGATCAGCCAGAAGGTGCTGACGCAGACACTGCGGACGCTCGAAAGCGACGGGCTGGTGACGCGGACGCTCTACCCACAGGTGCCGCCGCGGGTGGAGTATGAACTGACGCCGCTCGGCGGCGAGCTTCTGGTGGAGGTGGTGACGCTCTGGCAGTGGATCGCCAACCGCCTGCCGGATTTCGAGGCGGCCCGAGCAAAGGCGCCCCGGGCGGGAGCCACGTCAAAGAGCTAGTAAGCTGGTGGCGACAAGGCTGGAAAGCGCCGCGCAGCCGGACGTGCGAGGCGCAATCGATATCAATGCGCGCCGGACATATCGCCAAGCACTTCCTTGGAAGCGACGGTCGAGTCGGCGTTGAGCTTGTAGACCATCGGAACGCCGGTCGCGAGGTTCAGCGCCAGGATCTGTTCCTTGGTCAGACGGTCAAGAACCATGACCAGAGAGCGCAACGAGTTGCCGTGGGCGGCGACCAGCACCTTTTCGCCGCGCAGGACGCGGGGCAGGATTTCGGTCAGGTAGTACGGCCAGACGCGGGCGCCGGTGTCGCGCAGGCTTTCGCCGCCCGGAGGCGGAACATCGTAGGAGCGGCGCCAGATATGGACCTGCTCTTCACCCCACTTGGCGCGGGCGTCGTCCTTGTTGAGACCGGAGAGATCGCCGTAGTCGCGCTCGTTCAGCGCCTGATCCCTGAAGGCCTTGAGGTCCGGCTGACCGACGTTGTCGAGGATGATCTTCAGCGTGTCCTGGGCGCGCTTCAGATCCGAGGTGAAGGCGACGTCGAACTTGATGCCGTAATCGGCGAGCGCCTTGCCGCCGGTGTTGGCTTCCTGAATGCCGAGTTCGGTCAGGTCAGGGTCCTTCCAGCCGGTGAAAAGGTTCTTGAGGTTCCAGTCGCTCTGGCCGTGGCGAACGAGGACGAGAGTGCCGCTCATGAAAAATGCCTCCGAAAAAGATTACTTTGAAGAAAGCCCGAGCACGTCGAGCATGGAATAGAGACCGGGCTTCTTGTCGCGCGCCCAGAGCGCTGCCTTGACGGCGCCGCGGCCGAAGATCGAGCGGTCGGTGGCGCTGTGCGACATCGTTACGGTTTCGCCCTCGCCGGCGAAGATCACCGAATGCTCGCCGACGACGGAGCCGCCGCGCAGCGTCGCAAAGCCGATGGTGCCCTGCTCGCGCGGGCCGGTGTGACCGTCGCGCACCCGCACCGAATGCGAGGCGAGGTCGATGCCTCTGCCCTTGGCCGCCGCGTCGCCAAGCAGCAGTGCGGTGCCTGAGGGTGCATCGACCTTGCGCTTGTGATGCATTTCGAGAACTTCGATATCCCAGTCGGCAGGTTCCAGGGCACGAGCCGCCTGTTCGACGAGGACGCTGAGCAGGTTGACGCCGAGGCCCATATTGCCTGATTTCACGACACGGGCGTGACGGGCAGCAGCCGCGATCTTCGCGTCGTCGTCGACCGAGCAGCCGGTCGTGCCGATGACGTGGACAATGCGTGCCTGGGCCGCCAAGGCGGCGAATTCCACCGTGCCGGCGGGCGACGTGAAATCGAGAACGCCTTCGGCATGGAGAAAGGCCGCCAGCGGATCATCGCCGATGATCACGCCATTCGGGCCGAGACCGGCAATTTCGCCGGCGTCCTTGCCGAGGAAGGGCGAGCCGGTGCGCTCGACGGCGGCATGCAATGTCACGCCGTCAATGGCGTGAATGAGACGGATGAGCGTCTGCCCCATGCGCCCTGCTGCGCCAACCACCACCAGTTTCATCGCAGCATCGCTCATGTCAGTCGATCATCCTATTGTCAGCGGGCATCGGAGGCGGCCGGCCTCTGCAGATTGTTGAGTCGAGCGTAGAGACCGTCGCTGCGCCGCGCAAGGCTGTCGTGGTTGCCCTCTTCGATGATGCGGCCCTGCTGCATGACGACGATCTTGTCGGCGCGGACGACGGTCGAAAGACGGTGGGCGATCACGACCACTGTGCGGCCGACCATGGCCTCATCGAGCGCCTTCTGAACGGCCGCCTCGGACTCGGTGTCGAGCGCCGAGGTCGCCTCGTCGAGCAGCAGGATCGGAGCGTTGCGGACCAGCGCGCGGGCGATGGAGAGCCTCTGGCGCTGACCGCCGGAGAGCGTCACGCCATTCTCGCCGACCGGCGTGTCGTAGCCCTGCGGCTGCGCAAGAATGAACTCATGCGCATAGGCCAGGCGGGCCGCGCGTTCGACGTCCTCGTCGGTCGCCTCTTGGCGGCCATACCGGATGTTGTCGCGAATCGTGCCCTCGAAGAGGTACGGCTGCTGGGAAACATAGGCCAGCTGCTCGCGCAGCGACTGCTTCGTTACGTGCGCGATGTCCTGACCATCGATCAGAATCTGACCGGCCTTCGGATCATAGAAGCGCGGAATGAGGGTGATGATCGTCGACTTGCCGGCGCCGGACGGACCAACCAGCGCCGTGGTCTTGCCGCCTTCGGCGAAGAAGCTGACATCGCGCAACACTTCATCCTCGCCGTAGGCGAAGGAAACGTTGCGGAATTCGATTTTGGCGTCCGTGACGACGAGCGCCTTCGCGTCCGGCACGTCGCGCTGATGCGGGACCGTGTCGAGGAATTCGTAGATCATGCGGGCGTTGACGACAGCGCGCTCCATCTGCACCTGCAGGCGCGCGAGGCGGCGTGCGGGATCGTATGCGAGCAGCAACGCTGTGACGAAAGAGAAGAAGGCGCCCGGTGGAATGTTGTTATAGATCGTGCCGTAGGCGGCATAGGCAAGGACGCTGGCGACCGCGAGGCCGGCAAAGCTTTCCGTCAGCGGTGCCGTCCGTTCCGACAGGCGGGCGATCCGGTTCGCGCGCCGTTCTGCGCTCTCGACGAGCCTGTCAACCTTGCCTTCCAGCTGGCCTTCCATGGTGAAGGCCTTGACGATAGCGATGCCCTGGATCGTTTCCTGCATCGCGCCTGCGACATGGTTGTTTACGTGGATCGCGTCTTTTGTCGCGGTACGAAGCCGCTTCGACACATATCGCAATGCGTAAAGAAGAGGCGGCGCCAGAACAAACACCGCGAGGCTCAGCAGCGGATCCTGGATGATCATCACCGCCAGCAGCGAGACGAACGTCAGAAGGTCGCGCACGGTCGAGGTGATCGTCAGGTTCATCACATCGCGAATGCCGCTGATGTTTTGATTGAGCTGCGAAACGACGTGGGCCGAGCGCGTCTGGTTGAAGTAGCCGAGCGACAGCTTCATCAGGTGCGAATAGGCACGCTGCTGATATCGCGCCACGATATTGTTGCCGATCTTCGAGAGCACCACCGCCTGGCCGTAGCTCGCGAAACCGCGCGCGACGAAGGCAATGAAAATTGTAAAGCAGATCGCCCAGACAATATCCGCACGCCGGTTCTGGAACGCCTCATTGACGACGGACTTCATGATCCAGGCGGTATACGCCGTCGACAGGGCGACGATGACGAGGCAGGTGATCGCAAAAACATAGCCCCACAGATGATCACGGCCGTTTTCCGCGAGGATGCGCTTCAAGATGCCGGTGATGCTGTCGCTGTTAACGGGCGTCTTCTGGGTGTCGGGTGATTGCAAAAATCAGTCTTCCTGTGTGTCAGGACACGCGAGCCCTCATGACTGCGTGCGCTCGCGCGGCTCTATAAAGAGTTGACGGCCTTTTGACCAGAGCCGTTAGGCCCGCCAGCGACGGCCGTCGGTCGAGACCCCGAAACTCTCGGGCTTGCGGGCATACGACGACAGCCCGGCAAGAGCCGCGAGGGGGTGCGTTACGACATAGGTCGGGATCGTCGCCAATAGCTCGGAATGCGGCGCCTTGTCCTCGAACGCCGCGCGAAATTCCGGTTTCTTCAGTGCTGGAAGGATCTTCTGCGGGATGCCACCCGACAGAAACACGCCGCCGCGGGCCATGAAGATCATCGCCATATCGCCGGCAACGCGGCCGAGATAGGTAGAGAACAGGCTGATCGTCTCGACGGCAACGGCGTCGGAACCGGCCAACGCATGGGAGGTGATGTCCGCCGGATCGGAATAGACCGGGGCAATGCCATCCACCGTGCAGATCGCCCGGTAGAGATTGACGATGCCGCGGCCGCAGAGGATCTGCTCGGCCGATACTCGGCCTTCGATCGTTTCCACATAGGGGAAGATCTGCAGGTCGCGTGCGGTGCGCGGCCCGAGATCGACGTGGCCACCCTCGCCTGGCACGGGGATCCACGCGCCACGTGCATGCACGAGCCCGCCAACACCGAGACCGGTGCCGGGGCCGAGGACGAGACGCGAGGCGATCATCTCGCCGGACGCGTCGCCCAGCTGCTCACGATGTTCGTCAGAGAGATCCGAGATTGCGAGTGCCTGTGCCTCGAAGTCGTTGACGACAAGAACGTCCTCGATACCGAGACCGTCTATCATCGTTCGCGGACGCACGACCCAGTCGCAGTTCGTCAACGGAATTTCGTCAGCGCTGATCGGCCCGGCAACGGCCAGAATCGCCGAACGCGGCCGCAGGCTGCTCTTTTCCAGAATGCAGCTGCGGATCGCATCATCGATCGTCTCAAAATCGGCGGTGCGGACATTGGGAAAATGGATCTGCTCTGCCTCGGCATCCGGAATAATGGAAAAACGGGCATTGGTGCCGCCGATATCGCCGATCAGGATCGGAAAGGGCATGACGGTGTCGCTGGTGTCGAGTTGCATGGCAGTTTCCCTGCGAGGCGCTTTCAAGCGCCGGTTACGCGTGAAGGGTGGCAATAAGCTTGTCGGCGGTCGCCTCGTTCAGCGCCATCGGGATATCGTAGACGATTGCAAGCCGCATCAAAGCCTTGACGTCGACATCATGCGGCATCGGCGTCAGCGGATCGACAAAAAAGATCAGAGCATCGACTTCGCCGGTCGCAATCAGGGCGCCGATCTGCTGGTCGCCGCCGAGCGGGCCGCTTTTCAGGCGGGTTACATCGAGATCGGGAGCGGCCTCCAGCACCCGGCCGCCCGTTGTACCGGTGGCAACGATCTTCCAGTTCGCGAATGTCTCGCGGTTGCGGCGGGCAAACTCCGCCATGTCGTCCTTCTTCTGGTCATGCGCAATCAATGCAAGGCACTTGCCGCCGGCCATGAAAAGGACCTCCGCCTGAAAATTCAATCGATTTGGCTGCTTCTATACGAAGCGCCCGTCTTTTGAAAGACCGCTGCAGTGCTGGCAATGCGTCACTCGCCGGACGGCTTGTCGTCCGGTACCGGGCCGATGTCGGGCAGCGCCTCGTCGGACGTCGCGGCAGGCATCACCGCCATAGGCGCAACCGCGGGCGCGCCGGGAGCACCGGGAGCACCGGGAGCACCGCCGAACGTCGCGGCCTGGATAGAGTCGACGGACGGCGCTGCGAGAACCGCGGCACAGGCGTTCGGAAGGTCGGAAACCATCACTTCGCGCGGCTTGACCGGCTTCGTGCCGGGCTTCGGTGGCTTCGGCGGCGCCCAGGGTTCCTTGGTGAACCACCATGCCAGCGGCTTTCCGCATCCGTCGTCAGTTGGCACCGGCGCTTGCGGCTTGCAGGCGGTTGAGCCCGGTGGGCACTTGATGCGGATGTGGAAGTGCGAATCGTGGCCGTAGATCGGGCGCAGCTTGCCAAGATTGGTGCGGTCTCCCGTCCAGGTATCGCACATCTTCTTCTTGATGGCTGGATTGACGAAAATCCGCTCCACCTGCGGATAGCTCGCCGCACGCATCAACAGCCTGGCGCGCGATTCGGTCCAGACGTTGGGGTTGATTGTCAGGAACGCGTTCTTCTGCAGCATCGTCGTGAAGGGCAGCGTTTCGCGTTCTTCGATGCTGAGTGGGTGAGCGGGCATCGGCGTCAGCCAGATGTCGGCATCAAGTCCGATCTGGTGTGACGCATGACCGTTGAACATCGGTCCACCGCGCGGCTGCGAGATGTCGCCGACGAGCAGACCAGGCCATCCGTCATACTTTGCCGCATCGCGAGACAGCCGCTCCAAGAGCGAGATCATGGCGGGATTGCCCCAGCGGCGATTGCGCGAAAGCCGCATGGTTTGCCACGTGGGTCCATCGACCGGCAACGCGACGGCGCCGGACATGCAGCCTTTGGCATAGAAGCCATAAGGCTGAGCTGTTCCCTGGTTCGGCAGGGAAACGGAGCCGAAAATCGCCTTGGCGCTGCCGGGACTCGGTTGCTTCTGCTCGGCACCGACTTCGCCGGCAACAAGGCTTGTGCCAAGCAGGCCGGCGAACGCCAATTTCAAAAATGTCTGGAAAGTCCTGGTGGTATGGAAAGCCATGCCATGTCCTGAGCGTCTGCGGCGCAAGGCCGAGTGATTTGCAATCGAATCTACCGTGAAAAGCAATTTTGGTGAATCGATGTTTTGCACAGCAGGGAATGAGCCAGGCTTGCCCGAGCAACAAATGGTCACGATCTCGCGAGCCAGACAAAAACTCCCACATCACCTGTTTTTCGCCTGCTTTTCGCCTATTGTCGGCGAAAGCAGAAAAACAATCGGGGTTGGCGAATGGCGCTTACGTGGTCGAAACTTGCTGTGGTCTTTTCTCTTCTCGGCACAATAGCGTTGCCCGTGCAGGCCGTTGCCCAGGAGCCAAATTTCCGCATCGGCAGTTCCGTCATCAGCGAGCTGAAATACAAGCCGGGCTTCAAACATTTCGACTACGTCAATCCGGATGCGCCGAAGGGCGGTAATCTCAGGTTATCGGCATCCGGCACCTACGACACGTTCAACCCGCTGCTTTCTAAGGGCCAAACAGCGGTCGGCCTGACGCTGCCGTTCGAGACGCTGATGAAATCGGCGGACGACGAGCTGCTCGCCTCCTACGGGCTGCTTGCGGAAGGGCTTTCCTATCCCGACGACGTCTCGAGCGCGACGTTCCGGCTGCGCGCCGAGGCGAAGTGGGCGGATGGCAAGCCCGTCACGCCTGAGGACGTGATCTTCAGCTTCGACAAGGTCAAGGAGCTCAACCCGCTCGCTTCCAACTACTACAAGCATGTGGTCAAGGCCGAGAAATCGGGCGAGCGCGACGTGACCTTCACCTTCGACGAGAAGAACAACAAGGAGCTTCCCAATATCCTAGGTCAGCTCGTGGTGGTGCCGAAGCACTGGTGGGAAGGCACGGGGGCCGACGGCAAGCCGCGCGATATCGCCAAGACGACGCTGGAACCGGTCATGGGCTCCGGGCCTTACAAGATCGCCGCATTCTCGGCAGGGGCGACGATCCGCTACGAGCTGCGCGACGACTATTGGGGCAAGGACCTCAACGTGAATGTCGGGCAGAACAATTTCGGCTCGATCACCTACACCTACTATGCCGACCGTGACGTTGAGTTCGAAGCCTTCCGCGCCGGCAACAGCGACTTCTGGCAGGAGACTCTCGCCGCGCGCTGGGCGACCGGCTATGATTTCCCCGCCGTCAAGGAAGGCCGCGTGAAGAAAGAGGACGTGCCGAACGCACTGCGCGCCACCGGCATCATGCAGGCCATGGTGCTGAACACCCGCCGTGACACGTTCAAGGACGAGAAGGTGCGCGAGGCGCTGAATTACGGTTTCGATTTCGAGGAACTGAACCGCACTGTCGCCTTCAATAGCTACAAGCGCATCGACAGCTATTTCTGGAATACCGAGCTTGCTTCCTCCGGCCTACCCCAGGGGCGCGAGCTCGAAATCCTCACCGGCCTCAAGGACAAGCTCTCGCCTTCGATTTTCACCACGACCTATTCAAACCCTGTCGGCGGCGACCCGCAGAAGAGCCGCGATAACCTGCGCACCGCGATCAAGCTGCTGAAGGAAGCCGGCTGGGAGATCAAGGGCAACCGCATGGTCAACACGCAGACCGGCAAGCCGATGAGCTTCGAGATCCTGCTGTCGAGCCCGATCTTCGAGCGCTGGGCCGTGCCCTATGCCAACAACCTCAAGAAGATCGGCATAGATGTGCGGGTGCGCACCGTCGACGCCTCGCAATATACCAATCGCGTGCGCAGCTTCGACTACGACATGATCTGGAACGTGTGGGCCGAGACGATGAACCCCGGCAACGAACAGGCGGACTACTGGGGTTCCGGCTCCTCCAACCAGCAGGGCTCGCGCAACTATGCCGGCATTTCAGACCCAGCAATCGACGCGCTGATCCGCATGGTGATCTTCGCGCCTGATCGAGACGAGCAGGTGGCGGCGATCAAGGCGCTCGACCGCGTGCTGTTGGCGGGCCACTACGTAGTACCGCTGTTCTACCGCGATACGCAGTCGATCACCTACTGGAACACGATCACCCGGCCGGCCGAATATCCGACCTACTCGACCGGTTTCCCTGATGTCTGGTGGTCGTCTTCCGCCAAGAAATGAGCGGACTTGCATTGGCCTGACGGCTGGGCTCCAAATGGGCCAACCGAATCACTTCGGACATGATCAGTGCCGGGACTGACCGGCAAAGGAAGGTTGACGATTGAGCGGCGTTAGACTGGACAGCCTACGACAGAAACCCCCGGAGGCCGCTCGCTGATGGGAGCCTATATCCTTCGCCGCCTGCTTCTGATGATCCCGACCATTATCGGCATCATGGCTATCTCATTCACCGTCATCCAGTTCGCGCCGGGCGGTCCGGTCGAGCAGGTAATTGCGCAGCTGACCGGCGATGCGCAAGGCGCCGACTCGCGGCTTTCAGGCGGTGGCGGCGATCTTCTCGGCGGCGGTGGCCTCGACGAAGGCGGCTCGAAGTACCGCGGCGCGCAGGGGCTTGATCCTGAACTGATCAAGAAGCTCGAAAAGCAGTTCGGCTTCGACAAGCCGCCGCTGACGCGCTTCGGCGAGATGATGTGGAACTACATCCGCTTCGACTTCGGCGAGAGCTTCTTCCGCAACACCACGGTTCTCGAACTGATCAAGGAAAAATTGCCGGTTTCCGCCTCGCTCGGCATCTGGATCATGATCTTTTCCTACGGTATCTCGATCCCGCTCGGCATCCGCAAGGCGGTCAAGGACGGCTCGACCTTCGACGTCTGGACCTCGGGTATCATCATCATTGGCTACGCCGTCCCGAGCTTCCTGTTCGGTATCCTGCTGATCGTGCTCTTTGCCGGCGGATCCTTCTATGACTGGTTCCCGCTGCGTGGCCTCGTCTCCGACAATTTCGACCAGCTCGCCTGGTGGCAGAAGCCGCTCGACTACTTCTGGCACCTGACGCTGCCGCTGATCTCGCTTTCGCTGGCCGCCTTTGCAACGACAACGCTGCTGACCAAGAACTCCTTCATCGAGGAGATCAAGAAGCAATATGTGGTGACAGCGCGGGCGAAGGGGCTGAACGAACGGCAGGTGCTTTACGGCCATGTGTTCCGCAACGCCATGCTGATCATCATCGCCGGTTTCCCCGGCGCCTTCATCTCCGCCTTCTTCACCGGCTCGCTGCTGATCGAGAACATCTTCTCGCTCGATGGGCTGGGGCGGCTCGGCTATCTCTCAGTGGTCAACCGCGACTACCCGATCGTCTTTGCGACCCTTTACATCTTCTCGCTGCTCGGCCTGTTCGTCAGCCTGGTTTCCGACCTGATCTACACATGGATCGATCCGCGCATCGACTTCGAGCGGAGGGATGTGTGATGGACACCGCCGCCAATCCGACGACCGCAACGCCGGTCAAGCCGCCGCGCAAGGGGCTGCTGTCGCCGACCAACATCAGGCGCTGGAAGAACTTCAAGGCCAACCGGCGCGGCTACTGGTCCTTGTGGCTGTTCCTCGTGCTGTTCGTGCTCAGCCTGTTTGCCGAGTTCATCGCCAACGACCGGCCGATCATCGCCTCCTACAAGGGCGAGATCCTGTTCCCTGTGCTGGTCAACTACCCCGAGGAGAAGTTCGGCGGGTTTCTGGCGGAAACCGATTACCGCTCCGACGTGATCTCGGACGAGATCAATGCCAACGGCTGGATGATCTGGCCGCCGATCCACTACTCCTATCGGTCCGTCAACTCGAACATCCCGCATTCGGCGCCGACGGCGCCCTTCTGGATGATGAGCAAGGAGGAGCGCTGCTCCGGATATCCGCAGGGTGCTTCCGATCCCGGCTGCAACTTCGGCAACCTCAATTGGCTCGGCACGGACGATCAGGCGCGTGACGTGCTTGCCCGCGTCATCTACGGCTTCCGCATCTCCGTGCTCTTCGGCCTGGTACTGACGATCTGCTCGGCCGTCATTGGCGTCACCGCCGGTGCGATCCAGGGCTATTTCGGCGGCTGGACGGACCTCTTACTGCAGCGCTTCATCGAGATCTGGTCGTCGATGCCGGTGCTCTACATTCTGCTGATTATCGCGGCGATCCTGCCGCCCGGCTTCTTCGTGCTGCTTGGGATCATGCTGCTCTTCTCCTGGGTCGGCTTCGTCGGCGTCGTACGCGCCGAGTTCCTGCGGGCGCGCAATTTCGAGTATGTCAGAGCGGCGAGAGCGCTGGGCGTCGGCAACAGGACGATCATGTGGCGGCATCTTCTGCCGAACGCGATGGTGGCGACGCTGACTTTCCTGCCGTTCATCCTGTCGGGCTCGATCACCACGCTGACCTCGCTCGACTTCCTCGGCTTCGGCATGCCGCCGGGCTCGCCGTCGCTCGGCGAGATGATCGCACAGGGCAAGGCCAACCTGCAGGCGCCGTGGCTCGGACTGACCGCGTTCTTCACCATGTCGATCATGCTGTCGCTGTTGATCTTCATCGGCGAGGCGGTTCGTGACGCATTCGATCCCAGGAAGACGTTTCAATGAGTGACGCTGCCGAAACACTGCTGTCCGTTCGCGATCTTTCGGTGGCATTCCACCAGGGCGGCGATACATCGCTGGCTGTCGATCACGTTTCTTTCGATATCCGCAAGGGCGAGGTCGTGGCGCTGGTCGGGGAGTCCGGTTCGGGCAAGTCGGTCTCCGCCAACTCGATCCTGCGGCTGCTCCCCTACCCCGCGGCCAGCCATCCCTCCGGCGAAATCCTGTTCAAGGGCAAAGACCTCCTGAAGGCATCCGACAAGGCGTTGCGCGAGGTGCGCGGCAACGACATCACGATGATCTTCCAGGAGCCGATGACATCGCTCAACCCGCTGCACACGATCGAAAAGCAGATCGCAGAGATTCTCGAGCTGCACCAGGGCGTGACCGGTCAGGCGGCACGCACCAAGGTACTCGAACTGCTGAACCAGGTCGGCATCCGCGAGCCGGAAAAGCGGCTGAAAGCCTATCCGCACGAGCTTTCCGGCGGCCAGCGGCAACGCGTGATGATCGCCATGGCGCTCGCCAACCGACCGGAGCTTTTGATCGCCGACGAGCCGACGACCGCGCTCGACGTCACCGTGCAGGCGCAGATCCTCGAATTGCTGCGGCAGCTGAAGGGTCAGCATGGCATGTCCATGCTGTTCATCACCCACGACCTCGGCATCGTGCGCAAGTTCGCCGATCGGGTCTGCGTCATGACCAAAGGCAAGATCGTCGAGACCGGCACGGTGGAAGAAGTCTTCCGCAATCCGAAGCATGAGTACACGCGGCATCTGCTCGCCTCCGAGCCGCGCGGTGAACCACCGGTTGCCGATTCCTCGAAGCCGATCGTGATGCAGGGATCCGACATCCGCGTCTGGTTCCCGATCAAGGCCGGGCTGATGCGCAAGGTCGTCGATCATGTGAAGGCCGTCGACGGCATCGACCTGCAGCTGCGCGCTGGCCAGACGCTCGGCGTCGTCGGTGAATCCGGTTCCGGCAAGACGACGCTCGGCCTCGCGCTGACACGGCTGATCTCCTCGCAGGGCCGGATCAGCTTCGTCGGCGAGGATATAGCCAGCTATTCATTTACGGAAATGCGACCGCTGCGAAACCAGCTGCAGGTCGTGTTCCAGGATCCGTATGGCTCGCTCAGCCCGCGCATGTCGGTCGGCGACATCATTGCCGAGGGTCTGAAGGTGCATGAGCGGTCGCTCTCCTATGAAGAGCGCGACAGCCGGGTCTGCTGGGCGCTGGAGGAGGTCGGGCTCGATCCGCTGACCCGTTGGCGCTATCCGCACGAATTCTCCGGCGGGCAGCGCCAGCGCATCGCCATAGCCCGCGCCATGGTACTGAAACCACGCTTCGTGATGCTGGACGAGCCGACCTCGGCGCTCGACATGAGCGTCCAGGCGCAAGTCGTCGATCTCCTGCGAGATCTGCAGAAGAAGCACGATCTCGCCTACCTCTTCATCAGCCACGACCTGAAGGTGGTGAAGGCGCTGGCAAACGACGTCATCGTCATGCGCTTCGGCAAGGTCGTTGAACAGGGATCGTCCGCCGATATCTTCGGTGCGCCGAAGGATGACTATACCAAGGCGCTGATGGCTGCCGCCTTCAACATCGAGGCGGTGCCGACGCCCGCCGTCCAACAGTAAAGACGATCATGTCCGCAAGACCGCCCATTCTCGTCGATCTCAAGTTCGACCCCGAAACCGTTGCCCGCATCCTGAAAACGGCCTTTGCGGATCGCGGCAGCATCAACCTCGCCGATCCCGCCAACAAGGATCGCGACCTGACCGGCATCGACTATGCGCTGCTCTGGAAGCCGGACGCGGATCTTTTCAGCCGCGCGCCCAATCTGAAGGTCATCTTCTCCGGTGGCGCCGGCGTCGACAGCTTCATGAACCTGCCGGGGCTGCCCGACGTCCCGATCATTCGCTTCTCCGACCGCAGCCTGACGACGCGAATGAGCGAATGGGTGGTGATGCAGTGCCTCATGCATCTCCGCCAGCAGCATCAGCACGACAAGGATCAGCGGGCGCGCATCTGGGGCAAGCTGGTTCCGCCCGAGGCCGCCGAAATCACCGTCGGCATCATGGGCCTTGGCGTGCTCGGCCAGGATGCAGCGTACAAGCTGAAGGTCATGGGCTTCAATGTCATCGGCTGGTCGCGCAGCCGCAAGGAGATCGACGGCGTCGAAACCTACAATTCCAGCCAGCTCGATGAATTCCTCTCCAAGACCGATTTCCTCGTCGGCCTGCTGCCGCTGACACCGGAGACGACAGGCTTCTACAATGCCGCGCTATTTTCGAAGCTGCGGCAGGGTGGTGCGCTCGGCAAGCCTGTGTTCATCAATGCAGGCCGCGGCAAGAGCCAGGTGCAATCGGACATCGTCGCCGCGATTAAGGGCGGCGTGCTCGGCGGCGCGTCGATCGACGTCTTCGCAGTCGAGCCGCTTGCCTCCGACGATCCGCTCTGGGGGCTCGAAAACGTGTTCATCACGCCGCACGATGCGGCAGTTTCCGATGAGACAGCGCTCTTCCGCCACGTCGAGCGCCAGATCGCCCGCTACGAGGGCGGCGAGCCGCTGCAATTCGTCGTCGATCGGCAGATGGGTTACTAAGCGCCGGAACCATGCTGCTTTCCGTTCGTTTTTCTCCGAGGTGAGGTGGCGAGCCGATGACGGCTTGCGCGACATCGGAAGGAGGCAAGCATGGCTCAGCAGACGGAAACGCGCTGGGAAGAAGCGGACGGCAAGCTTCATGCCGAGGAGACGATTTCACCTGTGAAGGCAAAACACGGCCGGACGGGAACCCGGATTCTCATGGTCCTGATCGTCGCGCTGGTGCTCGCCTTCATCGTATGGATTCCCGTCGAAATCTGGGGCAAGAAAGAGTCAGCGGATGTCGCTCCCCAGCAGCCAGGACAGCAGATCCAGTCGCAGCAATTAGCACCGACACCATCGCCCTCGCTGCAAAACGGCAATGCGGTGCCGACCGAGACACCGACTCAGCCGCCAGCCTCGAACACGGCGCCGGCAACGCCCAAGCCTCCTGCACAATAGGAGCGGGCGGGTCAAGGCGGTCACTACCACGCATCCTGTCGGACCGCCGGCAGGGTGCTTTTCTGTTTGCGCTGGACTTTACCGGCTGATTTTTCGATAAGAAAAGCACACGAGCCGGTTTTCGTGCGCCGGTCGGCGCACCTTACCCGGCTTGGGAATGGGCGGAGTACATGGCCAAGACTGATATCGCGCGGCGCGTCTACAATCACACCTGGAAGCTCGATCCGATTGTTCGCAGCCTGATCGACACGGACTTCTATAAGCTGCTGATGCTGCAGATGATCTGGAAGCTCTACCCTGAGGTCAACGCCACCTTCACGCTCATAAACCGCACCAAGCGCGTGCTTTTGGCCGAAGAGATCGACGAGGGCGAACTGCGCGAGCAGCTCGACCATGCCCGCACCCTGCGTCTCTCCAAGAAGGAAACGATCTGGCTCGCTGGTAACAGCTTCTACGGCCGCGCGCAGATTTTCGAGCCTGAGTTCCTTGCCTGGCTCTCGCATTTCCAGCTGCCGGAATACGAACTGTCGAAACGTGACGGGCAGTACGTGCTCGACTTCCATGGATCGTGGAAGGACACGACCATGTGGGAAATCCCAGCGCTCGCCATCATCAACGAGCTGCGGTCGCGCTCCGCCATGAAAGCGCTTGGACCGTTTACGCTCGATGTGCTTTATGCCCGCGCGAAAGCGCGGATGTGGGAAAAGGTGGAGCGGCTGCGCGAATTGCCTGGCCTGCGGATCTCCGACTTCGGTACGCGCCGCCGCCACAGCTTCCTTTGGCAGCGCTGGTGCGTCGAGGCCTTGAAGGAAGGCATCGGGCCTGCCTTCACCGGTACCAGCAACGTGCTGCTCGCCATGGATTCAGATCTCGAAGCGGTCGGCACGAACGCCCACGAGCTGCCGATGGTGGCCGCGGCCCTTGCCCAGACCGAAAAGGAACTGCACAACGCACCCTACAAGGTGCTGCGGGACTGGAACAAGCTCTATGGCGGCAACCTGCTGATCGTGTTGCCGGATGCGTTCGGAACGGCAGCGTTCCTGCGCGACGCGCCCGAATGGGTCGCCGATTGGACGGGCTTCCGACCTGACAGCGCACCGCCCGTCGAAGGCGGCGAGAAGATCATCGAATGGTGGAAGAAGATGGGCCGCGATCCGCGCCAGAAGCTGCTTATTTTCTCGGATGGCCTCGATGTCGACGCGATCATCCACACCTACAAGCACTTCGAAGGCAAGGTGCGGATGAGTTTCGGCTGGGGCACCAACCTCACCAACGACTTCGCCGGCTGCGCGCCGACTGAGATCTCCGGGCTCAATCCCATCTCCATCGTCTGCAAGGTCATTGACGCCAACGGCCGCCCGGCCGTGAAGCTATCGGACAATCCGCAGAAGGCAACCGGCGACCCGGCGGAGGTTCAACGCTATCTGAAGTTCTTCGGTACGGAGGATCGCGTCGATCAGGCGGTATTTGTGTAGGCGCTAAGCGCGAGTCTTCCGCGCAGATCCCCGGGACATATTTTACGGCGGAGGACGGCTCGACACCCGATCCGACTTGCTACCCGGTGTTGCATTGGTTGAACCGCAGGACCCAATCGGCTGCGCAGATTTCCTGGCCGTTCGAGGACCCGCCATCCCGTGCAAACGCCGACCCTTGCTGCCGAGAAGTCTGCAGCGTCCCCGCTGATTGGTACGCCTTGGACGGAGACCAAATCGCAATCCGGTCTGCCAGGCCCAATGATGATCTTTTTGCCGAAAGGCAAACTCCTTATCGACTCTTGCTGGGAAACCTACGCTCTCAGGTCATGGAAACAGCCGTCGGCCAACGAGATTTCATGGGATGAGGACGGCGCGATCATACTGGCCAAGATCAAGACGATCTCTACTGATAGGCTCACTCTTCAAATCTCCGCGGTGAAGGATCTCGTCGAGCGCAGTTATGCCGCCGTCAAGGCTCCCTATGTCTGCCCCGACATGAAGCGGTAGCTTGAGCCGCTAGCCCTGAAAAGCAGACGGCAAAACGCGGTCTGGCAAAATGGGGCGCCAATCCCCATCTATGGCCCAAGAAATGGTCGCAGATGTCTGTGCCCATTGTTTGACTGGAAAGGACGTTTCCAATGACTGTAGAGCGTGCGGTACTGGCGGGCGGTTGCTTCTGGGGCATGCAGGACCTCATCAGGCGGCTCCCTGGCGTCGTATCCACTCGCGTGGGCTATACCGGTGGCGAGGTCGCCAATGCGACCTACCGGAATCATGGCAACCACGCCGAGGCGATCGAGATCCTGTTCGACCCGGCGAAGACCAGCTACCGCGACATCCTCGAATTCTTCTTCCAGATCCATGATCCGACGACAATGAACCGGCAAGGTAACGATATCGGCGCCAGCTACCGATCGGCGATCTTCTACGCCGACGACGCTCAGCAAGCGAACGCCGAGGACACCATTGCCGACGTCGATGCCTCCGGCCTGTGGCCCGGAAAGGTCGTCACGGAAGTTGTTCCGGTCAGCGACTTCTGGGAAGCGGAGCCTGAACATCAGGACTATCTGGAACGCATTCCCAATGGCTACACCTGCCACTTCGTGCGGCCTGGCTGGAAACTGCCGAAACGAGCCCGCAGCACGGCCGCCGGATAACAGGGCGCTAGCTTGCCCGCGTGGCGTTCGAGCGCGTACTGACAAGAGGCCTTGCTGTTGGAGCAGGGCCTCTTGGTTTCAGGCGAATGGCTGGGGACAACAGCCGCTAACGCCGCCTCCACAGCGAATGATCCGTTCGTACCAACAATCGCCGGTCACGGTTGGTATACGTTACAGCCGCATCGTCCATAAGGGGTGCTTGAGTTCCTTTCCCAAAGCGCTACATTCGACTTACGGAATTCGCCTTCGATAGGCTGACCACGGAGGTACTGGCAGCCCATGGTCGCGGCGGATTGAGGAAGGTCGGCACGATATCGTTCCGACCTTTTTCCTTATGGCGGCTCGTCTGAAGGCTGCCGTCACTCCACCCTACGTCGTTGCTTTGCGAGGTGCAGCGTCAGTACTCGCGAAAAGCTGGCTCAGACAATCGACCAGGAAATGCGGGCTGAAACACGGATGCTAGGCGCAAGCTTGCCGCTAGGCAGCTGAAATGACGCAATCCTCGGAAAGCCAAATGGCGGACAGAGAGGGATTCGAACCCTCGGTACGCTTTCACGTACACACGCGTTCCAGGCGTGCGCCTTCAACCACTCGGCCACCTGTCCTTTGGCGGTCTGCATCGGCGAAGATGCAAATCGTCGGAACGGCGCGATATATACCGATGAATTTTTGCCGATCAACCCAAATCTAACAGTTTTTTGACTTCTTCCGGTAAAAGTGCGCTCTGGCCCTCCATTGTAGCTCCACCCCTCCATAACTATCTTTTGTAGAGGTTGACGAATGGCGCGGCTGGCCAGGAAAATGCCTGGCATGTTTGATCGCCGGAGAGTTTGATGCGTTTCCTTTTGCGTTTGGCAAGTCTCGTTGCGCTGGCCGTCGCCGTCATCGCCGGTACGATTGATTCCATTCAGTCCGTTGCCGCGTCGTCGGTAGTTATCACTCCCATGGGTGACGCATGGCAGGACCTTAGCCCCTCGTCGCTGGAAACCCTTCAATCGACCATCGCCTATTACATCCATCCGCGCTTCTACACGCTTGCCTTCCAGTGGCTGATGCTCCAGCCGGCCTTTGCCGTGTTCCTGGTGCTGTCGCTGATGTTGTGGATGGTGGGCTACAAGAAGCCCTCGGTGGCTGGCCGCTTTGCGGCATGACAAGCGGTCTTGGCGAACCCAAATTTGCCGAGAAAAATCGCAAGCCGGTGATGATTTTGTACAAAATTCAGCCCGCGTGAGCTGATTTTTGGCAATTGCGGCAAATCTTTACCAGTCGAAAAATTTCTCGTGAATTTTTTTTTGAGCCATGCAAGGATGCGCCCAGCCAGGCCTCCGGGGGGAGGTCGGTGGTTCCGCAGACATGCCTAAACGGCTTGCGGGAGGACCCAAACAATTAGAAACAATAGGGCTGCAACTCATGAAAAAATCCCTTCTGACTCTCCTGGCCGTGGCTGCCATGTCCACGACGGCGCTCGCCGCCGACGTCAAGCCGGCGCTCGTGTACGGCACCGGCGGGAAGTTCGATAAGTCGTTTAACGAAGCAGCCTACAACGGCGCCGAAAAGTTCAAGAAGGAAACCGGGATCGCTTATCGCGACTTCGAGCCGACCGGCGACACCCAGGGCGAGCAGGCCATCCGTAACTTCGCGAGCCGCGGCTTCAACCCGGTTATCGCTGTCTCCTTCGCCTGGACTTCGGCAATCGAGAAGGTCGCAGCCGAATTCCCCGACACGAAGTTCGTCATCGTTGACGCCGTCGTTGACAAGCCGAACGTTCGTTCTGTCGTCTACAAGGAAGAAGAAGGCTCCTTCCTCGTCGGCACGCTGGCCGGCCTCGCTTCGAAGACCGGCAAGGTTGGCTTCGTCGGCGGCATGGACATTCCGCTGATCCGCAAGTTCGAATGCGGTTATGAGCAGGGCGCCCGCTCGGTCAAGGCCGATGTCGAAGTGTTCCAGAACATGACCGGCACGACGGGCGCTGCCTGGAACGACCCGGTTCGTGGTGGCGAGCTCACCAAGAACCAGATCGACCAGGGCGCTGATGTCATCTACGCGGCAGCCGGTGCGACCGGCCTCGGCGTCCTGCAGACAGCAGCCGACAACAAAAAGCTCTCGATCGGCGTCGACAGCAACCAGAACCATCTGCACCCGGGCTCCGTCCTGACCTCGATGGTCAAGCGCGTCGACCTTGCTGTCTACAACGGCTTCAGCGACGTCAAGGCTGACAAGTTCACGGCCGGCGTTCTCGCGCTCGGCGTCAAGGAAGACGGCGTTGCAGCCGCCATGGACGACAACAACAAGGCATTGATCACGCCTGACATGCAGGCTGCTCTCGACAAGGCCAAGGAAGGCATCATCGCGGGGACCATCAAGGTTCACGACTATACCTCGGACAATGCTTGCCCGAAGTGATCCGTGACTGAGACGGGCGTATGGCGGATCCGTTCCGCCATACGCCCTTTTCGTATTTGGAGCCTGCTGTGACAGACACGCCCGCTATCGAACTTGTGGGCATCGACAAGAAATTCGGTGCCGTTCATGCCAACAAAGACATCAATCTTACCGTCGCCAAGGGCACGATTCACGGCATCATCGGCGAGAACGGTGCCGGCAAATCGACCCTGATGTCGATCATCTATGGCTTCTACCATGCCGACGCCGGTGAAATCCGCGTCAACGGCAATCCCGTCACCATCAAGGACAGCCAGGCCGCGATCGCGACCGGCATCGGGATGGTGCACCAGCACTTCATGCTGGTCGACAATTTCACGGTGCTCGAGAACATCATGCTCGGTGCCGAGGGCGGCGCCCTGCTCGCCAAAGGCGTTTCTTCCGCGCGCGCCGAGCTGCGCCGCCTTGAGAAGGACTATGGCCTCGAAGTGAACCCCGATGCGCTCATTGAAGAGCTTCCGGTCGGGCTGCAGCAGCGCGTCGAGATCCTCAAAGCCATGTACCGCGGCGCCGAGATCCTCATCCTCGACGAGCCGACCGGCGTGCTGACGCCTGCCGAGGCAGACCATCTTTTCAAGATCCTTCGCGTCCTTCGCGACCAGGGCAAGACGGTCATTCTGATCACCCACAAGCTACGCGAGATCATGGCGATCACCGATACGGTGTCGGTCATGCGCCGCGGCGAGATGGTCGCGACCCGCAAGACTTCCGAGACGACGGTCGAGGAGCTGGCCGAACTGATGGTCGGCCGCCGCGTCCTGCTGCGCGTGCAGAAGGGCGAAGCCAATCCAGGCAAGGTGATCCTGTCGGCTCGCAACCTGACCGTTAAGGACAATCGCGGCGTCACCATGGTCGACAACGTCTCCTTCGACGTCCGAGCCGGCGAGATCGTCGGTATTGCCGGCGTCGCTGGCAATGGGCAGTCCGAACTCTTGGAGGCAATTGCCGGCATCCGCAAGCCGCATTCCGGCGAGATTTTCCTCGACAACCAGCCAATCGACAAGGCCGATCCGGCGCGGCTCAGGGAGCTCGGCCTCGCTCACATTCCCGAAGATCGTCATCACATGGGGCTGGTGCTGAAGTTCGAGGAGTACGAGAACTCGGTTCTCGGCTACCATCGCAATCCCGGCTACAGCAAGGGGCCGCTGCTTGATCTCGACGCGATCCGCAAGGACGCGATGGAGAAGATCGAGAAATACGACATTCGTCCGCCGAACCCGCGCCTGAAGACAGCGAGCTTCTCCGGCGGCAACCAGCAGAAGATCGTCGTGGCGCGCGAAATCGAGCGCGATCCGACGGCCCTGATCATCGGCCAGCCGACGCGCGGCGTCGATATCGGCGCGATCGAGTTCATTCACCGCCGGATCATCGAGATGCGCGACGCGGGCAAGGCGATCCTGCTCGTCTCCGTCGAACTCGACGAAATCCGCGCCCTTTCAGACCGTATCCTTGTCATGTTTGCCGGCCACGTGGTCGGTGAGAAGACGCCCGATGCCGGTGAACAGACCCTCGGCCTGATGATGGCCGGCATTGCCGCGTGAGGCCTCGATGAGCACTGCTTCCGTTCCACTTCCAAATTGGATCAACTACGGCCTCATCCCGCTGTTGAACCTGTTCGTTGCCTTCCTGATCTCCGGCTTTGTCGTCTGGCTGATCGGAGAGAGCCCGCTTGCGGCCCTGTCGCTGCTGATAGAAGGCGCGCTTGGCAGCGGCGAAGGTATCGGCTTTACGCTTTATTACGCGACGAGCTTCATCTTCACCGGCCTCTCCGTTGCCGTCGCCATTCATGCCGGCCTGTTCAATATCGGCTCGGAAGGTCAGGCCTATCTCGGCGGCCTCGGCTGCGCCCTGGTAGCGCTGGCGCTCGACCACTATGTCCCATGGTATGTGACCATGCCGGTAGCGGTTGTCGGTGCTGGCCTGTTTGGTGCGGCCTGGGCCTTCATTCCGGCCTTCCTGCAAGCAAAGCGCGGCAGCCACATCGTCATCACCACCATCATGTTCAACTATATCGGCGCGGCGCTGATGGTCTACCTGCTGGTGCATGTGCTGATCGTGCCTGGCAAGATGGCGCCGGAAACCCGCACCTTCCTTGAAGGCGGCCAGTTGCCGAAACTCGGCTGGCTGATGGACCTGTTCGGCGCCAAGCTCGGCGCCGCGCCGTTCAACGTTTCCTTCCTCATTGCGCTGGTTGCGGCCTATTTCGTCTGGCTGCTGATCTGGCGTACCAAGCTCGGTTTCGAGATGCGCACGCTTGGCGTCAGCCAGAGCGCGGCAGCCTATGCCGGCATCCCCTACCCTCGCATCGTCATGATTGCGATGCTGCTGTCCGGCGCGCTTGCGGGCATGATGGCGCTGAATCCGGTCATGGGATCCTCGGCCCGTCTGCAGGTGGAGTTCGTCGGCGGTGCTGGTTTCGTTGGTATCGCCGTGTCGCTGATGGGCAGAAACCATCCGGTCGGGATCATCTTCTCGGCGATCCTCTTCGGCATCCTCTATCAGGGTGGCGACTGGATCTCCTTCGAGATGCCCAATATCACGCGCGAAATGATCCTTGTCATTCAGGGTCTCGTGATCCTCTTTGCCGGCGCGCTTGAATACATGTTCCGCCCCGCGATGGTTCGCGTCTACCAACAGTTCAAGGCCGCGTGAGGGAACGCACGATGGATTATTATGACATCTTCATCAGCGTCCTCAGCTCCACGATCCGCCTGTCGATCCCGCTGATCTTCACGGCGCTGGCAGGGCTGTTTTCCGAGCGGGCAGGCATCTTCGATATCGGCCTCGAGGGCAAGATGCTCGGATCGGCGTTTGCGGCGGCCTGCGTTGCTTACCTGACCGGTTCGCCATGGCTCGGTCTCGGCGCCGGCATCGTCTGCTCCGTGGCGCTCAGCCTCGTGCACGGCTTCGCCTCGATCACCAACCGCGGCAACCAGATCATCTCGGGCGTGGCGATCAACTTCTTCGTCGCCGGTATCACGATCGTTCTCGGCGGCGCCTGGTTCGGCCAGGGCGGCCGCACGCCGCAGCTGCTTCCTGAGGCTCGCTTTGTGCCGATCGTGCTGCCTGGCGCCGATGCCATCCGCGATATTCCGATCATCGGCCCGCTTTATGCCAACGTGATTTCCGGCAACAACATCCTGACCTATCTCGCTTTCTTCGCGGTTCCGCTTTCCTGGTGGATCCTCTACCGCACGCGCTTCGGCCTGCGGCTGCGCGCCGTCGGCGAGAATCCGGGCGCCGTCGACACGGCTGGCATTTCGGTCACCTGGCTGCGCTATCGCGCCGTCATGTGCGCCGGCATCCTCTGCGGCTTCTCCGGAACCTATCTCGCGATCGCGCAGTCGGCGGCTTTCATCAAGGATATGTCGGCCGGCAAGGGCTACATCGCGCTTGCGGCGCTGGTCTTTGCCAAATGGAAGCCGGTGCCTGTCATGTTCGCCTGCCTGCTCTTCGGCTTTCTCGATGCGCTGGCAAACTTCATGCAGGGCAAGCAGGTGCCACTGATCGGCGAAGTGCCGGTGCAGATCTTCCAGGCGCTGCCTTATATCCTGACCTGTGTCCTGCTCGCCGGCTTCATCGGCGTGGCAATCCCGCCCAAGGCGGGTGGTGTCCCCTATACGAAGGAACGTTGAGAACATGTCCCACGATCTTTTCGAGGCCGCTCGCGGCGCCATGGCTTTCGCTCATGCTCCCTATTCGAAGTTCCCGGTCGGCGCGGCTATTCGCGCTGAGGACGGAAAGGTCTATACCGGCGCCAACATCGAGAACTTGTCTTTCCCTCAAGGTTGGTGCGCGGAACCGACGGCCATCAGCGCCATGATCATGGGCGGCGCGAAGAAGATCGTCGAAATGGCTGTCATCGCCGAAAAGCTGCCGCTTTGCCCACCCTGCGGCGGCTGTCGGCAGAAGATCTCGGAGTTCGCCTCCAAGGACACGAAGATCTACCTCTGCGATGAGGTCGGCGTGCAGAGGACGATGACCATGGACGAACTTCTGCCGTTCAGCTTCGAGACTGAACTCGGATGAGCGGCGCGCTCGACGTGCTTGCCGGAAGGCTCGGCGGCCTTTCGCCGCGCTACGGTATCGTGCTTGGCTCCGGTCTCGGTTCGCTTGTCGGCGAGGTGACGGACGCGCAACGGATTCCATACCGCGACTTGCCGGGCTTCCCGGTCAGCGCGGTTTCGGGTCATGCCGGAGAAGTGGTTGCCGGTTCGCTTGGCGGTGTGCCGGTTGTCATGCTGTCCGGTCGCGTGCACTTCTATGAGAAGGGCGATGCCGGCGCGATGAGGCTGCCCATCGAAGTTCTCAAGGGTCTTGGCATCGAGACCCTGATCCTGACCAATTCCGCGGGATCGCTACAAGACGACATGCCGCCCGGTTCGGTCATGCAGATTAGCGATCACATCAACTATTCTGGCATGAACCCGCTGATCGGCGAGGAAAGCGATCGCCGTTTTGTCGGCATGACGAGCGCCTATGATGCCAGCCTTGCCGACAAGATGCGCAAGGCCGCCGAGAAACTCGGCATCCCCTTGGCACAGGGCGTCTACATGTGGTTTTCCGGCCCAAGCTTCGAGACACCGGCTGAAATCCGCATGGCCCGTATCCTCGGCGCGGATGCGGTTGGGATGTCGACCGTGCCGGAGGTCATTATCGCGCGAATGCTGGGCTTAAGGGTTGCAGCGGCGTCGGTAATCACCAACTATGGAGCGGGCATGACCGGTGGTGAACTGAGCCATGAGGAGACCAAGGATATGGCTCCGATCGGCGGCTCCCGCCTCGCCGCCATCCTAAGAGAGATGATTGCAGGAGAAAGCGAACAATGACCACTCATTCCAGCAAGGAGACCGCCGCTGTCGCCCTCTCTCTCCTCGATCTCACCAACCTCAAGGATGATTGCACCGAGGCTCAGATCGACGCGCTGTGCGCCCGGGCGCAGACCCCTTATGGCAACACGGCAGCGATCTGCATTTGGCCGCGCTTCGTTGCCCGCGCACGCGCCCAACTCGGCACCGCTCATCCGGTGCGGATCGCAACCGTGGTCAACTTCCCATCGGGCGAAATGGAAATCGCCGACGTTGCCGCCGAAACGCGCGAGGCGATTGCCGACGGCGCCGATGAAATCGACCTCGTCATTCCCTATCGCAAGTTCATGACGGGTAGCGGCAAGGCCGTTACCGACATGGTGACGGCCATCCGCGCCGAGTGCAAGGATCCGATCCTGCTGAAGGTCATTCTCGAAACCGGCGAAATCAAGGATGCGGCGCTGATCCGTCGCGCCGCCGAACTCGCCGTCGACGCGGGTGCCGACTTCATCAAGACGTCGACCGGCAAGGTCGCCGTCAATGCGACGCTCGAAGCAGCTGACATCATGCTTCGGGTCATTCGCCAAAGTGGTCGAAAGGTCGGCTTCAAACCGGCGGGTGGTATCGGGTCGGTGGCCGACGCGGCGCTCTATCTGAGCCTCGCAGAAACGATCCTGGCACCCGATTGGCCGATGCCATCCACCTTCCGTTTTGGCGCATCCGGACTGCTCGACGACATTCTTGCCGTTCTCAGCGGCACGCAGTCCGCGCCTGCCGCTGCATCGAGCTATTGAAATGATCCCTCAGGAGATCATCCGCCAGAAGCGAAACGGCGGAACGCTTTCCACAGAAGACATCCAATCGTTCATCGCCGCGCTTGCTTCCGGTCAGCTCTCCGAGGGGCAGATCGGCGCCTTCGCCATGGCGGTCTGGTTCAGGGGCATGTCGCGCGAGGAGGTGGTGGCGCTGACGCTGGCCATGGCGCGTTCGGGCGACACGCTGAGCTGGACAGACATCGACCGGCCGATCGCCGACAAGCACTCGACAGGCGGCGTCGGCGACAATGTTTCGCTGATGCTGGCGCCGATCGCGGCCGCATGCGGCCTGGCCGTCCCGATGATATCGGGTCGTGGCCTCGGCCACACCGGCGGCACCCTGGACAAGCTCGAGAGCATTCCCGGCTACACCATCACGCCTGATGCAACGGTTTTCCGCAAGGTCGTGAAGGATGTCGGCTGCGCCATCATCGGTCAGACTGGCGCGCTTGCTCCCGCCGATGGCAAGCTCTATGCCATCAGGGATGTGACGGCGACGGTCGACTCGATCCCTCTCATCACTGCCTCAATCCTTTCAAAGAAGCTCGCGGCCGGACTGCAGACCTTGGTGCTCGACGTCAAGGTCGGCACCGGCGCCTTCATGGCCGAGCCGAAAGACGCAGAGATGCTGGCACGCGCGCTCGTCGATGTCGCCAACAGCGCGGGGGTGCGGACGTCGGCGCTGATCACCGACATGAACCAGCCGTTGGCGGATGCGGCAGGAAACGCCGTGGAGATCCGCAACTGCCTGGATTTTCTGGCAGGCAGGAAGAAGAACACCCGGCTGGAGGCTGCCGTTCTGGCGTTTGCGGCCGAGATGCTGATGGAATCAGGCGTGGCCTCCTCAGTGCAGGATGGCGAAACGCGAGCCGCTGACGCCGTTTCGTCGGGTAGGGCCGCCGAATGCTTTGCCCGCATGGTGCGCCTGCTCGGCGGCCCCTCAGACCTCCTGGAAGAGTCGGACAAATACCTTGTCCACGCGCCGGTAACCAAGGCGGTTCTCGCGACTCAATCCGGTTGGCTCTCCGGCTGCGACGTTCGTGAGATCGGCATGACCGTCGTCGACCTCGGGGGCGGACGACGGCATCCCGAGGACAGGATCGATCACCGGGTCGGTGTATCCGACATTTTGCCGCTTGGCACCCGTGTCGAACAGGGCGATCCGATTGCGCTGGTACATGCAGCCAACGAGGATGCCGCAGACGCGTCAGTCGCCGCGCTGGCTGCCAACTACAGGATCGGCGAGCGTCATCCCGCCATCCCTGATGTCGTTTGCGAGCGCATTGCGGCTATTGCCTGAGGCGGACGCACTCAACTGCGGAACAGGAGGCACGACTGGCGCGCTACGCCCTTTTCGGAAGCCTGAAACACGACTTCGGCGGCTATTTGCCAGCAAAGCAACCATGAGATGCTTATGCGGCGTATAAATTCGCCCTTACGATGAGTTCGCCGTTTACTTGCATTGAAATTGCGCAGAATATTAGCGCATGGGAGGAA
The DNA here is from genome assembly GCF_024808055.1 of Rhizobium sp. BK176. Lineage (NCBI taxonomy): Bacteria > Pseudomonadati > Pseudomonadota > Alphaproteobacteria > Hyphomicrobiales > Rhizobiaceae > Rhizobium > Rhizobium sp. BK176. The sequence goes on along the minus strand of NZ_JANUBV010000008.1, from coordinate 231,974 downwards.
GCCCTCGGGCCTTCACTCTCCATAATTTGCGCCCGAACGACTTTCTCCCTCGGCTCAAGGGAGGACTAATCATGAGGCGGACTTTGCTGTACGCAGCGTCGGCTGCGGTACTGTCGCTGGGCGTTACACATGCATTTGCGCAGTCGGGCGGCGTTGAGAAAGCGGTAGGCGGCTATGATTTTGTCGAGGCCGCCAAGGAAGCGTCCGGCACGAAAGATTTTCATTCGGCTGACGGTCATTTGACCTTCGCGATTGTGACGCATACGGCAGGCAATGGCTTTTTTGACCCCGTTTACGTCGGCGCAACCGTTGCCGGCAACATGATCGGTGCCAAGATCCTGTTACTCGGCTCGGAATCACCAGTTGACGATCCGGCGCGCGAAATCGAGATCCTGAACCAGATTGTCCAGGACCCGACAATCGACGGCATCATCATGACGACGCCGCAAGTCGGTGCCTACAACGACATCGTCAAGGCCGCCGAGAAGGCCGGCATTCCCATCGCCACAACCAACTCGTTCGACGCAACCATCTTGAACCGCAGTGGCATAAGCCATACCGGCCAGGACGCGTCAGCCGCAGCCATCGGAGGCGAGGCGCTTGCCAAGTGCGTGCTTGATAGCGGCGCGACCAGCGGCTCGATTCTCCTGCCGTCGTCGACCGCGATGGGCAACATCGAGGTCAATAATCGCGTGACCGCCGCCTTCAACGCAATCGTCAAGACGCTGAAGGATGCCGGCAAGCTTGACGCGTTCAAGGTGGATGCCGGGCCGGAGAATGTTGGCATCGACACGAATCCGAACGACCCCGTCAACGCGCTTGTTTCGCTATTTGAGTCGCGTGGTGACGCAGTCGGTGCGTTTACAGCCAACAATGTCTTCACGCCGCCGCTCGTGAAGGCGGTCGCACAGATGGGGAAGACCGGCAAGTTCTGCGCCTTTGGTTTCGATCTCGGCCCGGCACAGCAAGAGGGGATCGCGGCTGGAAATCTCACTGGCTCGCTGGGACAGCAACCCTTCCTGCAGGGCTTCTGGCCCGTCATGCAGCTTTACCTCCAGATCGATCGCGGCATTTCCGCCGCCAACCTGGACACGCGTGCCCAATTGGTGACGAAGGATAACGTCGCCAAAGTCGGCAAGCGCTTCGAGAACTAGCCATTCTGAACGCCTGGAAATCGATGCGGGGGATGCAAAATCCCCCAGCATCGCGACGGCAAGGTTGATCGGTGGATACCATGGCGCCCACGACGACATCGCTAGGCCGTGCGCCACCTCAGCTCGTCGGCGGCTGGGAGGCGGGGCTGCTGATCTTTCTCGCCCTGCTCTATCTCGGTGGAGCTCTTGTTAATCCGGCTTTTTTTGGGTCTGCGGAAGCCCTCCTGGCGCTGCTGCGCGATACATCCCGTGTCGGGATCATCGCCGTTGGAATGACCTTTGTTATCGCCAACAAGGATCTCGATCTTTCGGTCGGTTCCACCTACGGCCTCATCGCCGTGGTTTTTGCCAGGCTCTTTGCGTCTGATGCTCTCGATTTCGGTGTCATCGAGTGCGCAATCTTCTGCTTGCTGCTCGGTACCGTGATTGGCCTCCTCAACGGCATCCTTGTAACGATCCTGAGAGTGCCGGCCTTCATCGCAACGCTGACCATGCTTTTCATCGGTCGCGGCTTCGTTCTCGCGCTTACGCACGGTCAGGCGATCTACTATTCCAGCAAGGCGAAAGACTACCCGCTCTTCTTCCGTCTCGGAGAGATAAATACTCTCGGTTTCAACAACCAGATCGCAGTCTTCCTCCTCGTCGCCGTCGTCGGTGCCTATGTGCTCGCTAAAACCCGGTGGGGCTATGAGACCTTCGCGACCGGCGGCAACGAGCAGGCTGCGGCCTATGCCGGCATCAACACGCGGTGGGTGCGAATTCGCGCTTACCTACTCTCATCACTTTGCGCGACGCTTTCCGCGCTCCTGGCAGCGGCGCAGGACAAGGGTGTCACCCCCCTCTACGGCGTCAGCTGGGAACTGACCGTTATCGCTTCGGTCGTCATTGGCGGCGCATCGATCCTCGGCGGGCGTGGGCGGGTATTCGGGTCTTGCCTCGGCGCCGCAGTCGTTGTGTTGATCGACAAGGTGTTGCGTGAAGGCTGGCCGATCACGCGCACGGTCGTTATCGATGGCGAGAATGTTGCCGTCGGCGCGAGGTTTACCTTACCCGCCGGGGCCGTATTGGTTTTCCTGGGCCTGCTCCTTGTCACGGCGGTGCTTATCGAGCCCTTCCTCATTCGACGTCAGATCGCGACTCGGTTTTGGGCCTGGCTCCGCGGTCGACCGCCGCCGCCGGCCTACGAAACCGGCGGCGTGGCACTGGAAGGCGTTCAGACCAAAGGAGCGATGGCGACCGACATGGCTCTCTCGGCCACGGGGCTCGGCAAGTTCCTCGCGCGCCGTGACGCGCTGGCCATCATCCTGACTGTGGTGCTCTGGCTGACCGGCTTGGCGCTGAGGCCGGACTACTGGTGGAACTTGCCCAACACCTTCGCGATCCTGCTCAACTATACCGAACTTGCACTCATTACCGTCGGGCTCACCTACGTCATTGCAGCCGGGGATATCGATCTCTCCGTGGGCGCCGTGCTTGCGCTTGCCGGCAGCACCGCCGCCTATTTCCTGAAGGTACTGGGCGCCGATCCGTTTACAGCCGTGGCGATGGGTCTGCTGGCGGGGACGGCTGCCGGCCTCGTCAACGCCGTCGTCACGGTCGGCTTCAAGCTGCCCGCGTTCATCGCCACACTCGGCATGTTCTACATTGCCCGCGGTCTTGCCGCCTGGTTCGTGGCAGGCCAGCAGCTGACCGGCTGGCCGGAGGGCTACAACCTGCTTGGCCGCAAGGTGAACGACGTTCTCCTGCATTTCGGCTTTTCGCTGCCGTCGGGAATCGTTCGCGCGGTGGCAGAGGTCGTCAGTGTCCAGACGATCTTCATGTTTCTCGTCGCTCTCGTCGCCGGCGTCATACTTGCCTACACACCATTCGGACTGAAGGTCTGCGCTGCCGGTGGCAACGTCCGCGCAGCCGCCTATGCCGGCATCAACACCAACCGCGTGCGCTTCCTCTCCCTGATGCTGGCAGCGCTCTGCTCCACCATGGCCGGGATCATCAACGTCGCTTACTTCCGTAGCTTCAACCCGGTTGCCGGCCAATTCCGAGAGCTTGACGCCATTGCCTCCGTCATCATCGGCGGTGGATCGATCTTTGGCGGTTACGGCACGATGATCGGCTCGCTTGCAGGTGCAGCCGTGATCACGCTCGTCCGGGCGCTTCTACAGCTCAATGTCCAGGGCTTCAGCATGCCCCAACACTGGATCAATGTTTTCATCGGGCTCATCCTTATCGTCGCCGTGCTGATCGACATATGGGTACGGCAGGCCAATCTCTTCGCGCGACTGCGGGCCCGTTTCGCGACAGCTGCGCCAACCGGAGAACGCATCCATGGCTGACGCAGAGCCCCTACGGCCCATCGTGGAAATGCGGGGCATCGAGAAGGCCTTCGGAGCCGTGCAAGCGCTCCGCAAAGTCGATCTCGCGCTTTTTCCCGGCGAGATCCTCGGGCTGGTTGGCGACAATTCGGCTGGCAAGTCGACGCTGATGAAGATCCTGACCGGCGCCTACCAGCGCGATGCCGGCGAAATCCTGGTTGCCGGACAGCCGGTGTACTTCAAGAGCCCGCACGAGAGTCGGGAAGCAGGAATCGAAATGATCTACCAGGACTTCGCGCTCTGCGGGAACATGGATGTCGGCCAGAACATCTTCCTTGGCCGCTGGCCCCTCAGGGGGCCCTTCGTCGACCGGCGAAAGATGTATGCCGAGGCGGACAGCGTACTGAAGCGTCTCAAGGTCGACGTGAATTCCGTCTATCAGAAGGTCGAGAGTCTGTCGGGCGGCCGCCAGCAATCCGTGGCGATTGCCCGCGCGATCTCTTTTGAACCGCGAGTCGTGATTCTCGACGAGCCGACCGCCAACCTTTCCGTCATGGCGACCGAACGACTGCTCGAAACCATGCTGGAGCTGAAGAAGCAAGGCGTTGCCCAGATCATTATCTCGCATCGTCTGGTCGACATTTTTGCGGTAGGCGATCGCGTCATGGTTCTCAAGCGCGGCGAGTATGTGGGCGACCGCTACGTCAAGAACACGGACGAGCATGAGGTCCTGGAGATCATTGTCTCCGGAACGCGAGAGAGTGCGCGGACCGCCGACCAAGCAAGAAACACAGATCCGTCATGACGCCGTAGGTCACCGTTTATTGCTTCAGGCTGAGCGATCCGTCCGCAACGGAATAGGAAGCAAGCTTCTTGAGGAAGCTCATGCCAACGAGCGTGGAGGTAAGGGCGTCATCCTTCAGCACGAAAGCTTCCACCTCCCGCACGCGGATGCCGCCGATTTCCACCCGATCAAGCGTCACATGCGCTGCCTTCGTCTGCCCGTTGGCGGTGTCGACCGAATAGCGAAAATCCAGCTGGTTGCCGGTATAACCAAGCCTCCGAGCGAAGCTCTCGTTCAGAGCGACATAGGTTGCGCCCGTATCGATCAGACCCTGCACCGGTCGACCGTTGATCTTGAAGTCTCCGGAGTAATGCCCTTGGGCGTCGGCTCGAAGCCGCATTGTGCCGCCAGCGGCGGCCGTGGCAGGCGCCTGATCGGCGCTGCCGGTAACGAAGTTGGCCGAAAGAGCCACTTCGCCGCCGCGCTTTTCCATGATGGATGGAATTTGCGTCGCAAGCACTGCGGCAACGCTTGCAAAAATGACGGTACGCACGAGCATCGGGACAGAAATCCTTCCTGTATAAACCCCGCGTCATGCGTGGCCATGCTTACAGGTTCTACGCCATAATTGCTGATAAGTTGCTAATGCCAGCAAGGCCAATGGCCCGGCAAACTTGTCCGGGCCACAGGCAACAATGAACTTGGTAAACGAATTGCGAATTACTTCGTGCCGTACATGCGGTCGCCCGCATCGCCGAGACCAGGCATGATGTAACCCTTCTCGTTCAGGTGGCTGTCGATCGAGGCCGTGAAGACCGGCACGTCGGGATGCGCGTCGCGGAAGTTCTTGATGCCCTCAGGTGCGGCCAGAAGGCAGAGGAAGCGAATGTTATGCGCGCCACGCTCCTTCAGCTTATCGATCGCGGCGATCGACGAATTGCCGGTGGCAAGCATCGGGTCAACGACGATGATCAAGCGCTCGGAGATATCTTCAGGCGCCTTGAAATAATATTCGACGGGCTGCAGCGTTTCATGGTCACGGTAGACGCCGATATGCGAAACGCGCGCCGACGGCACGAGATCGAGCATGCCTTCAAGAAGGCCGTTTCCGGCACGCAAAATCGAGGCGAAGACAAGCTTCTTGCCTTCGAGGATCGGCGACTCCATTGTCTGCAGCGGTGTCTCGATGGTTTCCATCGTGAGCTCCAGATCGCGGGTCACTTCGTAGCAGAGCAGCGTCGAGATTTCACGCAGGAGTCGGCGGAAACTCCCGGTCGATGTCTCCTTGCGCCGCATGATCGTGAGTTTGTGCTGCACAAGCGGGTGATCGATGACCGTTACGCCGTCCATGGCCAGAGCCCTTCCTATCGTTGTTCTTATCGGATGTTTCTTTCATGGAAATTGCCTCCACCGCAAGAGCGGAGGCCATTTTGCAACGCTGATCCCCAGGGCTGGGGGATCACATCCGGGCAAACAGCGCCTGGCGCGTTGGCTCATCGACGAAGGCTGCTTCGATGCCGGTTCGGGTCAACTCGTTGATTGCGGCATCGTTGAAGCCGAAGGCGTCAGCGGCCAATTCGTACTCGCGCTCCAGCGAAGTATGGAAGAACGGCGGATCGTCGGAACTGATCGTCACGCGGACACCAGCCTCCTTGAGCTTTCGCAAAGGGTGAGATGTGAAGTCCGGAAAGACCTTCAGGGCAATATTCGAGCCGGGGCAAACCTCCAGCACGGTTCCGAGATCGGCGAGCCGCTTGACGAGATCCGTGTCCTCGATCGCACGGACGCCATGTCCGATGCGCGAAGGCCTGACAACGTCGAGCGCATCGGCAACGCTGAAGGCGCCGCAGACTTCACCAGCATGGATGGTAAGGCCGAGCCCTGAATCGCGGGCGATGTCGAAAGCACGTGCATAGTCGGCAACCCGACCCATCCGCTCCTCGCCAGCAAGATTGAAGCCGGAGATCAGCGGGTTTTTCGCCTTGGCGGCATATTCGGCTGCGCCGATGACACTTTCCGGGCCGAAATGCCTCTCACCAGTGACGATCAGGCGTGCCTCGATGCCGCTTTTGCTCTTTGCACGACGGATGCCTTCGCACACGCCCTCGATGTAGGCGTCGGCGCCAAGCCCGATCCGCTTGCCGTGATCAGGAGAGACGATCAGCTCGCTGTAGATGGTGCCGATACCCGCGAGCTCATTCAGATATGTTTCGGTCAGCAGCGCATAGTCTTCCTCGGTCTTGTAGACCTCGGAGACCTTGTCGTAGCACTCGAGGAAGCTCGCAAAGTCATGCCAGACATAGACGCCATCCGCGAGATACGCGCTGATGTCGATGTTGTATTTCCGGGCCTGCGCCAAGGTCAGCGCCGGTGGCGCGGCACCCTCCAGGTGGCAGTGCAGCTCGACCTTCTTCAAATGCGACGTCATAGAAAACTTCTCCCGTGTGCCCCCGGCGGAATCCGCAAGTGGCGGGCGATCGTCTCGCCAATGTCGGCGTAGGTGGTGCGAATGCCGATATCGCGAGATCGCATTCCAGGTCCGTAGGCAATGATCGGCACGCGTTCGCGCGTATGATCTGTTCCGCGCCATGTCGGGTCGCAACCGTGATCAGCGGTCAGAATAACAAGGTCGCCGGGCTTCAGCTTGCCGCCGACCTCGGGCAGCCTGGCGTCGAAGGCTTCAAGCGCAGCGGCATAGCCCGCGACGTCCCGGCGGTGGCCGTAGACCATGTCGAAATCGACAAAGTTGGTGAAGACCAGCTCGCCATCTTCAGCAGTATCCATGGCCGTGAGGCTGGCGTCCATCAACGCCTCGTTGCCGTTCGCCTTGATCACTCGGGATACACCCTTATGCGCAAAGATGTCGCCGATCTTGCCAATGGCATGGACCTTGCGGCCTTCCTTCACAAGCCGATCGAGAAGCGTCGGCTCCGGCGGCGGCACCGAAAAATCGCGACGGTTTCCGGTGCGCTGAAACTTCGAGGCCGTTTCCCCAACGAATGGCCGAGCGATGACGCGACCGATATTGTATTGGTCGAGCAGCGCCCGCGCGATCGCGCAAAAGGTCATCAGCCTGTCGAGGCCGAAATGTGTCTCGTGCGCGGCAACCTGGAAGACGGAGTCTGACGAGGTGTAGCAAATCAGCTTTCCGGTCCGGATATGCTCTTCGCCGTGGCGGGCAATGATGTCGGTGCCGGAGGCGTGGCAGTTGCCCAGAATTCCTGGAACATCAGCCGCCCTGCAGAGCGCCTCGATGAGCTGCGCCGGAAACGCTTCGCCTTCCGTCGGAAAGTACCCCCAGTCGAATGTCACCGGCGTCCCAGCGATCTCCCAGTGACCCGATGGCGTGTCCTTGCCGCGGGAAACTTCACTGGCGGAACCGAACATAGCGTAGGTTTTTTCTGGCACCGGCATCCCGGCCGGGAAGCGACCCGAGGCGGCCTTGGCAAGATGGACCAGACCCAGGGCTGACATATTCGGAAGCTTGAGGGGGCCGGAGCGCAATCCCTCGCGATCACCGGCACCGGCCGCGCAGAATTCCGCGATGTGTCCGAGCGTGTTGGCACCCTCATCGCCATAGGCAGTCGCATCGGGCGCGCCGCCGACACCAAATGAATCCAGAACAAAAAGAAAGGCTCGCGCCATGCTCCACCCAGCGACAAAAATTGACGGCCCGCGTAGTGCGGGCTGCTGCTGCTCAAGCCTTATAACGGTGGAGGGCGCTTGGCAAACGAGCTTGGGACCTCAGCAATCGCCACACGTGACAGTCGGGCTCGCCCGCGGCAGATAGAGGTAGCTGCGGCTGATGGTGATCGTGCTGTCGTTCGGCACCAAATAGGGCGCGAACAAGAAGAGCTTATAGGGAACGCTGAGTTCGGTGCGGACCAAAAAGGTATTGGCCTTCTTCATCTCGGTCGGTATCGTCGTGGCAGAATTTAATGCGTAAGGACGGCTGCCATCCTGGGCCCAGGACCATGCCACCTTTGCGGTTGCAGTACCGTCGATCGCGATGCCAGTGATCTTCACCACGAGACCTGTAGAGCCATAGGGTACGAACGCCGCAGTGGCGACCGCCGGCATATCGGTGAGCCAGACCTTGGTCACGCTTTTTTGTTGGGTCACGATGTCGGTGATCATCCCAGCCGCTCGACTGGCGCGCTTGCTGATGCTGAGACCAACGGTGATCTCAAAGGCGCCAACGTACAGCATCACTAGGATCGGGAACAGGATGGCGAATTCGATCGCGCCCACGCCTTGGCGATCCCGAATGAAGCGTCTTGCGAGACTGTGAAGTTGAATCACCGCGCCACGAGCTACCATCAGTACTGCTCGTTCTGGAAGGCTGTCGTGGCGACGATCAGGAAATAGGAGGAGGAGCCGTCGGTGGGGCGGACGCTGCTAATGTAAGGTCGGATCAGATCGGTGATAATCTGCCAGCGGTAGTAGGCCCTGACCATGTTGATCGTACCCGATCCGCCAGGCAGGTACTTGAAGTCAGAGGTCTTGATATCTGCATAGGTGCTGGTGGACGTTCTCGGTATCGTCGTGGGAACGGCGGCAAACGTGCTGAAGTTCTGCACGTCGATGAACAGCTTGCTTGGCGTCGCAACTTCTGTCGAAGAGCATGTTATCAGAATTGCGATCTCATTGCAGAACGCCGTCCGGAATGCCGTTGCATTCGTGTTTGCAGGTGTGATCTGTCCTGTCCGCATCTTTCTGCTCATCGTATCGACGGCATTGGACACCAATTGCTCGCCGGCGAACGCGACGAACGTCTCGATGATGGCAAAGACAACCATGAAATAGGGAATAGCCAGGAGAGCGAATTCGATCGCCGCTGCACCGTCACGCGAGCGCGAAAATGCGGTCAATCGCGGCCTCTTCCACCGATGAAGGCGGGCGGTCGCGTCCGCTACGTTATCCGTTTCCTTCATGGCATGCATCCGAGGACAGCTACGACTACACTGTTGTAAGGTGTGATCGTTGATTTTCCGTTTCAGGTCGGATCAGAAGTTTAACGGAAAATGTCGTTTGATGGCTGTCACTCGCCCGCCGCTGCGGTTTCAGCGCCTTGCTGGCTGTGCTGTTCGCAATTTGGGGTACAGGAAAGAACCGAGCGCTCCGTCTGGCGGAAGACGCGGACCGTGTTTGCCTCGTCGATCGATACCAGGATGCTCTCATCCAGAATTGCGTTACCGTCAGCATCCAGCAGCACAAGGTTGGTCGTTCCGAAACTGCGCCCGGTCAGGACGATCGTCTTGGAATCAGCGACCGTTGCGTCCGCCACCTTTGCGTTGCCTACAATCACCTTGCTTACCGGACGGTCGAGCTTCAAAACACGCGCTTGATCCATGTAGACGCGCAGTATGTCCTGTTGAGCGAGCGCGGATCCACCTAGGCCGAGGATGGCAAAAAAGCAGGCGGGAATGATCCTCTTGCCACTCGGCGACATTTTCGATCTCTTTCGGGTTTCGGCGATTTCACGGAACAGGATGAGAAAAATTGGTGAATGAAGCCTTAAACCTATTCAAATTTGTCCATGATGCCGGCTTTGTGAACCAGATAGAAACAGCTTTTCGCTAGCGAAGTGCCTCTTTCCGGTCCTCGCGCGTTCGCGCAAGATTATCTTTGGAACATCACAAGCGTCGATTACTGCGCGACATGCTAGATTTTCGTCAAATTCTAAGTAACCAGGAAAGAAAATACTTACCACTCTAGATCGTCTAGTCGTGTTTACGAACCAGTAACCCAACTCTTTAAGTTGATGGAAACAGGCGTTGGCTAAATTGTGGCAATCCGATCAACGGCAACAGTTGGCGGACGTGCTGAACCTCAACTGGAGTAGGAGTTACCATGACCAAGCTTGTTAGCCGTTTTCTGAAGGACGAATCCGGCGCGACCGCAATTGAATACGGCCTGATCGCAGCGCTGATCTCCGTCGCCCTCATCACCGGCGCCAGTGCACTCGGCGGCAAGTTGAACGTTCTGTTCAACAACCTTTCCGTGACCATGAACTCGGCAGCCTCCAAGGCTCCGGCTGCCGTTCCCTGATCAGCGGCTTAAGGCGGCGGCGAGACCGCGCTTTGCCTAAGTGAAAATCGGGCTCACAGTTAACGCTGTGAGCCTTTCTATTCATGGGGATTCAACGGAATGATCTCGGCAGTCGTATTTGTGATTTTCCCACTCTGCCTTGCCATCGCTGCGTTCTCGGACCTGTTCACGATGACGATCCCCAACCGTGCGTCAGTAATTCTCGCTGTGACGTTCCTCGGAGTCGCAACAGCGACAGGAATGCCCTTCATTGTGTTGGGGACGCACTTGGTTGCTGCGTTTGCAGTTCTCGCCGTCTGCTTTGTCCTATTCGCCCTAAATATCATGGGTGGCGGCGACGCAAAGCTGCTCGCCGCGGCGGCCCTCTGGTTCGGCTTTGGCCCGGCTCTTATTGAATTTCTGGTTTATGTCGGCGTCTTCGGCGGCATCATCACTCTTTTGATCCTCCTGATCCGTACACAAGCCCATGTTATCCTGGCGGTCGGGCTACCGGTTCCGAGTTCGATTCTTCTCGCCAAGAAAATCCCATACGGTATTGCTATCGCCGCGGGCGGCTTTATTGCCTTTCCCTCCTCACCGATCTTTGTTGCGGCATTAGAAGGCCTGAAATAGCGTCATTTAAGCCTCCGTTAACTTAAGATCGAAGGTTTTCATTAACCATAATTACACCAATTGTGAGCCATTCTTCGGGTGAATACCGCGAATCCCCGAGGAATGATCGATGAGACCCGCCCGCCTTTTGATACTTGGAGTGGCTGTCGTTGCTGCCGGCCTTGCTGGTGTGCTGGCGATGACGCTCGCGGGCCGCGGCTCCGTTGTCACCCAAGTTCAATCGGTGGTCGAAAAGGAGCCAACCGTCAGTGTGCTCGTCTCCAGCGCCAACCTTCCGGTCGGCGCGCGATTGGATGACAAGGCGGTTCACTGGATGGGGTGGCCACAGAGCGGCGTCGTCCAGGGCTTTATCACCGAAGCGGACAAGCCTGATGCCCTGAAAGACCTGCAGGGTGCCGTCGTCCGCTTTCCGATTTTCGAGGGCGAGCCGATCCGCGCGGAAAAGATCGCCGACTCAAACAGCCGCATCATGTCTTCGCTCCTGCCTTCCGGAAAACGTGCGGTCGCAACCGAAATCTCGGTTTCGACGGGTGCCGGCGGCTTCATCCTGCCGAACGACCGCGTCGACGTCATCATGGTTCGCAAGGCCAAGGAGGCGGACAAGTATCTGACAGAGACCGTGCTCAGCAACGTCCGCGTGCTGGCGATCGACCAGCAGATTCAGGAAAAGGAAGACGGCTCGAAAGCCGTAGTCGGCACGACCGCAACACTGGAACTGACGCCCGACCAAACCAAGGTGCTGGCCGTTGCGCAACAGATGGCGGACCGGCTGTCACTGGCCTTGCGCTCGGTCGCCGATGCCCAGGAACAGGATACCAGCGCTGCGGACTATCTCCTCAGCGGCGACAACGGCAGTGCCATCGTCCAGGTCATCAAATCAGGCTCAATCGTTACAGACGCCGCCAGCGCGCCGAAGGCCGAGTAAAGGAAATGGGAATGGGCAGTTTGACGCGCCACATGAAGCCCTTGATGGCAGGGTGCTTGTCTTTTGCAATCGGGCTCTCCGGCGCCGCACCTGGCGTTCTTGCTACAAGAGCTGCATACGCAGTTTCAGATGGGATCGTTAACATCACTCAGGCTGGACCTGGTGCACACCGCAGTCTGAAGCTCGGTTTGAAGAAGGCGATCGTCGTCGACCTGCCGGTCGACGCTCACGATATCCTCGTTTCTGACCCGTCCATGGCGGACGCGGTCACCCGTAGCTCGCGCCGCATCTATCTCTTCGGCAAAACCGTCGGGCAAACGAACATCTTCATCTTCGGCGCCGATGGCCAGCAGATCGTCAGCCTCGATATCGCAATCGAGCGTGACGTCGCCGGCTTGGAAACCAATCTCCGGCGCTTCATTCCGGACTCCAACATCAAGGTGGAAATCGTATCGGACAACATCGTGTTGACCGGAACGGTTCGCACGCCCCAGGACGCCGCACAGGCCGCTGATTTGGCCCAGGTCTTCCTGAAGGGCGGCGAAGCGACGACGCGTACGGAAACGGCCACCAGTTCAGGTGGAGATGGCTCCGTGGCCTTGTTCGCTGAGGGCCGCCAAACCTCGCAGGTCGTCAACCTTTTGCAGATCCAGGGCGAAGATCAGGTCACGTTGAAGGTGACTATCGCCGAAGTTCGTCGGGAAGTACTGAAGCAGCTCGGCTTCGACAATCTGGTTTCGAACTCGGGCGGACTGACTGTCGCGCAGCTCGGCTCTCCGAGCGCGAGCGGGGCAGCGGCGACAATCGGCGGCGGTCTTGCGGCACTCTTCAAGAGCTCGATCGGAAAATACGATATCTCGACCTATCTGAGCGCTCTTGAGCAGGCGAAGGTGGTCAAGACGCTCGCGGAACCGACGCTGACAGCGATTTCCGGGCAGGCCGCAACGTTCAACTCCGGCGGCCAAGTGCTTTATTCCACGACGGACAACGACGGTAACGTGACGATCGTCCCGTACAATTATGGCATCAATCTCGCCTTCAAGCCGGTGGTTCTGTCCTCCGGCCGCATCAGCTTGGAGATCAAGACGAACGTATCGGAGCCAGCGCCTTCGGTTTCCGGCTCGACTCCGACCTACCAGCGTCGCGCGGCTGAAACATCGGTTGAACTTCCGTCCGGTGGTTCGATCGCGCTCGCCGGTCTGATCCGCGACGACGTTGCGCAGACCTCGAACGGAACGCCCGGCGTCAACAAGATTCCCCTACTCGGCACTTTATTCCGGCAGCGCACGGTGGAGCGTAACGAGACCGAGCTGGTCATCATCGCGACGCCCTATCTCGTCCGCCCGGTTGCCCGCAACGAACTCAACCGTCCGGACGACAACTTCAGCCCGGAAAACGACGCAGCGGCTTTCCTGCTCAACCGCGTCAACAAGGTTTACGGCGGCCGCGAAACGCCGGTCGCCGACGCTCAATTCCATGGCTCCATCGGGTTCATCTACAAATGAGCGCAGCAGGATCAGCGATGGCACAACACAGAGATCAGCCGATGGCCCACAAGCAGAACACTGCGTATGAATACCGCTTTTCGAAATCGCTGCTGACCGCGATCACAGTGGCGACCGCCCTGCTCTCCGGCTGCGCCTCCCACGACCAGCTGACGACCGGCGGCATTCCTGACGACTATCGTCAGCGTCACCCGATCGTGGTTGCCGAAGCCGAGCAATCGGTCGATATCCCGGTCGCTTCGACGGATCGTCGTCTAAACATCGCCCAGCGCGACATGATCCGCGGCTTTGCGCAGAACTATACGTCGCGGGCGACCGGACCGGTCTACCTATTGACCCCCGAAGGATCGCCCAACTCCTCCGCAGCACGGCAGCTCCGCGGCCAAGTGCGCGCAGAGCTCTCGGCCCGCGGCGTCGCCAGCTCCAAAATCGTCAACAGCACCTATGCCGCCACTGGCATCGGAGACGCGGCTCCCATCCGTCTGACCTTCGTCGGCACGACGGCGATGACCTCGCAGTGCGGACAATGGCCGCGGGATATGATCAACGATTTCAACAACCAGAATTATTACAACTTCGGCTGCGCAACGCAGAATAATCTGGCCGCGCAAATAGCGAATCCTGAAGACCTGATCGCGCCCCGCGGCATGACCCCCATCGATGCGACCCGGCGCAACGCGGCGATCAAGGAATACCGTGAGCGCACGAGCAACATCGAGGACGTCAGCGGCAGCGCCGACAGCTTCTGATCGGTAGGATTGAAGATGAGCACCGTCGAATACGAGATCAAGAATACCACCGAGTTGCGGAACGCCGAGGATGCCATGCGCATGGCCGAACTCGAAACCATGCGTCCCCTTCCGCGCATATCGGTGCACGCCTTCTGCGAGAGCGAAGAATTGCAACGGGTCATGGAGCGTTGCAGCCATGACCGCCGCATGTCTAAGGTCGGCTTGCGGATCACCAGCGGCGGCATCGCAGCCGCTGCGAACATGTTCGCGTCGGCGCCGACGCCAAATCTCATCATTCTCGAGACCAAGGCCGGAGCCGGCAATCTGCTCACCGAATTGGCGCCGCTTGCCTCGGTATGCGACCCTTCCACCAAAGTCATTATCGTCGGCTATTACAACGACATCGCGCTTTATCGCGAACTCGTCCGCAACGGCATTTCCGAGTATATGGTCCAGCCTGTTGCCATGCCTGACATCATGATGGCGATGGCGACGATCTTCGTTGACCCGGATGCGGAACCGCTTGGCCGCAGCATCGCCTTCATCGGCGCCAAGGGCGGCGTTGGTTCCTCGACAATCGCCCACAACTGCGCCTTCGGTATTTCCAACCTATTCTCGACGGAAACGATCCTCGCGGATCTCGACCTGCCTTATGGCACAGCCAATATCGACTTCGACCAGGACCCGACCCAGGGCATCGCCGAGGCGGTCTATGCACCTGACCGTCTGGATGAGGTGTTTCTCGATCGCCTGCTGACCAAGTGCTCCGAGCATCTGTCGCTGCTTGCGGCCCCTTCCCTTCTCGATCGCGCCTATGACTTTGAAGGACAAGCGTTCCAGCCCGTTCTCGAGGTATTGCAGCGCAATGCCCCTGTTACCGTCCTCGACGTACCGCATGCCTGGTCGGAATGGACGCGTTCGGTGCTCGCGAGCGTCGATGAGGTCGTCATCTGCGCCTCCCCCGACCTCGCCAACCTCCGCAACGCCAAGAACATGATGGACGCGCTGCGCAAGATGCGGCCCAACGACAAGATGCCGCATCTGATTCTCAATCAAGTCGGCATGCCAAAACGGCCGGAGATCAGCCCGTCGGATTTCTGCGAGCCGCTGGAGACCGATCCGATCGCCATCATCCCGTTCGACGCCAACCTCTTCGGGAATGCGGCCAATAGCGGCCGTATGATTTCGGAGATGGATGCGAAGTCGCCAACCGCGGAAACATTTTCGCAGGTATCACACATCGTGACTGGGCGGATTGCCGTCAGAAAGGCGCGCAAAGGTAGATTGCTCGGCCTGCTGAAGCGCAAGTAACGCCCGCAAGGGTAGATTGGAATAAGGCATGTTCGGAAAACGCGGAAACGAGGGATTTGGCAAGGCGGGCGGCACAATCGCGCCGCCTCCGCCAGTGCAACAGCCCTCCCCGTCTGCACCTGCGGTTCTCGTCGAGCCCCAGCGCGAACCGCCGCGCCAGCAGGTTCCGCCGCCGCCGATGCAGACGCCGCAGCGCAAGCGCCCTGCCCGCACCGACGAGTATTACGATACAAAGGCGCAGGTCTTCTCCGCGCTGATCGACACGATCGACCTTTCGCAGCTTGCCAAGCTCGACGGTGAGAGCGCCCGCGAAGAAATCCGCGACATCGTCAACGACATTATCACGATCAAGAACTTCGCGATGTCGATTTCCGAGCAGGAAGAACTGCTCGAAGACATCTGCAACGACGTCCTTGGTTATGGTCCTCTCGAGCCGCTGCTGGCGCGAGACGATATCGCCGACATCATGGTCAACGGCGCCGGGCAAACCTTCATCGAAGTCGGCGGCAAGACGATCGAGTCCGAAATCCGCTTCCGTGATAATTCGCAACTGCTTTCAATCTGCCAGCGCATTGTTAGCCAGGTTGGCCGCCGCGTCGATGAATCGAGCCCGATCTGCGACGCCCGTCTGCCCGACGGTTCGCGTGTCAACGTCATTGCGCCGCCGCTCGCCATCGACGGACCAGCACTTACAATCCGCAAGTTCAAGAAGGACAAGCTTAACCTCGAACAGCTCGTTCGCTTCGGCGCGATCACGCCGGAAGGTGCGACACTGCTGCAGATCATCGGTCGCGTTCGCTGCAACGTCGTCATTTCAGGTGGTACGGGCTCCGGCAAGACGACGCTGCTGAATTGTCTCACCCGCTATATCGATACGGATGAGCGCGTCATCACCTGCGAAGACACGGCCGAACTGCAACTGCAGCAGCCCCATGTGGTGCGTCTGGAAACACGCCCGCCGAACATTGAAGGCGAAGGCGAAATCACCATGCGCGATCTCGTCAAGAACTGCCTGCGTATGCGACCAGAACGCATCATCGTCGGCGAAGTGCGCGGACCCGAGGTTTTCGACCTGCTGCAGGCAATGAACACGGGTCATGACGGCTCGATGGGCACGATCCACTCGAACTCGCCGCGCGAATGCCTGAGCCGTATCGAATCGATGATCGCCATGGGTGGTTTCACGCTGCCGGCAAAGACGGTGCGCGAAATCATCTCCGGTTCGATCGATATCATCGTCCAGGCGGCCCGCCTGCGCGATGGTTCGCGCCGCATCACGCAGATCACCGAAGTGATCGGCATGGAAGGCGACGTCATCATCACCCAGGACCTGATGCGCTACGAAATCGAGGGCGAAGACGCCTCGGGCCGGCTAGTCGGCCGGCATAAGTCGACCGGCATCGGCAAGCCGCATTTCTGGGACCGCGCCCGCTACTTCAATGAAGAGAAGCGCCTTGCTGCCGCGCTCGACGAAATGGAAGCCAAGTCCAAGGATTAGTGAAATGTTCGGGTTCGATCCTGTCGTGTTGGCTATTGTCGTGCTCGCCGCCGTTGCGGCGGGCGCTGTTTGCTATGGCGTTCTTTTCACCCGGATGGAAACCGAAAAGAAATCGGCAAGCCGCGTCAACCGTGTCGCCTCAGCGGAAGCAGATAAAGCCAGCGTCAAGGCAGCCCGCGACCGCGTTCAGGAAATGTCGAAGCGTCGCAAGTCGGTGCAGGACAATCTGAAGGATCTCGAAAAGCGGCAGCAGGAGAATACCAGGAAGAAGCTGTCGCTGAAATCGCGACTGACGCAGGCAGGTTTAAAGATCACACCGGGGCGCTTCTACATGTTCAGCGCCATCTTCGGCTTCATCCTGATGTTCGTGGCCTTCCTGGCCGACGCCTCGGTTGTCGTTGTCTTGGGCCTGCCCATTGTCGCCGGACTTGGGCTGCCGCGCTGGGTGCTCGGCTTCCTGATCAAGCGACGCCAGAACAAGTTTCTCGACGAGTTCCCCAACGCTCTCGACGTCATCGTGCGTTCAATCAAATCGGGCCTGCCGTTGAACGATGCTATCCGACTCATCGCCAACGAAGGCAAGGACCCGGTCAAGAGCGAATTTCGGCGCGTCGTTGAATCGCAACAGGTCGGTCTCAGCGTGCCGGATGCCTGTGCACGCATGACAAATCACATGCCGCTGCAGGAAGTGAGCTTCTTTGCCATCGTCATTGCGATCCAATCGCAGGCGGGCGGCAACCTCTCGGAAGCCATCGGCAATCTGGCAAAGGTTCTGCGCGATCGAAAGAAAATGAAGGCGAAGGTGAAGGCGCTTTCGATGGAAGCGAAGGCGTCCGCCGTCATCATCGGCGCGCTGCCGTTCATCGTGGCAACGCTCGTCTACCTCACCTCGCCCGAATATATGCTGGTCCTGTTTACCGACCCCCGCGGCCACCTGATCATGGGCGTTTCTGCCGTCTGGATGTCGATCGGTATTTTCGTCATGCGCAATATGGTCAATTTCGACATTTGATGGAGACGGGCGATGTCATCTGATCTCGCGACCACACTGACTGACCCTTCCATGCTGATCGCAGTGCTGGTGGCGATCGCAGTGTTCGCCAGCCTGTACACGATTGCTGTTCCGTTTTTCGAGCGCGGTGACCTCAGCAAGCGCATGAAGGCCGTGTCGACCGAGCGCGAGCAGATCCGCGCCCGCGAACGCGCGCGCATGAATGCCGATTCGTCGGGAAAGGCCACGCTTCGCAACCAGAACAACCATTCGGTTCGGCAGATCGTGGAGAGGTTCAACCTCCGCGAGGCGCTGGTCGACGAAAACACCATGAACAAGCTGCGCGCGGCCGGTTACCGCTCGGAAAATGCGCTGAACATGTTCCTTGTGGCGCGATTTCTGCTGCCGTTCCTGTTCTTCGGCCTCGCAATCTTCTGGGTGTTCGGTCTCAACAATCTCGCCGACAAGCCAACGATGATGCGTTTCCTGGTGACGTTGGGGGTCGCCTATGCGGGCTTCTACGCCCCGAACATCTTCATATCCAATCGGATGGGGAAGCGTCAGCATTCGATCAAGCGGGCCTGGCCGGATGCGCTCGACCTCATGCTGATCTGCGTCGAGTCGGGTATTTCGATCGAGGCAGCCATGCGTCGTGTATCGGAAGAACTCGGCGAAGCCTCGCCACCGCTGGCGGAGGAAATGATTCTGACGACGGCCGAGCTTTCCTTCCTTCCCGATCGGCGCGTTGCGCTTGAGAACCTCGGCCTGCGCACGCAGATTCCGTTGGTGCAGTCGGTCACCCAGGCCCTCATCCAGGCGGATCGCTATGGCACGCCGATTTCACAGGCACTGCGCGTCCTTGCGCAGGAGGGTCGCGACGAACGCATGAACGAGGCCGAGAAAAAGGCCGCAGCTTTGCCGCCGAAGCTGACCGTGCCGATGATCCTGTTCTTCCTGCCGGTTCTCGTCGCCGTCATCCTCGGCCCCGCCGGTATCAAGGTGGCGGACAGTTTCTAAGTTTTCGAGACTGGCCATCCCGCGGCGTTGAGCTTAGGTTCAGCGGCATCTCTCCGTGAGCGAGCAGGAGCGAGCGATGTCGTCCGCAAGCATCTTTTTGAGCATCATCGCAGCCCTATCCATCGGGGCGATGAGCCCCGGCCCGAGTTTTGTCCTCGTTTCACGGATTGCGATGTCGCGTTCACGTCTGGACGGACTTGCGGCCGCGCTTGGCATGGGAATTGGCGGCGTTGCCTTCAGTGTCTTGGCGCTGGCCGGGTTGACGGCGCTGCTTGCACAATTCGAATGGCTTTATCTGGCCCTGAAGGTGGCTGGCGGCGCCTATCTGGTCTACATCGCCGTTAGAATCTGGCGTGGCGCACGCGAGCCGATCCGTATCGGCGATGCGGGAAGCGATAACCGGGCGCTCGCCCGAAGCTTCGCCACCGCCCTCCTGACGCAGCTCAGCAACCCAAAGACGATCGTCGTCTATGCAAGTATCTTTGCTGCCTTGCTGCCGAGGACCGTTCCGCTCGGGTTGATTTTCTCAGTGCCAGTTGGCGTTTTCGCCGTTGAGGCCGGTTGGTATGCGGTGGTGGCGCTCGCATTCTCGGCAAGGCATCCGAGGCGGCTATATCTGGCGGCCAAAACATGGATCGATCGTCTTGCCGGAACGGTCATGGCCGGTCTCGGCGTGCAACTCGTGACCTCGGGGCTGGCCGGTCGCTGATGTCAGTTCGTGCTCGTGGCTGAGCTGCTATTGTCCTTGGCGGCAAGCTTTTGCCAAGAATTCTGCTGCGACAGCATCGAGCGCAGATAGGCCACGTTGGCATCTGCCTGTTCTTGCGAAAGCTCTCCGCGCGCAATCTTTTCCGCCTCGGGGAAGCGGCCCTGGAGGCCGACGACGAGCGCCAGATTCTGGCGGACCCTGCTATCAGCAGTAGGCTGCCCCGCGGCCTGGTGCAGATAAGTCTCCGCTGTCCTGAGGTCGCCCGTCAGCACATAGGACATACCGAGGTTGGACAAGATCGATGCCTCGCCGGGTTGGATATCGAGGGCTTCGCGATAGCGCTGACGTGCTTCGGTGGGGCGGCCGAGCTGATCGAGGATCGCGCCTTCCGCCGATGTCAGCTTCCAGTCCGGACGGTCCGGGGTCTGCGCGCGGCCAATCGTATCAAGCGCCTGCTGCAATTGACCGGCCGCAGCCTGAGCCTTTCCATAAGCCGCCAGCACGGTACGATCGGTCGGGTTGGAAATGGCAACCTGTTGCATGACAGCAAGAGCCTGAACGTCGCGGCCTTGCATGCGCAGGAGGTTCGCGTAGTTCACACCGTTGACGGCATCGCGCGGGTTCTTTTCATAGGCCTGCCCGACGCGCTCGGTCGAGCCGCGCAGCTCGGCTTCGTTCATCGCTTCTACCGGCTTGGTGAGTGTCGGTATCGATCCCGTCGTCATCCGGTCCTTGGTCGTCGTGCAGCCGGCCAGCGCCAGCACGACGAGCGCGGTCGCGACGCCCTGAAAAATCCGGGTTTTGAGAAAACTATTGGCCGAAGCAGGCATCGTGCGTCCCTGAGATCCGAAATCGGCGTCTGACCTCAAAACGGAACAGGGAAAGGTTTTGACGCAATCTTCACTCCAGCAATAGTCTGTTAACCCTAACAGACCGTTAAGATGCGATTCCCGGACGCCCCTAAGGATACACATGGCCCCCTATCAGTTCATCGAGAGACCGACCCCGTTCAACACCAAGGGCGGCTCAACCCTGCCGATCTTTGCCGTCACCCCGGCGCACATCGAAACCGGCACGATCGATCCGATCGCACTCGATTGGGCGAAGAAGGCGGGCTACAAGGCCGAGAGTGGCTCGCTGCTGCTCATTCCGACAGAAGACGGTCATCTCGGCGGCGCGCTGTTCGGGCTCGGCACCAATCCCTCCGAGCACCCCTACATCACCGGTAAGCTTGCGCGCACGTTGCCGGCCGGCGACTGGCACATCGAAACGGCGCCGCTGACGGCCAACCGCCTGTCGCTCGGCTTCGGCCTCGGCAGCTATCGCTACGACCGCTACAAATCGGAAAAGAATGCAGGCCCCACGCTGATGATCCCGCGGGATGCCGATGGCTCGGATATCAAGCGGCAGCTGGCCGGCGTCTTCCTAGCCCGCGACCTGATCAATACGCCGACCAACGACATGGGGCCGAACGAGCTGGAAGCGGCATTCCGTGGCCTGGCCGCCCATTACAAGGCGGAGATCAACGTCGTCAGCGGTGACGATCTCAGGCAAAACTTCCCGCTGGTCCACACTGTCGGTCGCGCCAGTGCGGATGCGCCGCGCCTGCTCGAAATGCGCTGGGGCAAGAAGGGTCATCGCAAGATCACGCTGGTCGGCAAGGGCGTTTGCTTCGACACCGGTGGTCTCGACATCAAGCCGGCATCCTCGATGCTGCTGATGAAGAAGGACATGGGCGGCGCCGCAAACGTCATGGGCCTCGCCCTGATGATCATGGACGCCAAGCTCAAGGTCGATCTGCGCGTCATCATCCCCGTCGTCGAAAATTCGATCTCGTCGAACGCCTTCCGTCCGGGCGACATCTACCGGAGCCGCAAGGGGCTGACTGTCCAGATCGACAACACCGACGCAGAGGGCCGTTTGATCCTGGCAGATGCGCTTGCCTATGCGGACGAGGATGCGCCTGACCTCATGATCGACATGGCGACGCTGACGGGTGCGGCCCGCGTCGCGCTCGGTCCCGACCTGCCACCCTTCTTTACCGATGACGCCGAACTTGCCCAGGATTTGACCGAGGCAAGCCTTGAGACCGACGACCCGCTGTGGCGATTGCCTCTCTATGCCGGCTACGAAAAGGACATCCGCGCGAAATTCGCCGATATCACGAACGCGCCGGCGGGCGGAATGGCCGGTGCCATCACCGCGGCTTTGTTCCTCAAGCGCTTCGTCTCCAACACCACGAGCTGGGCACATTTCGATATCTATGGCTGGGCGCCTTCGGAGCGCCCCCACTCTCCGGGCGGCGGCGAGGCGCAGGCCATTCGCGCGCTCTACCATCACATCCGGCAGAGCGTGCGCTAGGCGGCGATCGTTAAAATTTTATTCACCGTGACGGGCGGCAAAATCTGACGCCCCGTTGCGTCGCGCGGTGAGCTGCCGGAAAATGGAACGCGGGCGCAACGAATTTCCGGAGGACCCATGCCGCTCGAACTGACGGCCTCGCAGGCACTCGGCTTGTGGCATGGCGTGACGCTCGATCAGGTCAGGCTCGACAATCGCGATTTGACATTGCGCCAGATGGCGATCCTGCTGCATATCTATCTGGTGCCGCCGCCGCATACCGTGCGTGGCCTGGCGGCGACGCTCAATGTGACCAAGCCGGTGATAACCCGCGCGCTAGACACGATGGGCGAGATGGGTCTGGTCGACCGCGTGCGCGACGAACGCGACCGGCGCAACGTGGTGATAAAGCGCACCGTTGGAGGCGCGCTTTATCTGGAAAAGCTTGGCGATCTCGTGCGCGACAAGGGTCGTCGCCTGACGCCATGAAAGGGATAGAATGACGATGCTTGATCGCCGCCTGCATGCCTACCGGCCGGACCTCGCCGAGGCTGGGCTCGAAGGACGAGTGGAAGCCCTGCGCTTCGTTGCCGGTGCGCCAGCCCGCATCGCAGTGCCGGTCATCGGATTGAGGCCCGCGCCGGATATCGCAAAGGGAATCGACACCGAACTGCTCTTCGGCGAGGACGTCACCGTGTTCGACCGTGCGGACGGCTGGTGCTGGGTCAAGGCCGCCTCGGACGGCTATGTCGGCTACCTGCCGGAAACAGCCCTTTCGGATCGGCTCGCTGAGCCCACGCACGTCGTCACAGTTCAGCGGACATTTCTCTATCTCGAGGCCGAGCTGCGCAAACCCTACAAAAGCATCCTGTCCATGGGCAGCAGGGTCCGGATCGTCGGGGAGACCGAAACGCGCGGCAACCGCTATGCGATGCTTGAAGACGGGACGGCAATCTTTGCCAAGCACGTGCAACCGATCGGGGCTGGCGACGGCGGGGACTATGTGGATGTCGCGACCCGGTTTCTGGAGACCCCCTATCTCTGGGGCGGCCGCTCCGGCCTTGGCATCGACTGCTCTGGTCTTGTGCAGCTTTCGATGCTGATGACAGGGCGAAGCGCACAACGCGACACCGACATGCAATCCGCGACCCTCGGCGAACCGATCGACCGGTCCGAACTACGGCGAGGCGATTTCGTTTTCTGGAAGGGTCACGTCGCCGTTCTGGAAGATCCGGAAACGATCATTCATGCCAATGGCCATACGATGACGGTTGCACGCGAAAACTTCGAGGATGCCGTAAAGCGCATCGGCTGGCTGTACGAGCAGCCGACGGGTTACCGCCGCCTGGTCATCTGACCGGCGGCTGCGGCCATGACCCCACCCCGCCTGTCCAAGTCTCGAAAGCCTTCGATAGTCTGAGGACACGCATATCGTCGAAGCGCGGACCGACAATCTGCAGACCGATCGGCATTCCCGATCGCGAGAATCCGCAGTTGATCGACGAGGCAGGCTGCTCCGACATATTCCACGGCACCGTAAAGCAGATGTGCTCAAAAGGCCGCGCCGGATCGTTTGTCGGCGAAGCCCAATCGGCGGGATAGGAGACGATGGGATTGGTCGGCGAAATCACAGCGTCGACCTTGGTGAACAGCCTGCCGCAACTCTTGCGCATCTCAATCGTCTGATTGAAGCCCCTGACGGCGCCGGCGCCGCTGATCGAGGCGCCGCCTTCTGCCCAGGCGTAGACATAGGGCAATATCCTGCTCCGCCGCTCTGAGCTCAAGGTCTCGATATCGGCCCAAAAGCGGGAGCGCCAGAAGGCGTCCAGCCCGTCCAGCATCTCCCGCGTCAGGACGGGCTGAACGGGAATGACAATCGCACCCGCATCTTCGAATCTCTGCGCAGCGGCCTCAACCCCCGCGCGCACCTCGTCGTCCACGGCAAGGCCACATCCGGCGTCGAGCATCAACCCGATCCTTAGGCCGCGGACGTCGATATCAAGGTCCATCCAATCGAAATCGTTCGGCGGCAGGCTGGTCCCGTCCCGCCAATCCGGGCGCGAAAGCGTTGCCATCGCATAGGCGGCATCTTCGACGGTCCGCGTCATCGGTCCAGCGCAGCGACCGACATAGAACGGATCGATCGGGATGCGACCGTGGCTCGGCTTGAAACCGAAGATCCCGGTCCAGCCTGCCGGCAGCCGCACAGAGCCGCCGATGTCTGTGCCGACATGCAGGGGTCCGTAACCGGCAGCCGCCGCTGCGGATGCGCCGGCGCTCGAGCCTCCGGGATTTTGTGAGGTATCCCAGGGATTTCGGCTCAAGCGATGGAAGCTCGAAAGTCCCGAGGAGAGCATCCCGTAATCCGGGCAGGTCGTCTTCGCAAACAGCACCGCGCCGTCTTCGAGCAGCCTTGCAGCCGCAGGGGCATCCTCCGCCGCTGGCACCAAGTCCATGGCCCTGGTCCCGAGCGGCACCGGCTGTCCCTTGGTTGCGATGAGCTCCTTCAGCGTCGCCGGAATACCATCGAGCACGCCAAGCGTCGCACCCTTAGTCCAGCGATCGGTGGACGCTTTCGCCTGCTGGCGCGCCGCCTCTGGATCGTAGGCGTAAAGGGCACAAATAGCGGGCTCCCAGGCCTCGATGTGCCGTTCCAATGCCAGCCAGTATTCGAGCGGGGACAGGCTTCGATCAGCGAAGCGCTGTCTCAATTCGCGGATCGTCAAATCGGTTTCGGACATGGCACTATCATCCGGGACTATGAGGTTTCAAAGACTAACGGCGGCGCACCTCGCGCGGGTCGAGCATGTCGCGCAGGCCGTCACCCAACATGTTGAAGCCGAAGACGCAGAGCGCGATAGCGAGCCCCGGAAGGATCGCCAGCCACGGCGCAAGTCCAAGGTAGGTCTGTGCATCCGCGAGCATGCGGCCCCATGTCGGCGCAGGCGGCGCGATGCCGAGACCGAGAAAACTGAGACCGGCTTCGGTCAGCACGGCCAACCCAAGTTGAATCGTTACCTGAACGATGATCTGGCTCATGATGTTCGGCAGCACATGGCGGACCGAGATCGTGAAGCGGCTATTTCCGATGGCACGGGCCGCGAGCACATAGTCCCGGCTCCAGGCCTGCAGGGCTGTTGCCATCGTGATACGCGCAAAGACGGGAACCATGAAGGTTGCAATGGCGATGATGGCGGTAAGCCGGCCCGGACCGAGAAAGGCGCCCAGCATCATCGCCGAGAGGATCGGCGGCAGCGCGAAGACGACATCGCAGGCACGCATCAGCAGTGCCTCGAAGGCTCCCCGCAAGGCAGCGGCCGAAATGCCCCCGATCGAACCGATCGTACCCCCGATTGCCACGGCGGTGATGGCGATCGAAAGCGAGTTCCAGCAGCCGACCATCATCATCGACAGAACATCTCGGCCAAAGTGGTCGGTGCCGAGAACACCTGATGTCAAGGGCGGCTGCAGCTTGTGAATGATCTGCATCTTCGCTGGCGGCATTGGCGTCCAGAGCAGCGACAGGAGCGCGACGGCAATGAGAACGGCAACGATGCCACCGCCGGCCACCAAATTTATTCTCCGGCTAACGTTGAATCGCCGCCGCTGAACAACCGTATGACTTGATACGAGCGGCGCCATGTCAAATGCCTTTCCGCAAGCGCGGGTCGATCGCAAGATAGGAGAGATCGACGACGAAGTTCATGACGATGACGAGCCCGGCAAAGAACAACACGACATCCTGCATGACGATGATGTCGCGCTGCGATAGCGCCTGATAGGCAAGCCGGCCGAGGCCCGGGAGGTTGAAGACGTTTTCCACAAGAACCGCGCCGGCGACCAGGAAGGTGAACTGCAGGCCGAGGATTGTCAAAACAGGAACGAGCGCGTTCGGCACCGCGTGGCGCCACAGGACCCGACGCTTCGACAGTCCCTTGGCAAGCGCCGTTCGGGTGAAGTCCTCATGCAGGGTTTCCAGAACGGCAGAACGCGTGACGCGGGTCAGGACGGCGGCTTGCGGCAAGGCAAGTGCTATTGCGGGCATCACGAGCGCCTTGAGAGCGGGCCACGTGCCGGAACTCCATCCCGGAAATCCTCCAGCCGGCATCCAGCCGAGTGCCGTCGAAAAAAGCATGATCAGCAACAGCGCCACCCAGAATCCCGGAACCGCGATGCCAAGCTGCGAGAAGATCGAAGCGACGGCGTCCGGCACGCCGCCTCGATGCGCTGCCGCAAGAGCGCCCAAAGGGATGGCGATGGCAATGGAGAGCGCGATTGCGATCAGCGCAAGAGGTAGCGTAACTGCCAACCTCTCGAGGATCAGGCCAGCAACCGGGACACCATAGGTATAGGATTGGCCGAGATTGCCCCGGAATACGCCGGCGAGCCACTCGCCATAGCGCCACAGGAGCGGCTGATCGAGGCCGAGCTCGTGGCGAAGAGTCGCGAGCGTTTCCGGCGAGGCCGACGTTCCGAGCATAATGGAGGCGGGATCGCCCGGCAGCAGGTCCGTCACGACGAAGATGAGGAGGGAAACGATAGCAAGCGTGACGATCAGACCAACGACGCGACGCGACAAAAGCGTTACCATGTCAGGTCCGGTTCTGTTTGCCGCCTCGCCATGTCATTCATCCGCAATCAGTCTTCCCAAGAGACGTTGGCGAGAACATTGGAGGGAATGGGCTCGTTCTCCCAGAGGCCCTTCAGCTTCTTGTCCCAGACGCCGAGCTTGGGCATGACGAAGAGATAGAGCGCCGGCACATCATCGGCCAGAATCTTCTGAGCTTCACCATAGACCTTCGCTTGTGCAGCGGGATCCGAGGTCTCCTGCACCTTCTTCATCAGATCGTTGAAAGCCGGATTCTTGTAGTTGAAGTAGTACGGATCACGGGCGTAGATGTCGATGTCGAGCGGTTCGGCGTGGGCGACGATGGTCATCTCATAGGCGCGATCCTTCATCACATCCTGCACCCACTTGGCCGGGAATTCGGTCGGCTCAATGTTCATCGTCACGCCGACTTCGGCGAGCATCGCCTGCATGACCTCAGCACTTCGCGGCGCATAGGCCATTTGCGGCGACTTGATCGTGAACGTGAAACCATTGGGATAGCCGGCTTCGGCAAGCAAAGCCTTGGCCTTCTCGGGGTCGTAGGGCAGGACGCCGGTAAGATCGACGTAGCCCGGGTCGTTCGGCGTATAGTGGCTGCCGATCGGAGTGCCGAGTCCTGACCAAGCCCCGTCGACGACAGTCTTCCGATCGATTGCCATCATCAGCGCCTGGCGTACGCGCTTGTCGTCGAAGGGCTTCTTGGCGTTGTTCATGCCGGCAACAACTTTCAGCTCGGTGTTGCCGATCTTGGTCGCAAGCCTTGCATCATCGTCAAATGAACTCATCAGCTCCGGCGCCGCGAACTCCGGAATGGCATCGACATCGCCCGCCTTCAACGCGGCGGCTTGCGCCTGAGGGTCGGCAATGAAGCGGAAGGTCACCTTGTCGAGCTTTACCGCGACGTCCTTGTTCCAATAATTGGCGTTCTTCTCGAGTTCGACCTTGTCGCCCTTTGCCCAGTTCACGAACTTGAACGGGCCGGTCCCGACGGGCGTCGTCTTGTCCGCTGCGGCAGACTTCGGGCCGACCATCACCGAGGCTGGCCAACCCAGCCAATAGAGGAGGCTGCCTGTAGGCGCGGAGAGATGCAGGACGAGCGTTTCCGGGTCGGGTGTCTCGATGGATGCGATCGAGGCGAAGAAGCGTTTTTGCGGATTTACCGAGTCAGCGCCGCGAGCGCGATCCAGCGCAAATTTTGCTGCTGCCGAATCGAAAGCCTCGCCGTCGTGGAATTTGACTCCACTCTGAAGCTTGAACGTATAGCTGAGACCATCGGGGGAAATCTCCCAGCTCCTGGCGAGCTGGGGCTGGATCTTGCCGGACTCGTCAATTGCCACCAGGCCTTCAAAAACGTTCTGCCAAGTGACCTGGCCGATCGCGACAGGCGCTGCGATCGTCGGGTCGAGACCAGTCGGTTCGACAGTCATACCAAGGGTCAGATTGGTCTTGGCGGCCTCCGCCGGGGTAAGCCCCAGCGCAACCAGACCGGCCGACACGGCCGCGCCAAAATAAAGTCGCCTAACCAGCTGCGCCGACGGCACGAGCGAAACCTTCTTCATTCTGTTCCCTTGTCTGGCCGCCGCGATGGCGATGGCCTTTTGCTGCTAAGGTGTCATTGTCGGAGTGCACACACAATGGCGAGCATGTGTTCTCGGCATAGCCTATTCTTTAGGCTATCTCGCGCGATCGGGGTAGCGATCTCGCCAAGCCTGCTGCGCGCCGGCAACCGGAAGTGCGGTGGCCTCGTAGATGCCACGCGCGATGGCGCGCGCCATCACGATGGTCGCGAGATGGCAGAGTTCCAGAAAGGCGGGAAAGTCCGGCCGTGGCTTTTTGCCGGTGGAAGCAGCAAAAACAGTGTCGCCATCAAGCGGCAGGTGAGCTGGCAGCAAGGCGCGCGCGAAACCGTCATGCGCCATGATCGCCAGCCGGTGCGCCTCTTGCTTAGTCAGCTCGGCATCCGTGACAATGGCGCCGATTGTTGTCGCGGTGATGTTCACGCCTTTCAGCCGCAGGCGGGTGTCGGCTTCAGAGATCGGTGACGGCAATCCGAGGCCGCCAAATTCCCCGTTCAGTTCGAACGGCGCCGCCCAGAAATGCGGCCCCTCGCCCACCGTCGCCGAGCCGAGTGCGTTGACGGCAACGATCGCTGCGATCTTCAATCCGGTGCCGGTCTCCGCGCTGGCCGAGCCGAGCCCGCCTTTGAACGTGGCGGTCGTCGCTCCCGCGCCCGCGCCGACTGTCCCGAGGGCAATGTGCCCTTTCGCCGCCGCCTTGAAGGCTTGGTAGCCCATGTCGCGATAGGGCGACTGCAGACCCCAGTCCTTGTCGCCACCGTTCAGCAGATCCATGAGAATTGCCTGGGGAACGATTGGTACCTTCACATCGCCGACCGGAAAGCCGCGACCGGCCTCGCGGAGCCCAGCCTGTACACCACCTCCCGCATCCAGCCCAAAGGCCGAGCCGCCGGAAAGCACGAAGGCATCCACCGCGCCGACCGTCATCGAGGGATCGAGAAGGCTCGTGTCACGACCGCCGGGGGCGCCGCCCAATACCACGCCGGATGCAGTGGCCGGTTCGTCGAACACGATGGCGGTCACGCCCGAACCGAGCTTCAGGTCGGTCGCGTGCCCGACGGAAACGCCTTCAATGTCGGTGATCAGATTGAGCAAGCGCGCCATCCTCGTTTGAACAGGAGCGCGCGATAGGACCGCAACAGCGGTCAAAACACAAGACCGGCCTCACCTTTGGGCAAGACCGGTCTCAAATCTGTCAGGGCTGGATCGGCCGTGTCTCATGCGCTCAGGCATGGATCGGCTTCGGGTCACGGCGGGTCATCAGATCATGGATCGCAAGCTTCACCTCCGCCGGCGAGCTGAAATGCTGCTCGTCCAGGTCGTGAACGTGGTACTTCACTGCGATGAACTTCAACCGGTTCTCATCCGGGATGACGATCCCGACGGGAACGCCGGCGTATTCGATTACTTCTTTTTTCATGCGTAGAACTCCTGCCGCGCGGTATGCGCTGGCGATGGCGAATTGACTTGTCTGATTCCGTTAGAGGTGGACGAAGGTCACATTCGACAGTTCGGGCGGGAGAGGGCGCCCGGACGGTCATTGCCAAGCACAAATCGCCCAAGGAAATCGGCGAGAGTATTGATGTCATTCATGTCTCGTTCCTTTCGTTGGCGTTGCGCTTGCTTGAGGCCCCGTTGGTGGGACTCGGCGATGACTGCGCTATAATCTATCTATTCTGTAGACTATATCTCGCAGTCTGTCAGAAACATATTCCGAAACATGTCAAAAAATCGACCATTCGGAAAATTTCATTCCATCATACTCGAATTGACTGCAAGAACCCTATCAAGTCTTTGTGCAATTCGCGTGACAGCCTGACGCTCTCTTTCGATCACGGAGCAGACATAGGAAGCATCACTGATTCCGGCAATGGGCGTTTGGTTAAAAAGCCGTAAGCCTTGAAATGACCGAAATGGTTAACGGGGCGACCGCCCTTTACCAGCCTTCCGAAAGCACCTTTTTCAGCATGTCGACGAAGAAATCTGCGCTTTCTGGCGTCAGGCAAAGCGGTGGCTTGATCTTCAACACGTTCAGGTGATCGCCGGTCGGCTGCATCAGGACGCCGAGATCGAGAAGTCGATTGCAGATCGCCGCGGTCTCTTCCGTCGCCGGCTCCAGCGTCGTTCTGTCGCGAACCAGTTCCAATCCAAGATAGAGCCCCATGCCATGCACGGCGCCGACGAGCGGATAGGTTGCGATCAGCGCCACAAGGCGACCCTTGAGGTAGTCGCCGACATCACGTGCGTTCTCCTGCAGCTTTTCGTCGGCCATGATATCCAGCACGGTCATACCGGCGACGCAACTGACCGGACTGCCGCCAGCCGAAGAGAAGAAATAACCTTCCTTCTCCAGCGAACCGGCGATCGCCTTGGTGGTGATGACGGCACCGAGCGGATGCCCGTCCCCCATGCCCTTGGCAATGGTGATGATGTCGGGCACGACACCCTGCTGTTCAAAACCCCAGAAATGATGCCCAAGCCGTCCATACCCCACCTGTATTTCGTCGGCGATGCAGACGCCGCCGCGAGCTCGAACCTGCCCGTAAACCGCGGCGAGGTAGCCATCCGGCAGCGATATGCCCCCGGCATTCCCATAGACCGGCTCGGCGATGAAGCCCGCCAAGCCCTCACCTTTGGTGTCGATGCCCTCGAGGGCCTCAACGACCGCTTCCAAATACCCGGTGGCTGATTCAGAACCGCGGAACATACCCCGATAGGTATTTGGCGACAGAACGGCATGTACCCAGTCGGGCCGCGTCGTCAGGGCCTGCGGATTATCGGCGATCGACGTGGATACGGCGTCGCTTGCAACCGACCAACCGTGATAGGCCTCGAGCAGGCTGAGCACATGCCTGGACCCCGTATGCGCCCACGCCAGTCGCAACGCGAGATCGTTGGCCTCCGATCCACTGTTGACGAGAAAGACTGCGTCCAGCCCTTCGGGGGCAAGAGAGGCAAGGCGCTCTGAAAATTCCGCGATGGCTGAATAGTGGAAGCGTGAATTGGTGTTCAGCCGCAACCATTGCTCGCTGATCGCCTCGGCCAGGCGCGGGTGGCCGTGACCGAGAATCGTTACGTTGTTGAGCATGTCGAGGTAGGCTCGCCCCTCGACATCGAACATATGCTCCTTCCAACCGCGCTCCATTTGCGGTGGCGCCTCATAGTAGTGCTTCTGCGGCTTTGCAAGATGAGCTTGGCGGAGAGCGAACAATTCCGTGGACGCCGGCTTCGGTGCATCGACGCCGGTTCCCAGAAGTGCTGCCGGCGACGGGCATAATTCCGACCAGGCAGCCGCCTCCCGAGGAGCGCAAAACAGCGGCGGCTCGGTGCCCACAAGAGTGGAGAGCTGTACCCGCAGACCGCCGAGAGATCCGCTTTCGCCGGAGATCGCACCGAGGGGCTGACCTGGTTCCACGTCCGCCTCATCGTCAATCGTGGGCTCCATACCGTCGAGATGAAGGCTGATACCCTCGCCTGCCAGAACGAAATGGTGATTCTTCCAGCTGACCTTCCCGGCGAAGGGGGCGGAAACCGTGGTACCGCCAGCAAGGCAAATGTCGGAATGCAATGTGTAAGTCGCCGGCGGCGTGGCGCTGCGAAGCTTGGAACGCGACAACCGGTACTCGCCATAGCGCGTTGCCGACGTACCGGTCTCGGCCGCAGCGCGGGCAAGCAGGCGCCAATCCATGTCGGCTTGCGACCAGTTGCCCGCGGCGAAATGCGGGCTCGAAACGCCGAGATCGACGAAGGAAATTGTCGCCGGATCGATATCAGGAAAGAGTGGACGCCAGCCTTCCGTCGAAAGCACGGTCGTGCTCATACCAACCGCCTTCAGGACAGCAATCTCCATCAGTTCGTAGGGGGCGGAGACCGCCGTATCGAAAATGCGGCGCTCCAACTCGAGATTGCGGCGAACATAGTCGTTCTCGGGGTCGACCGAGATCTGCTGCTCGCCGCTCGCGACGAGAATGACAGCGCGGGCGACGACCAGCGGCCAGAGCGCGCGCAGCTCCTCCTCGGTCAGAGGATAAACCTCGTGATATGCCTTCACCGCCGGAAGAATATAGAGCGGGTCGCCATCCGCCTGATGCAACAGCGAGGCGCAAGTCACCGCGAGATCCCCGATCAGCCAGCCGCGTATGATATCGCCGAAATCGATAACGCCGTCGGGAACCAGACGGCCGTAGCTGTCGCGGTGGCTGACGACGTTGTCGCCGGTCACATCATGGTGCACGGCCTGCAACCGCAGAGACGGCGCCAGCGGCTGGATTCGCCGCACGGCTGATACCATCGTCTTGGCGATGCGATCGCGGGCGGTGCTGTCGGTAATCGCCGACAGCAGCTGGACGGCGACCGGACCGGCGCGGCGCAAGTCCCATTGCAGGCTGCGATCGAGGCCTGGATGCGTGAAATCGGCGAGCGATTGTGCCAGACGGGCGCAAAGCGCCCCAAGTGCCGCAACCGACTCCTTCGGTAGGTGCTTGCGATGCGTCAGCCCCTCGCCCTCGAGATACTCCAGCAGCCGAACCTGATATGTCTGGTCGCGGACGGTAACCGCGACGATGTCCTGTCCATCGGTCGAGGGGATTACATGCGGAACGCGCGGCGCCCCCTCTTTCGAACTGATGTGATGGATGGCCGCATTCTGGGCTTCGAGCTCCAGAGTCTCATAGGCTACATGACAAATCTTCAGGACATAGCGTCGCTCGCCGGTATCCAGGCAATAGTTGCGATCCTGCTGGCTGCCGAGTTCGGTGAGCGTTCCTGAGAGGCCATACCGCGACTGGAGAAGGTCGCCGGCTTCCGCGGCGGTCACGTCTGGGCGTGGCAACGTCGCGCGATAGGCAAGCGTCTCGTCAGTCATGGCATCCCCCGCGGCATGATTCGATTTTGCAGACTAAGCAGATAATCGAATCCTTGCCACCGGCAAGCGGGGAGATCGCCGCCGATAACGGCGAATCCGCCGCGACTGTCAGCCCATGCGCTCGGAGGCGTAACTGCCCGGGCTTGCAGGGAATACGATGGTGCGGTTGCCGTTCAGGAAGACGCGACGATGGATATGGGCATGAATAGCGCGGGCCAGCACCTGGCTCTCGACGTCGCGGCCGATGGAGACATA
Organism: Rhizobium sp. BK176; assembly: GCF_024808055.1. NCBI lineage: Bacteria > Pseudomonadati > Pseudomonadota > Alphaproteobacteria > Hyphomicrobiales > Rhizobiaceae > Rhizobium > Rhizobium sp. BK176. The sequence goes on along the minus strand of NZ_JANUBV010000008.1, from coordinate 198,729 downwards.
ATCGTCGGCACTCTGAGCGTGAGTGATGCGGGCCGTATCCTGCTCGATGATCGGACCTTCGTCGAGATCGGCGGTGACATAATGCGCCGTGGCGCCAATCAGCTTCACGCCGCGCTCATAGGCCTGCTTGTAGGGGTTGGCGCCCTTGAAGCTCGGCAGGAACGAGTGATGGATGTTGATGATCCTGCCGGACATCTTGCGGCACATGGCATCGGAAAGAACCTGCATGTAGCGGGCGAGCACGATCAGTTCGGTGCCGGTTTGATCGACGAGATCAAGGAGCTGAGCCTCCGCCTGTGGCTTGTTTTCCTTCGTCACCTTGATGTGGTGGAAGGGGATATCGTGGTTCACCACGACCTTCTGATAGTCGAAATGATTGGAGACCACGCCGACGATCTCAATCGGCAGCGCGCCGATCTTCCAGCGGTAGAGCAGGTCGTTCAAACAGTGGCCGAAGCGCGACACCATCAGGAGCACCTTCATGCGACTGTCGCCATCATGGATTTCGGTGTCCATGTCGAATTTCTCAGCGACGGGCTTGAACCCTTCCTTGAGCGCCGCAAGCCCGACCCCCTCTTCGGAAATGAAGCTGACGCGGGTGAAGAACTTTCCGGTATCGAGGTCGTCGAATTGCGACGAGTCGATAATGTTGCAACCCTGATCCGCCAGGTAGTTGGCGATAGCCGCCACGATCCCGCGCGTCGACTTGCACGTCACCGTCAATACATAGCTCGTCATCTGTTCCGTCCTCTCGCGGCGCCCATCGGCCGGCCTGCTTAGATCAAAGCGAAAGTCACGGATAGAGTACCGCGCCTTCATTCATGCAACTATCTGCTGGGAGAAACTGTCATAGGCTTGCAGGCTCTCTGGCGTCTTCCCGTCGCGATCAACTTACGGCAGACAGCACGAAATTCCGTTCCGCTTGCGCCGTCAAGACGCGTATCCCCGCCGTAGCAGCGCTACGGCCGAACGAGGTCACGTTTTCGAGATGACGGGCGGCAGAATGAGCCCCTCGCTTGATGCACGCGGTGTCCGCGCCTATCTCGATGAAGGAAATGAATCTGGATCCGGCAAGATGTCGTTCGCGAGAGCGTTGTTGATCGCCTTGGCAGTCGGCGCAACCTTGGCGCCAGGCTCGAGCTTTGCTGCAGATTGGCGGCGCGCCGGTGAGGCTCCCGTTCAATCGGACTATCCCTTCGTAAACCTGCCCGGCGTCAAAGCCCAACCGGACCCGAAGGACGAGGAGCAATACAATTGCCGGACGGAAACGCGTCCGCTCCGCCGTTCGTATAACAAGATCTTCCGGACCGGCGGGTTACCTACCCTAGTCTATGTCTGCGATCGCGACGGCGTCGAAAGCGTCGGCACGCAGGTGCCGCTGCGCGGACACTACCAGCCGGTCCGGTGAGCCTATCGCGCGTTGTTGCCAAAATGGCGTGCTATCAGGTGGTCGATCGAGATCCGCCCCGGCCCACCGGCAATGATCACGAGGAAGCACACCGCCCAGGTGCCATGCGTCGGCCAGGCATCGGGATAGACGAACAGTTCGATCACCAAGGTCATGCCGAGCAGGGCAAGGGCGGAAAGGCGACTCGCCAAGCCGATCACCAGCAAGAACGGGAAGAAGTGTTCCGCAAAAGCTGACAGATGAGCGGCAATCCAGGGATCCACGAGCGGCAACTTATATTCGTTCTCGAACAGATAGACCGCATTGTCGGTGACGTGCCAGCCATCGACCTTGGTCTCACCGGACTGCCAGAACACAGCACCGATCGACAGGCGAGAGATCAGGGCGATCACATCATGTGGAATTCGATCGAGCACTCGCAGCCCAATATAGAACTTCTGCGGCAGTGTCGGCCCCTGTGTGCGGGGCATCGTCATTTCGTTGTGCATGGCTGCATCTCCAGAGGTCGGTTAGCGAACGGAACGAAATGCACCCGCGCGCAAGGCGCCGGCGAGGTTCGTCGATAAGTCGAATGCGGCGGCCCCGCCGACAGCCGCCTCGACCGAGCCGCCGAGCGACACGCCGGCTGCCAGTGCCTCCAGGAAGGCGGCGCCACCCGGCGGCAGCCGGCAGACCTCGACGTTCAAATGCGCTCGGGTGACCAGGGCATCTTCGCCCTGCCAATCGTCGATCGGTCCGAGCTCGATCTCGCCGGCGTTCATCGCCCAAATGGTCACCACCGGATGTGGTGAGCGTAGGACCGACAGGGATGGGTGCGGTTCAAAAACGAGACCTGCGAGCTTTTCCGGATCAATTGCGGCCAGTACGCTGGGATCCAAAGGGACCGCGTCGGCGGCGTGGTAGGCGCGACTACGCGCCAATTCAAGGCGAATAACATCCGGCAGGTAGGCGATTTCCGTCGCTGGCTCGAACGAGGCGACGAACTTGGGAAATTCATCTCCGTAGGATAAAAGCAGCGGCGAACGCGGCGGGTAGTGGTGAATGAACTCAGACGCCATCGCGGCAAAGAATTCCGCACCGACGATCTTCTCCGCAACTGGAAAGCGGGAGGCCAGTGCACCGATCAAACCGAGGGCAACATTGTTGCGGTAGACGCCAAAGCGACGCTCCGGCGTCGGCCCATTCCATGCAATCAGCCCGGAAGGAACAGGCGCCTCGGGGTTTATCAAGGCAGTAGCAAAATTGGTCTGCGTCGAGAGGCCCATCGTATCCCCCTATGCAGCCAGATCACTGGCCGCGCGGCGCAAGATAGCGTCGGCAGCCTCGGCCTCTGCCCGCAGCACAGGCCAATCCGGCACCTCGTTGTCCCATTCCACAAGGCTTGCGACCGGCCCTGTTCGGGCAATGAGTTCCTCGTAAAGCGCCCAGACAGGATCCTTGACCGCCGTATCGTGCGAATCGATCAGAAGCGGCGCGCCGCGATCGTCGATCGTTTCCGAATGACCGCTCAAATGGATTTCGCGCACGTGACCGATCGGGAAGCGGGCCAAATAGTCGCGAGGATCCATGTGGTGGTTGGTGGAAGCAACGAAGACGTTGTTGACATCAAGGAGCAGGCCACAGCCTGTACTGCGCGCGATTTCACTCAAGAACGCCGTCTCCTCGATCGTGCTCTCCTCGAACAGGAGGTAGGTCGCGGGGTTTTCGAGCAGCATCTGCCGTTTCAGCATGCTCTGCACTTCGTCGATGTGCTCGACAACGCGCGCCAGCGTCGCTTCGGTGTAGGGCAACGGCAACAGGTCGTTCAGAAACACGCTGTCATGCGTCGACCAGGCGAGATGTTCGGAGAAGCTCTCGGGCTCATAGCGGTCGCAGACAACCTTCAGCCGTGCGAGATGCTCCCGGTCGAGCGGCTGCATCGATCCGATCGACAGGCCGACGCCATGGACCGACAGGGCGTAATCTTCCCTCAATCGACTCAACTGGGCGTGCGGTGGACCGCCCGCTCCCATGTAGTTCTCGGCATGCACTTCGAAAAAGCCGATCGGCTGGCGACCGGCATTGATGCTGACGAAGTGCTCCGGCTTGAAGCCAATGCCGGCGCGGCGCGGCAGTTCGGACGGTTTCATGGCTGATCTCCAACTTCTTGGCGGCAGCGACACGATCCCTAGTGCCGCTGCCGGTGGCTGGTCCCCCGATCAGGCCGGAGCTGGACCTTGCATCAGCGAGCCGTGGCCGTTCGGCGTCTTCATCGAAACGCAGGTGCCCGCCGGAACGAGTTTCCAGGAGTTTTGCTGATAGTCGACCTTGGATGTGCCGGCGCAGGTCGTGCCGGGCCCGGCGGCGCAGTCGTTTTGCCCCTTGAGCGCGATGCCATAGCACTTCTCTTTCGAGGTATCGGCGGCAGAAACCTGCACGGTTCCGATCAGGGACAAAGCAGTCGCCACGGAAGCGGCAAAGACGGTTGCTGAAACGTTGGACATGATGATCTCCGGTCCTTGAAACTACTGATGTCGATAAGCAATCAGGCCGGCATCAACGAGCCGTGACCCTTCGGCGTCTTCATCGAGGTGCAGGTGCCGGCGGGGACAAGCTTGAAGGAAGCCTTGTCGTAGCTCACGGTCGACTTGCCGGCACAATCATGCTTGCCGGCGGCGCAGTCGTTCTGGCCTTTCATTGCGACGCCGTAGCATTTTTCCTTGGCATCGGCGGCAGAGGCCGCCGGCGCCGCGATCGTTGCAAGCGCGGAAGCAAGGGAGCCCGCGAGAGCCAGGGTAGCGATGCTGTTTTTCATGGTTCCGTCTCCGTTTAAGGGACAAGCCGTGATTGGCCTGCACTGGGGTCTACGGAAGCATCCGGTGAGTTGTTACATCAGTGGTCGTGATTTTTTGTGCGGCCCCATCTTGCCGCGTCCTCGATTGCGAGAGAAAACGCTTGCGCAGCAAAGCCTTCCGGCCGGATCGAAAAATCGGCTCCGATGTTGGTAACAAAAACGTGTGGCGGTCCGTAGAGGATAATGCGGATGAGGCATTCGACGCGTGAAGAGGAATGGGCAGGGTGGATGCGTGGCGCTCTCAAAGGCGACACGCAGGCCTATCACCGCTTTCTTGCCGCCGTCACGCCGCATCTACGCGCAATGGCCCGCAGGCGCTGTGATCAGCTGGGCGCCCCGGCGAGCGAGGCCGAAGACGTGGTCCAGGAGGTGCTGCTTGCCGTCCACCTGAAGCGCAGCTCCTGGGATCCGTCGCGCCCGATCGGTCCTTGGCTGTCGGCCATCGTGCGCAACAAGCTAATCGACAGCCTCCGCCGGCGCGGACGACATGTGAAGGTGCCGGTTGAAGACGTAATAGATACGCTTGAGGCCGAAGAGCAGACGGATGCCATGGATCGACTTGACGCCAGCCATCTGCTGGCACGGCTGCGTGATCCCCAGCGCGACATCGTCCGTTCGATTTCGCTGGAAGGTGCCGGTGTGCGTGAAACAGCCGAAAGGCTTAAAATGACTGAAGGAGCCGTGCGCGTCGCGCTTCATCGCGCGTTGAAGTCTTTGGCGGCCCTCTATCGGAGTGAAACACGTGAAGACGAATGACCTGATCAACCTGTTGGCCGAAGACGCAGCGGTCCGTGCCCGGCTAGGGCAAATCCTCGTCCTAGCGCTTGTTGTCGGCGTCGTCGTCTCAGGTGCCATTCTGCTGACAACGATCGGCATCCGTCACAACATGTGGAGTATCTTCGAGACTTCGCGTGTGCTCTTCAAGATCGGTTTCACCGTCGTGCTTGCGGTGACAGCGTGCATCGTCGTGTTCCGCATCGGGCGTCCTGGGGTTTCCGTCAAGGCAAGCGCCGCAGCGCTGCTTCTGCCGCTTGCCCTGCTGATCGTCGCAGTGATCGCGGAGATGCGCGTGATCCCATCGGATGCATGGGAAGCAAACCTGATTGGCAACAATGCCCCCTTCTGCCTGATGTTCATTCCGCTGCTGTCGCTTGCGCCTTTGGTAGGCTTCATGCTGGCCTTGAGGAACGGCGCACCGCAGCGCCCATCACTGGCGGGAGGCGCTGCCGGTCTTGCGGCGGGTGGGATTGCAGCGGCGCTCTACGCCTGGCATTGCCCCGACGACAGTCCGCTTTTCGTGGCCACTTGGTACACGATCGCGATCGCAGCCGTGACTGCCATCGGCAGCCTGATCGGGCGTCGTTATCTGCGGTGGTAATGTCTTTTCGGAGAGGAAACGGGAAGCCGTGGATATCGGCTTTCCCATTGCATTTCTTAGGGAATGGTGCCCAGAAGAGGACTCGAACCTCCACACCCTTTCGGGTACCAGCACCTGAAGCTGGCGCGTCTACCAATTCCGCCATCTGGGCGACGGAGAGCCATGTACGGGGGTGGCCTCTTGCTGTCAACAGCGTTTTTGAAGTTTTCCTGACAGGCAGCAAAAAAGTCGTTGATGTCGGTGTATGATGGCAGCGGCCCAGTCTGAAGCAACGCGATAGCGATCGGCGCAAGACGCCCTATATGGAAGCAAGAAAGGATGATCCGATGCCTGGCCTCCACAATCTTTGCCTTATCGCGCTGTTCTCCCTGCTGCCCTGCGCCGTGCTTGCGATGCCGCTCAGCGGATTTTCGCCATACGTCGGCGAATCAGACGTGATCCGCGTGGGGTCGACCATGTGCGACGCACGCGGCTGTTTTACCTTCGGCCCGGTGCAATCGTTCCGGCCGTCCTATGTACAGCCGAACTTTCGACCGCCAACGGCCACCGGTCCGACCTACTATCGACCGGGCGCACAGGGACGCGGGCCGCTCTACTACAATCCGCCGCCGCCTGTTCGTACCGTGCAGCCGAAGACGCAGGACCGGCAATTCCATGTGGATTGGTGCAGAACTCAGTATCGAACCTATAACCCGAAGACTGATCGCTTCGTAACCTATGAGGGTTTCTACAAGACCTGCAATTCACCTTTTGACTAGCGGCAGAACCGGTTTTCGATCCTGCCTCAGCTTTCCAGCGAGGCCCGATCGACGTGGCCGAGATCGCGGCCAGGTTCGATGATGTCACGCACGCGCTGCTTTAGCTCCTTAGGACCGGGAAAGCCGCCGTCGCGCTTGCGCTCCCAGACCAAATCGCCGTTGACACGTATTTCAAAATTGCCACCGGTGCCGGGAATGAGCGCCACCTCACCAAGACTGTCAGTGAAAGTCTGGAGCAACTCCTGGGCCATCCAGCCGGCGCGCAGCAGCCAGTTACATTGGGTGCAATAGAGGATCGTCACGCGGGCTTTCTTGTCGCTCATGTCGGGGGCTCCCTTTCGTTCATCCCGATTTAAGAACTGCGTGGGCATGGCGCAATCCATATTGCAATCGCGAAGCGGCTGGTGTTCCTCTCCGTCTCGAGGATCGTAGGGAGATGCTGATGCGGATCGCCGTCGTTGAGAACATGAAGAGCACGCCGCTCGGCTCGCTGGGCCTAGCGCTGGCGGAAGCCAATGCCGAAATCCAGCACTTCTATCCCTGGATCGACGGTACGCTGCCTGCCGGTGATGCCGATTATGATGCGCTGGTGGTGCTCGGTGGTGAACAGAACGCTATCGACGACGCGAACTATCCCTACCTCCCGGCGCTTACGCATTTGATGCGCGAGTTTGCCGAGGCCGATAAGGCCGTGCTCGGCATCTGCCTTGGCGCACAGATCCTGGCGCGCGCCTACGGTGCCGAAAATCTGCTGAATGCCAGGCTGGAATTCGGCTGGCACACGGTCAGCAAGTCCGAGGAGGGCCGGATCGACCCGCTGCTTTCCGGGCTTGCAGAGGACTTCACAACGTTCCAGTGGCACAGCGACACCTTCACGCTACCGGCCAGCGCGACCCGTCTTGCCGTCAGTAGGCTAGCGGAGAATCAGGTGTTTCGCGTGGGACGGGCGGCCTATGGCACGCAGTTCCATTTCGAGGCCAGCGCATCCGTCATCGACAGCTGGAAAGTCGAATTTGCGACTTCAATCGAACAGATGGAGCCAGGCTGGCATGAACGCTATGCGGCGCTTGCCGCCGCCCACGCGAGCGAATCCGATGCCAGCGGCCTTGCCATCGGGCGCAACTGGGTCAGCATGATCAGAGCACAGGTGCGGTCACAGCCCGAAGCCGTCGCCGGCAGGTAAGCCGGCGACTTATGGTGAACCTGCTGCGCTACTGGGCAGAGCGAATCCAAACGAGCATTTCGCCGGGCGCGCGGTTGTCCCACAGATGATAGGGCACAAAGCGTGCCGTCCCCTTCCCGGTTGCCGGCGGCTTGGTCCGATAGAGTGTCGTACCCCAATCCGACTCATCCTTGGTCACCGGGACATCGAGGGCGACCGCACCACCAAGCTCGGCGATCTCCGCCGTGCTTGCCAATAGATCCTCGCCAAGCCGGATGCCATTCAGGCCTGCCCCGTTGTCCGTTGCCTCGACGCAATAGACGAGAGGACCGCGCATCAGAGCAGCGCGCCCGGCGTCCTGGCGAACCAGTGGATTTGCCCAAAGAGCGCGCGCTTCCAGCGGAATGTTCAAGTCGATCTTGTCGCCATCGCGCCACTCGCGTTCGATGCGGGCGTAACCATCAACGTCGACTGAGCCCAGTTCGATCGGCTCACCGTTGACGGCGAGCGTTGCGCCATTCGCCCATTCCGGGATACGCAGCGAAACCGCAAAGCGAGCCGGCGTGCTTGTCTTGATGTCGAAATGAACGGCACCGTGCCAGGGGTAGCGGGTCTTCTGCGTCAGTTCGACATCCGAGCCGGCGATTTTGAACCGCGCCTTGCCTTCTCCGTAGAGATGGATGGCAATCTCGTCGTCGGCGACACCATACATATAGGAGCCGATCGAGGCGAGCAGGCGGGCAATGTTCGGCGGGCAGCAGGGGCAATGGTGCCAAATCCAGCGGTGGTGCTTGCCAGCGCTTTCCAGCGGGTTTTCGTAGAAGAACGTCTTGCCGTCGAGCGAGAGGCCGGCCATCGCGCCGTTGTAGAGTGCCTGCTCCATTATATCGGCATAGCGACGGTTCGGGCCGCGGCCAAGCATGCGGTTTGCCCAGAAGACCAGGCCGACGGAAGCGCAGGTCTCGGCATACGCGCTTTCGTTCGGCAGATCATAGTAGTCAGTGAAGCCTTCGTTGGCCGCCGCTGGGCCAATGCCGCCAGTGACATACATCTGCTTGGTCGTCAGGTCGTTCCAAAGGGTCTCGAGAGCGCCGGTCAGACTGTCATCGTTATACTCGGTCGCGATGTCGGCCATTCCAGAATAGAGGTACATGGCGCGAACGGCGTGGCCGACGACCTTCTTCTGCTCGCGAACCGGCTGATGGGCCTGGCTGTATTCATAGGTCTTCTGATGATAGTCCGCTGTGCTGCGACCATCGCGGATCGCCTCTTCGGTGAAGAAGTGCGGCTCCGTTCCGCGCTCATCGACAAAGAACTTGGCAAGGTCCAGGTACTTCTTCTCACCCGTCGCACGGGCGAGCTTGACCAGTGCCAACTCGACCTCCTCGTGGCCGCAATAGCCCGGCATCTTGCCCGGGCCGTGACCGAAGACGGAAATCAGGTAATCGGCAAAGCGGCACATGATATCGAGCAGCTTACGCTTGCCGGTGGCCTGATAATAAGCGACCGCGCCTTCCATCAGGTGACCGGCGCAATAGAGTTCGTGATGGTCGCGCAGGTTGGTCCAGCGGCGGTCGGGCTGAACCCGCTGGAACCAGGCATTCACATAGCCATCCTTATCCTGCAGCTTCTCGTACATATCGACGATGGCATCGACCCGGCCTTCCAAAGCAGGATTGGCGCGGCGATAGAGCGAATAGGCAACCGTCTCGATCGACTTGCCGAGATCGCTATCCCAAAACATCTGCGTCGAACCGCCCCAGGGACCGATCGGGATGACAATACCTGGGCTCGGTTTGGTAACGTCGATTGCCTGCAGCATGCCGGCCTCGACACAGCGATCGAGCAGCGTTTCGGCGGTGCTATTGCAGATCGCATCCTGGCGCTCTCCGAACAGGCCATGCACATCGACATCAGGTACGGGAAGCGGACGAAACTGGCGATCTCTTTTCAACTTGTTCATGGCTTGATCCATCTTTCTTCGGAGGTCATTTCACAGCGCCGGCCATCAGCCCGCGCATGTAGTAGCGTTGCAGAAGCAGGAAAACGATGAGGCACGGGATCGTCATGACGGCGACACCCGCCTGCACGGCGCCCCAGTTGATCGCGCCCAGACGACCGGCGCGCACCGCCATCATCAGCACGGGCAGCGTGTACTTCTCGTTGCTGGAAAGCAGCACGAGCGCAGCCAGGAATTCGTTCCAGGCATTGAGGAAGGCGAAGATCGCCACGGTCGCGACACCCGGCAGGACAAGCGGCAGCAGCACGAGCACGAGCAGCTTCAGGTCATGGGCGCCGTCGATACGCGCTGCTTCTTCGATCTCCTTTGGCACCGCATCGAAGGCGTTGCGCATCATGAATACCGAAAACGGCAGCTGTAGCGTCACATAAACCAGCGTCAGGCCAAAGAGGGAATTGTTGAGCCCGAGCCTGGCAAGGATGATGAAGAGTGGTGTGAGAATGGATTGGAAGGGGATCATCAGCGTCGCGATGATCAGGATGAAGAAGACGTTCTTCATCGGGAAGCGGTAGCGCGAGAAGCCGTAGCCGGCGAGCAGGCTGATGACCACGGTCAGCACAACTGTCGCAACCGACACGATGAGCGAGTTGAGAGTATGCTGCCAGATGCCGGCGCCGAAACTGTCCAGCGAGCGATAGGAATCGAAGCTGATGCCGTTCGTCGGCCATGGCGGCAGCGGCGGCAACCGCGCCTCCGTGCCATGCCGGAGCGAGGCGAGCAGAGTGATAACAAACGGAGCGAGGAAGAAAATGGCTATAGCGATGCCGGTGCCGTGATAGGCAGCCTGCCCACGGATTACACGGCTTCGCCTGCGACCAGTGACGAGGCTCATCAGCGCTCCTCCCCGACACGCAGCAGCCAAAGCTGCACGACACTGATGACGACCAGAATGGCGAGCAGTGCAATCGACAGCGCTGCGCCATAGCCGAGATTGAAAGACACGAACGACTGGTTGAAGATATAGTAAACGACGGAAATCATTCTGTTTTGCGGTCCGCCCGAGGTCATGATGTAGAACTGATCGAAGGCGAGGATCGAGCCGGTCACCGAAATAATCAGAGCAAGCGCGATCGTCCTGCGCATTAACGGCAGCGTCAGAAAGCGGAAACGCTGCCACCAGTTTGCGCCATCGACGACAGCGGCCTCGGTGAGATCGGTCGGGATCGCCTGCAACCCTGTGAGCAGGATGATCATTGTAAAGCCGGCTATCTTCCACACGACCATGACGCAAATCGTCAGGAACGCGCTGTCGAAGGTGGCAAGCAGGTTCGGGCTCTTCTCGACCAGTCCGAGCGCTTTCAAGGCGGGACCGATGAAACCGCTGTCGACGTTGGCGAGCCACACCCACAGCAGCGACGCCGACGCCAGACCGACGACGACGGGTAGAAAGATGACGGTGCGATAGGTGCTGACGAAGGCCCGCTGCCGCTCGACGAACAGGGCAAGCGGAAAGGCGACCGCGAAGATCAGGATCGTCACGATGACCGTGTAGTAGGCGGTGAAGTTCAGAGCCGCGACGAAGCGGCCGTCATTGAACATGCGGAAGTAGTTGTTGAAGCCGATCCAGCGCTGGGCACCCATCAGGGGCCAGTTGTGAAGGCTCATCCAGGCGGTGAACCCGACCGGGAGCACGAAGAAAACGATCACCAAAAGCATCGCCGGAGCGATGTAGAGGAGGCCCGTCCATTCCGGTCGTGGGGCACGTCTGCGCACGCATGCAATCTGCTTTTGACCCGTCACGGTCATCGAAACACTCCGCATCATTCCTGGTAAAATCGGCCGGAGGACTGCCACCGCCCTCCGGCCACGGCCGCCGGGAGATTATTGGCCGCTGTCAATGATGGACTGCATCTCCGACTGCGCGTTCTTGAAGGCGCCGTCGACATCGTCGCCGAAGATGGCGGCGTTGGTGAATGTCGCCCACGGACCGTTGGCGCTGTTGATCAGATCGTTGAACTGCAGCGTATAAGGGGTCTTGGCGACCGAGATGGCCTTCAGGCCGACCTGCAGCCGCGGATCGAGGCCCTCGAGCACCTTGTCGGCGATGTCACCGCGGGTCGGCAGGCTGCCGTATTTCGCCATGATCTTCTGGCCGTCCATGGAGTAGATGTATTCGAGGAATTCCTTCACGGCGTCGATCTTCTTGGTGCCCTTGGTGATGACGAAGTTGTCGCCGCCAGCAAAGGAAGACGGATTGCCGTCAACGCCCGGGATGAGCGTCACGCCGAAATTGATGTCGGGATGCTCGGTGACGAGCGTGCCGATCGCGAAGGCACCGAGGCTCTGTTGGCCGATCTTGCCGTTGGTGAAGGTCAGGAAGTTGGCACCATTGTCGCTGGCAGCGCTTGCCGGGACAAGATCCTTCTTAACCATGTCGCGATAGTAGTCGACCGCCTTGCGCATCTGCGGGGTATCGAGGGTCGCCGTCTTGCCGTCGGCCGACAGGATGTCGGCACCCGCACCCCAGGTGAGCGGCGTGAACGTGAAGATCATGCAGCCACCGCAGCCGCCGCCGGAGAAATAGAAGCCGTAGGTGTCATCACCGAGCTTACGGATCTTCTCGGCGTTAGCAGTGATTTCCTCCCAGGTCGCTGGCGCCTTTTCAGGATCAAGACCTGCCTTCTTGTAGAGGTCCTTGTTCCAGGCGAAGACCGAGGTCTCGACTGACAACGGCAAACCGTAGACGCGATCCTGATAGGTGCCGAGGCGGACGTGCGACGGCGATAGCGAATTGAAATAGGGCAGCTTCTTTGCCCAGTCCGTCAGGTCTTCCAACTGTCCGGCAGCAGCGAAGGCCGGGTTGTAGATGAGATCCATCGACAAGGCATCCGGCGCCTGCCCACCGGCAATGGCGGTTGCGTATTTCTGGACGAGTTCCGAGAACGGCACCTCGGTCGCAACGACCTGGTTCTCGTGGCTGGAATTGTAGGCTTCGACAACCTTCTTGAAGGACTCACCGATGCCCGAACGGACCCACATTTCGACTTTCTCGGCGGCCGACGCTCCGGACACCAGGCATAGGGTGGCAACGCTTGTCGCAGCCAACAGACGCTTAATCATGGCACTTCCTCCCAAATTGGCGCATCTCCTCCGCGCCGGTTCCTCATCTCCTGGGGTTTTGGGCCCCGCATGACTGCCGCACCACAAGCCGGCACGGCAATTTCCTGACACCCGGATCCACCGGGCGTCCCTCCGCCAGCGCCAGGACCGTCAACCCGGCCTGACGCCCTAGTTCCTTCAACTCCATATCGACGGAGGTGAGCGGCGGCCGCGTCTGGCCGGCGACGATCTCCCAATTGTCGAAACCGACCACGGAAACATCGTCCGGCACGCGTAGACCACGCTCGCGCAGCGCATCCACCACGCCACGGGCGATCTGATCGTTGCCGCAGAAGATCGCGTCCGGCCTTTCGCCTTCCTTGCTCCAAATCTCAGCGACAGCCTCGTGACCCCAGGCCTCGGCCCAGTGACCAAACATGACGAGGCCCTCGCCGCCAATGACATCGCGATAGGCATCCGCGCGCTCGCGAACCGAGAAGAAACTCTCCGGCCCGGTCACGTGAGCAATCCGACGACGGCCCATCTTCACAAGCCATTCCACCGCCAGCCGCGCGCCCTGCGCGTCGTCCGAGCGGAAGGTAACGCTTGTGGATGCCCCCTCGGTGAATGCGTAGACGACGGGGACAGGCAGGTCCGAAAGATCGATCGGAAGCTGTCGATCCAATCGCTTTCCAGTGGCGATGATCCCGTCCACTTGCTTTTCCAGCATGGCGTCGACATGGATCTGACCGAGCGCTGGATCGTCTTCGATCGCGCAGAGAAAAACCGATACCCCGTGATCGAGCAACGCCTCCGAAATGCCGGCCATGACAGGCAGCGTGAAGCGCCCATACGTGTCGTTGGTCAACAGGCCGATCGTGAAGCTGCGTTTGCTCAGCAGGCCGCGGGCAAGCGCATTCGGACGGAACCCGACCTCGCCGGCGATGCGCTTCACCCGCTCCCGGGTGTCCGCGCTCATGCGCCCGGTTTCATTCAGCGCTTTCGACGCAGTAGAGATACTAACACCCGCCGCCGCTGCGACGTCGTGAATGGTGATCCGGCCTCTTTTTCCGCCAGTGACGTTCACCGCGCCCCTCCCTGTTCGACGATGAGAAAAGCTTTTCCCAAACCGATCGTCAAGTGAGAAAAGGTTTTCTCAATCAAAAATCATACAATTGTCATCGAGAGACCAGGAGGCACGAAAGCAAAGAAAATCGCGGCAGTTTTTACGACTGCCGCGATCCAATTCAGCCACGTGTATGCGATCAACCCTTGATCGTCGCCTTGCCTTCTTCAAGGAGACGGGCCGCCGCTTCGGCGGGAGTCGTCCGCTCGAAAGCGAGTTCATCGGCGATCGGACGGAAAACGCGCTGGTCGAACTGTGTCGAGCCGAGCGGTGCCGGTGCCGGATATTCGCCGACCTGATCTTTCAGCAGGTTAATATATTTCACGGTGGCCTGCTCGGTCGGATTAAGGTTGGGGAGAATCGCCTCGCGCACGACCGGCGACATGGGCACGCCGCGCTCCACGCCAAGGATCTTGCCGGCGTCGACGTCGTTGACGAAGAAGTCGATGAACTTGGCCGCAGCTTCGCCATTCTTGGTAGACCCACCGACGCTCCAGATCAATGCGGGGCGATAATAGTGGCCGGAGGGGCCGCCCTTCTTTTCGCGCGGCAGGAGCGTGATCGCGAGCTTATTTTTGGAAAGAAGCTGGTAGCCGACGAGCTGGTTGGAATAGGCCATCCCCATTGCCGATTTTCCGAGCGCGAGTGCGTTCGTGTCGATGGTGTTCTGGTCAAGCGTCTGGATATCGGCAGCGACGGTGCCGCCCTTCTTGCGCAGATCCTCCCAGAACGTGTACCACGCCGTCGCATCGTCCACATTGAAGCCGAGCTTGCCGTCGGCATAGAGGCTCTTGCCGCGCTGACGCAACCAGGCATCGAAGACGTAGGTGTAGCGCGCACCGTAAGGGCCGCCCCAGTAGTTGTCCTTGCCGCCAGCCTTCGTCAGTTCGACCGCAAGCTTGGCATACTCTTCCCAAGTAAGGTCCGCAGTCGGCACCGGGATGCCAGCTTTCTCGAAGGCAGTCTGGTCAAAGAACAGCGCGAAGGAGTTGAGGCCAAGACCGACGCCGTAAAGCTTTCCGTCCACAGTCGTCAGCTTCAGCATGTCCTTGCCGAACGAATCGACCTTCAATGTCGAGGGTACGAATTCATCCAGTGCCAGGCAGGCACCGCGCTTGGAGTAGTCCGAGATCGTTCCCGGCTCGAGCTGGAACACGTCGGCAATGGCGCGGCCAGCCATCTGTGTGGACAGCTTGGTCCAGTAGCCATCGCCACTCAGGGACTCACCGACGATCGACACGCCGGGATTCTTGCTCTCGTAGAGCTTCGTGACATCAAGCGTGCGTTTGGCACGATCGTTCGATCCCCACCACATCGCGCGAAGCTTCGAATCTTCCGCAAAAGCCGGGATCGAGCCTCCGGCGCCGAAGGCCAGACCGGCAGCAACACCGGCAGAACCCATCAGAAATGAACGGCGATTGACCTGCATCTTTCATCCTCCTCTTTCATCGCCCCGCCATCCTCCAACGGCTTAGTGGGCTTATGCGGCGTAGATTACGCAAAAAAATACTCAATGCAACAAATTATCTTTTTCTTGCAAATTTGCATTATTTGCATAATCTCCTCGATATGAACGAGATGAAGACCAAAAGACTGAGACAAGCCGACATCGCAGCCATGGCTGGAGTCTCCGTATCCACGGTGTCCCGCGTGCTCGCCAACGAGCCCGGAATCAGCGAAAGCGTGCGCCAGCACATTCTCAAGGTGGCGGCCGAGAACGGTTACTCGGCCCGCACGACGAGCGGTCCGCTGCGCGGCACTCTCGCCTTGATAGCCAGCGATGGGGTAACAGGCGGGCTGAGTGTCTTCTACGAAGGGATCGTCGAGGGGTTGCGCGCCGGCGCCCTCGATGCCGGTCTTCCCTTCGAGGTGCGGCTCATCCGCGAGAACAGGGCTACGCCGGACGTGGTCCATGAGTATATGCAGACGGCCGGTGCCGGCGGGCTGTTCCTCGTCGGAATCGATCCGAGCGCCGAGTTGCGCGCCTGGTTCGAGGACGCCGCGATCCCGACGGTGCTGGTCAACGGCACCGATCCGCGGCTCAAGATCGACGGCGTTTCACCTTCGAACTTTTTCGGTGCCTATGAAGCGACGACCCGTCTACTGAATGCCGGCCATCGCCGGATCCTACATTTGACGGGATCGCACCGGAACACGATTCGCGAGCGCGTGCGCGGCTTCAAAGCTGCGATTTCAGAGGTGGAGGGTGCGGAAGGACGCCTTGTGTCGATGACCTTCCATGGCAGTGCAACCCGCGAAGCGCACGAACTGACGTCCGCCGTGCTCGCGGAGAACGTCGGCTTCACTGCCGCCTTCTGCATGAACGATTTCATCGCCGTCGGCGTTCTCGAAGCCGCAACCGAGGCCGGAATGCGGGTGCCGGAGGATTTCGCCATCGTCGGCTTCGACGATCTTCCCTGCGCGCTGATGACCAACCCACCGCTGTCGACCATGCGCGTCGATCGCATGGCGCTTGGCAGGGAGGCAGTCAGTCTTATTGTTGCGCGCTTCAAGGACCGCAATGCCCCTGCCCGCCAGATTTGCCATGCCGTCGTGCCAATTGGCGGCGGCACCGTTCCGAACTCCTGAAATGAGCAATGCCGATGACCTATGACCCCGCCAGTGCAAATCCGCTTGCCAACAATCCGCTGAAGACACGCGAGGACATGTCGCGCGCGCTGCGTGACCTCTTCGATCCGCTGCTTCCCTTTTTTTCGGCAGGCAATGCCCGCGTCCGGCTTGATGGCGCGGCTGCGCATTTCGATCGCGCGGCAGCGGATCTCGAAGGCTTTGCGCGGCCGCTCTGGGGATTGGCGCCGTTTGGCGCGGGTGGCGGCGACTTCGAGGAATGGCACCGCTTTGCCGAGGGCATCGCCAATGGCACAGACCCGAGACACCCTGAATATTGGGGGACCGTCAACGGTCGCGATCAGCGCATGGTAGAGCTTGCGGCGCTCGGCTTCGCGCTGGCACTGGTGCCGGAGAAGGTCTGGGAGCCGCTGAGCGGCCGGGCGCGCGACAATGTCGTCGCCTATCTCAAGCATGCCCGGCAGTTCGACTATGCCGACAACAACTGGAAATTCTTCCGCATCTTCGTCGACATCGCGCTCGACCGCGTCGGCGCCAATTTCGACCGCAGCCTGACCAAGCAATATCTCGAGGAGCTAGAGGGCTTCTACATCGGTGACGGCTGGTACCGTGACGGCAATGTTCGCCGTATCGACCACTACATTCCATTCGCCATGCATTTCTACGGCCTGATCTACTCCAAGCTCGTCGACGACGACTACGCAGAGCGTTACCGCGAACGTGCTGTCCTCTTCGCCAATGACTTCAAACACTGGTTCGGCTCGGATGGTGCGACGATTCCGTTCGGCCGCAGCCTGACCTACCGCTTCGCCTGCGCCGGTTTCTGGTCAGCTCTTGCCTTCGCCGATCTTGAGGCCTTGCCTTGGGGCGAAATCAAGAGCCGCTGCCTGCAGCATCTGCGCTGGTGGAAGGACAAGCCGATGACCAACCGCGACGGCATCCTGTCGATCGGCTTCGGCTATCCCAACCTGCTGATGTCCGAGAACTACAATTCAGCCGGTTCGCCCTATTGGGCATTCAAGGCGTTCCTGCCGCTGGCTTTGGCCGAGGATCATCCCTTTTGGACTGCGCCGGAAAAGCCGCCTGTCGAAACGGCGAGCGTCCTGCCGCAGCGCCATCCCGGCATGGTGCTGATGCGCAATGGCGGCGACGTCGTCGCGCTTTCCTCCGGCCAGGAGAACCTGCAGATGCGGTTCGGCACGGAGAAATACGCGAAGTTCGCCTATTCCAGCCGCTACGGATTCAGCGTCGAATCCGACGAGCGCAACTTCGCCGGCGCCGCCTTCGATTCAGCCCTCGCCTTCAGCGATGATGGCCTGCATTACCGTGTTCGCGAGACCAACCGGGAGGCCAAGCTTGCTGGTGATGTTCTTTATTCCAAGTGGTCGCCATTCCAGGATGTAGACGTCGAGACTTGGCTGGTGCCGGCAGCGCCATGGCACATCCGCGTCCACCGGATCAACACACCCCGGCCTCTGCAGACCGCGGAAGGCGGCTTTGCGATCGCACGCCGGGATTTCGAGCTCGATACGCTTGTCGCGGACGGTTCGAGCGCCTACGCCGTCGGGGAAGCTGACTTCAGCGGAATTGTCGATCTCGGCTCTCAGGCACCGCGCACCGGCGTCACACAAAAGGCGCCGCCGAACACCAACATGATCGTTGCGAAGACGCTGGTGCCGCAGCTGCGTGGTGAAATTCCAGCAGGCCAGACGATCCTGATGACCGCGGTCCTTGCCGCCAACGACACAAGCACGGTAGCCGCCGCGTGGGCTGCTCGACCAAAGGCTCCTGACATTGCGGAGCTTGAAGCCCTTGTGGCGAGCGCCGGCATCGAGGTCAGCGCCATCAAGGCACCGGGGCAGATGCCATGAAGCACCCGTCCATCGCGCTTGCCATGCAGCCATCCCGAACAGAGCACGTCCTGAACGCCGAGGCGCTGCGCCGGTTGGCGGAGATCGGCCATCTTCTCGACCCTACACCGCTTCAGAGCTTTAGCGACGATCGTGCTCGCCGCGTTCTCGCCGAGACCGACATCCTCATCACCGGTTGGGGGGCGCCCTATATCGGTCGCGAGGTGCTTGCGGCCGCACCACGGCTGCGGCTCATCGCCCATGCGGCCGGAACCGTGAAGGGAATCGTCGACGAGCAGATCTTCGATGCCGGCATTGCCGTCACGCACGCCGCCGAAGCGAACTCGGTGCCGGTTGCGGAGTTTACGCTTGCGACAATCATCTTCGCCGGCAAGCAGGTGTTCCGCTTTCGCGACCTTTACGTCGCGGATCGCGACCGACACCGGACGCACGCGATGCAGCGGCTGGCGATCGGCAATTATCGCCGCACGGTCGGCATCGTCGGCGCATCGCGCATCGGCCGACGGGTCATCGAGCTGTTGCGACCATTCGAATACAACGTGCTTCTCTTCGACCCCACCGTCGATGTAGTCGAGGCGAAAAGCCTCGGAACCGAGAAGGTCGACCTGCCGACGTTGATGACACGATCCGATATCGTCTCCCTGCATGCGCCATCTCTTGCCTCGACGCGTCATATGATCGGAACAGAGGAGCTGTCGCTGATGAAGGACGGCGCAACGCTGATCAACACGGCGCGCGGCGCCCTGATCGACGAAGCTGCGCTGCTCAAGACGCTCGCCAATGGGAAAATCGACGCCATCATCGACGTCACGGATCCTGAAATACCCGAGAGGGGGTCGGCTTTCTACGATCTGCCGAATGTCTTCCTGACGCCGCACATCGCCGGCGCAGTGGGGCTCGAGCGCGGGCGCCTCGGGGACATGGCAATCGATGAAATAGAGCGGTTCACCAAGGGCGAACCGCTCCGATATCAGATCCTGCGCCGCGACCTGGCACTTATTGCTTAGCCGGCTTTCAAATTCGCCGGTGCAGCGGCGACGATCTCCGGCATCAAATCGGAGATCTTCACGACCTTGCCGGTGCGCGAACTGGTGAGCGCCGCAATGCCACACAGTACCGACATGGCGCCAGCACGCGTGCCGGCTCGTTGGCCAAGCTTGTCTTCCATCCCCTGCTTGAAGATCATGTTGCGCATGCGGTTGTCGCCGCCGTAGTGGCCGCCCGCCGAATGCGGCACGACGATGCGTTCGACGGCCGGCTTGTCTTTCGGGAAATTGCGGACGAGCAGGATAGTGTCCTCGTCAGGCGTTTCCCAGGGCTGCTTTTCGTATTGCCTGAGCTCAATGCGCCCATGCGTGCCGTTGAAGGCGATGTGGTGGCCTTCGATCGGCTGGAAGGTATTCAGCGAATAGGAAACATGGACGTTGTTCTTGTAGCGGATGCTGACGACCATCGTGTCGGGGATATCGATATCCTCGCGATAAACGCAGCCGTCGCGGAAGTAGCCATCGATTTTCGACGGGTCTTCGTACAGTGAATCGAGGAATGGATCGGCTTCGAGGTCGAGATAATAGTCACACTCGCCAGTATGCGGACAGAGCTTGCAGCGCGGGCCGCGGAACGGCCCCTTGCGGCCGTAGTTCTGCAGGTCGGCGAAGGAAGTGACGGCATCGGGGTCGCTATCCAGATACCAGTTCAAGAGATCGAAGTGATGCGTCGCCTTGTGCACGAAAAGGCTGCCGGAGTTTTCTGCATAGGCGTGCCAGCGACGGAAATAGTCGGCCCCGTGCTTCGTATCGAGGTACCAGTGGAAGTCGACCGAGGTGACGCGGCCGATCTCGCCGCCATTCAGCAGCTCCTTGATCTTGGCCGCCGTCGGCGCGTAGCGGTAGTTGAACGACACGTCCACGCGCTTGCCGGTTCGTTTTTCCGCATCGAGGATACGGCGGATCTTGTCGACAGCCGTCGTCATCGGCTTTTCCGTAATGACGTCGATGCCGGCTTCCAAAGCACGAACGACGATGTCGTCATGCGTATAATCCGGCGTGCAGACGATGACGAGATCGACCTGCTGCTCAGCGAGCATGGCGTCGATGTTTTCGTAGATCGGCGCATTGCTGCCGATCATCGTGCGGGCTCGCTCGGCACGCAGCGAGTTGGTGTCGACGATCGCGACGAGATCCACATGCTCGCGCCAGCCGGCAAGCAATTCCTTGCCCCACATGGTGGTGCCGCGGTTTCCCGTTCCAATCAAAGCAAAGCGACGTTTCTCCATCGAATGATCCTCCTCATGCGTATGAAACGAACAGCGTCCTGATGCCTGACCAAGGAAAGCTGCGCCCCCTATTCGCGGCTCATGGCAAAGCTGTAACTAAACAGTTACCTGATGGCAGAGATGGTTTCCTGTCAATAGCCGATGGCGAATTTCACGGATCAGGCGGAAATCGATGCGAGGGTCACGTGGACGATGTGCCTCTCCCAGGCGTTGAGATTGCCCGGCTCCGCCAGGTCACGGCCGAAAATCGTCGAAAGCGTGTACTGGTTGGACAGATAGAAATATCCGAGCGAGGCAATCGTCAGGTAAACATTCAGCGGGTCGGCATTGGCGATGAAGACACCAGCCTTCTTGCCGCGCTCCAGCACGTCGGCGAGTTCTCCGATCAAATGCGAATGCAATTCCTTGAGCCGAACCGATTGGCGTAGCCAGCGGGCGCGATGAAGGTTCTCGGTTCCGAGCAGACTGAGAAATTCCGGGTGCTTCAGGAAATAGCGCCAGGTGAACAGCGCCAACTCACCAATGCCCTCCTCAGGCGTGCGGTCGCCGATATGGAGCTCGCGTTCGGCGGTGCGGATCCCGACATAGGCCTCCTCCAGCACCCTGAGATAGAGCTGTTCCTTGTCGCCGAAGTAGTGGTAAAGCATGCGCTTGTTTGTGCCAGCACGCTCGGCGATGGCGTCGACGCGCGCCCCGCCGATGCCGTTCTCAGCAAATTCCTTGGTCGCAGCCTCAAGGATTGCCGCGCGGGTCCGTTCCGGATCGCGCTGCAGGACACGTTCGGGCGATTGACGCCTTACTCTCTTCTTTTGCCCATTTCTGCCGGCGCCTTCCATCGGCTCACCTTTCCAATTTCCCCATTGCGCTCATAGTACGTTGAGAACAGATTGTAAAAACGAGAAGCGTCAGCGGCACCATCAACATCAGCGCTTGACAGCCTCAACGCTTGTCCATAGCTTGTAACCAATTAGTTATTTGTTGCAAGAGAAACCAGCAAGGAACGTGTGGAGGCGTTCCCCAAGGGAGGAGGAGAACAGATGACGTTCAGCATAAATAGACGTGGCTTCATGGCGGGGGGAGCTTCGCTCCTGTCGCTTTCGGCGCTCGGTGCCCCTGCATTCGCAGAGGATGCCCGACTTCGCCTTATCTGGTGGGGCTCGCAACCGCGCGCAGACCGCACCAATAAGGTCTCGGATCTCTACAAGTCGAAAAATCCCGGCGTTTCGATCACCGGCGAATTTCTCGGCTGGGGCGACTACTGGCCGCGCCTGGCAACACAGGTTGCCGGCAAGAACGCGCCCGACGTGATCCAGATGGATTATCGGTACATCGTCGAGTATGCCGGGCGCGGCGCGCTTGCACCGCTTGAGTCCTATATGCCGGCCAAGCTCAATCTGGGCGATTTCGACAAGGCACAGGTCGAAGGCGGCAGTGTGAATGGACACCTCTATGGCGTCAGCCTCGGTGCCAACTCGGCCGCAACGGTGCTCAACACCACTGCCTTCCAGGAAGCAGGTATAGACCTGCCGACCCAGGCAACCACGTGGGAAGAGTTCGGCAAGATGGCCGCCGAGCTGACCAAGGCGGGCAAGCGGAAGGGCATGTTCGGCATGGCCGACGGCAGCGGTGCCGAGCCCCTGTTCGAAAACTACCTTCGCCAGCGCGGCAAGGCCCTCTACACGGCGGACGGCAAGATTGCCTTCGGCGTCGAGGAAGCCTCCGAATGGTTCGATATGTGGAACAAGTTCCGCGAAAGCGGCGCCTGCGTCCCCGCCGACATTCAGGCGTTGGACAAGAACGACATCGAGACCAATACTGTCTCGCTCGGCAAGTCGGCTGCCGGCTACGCGCATTCGAACCAGTTCGTTGCCTATCAGCAGATGAACAAGGACAAGCTCGCACTTACCAACTACATGCGGGTCGCCAAGGACTCCAAGGGTGGGCACTATCGCAAGCCATCGATGTTCTTCTCGGTGTCGTCGCAATCGAAGGTGCTTGAGCAGGCGGTCGATTATGTCAACTTCTTCGTGCAGAATCCGGATGCTGCGGTCTTGCTCGGTGTCGAGCGCGGCATTCCAGAGTCCGCTGCCATGCGTGACGTGGTCGCTGGCAAGCTCGATGCAGTGGGCAAAATTCCGCTGGAGTATGTCGCCGGACTTGGAGAACTTGCCGGCAAGTTGCCGCCGCCGCCGCCCTCGGGCGCGGGCGAAGGCGAACTGACCTTGCGCAACATTTCCGAGCAGGTTGCTTTTGGCCAGGTGGCGCCAGCCGATGGCGGCAAGCAGCTCGTGGATGAGATCACGCGTATTCTCGCGCGAGGTTGAAACCTATGACCAATGCGATGCGCACGACGGCTAGCGGAGCCGTAGCAGTGGAACATTACCAGGGAGCAGTGGCAGACAGCCGTTTTCGGCGGCTGTGGAATGCCAATGCGCCGGGTTACCTGTTCCTATTGCCCTGGCTTCTGGGCTTTTTCGGGCTGACCCTCGGACCTGCTCTGATTTCGCTCTACTTGTCCTTCACCGACTTCGACATGTTGCAGTCGCCGGGCTGGGTGGGTGCTGCCAACTACGTGCGTATCGCGACGGCCGACCCGAAGTTCGCGTCGGCAATGTCGGTGACCCTGACCTATGTTGTGCTCTCGGTTCCGTTCAAGCTCGCTTTCGCACTCTTGGTCGCGATGGCGCTTAACAAGGGTGTGCGCGGTCTGCCCGTCTACCGCGCCATCTTCTATCTGCCGTCGCTGCTCGGCGGCAGCGTGGCGATCGCCGTCCTCTGGCGGCAGCTCTTCGCCCGCGACGGCCTGGTCAACGCGGCGCTTGCCAATTTCGGGATCGAAGGTCCGAGTTGGATCTCACATCCCAGCTATTCGATCTATACGCTGGTGGCGCTCAGCGTTTGGCAGTTCGGCTCGCCAATGATCATCTTCCTTGCCGGCCTGCGGCAAATTCCGACCGATATGTATGAGGCCGCCAGCCTCGACGGCGCATCCAAGTTCCGGCAGTTCTACAAGATCACTCTGCCGCTCTTGACGCCGGTCATCTTCTTCAACGCCGTCGTTCAGACGATCGATGCCTTCAAGGCCTTCACACCGGCCTTCATCATCTCGGGCGGCACAGGCGGGCCGATCAACTCGACGCTGTTCTACACGCTCTATCTCTATCAGGAGGCTTTCGGAAATTTCCGCATGGGCTACGCCTCGGCGCTCGCCTGGGTCCTCGTGCTGATCATCGCGGTCTTCACTGCCTTCTCCTTCCTGACCTCGCGTTATTGGGTGCACTACGATGACTAACGGGATTACATCGGCCGTTGCGGCACCACCTTCCGATATCACCAAGCGCAGCCTCCCGGCATCGATCACGGTCCATACGCTGCTGATCCTCGGCTCGCTGCTGATGCTCTATCCGCTGCTGTGGATGGTCTCCGCGTCGGTTCGGCCGGAAAACGAGATCTTCTCGTCGACCTCGCTCATTCCGTCGTCGATCGACTTCTCATCCTATCTTCGCGGCTGGGTCGGCCTCGACATCAGCTTCGGCCGGTTCTTCTGGAACTCGCTGGTCATTTCGGTACTGACCGTCATCGGCAATGTTGTTGCCTGTTCGCTGGCAGCCTACGCCTTTGCCCGGCTGCGTTTCGCCGGCCGGAACTTCTGGTTCGCGATCATGCTCGGCACACTGATGATCCCGTACCACGTGACGCTCATTCCGCAGTATGTGCTGTTCCTCAACCTCGGTTGGGTGAACACCATCCTGCCGCTGGTCGTGCCGAAGTTTCTGGCAAGCGATGCCTTCTTCATCTTCCTGATGGTGCAGTTCTTCCGCGGCATCCCGCGCGAACTCGACGAAGCGGCGATGATGGACGGGTGCAGTGCCTGGCGCATCTACTGGAAGATCATGCTGCCGCTATCACTGCCGGTGCTAGCGACCGCAGCGATCTTTTCCTTCATCTGGACCTGGGACGACTTCTTCGGGCCGCTGATCTACCTCAACGACATGAACACCTACACGATCCAGCTCGGCCTGCGCACCTTCGTCGACTCGACCAGCGCATCGGACTGGGGCGGCCTGTTCGCCATGTCCACGCTGACGCTGGTGCCGGTGTTCTTCTTCTTCCTGTTTTTCCAGCGATTGCTGATCGAAGGCATCGCCACGACAGGCATGAAGCGCTGATGCAGTTACGGATATAGGTCAATGACTATCAAGAGAGTTGCGATCGTTGGCTGCGGCATCGGCCGTTCCCACATCGTCGAAGGCTACTTGCCGCATCCCGAGAAGTTCAAGGTGGTGGCGATCTGCGACCTGAACGAAGAGCGGCTGCGCGAGATCGGCGACGAGTTCGACATCGCCAAGTGCACGACCTCGTTTGCCGACGTGCTGGCCGATGAGAGCGTCGATATCGTCGACATCTGCACGCCGCCCGGCATCCACCTGGAGCAGGTGGTGGCGGCGCTGGCAGCGGGCAAGCACGTCATCTGCGAGAAGCCGTTGACCGGCTCGCTTTCCGGCGTCGATATGATCATCGAAGCGGAGAAGGCGGCCAAAGGGACGCTGATGCCGATTTTCCAGTATCGCTACGGCGACGGCATCGAAAAGGCGAAACGGATCATCGAGGCGGGTATCGCGGGCAGGCCCTATATGGGCTCGGTGGAAACTTTCTGGCGCCGCACGCCCGAGTATTACTCCGTGCCTTGGCGCGGCAAGTGGGCGACGGAGCTTGGGGGCGTGTTGGTCACCCATGCGCTGCACCTACACGATATGCTGTTGCATCTGATGGGTCCGGTATCGAAGGTGTTCGGTAGGGTCGCAACTCGCGTCAACGACATCGAGGTCGAGGATTGCGCCTCGGCAAGCCTATTGATGCAGAGCGGCGCCTTCGTGTCTCTCTCCTGCACGCTGGGCTCCCAGGAGGAGATCAGCCGGTTGCGGCTGCACTTCGAAAACGTCACCTTCGAAAGCAACCATGAGCCTTACTCACCGGGTAAGGATCCATGGAAGATCATCGCCGCGAATGACGATGTGCAGGCGCGCATCGACGCCATCATCGGTCATTGGCAACCGGTCGCGCCTCGCTTCACCACGCAGATGGAGCATTTCCACGCCTATCTCAGCGGCAATGGTCCGCTGCCGGTGACGACAAAGGACGCGCGCCGCGCGCTGGAACTCGTGACCGCCATCTACCAATCGTCCGATACCGGCAGCGAAGTCATCCTGCCGATCGGATCGGACAGCCCGAAGTACGCCGACTGGCGTGCTCGCACGAAGTAACGGACCAGGGAGGATCCTGAGATCATGGCAACAAGCGTCGTTCTCCAGAAGGTCGAAAAGCGCTACGGCGCGCTTGATGTTATCCACGGCATCGACCTGAAGATTGATCCCGGCGAGTTCGCGGTCTTCGTCGGCCCGTCAGGCTGCGGCAAGTCCACGCTCTTGCGCATGATCGCGGGTCTCGAAGAGATCACCGGCGGCGCGCTTCTGCTCGACAACGAGCGGATGAACGAGGTGGCGCCGGCCAAGCGCGGCATCGCGATGGTGTTCCAGTCCTATGCGCTCTACCCGCATATGTCCGTCTACAAGAACCTGGCCTTCGGGCTTGAGACGGCCGGCTACAAGAAGGCAGAGATTCAGCCGAAGGTGAAGCGCGCCGCCGAAATCCTGCAGATCGAAAAGCTGCTTGAGCGCAAGCCGAAGGCACTCTCCGGCGGCCAGCGTCAGCGCGTCGCGATCGGCCGTGCGATCGTGCGCGAACCGCGCATCTTCCTGTTCGACGAACCGCTCTCCAACCTCGACGCGGAACTGCGGGTGCAGATGCGCGTCGAGATTTCCCGACTGCATCGCAGCCTCGGCAATACGATGATCTACGTTACCCACGACCAAGTGGAGGCCATGACCATGGCCGACAAGATCGTCGTGCTGAACTCCGGCCGTATCGAGCAGGTCGGCGCGCCGCTCGATCTCTACAACAACCCGGCGAACCGCTTCGTCGCGGGCTTCATTGGCAGCCCGAAAATGAACTTCCTGCAGGCCCGCATCGAGCAGGTGGGCGAAGCAGACACGACCATCAACGTCTGCGGCAACGCCGTTCGCCTGCCGCGCCGGCTCAATACGGAGGCCGGGCAAGCCGTTACCTTCGGCATCAGACCGGAACATCTTTCGGTGCTCGAAACCGGCGGGATCACGCTTACGACTGTCAATGTCGATCTCGTTGAAAACCTCGGCGGCGCAACCATGCTCTACGCGAAGACTCCGGACGGACAGCAGCTGACGATCGCACTCGACGGCCAGCAAAAGGTCGAACGCGGAACGAACGTGAAAGCGTCCTTCGATCCGGCCCGGTGTCATGTCTTTGATGCATCAGGCGCCACGATCTAGCCGCGCTTGACAGCTGATCCCTCTCTGGCCATGATTTCAATAGGATAGGCCGCGAAGGGGAAAAGCGTGACGCCTGAAGATCGGATTCATGCGCTTGGCATTTGGCAGGGTCCGATCGAAATTGTCCCAATCACCGGTGGCATCACAAACCGGAATTATCTGGTGCGGGATCGCACGGTTCGCCGCGTCGTCCGATTGGGCGAAGACATTCCGGTTCACCATATCAGCCGGCAGAACGAGCTTGCCGCCAGCCAGGCCGCACATGCGGCGGGCCTGTCGCCTGAAGTCATTTATCATGCGCCGGGCGTGCTCGTCCTCGACTACATCGAGTCGAAGGCGCTCACGCCGGAGGATCTTCGGCGCCCCGAGACTTTGGAGCGTGTGATCCCCCTGGTGCGGGCCTGCCACCATGACATCGCCCGCGAATTTCGCGGCGCGGCGGCGATCTTCTGGGTGTTCCATGTCATTCGCGACTACATCGCGAATCTGGAAGCAGCCGACAGCCCCTATCGCCGGCTTTTCCCGGATCTGCTCGCCAAAGCCGAAAGGCTGGAGGCGGCGGGTGGCCCGTTCGAGATCGCCTTCGGCCACAACGACATGCTGGCCGCCAACTTTCTCGATGATGGCAAGCGCCTGTGGCTGATCGACTGGGACTATGCGGGGTTCAACACGCCGCTTTTCGACCTTGGCGGTCTTGCCTCCAACAGCGAGTTCTCCGAGGCGACCGAGCGAGCCATGCTCGAGACCTACTACCGGATGCCGCTGAGTGCTAATCTCTGGCGGCGCTACCAAGCCATGAAGTGCGCGTCGCTGCTGCGCGAGACACTCTGGAGCATGGTGTCGGAAATCCATTCCACCATCGACTTCGACTACGCCGGTTATACGGCCGAGAATTTAGCGCGCTTCGAGCGCGCCTATGACGCTTTTGAACAGGATCGGTAATATGACGAAGGAATTGCCAAAGACCGCCAAGGCTGTTGTCATCGGCGGCGGGATCATCGGCTGCTCGACGGCCTACCATCTCGGCAAGCTCGGCTGGACGGACACGGTGCTTCTGGAGCGCAAGAAGCTGACTTCGGGCACGACCTTCCATGCGGCCGGCCTCGTTGGCCAGTTGCGCACCAGCGCCAACATCACCCAGCTGCTCGGCTATTCCGTCGATCTCTACAAGAAGCTTGAAGCCGAGACCGGGCTAGGCACCGGCTGGAAGATGAATGGAGGCTTGCGCCTAGCCTGCAACGAGGAGCGCTGGACCGAGGTCAAGCGCCAGGCGACGACCGCGCAATCCTTCGGGCTCGAGATGCAACTGCTGACGCCGCAGGAGGCCTTCGATCTCTGGCCGCTGATGACAATAGACGATCTCGTCGGCGCGGCCTTTCTGCCGACCGATGGCCAGGCCAATCCATCTGACATCACGCAGGCGCTTGCCAAGGGCGCACGCATGTCCGGTGTCGCGATTTTCGAGGATACAGAAGTTCTCGATCTCGAGATCGACAAGGGCAGGATTCGCGCTGTCATCACCGAGCATGGCCGCATTGAGTGCGAACGCGTCGTGGTCTGCGCCGGCCAGTGGACGCGCGCCTTTGCGACGCGCTTCGGCGTAAACGTGCCGCTCGTATCCGTCGAGCACCAGTACATCATCACCGAATCCTTCGGCGTGCCGTCGAACCTGCCGACGTTGCGCGACCCCGACCGGCTGACCTACTACAAGGAGGAGGTCGGTGGCATCGTCATGGGCGGCTACGAGCCGAACCCGATCCCCTGGGCCAAGGACGGTATTCCCGAAGGCTTCCACTACACACTGCTCGACAGCAATTTCGATCATTTCGAGCAGGTCATGGAGCAGGCGCTTGGCCGGGTTCCGGCTCTCGAAACCGTCGGCGTTAAACAGTTGCTGAACGGGCCGGAGAGCTTTACGCCCGATGGCAACTTCATTCTCGGCGAAGCACCGGAGCTGAAGAACTTCTTCGTCGGCGCCGGCTTCAACGCCTTCGGTATCGCGTCCGGCGGCGGCGCCGGCATGGCGTTGGCTGAATGGGTTGCCAAGGGTGAACCGCCTTATGACCTCTGGCCGGTCGATATCCGCCGCTTCGGCCGCCCGCACTTCGATACGGACTGGGTGCGCACGCGCACGCTTGAGGCCTATGGCAAGCACTACACGCTGGCCTTCCCCTTCGAGGAGTATTCGAGCGGGCGACCATGCCGCAAATCGCCGCTATACGACCGGCTGAAGGCGCAGGGGGCCTGCTTCGGCGAAAAACTCGGATGGGAGCGGCCGAACTGGTTTGCCGATCTCTTCGCCAACGAGGAACCGAAGGACATCTACACCTACGGCCGTCAGAACTGGTTCGAGGCCGTCGGGCGGGAACACAAGGCGGTGCGCGAAGCCGCCGTGATCTTCGATCAGACGTCTTTCGCCAAGTTTGTCTTGAAGGGGCGCGATGCCGAGGCGGCATTGTCGTGGATCGCCTCCAACGACGTGGCAAAGCCAGTCGGTTCGCTCGTCTACACGCAAATGCTGAACGACAAGGGCGGCATCGAGTGCGATCTCACCTGCGCCCGCGTCGCCGATGACGAGTATTACATCGTGACCGGCACCGGCTTCGCGACACATGACTTCGACTGGATCGCACGCAATATTCCGGATGGGATGCATGCAGAGCTCGTCGACGTCACCTCCGCCTATTCCGTTCTGGCGCTGATGGGACCGAATGCGCGGGCCGTGCTCGAGAAAGTGACAAACAGCGATGTTTCCAATGCCGCATTCCCCTTCGGGCGCGTCAAGACAATCGGCATTGCCGGCTGCCCGGTCCGGGCGCTGCGCATCACCTATGTCGGGGAACTCGGTTACGAGCTGCATGTGCCGGTCGAATACGCAACAACGGTTTATGACGCGCTGATGGCGGCGGGCGCTCCGCTGCAACTTGGTAATGCCGGCTATCGCGCCATCGAAAGCTGCCGCCTCGAAAAGGGTTATCGCGCCTGGGGTTCGGATATCGGCCCGGATCACACACCTGTTGAAGCCGGACTCGGCTGGGCCCTGAAGACGAGGAAGAACACGCCGTTTCGGGGCCGCGAGGCAATCGAACGGCAGCTCGCGACAGGCGTCAAGAAGATGCTTGCCTGCTTCGTGCCTGAGGATCCCGATATCGTGCTGCTCGGCCGCGAGACGGTCTACCGTGACGGCAAGCGCGTCGGCTGGCTCTCCAGCGGCGGCTTCGGCTACACAATTGGCAAGCCGATCGGGTACGGCTATGTCCGCAACCCCGAAGGCGTGAGCGAAGACTTCGTGCTGTCCGGCAGCTACGAACTCGACGTGGCCCGTGAGCGGGTGCCCTGCCAAGTTTCGCTGAAACCGTTGTACGATCCGGAAATGGTGAGGGTGAAGGGATAGGCACTGAGCTGAGAGGCGGTCATTCCTTTGCTTGTCACCGGAAACCAGGCGTCGAGCGTCGGCGCGGTGAATGACCATAAGCCGTGCCTCCTACACCCCAAGGATGGGGCACACCGAATCCCTATGACAGCACAGGGATGACGGGCTGGGCGCAAGTAAGCCGGCAAGAACAGCCGCCAAGGGTGATAAAAGTGCGGCGATCACCTGTCTATGAAAATCCCCTGCGACGACGAAATCTGTCGCAGGCTCTTCCTCAAAACAGCGGGAGCCTGTTGTCCTGGATCAGGATCTCCAGCTTGTTCGCCACATCCTCGGTCCAGCCGATATTGCCCGTCAGCGCCGCCGGAAAGAGGCCCGGCAAACCGAACAAGGCTTTCGACACGGAACCGCCATTGCGCGGCACGTCGGCCAGCAAAGCGGCAATTTCCGTCGCGCGAGGATCACGCAATTCGTAGCGTTCGCCGTTCCTGTCGACACCAAGGGCGTAGCGCATCCAGGCAGCTACTGCGATCGCATAGGTTTCCGCCTTGCTGCCATTTTCCAACGCCTCGGTCGCGGGCTCCAGCAGACGCTGCGGCAGTTTCTGCGTCCCGTCCATGGCGATCTGATAGGTGCGGTGGGCGATCGCTTTGTTTGCAAAGCGTGCGATCAACTCATCCGCATAGGCCTCTAGGTCGATACCGGGTACAGGATCGAGCGTGGCGGCGGCTGCGTTCATGTGACGGCGTGCCAGGGCCGCCAGGCCGGCGTCATCCATGACGTCGCGGATGAATTCATAGCCACCTATATATCCGAGATAGGCGAGCAGCGAATGCGCCCCGTTGAGCATCCGCAGCTTCATCTTTTCGTAAGCCGAGACTTCCTCGACCATCAACGCGCCGGCCTTCTCCCATTCCGGGCGGCCATTGGCGAAGTGATCCTCGATCACCCATTGCGTGAAGGGTTCGGTCTCGATCGCCGCGAGATCCTGCCTGCCGGTCAGCCTTTCGGCATCGCGATAGGTGGCGTCCGTGCTTGCGGGCGTGATGCGATCGACCATGGTCGATGGGAAGGGTACGTTTGTTTCGATCCACTGGCGAAGCTCCGGATCGATGCGACCGGCAAACTCGAGCACGAGCCGCTTCAATACGGCGCCGTTGCTCGGCAGGTTGTCGCAGCTGAGCGGCGTGAATGGCGCTATGCCCTTATCGCGACGGCGCGCAAGACCTTCGACGAGATAGCCGATGACGCCGCGCGGCGCATGGCGGTTGGCAAGGTCGGCGGCAATGTCGGGGTGTTTCAGGTCGAGCCCGCCCGTGGCGGAATCGAAGCCATAGGCCTTTTCCGTTACCGTCAGGCTGACGATGCGGATGGCCGGGTCTTCCAGTCTTGCAAGCAGATCGCCGGGATTGCGGGTTGCGACATGGGCGCGCAGGATCGGGCCGATAACATGCGCGGTCGTGCCGGACGTATCGCGCACGAGCATCGTGTAGAGCCCGTTCTGCTCGTTCAGGTGATCGGCAACATCGGCTGTGCGCAGGCTCGCGACCTCGATGCCCCAATCGCCGCCGGCGGCGGCAATCGCAGCGTCGGTGAACGGCGCGAAGTGAGCGCGAAAGAACGCGCCGGGACCGAGATGCAGGATACCCGGCTTCAATGCCTTGCGATCATAGCCCGGAAGCTTTGCGGTCGGCGCGAGGCCGGAAAGGCTTGTCAGACGTTCGGTCACAGCTTGTATGCCTTCTTCGCGTTTCCGTAGGAGAGATCGCCGGCAACAATCTCGGCTTCCTTGCGGGACATCCGGTGTTCAGTCACGAACTGCGCCAGGAAGCGGCAGACCTCGCGGCGCCAGACATCGTGGCGGGCCGGGATCGACAGAAGCGCCCGTGTATCGTCATTGAAACCCGCCAGATTGGCGAAGCCTGCCGTCTCCACCACCTGATCGAGATAGCGGCGAATACCGTTCGGGCTGTCGTGGAACCACCATGGCGGGCCGATCATCAGGCACGGCCAATGGCCGGCCATCGGCGCCAACTCGCGGGCATAAGTCGTCTCGTCGAGCGTGAACAGCAGCACGCGAAGACCCGGCGCATGGCCGTACTTTGCGAGCATGGCAGAGAGACCGCCGACCCAGTCGGTCGGTGTCGGGATGTCCGCGCCCATGTTCGGACCACGGGTCTGGAACAGTTCGCGATCCGTGTTGCGGCGCGAGCCGGCGTGGATCTGCATCGTCATGCCGTCTTCGGCCGAAAGCCCCGCCATTTCGGTCAGCATTTGGCCGCGGAAGAGTTCCGCGTCCTCGGCGCTCAGCGTGCCCTTGTGCGCCTTGTCGAGCAGGCGCTGCTTATCGGCAAGCGGCAGGTCCGCGGTGAAGGCCGTCGGTACGCCATGGTCGGTGGCGGTCGCGCCATATTGGCGGAAATAGGCGCGGCGCTTGCGATGGGCGTCGATCAACCCATCCCACTTCGTCACATCGCAATCGGTGAGTTCGCCAAGCCGGACGAGGTTTTCGCGGAAGCCGACGGCATCCGGGTCGGTGACGCTATCCGGCCGGTAGGTGGTACGGACGCGGCCGATCCAGCCGTCCTTGGCCATCGTCTGGTGATGCACCAGCGGGTCGAGCGCACCTTCGGTCGTAGCGATCGTCTCGATGCCGAAACGCTTGTGCAGGGTGCGCGGCCGGAATTCCGGCAGCGCCAGCTGCGCGTTGATATGGTCGTAGAGCGCATCTGCATTTTCAGGCGTCAGCGGCTCTTCGCAACCGAGCACGGCCGACATGGCATGGTCGACCCACAGGCTAGACGGCGTGCCGCGGAAGAGATGATACTGCGCGGCAAAGGCGCGCCAGATGTCGCGGCCCTTGGCGACCGGCTTGCCGTCGAGGCGCGGAACGCCAAGATCATCGAGCTGGACGCCGACGCTGTGCAGCATGCGGAAGAGATAATGATCGGGGATGACGAGGAGCGAAGACGCATCCTCGAACGGCTTGTCGTCGGCAAACCACGACGGCTCTGTATGCCCGTGAGGGCTTACGATCGGCAGTGCGCGAACCGTCTCGTAGAGATCGCGCGCGACCGTTCGGGTTGCCGGATCGGCTGGAAAGAGCCGGTCCGGATGAAGAAAGCCGTTTCCAACATCCATAAGAATTCCTCCCTGAGGGCTACCGGCCTATCCCACAAGTCGGAATGCGGCAAGGGCTTTTAGTAACCAAACGGTTCAGTTTTGCAAATCGCCCTGCCCGCCCCTCGAAATGATTGACCGCACGGACTATTTCCGCTTTTCAGATGCGGACGAAATTGGCCGCTTGCGGCAAGGAGGTTCCATGTCCGACGAGACAAGCCGCGTGATAAAGCTCGAGGAAATTGTTGCTCACCAGGCGAAGACGATCGAGGAGCTATCCGACCAGCTGGCCGAGCAATGGAAGGTCGTGGAGCAGACGCGCGCCAAACTCGATAGATTGACGGAGCGGTTCCTATCGCTTGAGGAGCAGTCTCTCGACGCCCCTGCCATCACACGACCTCCGCACTACTGAGTTGCCGGCAGCCCTTGTTTTTGACCGCCGGAATACCTATTAAAAGGGGCGTGAGGACGACCTCCCCCTCTATGGGCATCAACTCGGGACGACCCGAACATTCCCATTGGGGGTAGTCATGCGGAAAACCGCAGATCGTATCCGTCACGCCATCAGCTTCGAACTTGTCGGATTAGCACTCGTCACCCCGCTCGGGGCACTGGCATTTGGCATGCCCATGGCCGACATCGGCGTGATCGGCGTTGCCGGCGCGACGCTGGCGACGCTGTGGAACTACATCTACAATCTCGGCTTCGACCACCTGATGCAGCGTCTGACCGGCGGGACGCGGAAGAGTGTCGCGATCCGCGTGTTGCACGCCGTCATGTTCGAGGTGGGACTGCTTTTGGCGCTGCTACCGATGATCGCCTGGTACCTCGACATCAGCGTCGTTCAAGCGCTGATGATGGACGTGTCCTTCGCACTTTTCTACATGGTCTACGCCTTCGTCTTCAACTGGGCATACGACCGTGTCTTCCCGCTGCCGGATTGGCAGCCGGTCGCGCAGCAATCATAAAGCAGGTCTACCGATGAAAAGAAAACGGGACCGCCTTTGCCGGCGATCCCGTTGATTTTCAAGGCGTGACCGATCAAGTGATCAGACATTGCCCATGCAGAGATACTTCATTTCCAGATAGTCCTCCGCACCGTGGCGTGAGCCTTCGCGCCCCAAGCCGGATTGCTTGATACCACCGAAGGGCGCCGTTTCGCTTGACATCAGGCCGGTGTTGATACCGACCATGCCGTATTCGAGCGCCTCGGCGACACGCCAGACCTTCTTGAGTTCGCCGGCGAAGAAGTAGGCGGCGAGGCCGAATTCGGTGTCGTTGGCCTGCGCGATCACATCCTCGACGGTATCGAAGCGGAAAAGTGGGGCGACGGGACCGAAGGTCTCTTCGCGAGCGACCTTCATTTCGCGGGTGACACCTGTCAGCACGGTCGGCGTGAAGAACGTGCCGGCACCTTCGACGCGCTTGCCGCCCGTGACGATCCTGGCGCCCTTCGACACCGCGTCCGCAACGTGACTTTCGACCTTCGCCAGTCCCTGCTCATCGATCAGCGGGCCAATCGTCACGCCGGCCTTAAAGCCGTCGCCGACGGACATTTCTTCCACTTTCGCGGCAAGCTTGGCGGCGAAGGCATCGTAGACGCCCGACTGCACGTAGAGACGATTGGCGCAGACGCAGGTCTGGCCGGCATTGCGGTACTTAGACGCCAGAGCGCCTTCGACTGCCGCATCGAGATCGGCGTCATCGAAGACGATGAAGGGGGCATTGCCGCCAAGCTCGAGGCTGACCTTCTTGATCTGGTCGGAGCACTGACGCATCAGGATACGACCAACCTCGGTCGAGCCGGTGAAGCTGATCTTGCGCACCTTGGCGTTGCCGCAGAGTTCCTTGCCGATCGTAGGGCCGTCTTCACCGACGATAACGTTGAAGACGCCGGCCGGAATGCCGGCCTGCTCGGCAAGGACGGCGAGCGCTAAGGCCGACAGCGGCGTCTGCTCGGCCGGCTTGGACACGACCGTGCAGCCAACGGCGAGCGCCGGAGCGATCTTACGGGTGATCATCGCGGCAGGGAAATTCCAGGGCGTGATGGTGCCGACGACGCCGACGGGCTGCTTGATGACGATCATTCGCTTGTCGTTCGACGGCGCGGGGATCGTCTCGCCGTAGATGCGCTTGGCTTCTTCCGCATACCATTCGACATAGGCCGCGGCATAAAGGATCTCGCCGCGGGCTTCCGCGAAGGGCTTGCCCATTTCGGCCGTCAGGATCGCCGCCAGCTCATCGGCATGGGCGACCATCAGGTCGAACCACTTGCGCAGGATCCCGGCGCGCTCCTTGGCCGGACGCGCGGCCCAGGCCGGCTGCGCGGCATAGGCGGCATCGATTGCTTCCCGCGTTTCGTCTGCCCCCATATCTGGTAGCGAGGCGAGAACCTCGCCAGTTGCCGGATTAAGGACGTCGAAAATCTTCGTGGCGCCACCAGCTGTCCAGACACCGTTGATGTAACCGGCGTCGCGCAGGAAAGGCGAGGAAAACGGAACGTGTTTTGTCAGTGCAGTCGTGAATGCCATGTCATGTAACTCCAGGCAAAGAGGCCTTCGCCTTACTTGCCGCTTGCTTCGAGGATCGAGGCTTCCAGAATGTCGAGCGCTTCGCCGAAGACATTGTCCTGAATGGTGATCGGCGCGAGAAAGCGAATGACGTTTCCGTGGACGCCGCAGGTCAAAAGGATCAGTCCCTTTTCCAGCGCGATCAGGCGAACCTTGTTGGCAAATTCGGCGCTCGGCAGATTCGTCGTCCTGTCGTTGAACTCGACGGCGTTCATGAAGCCGGGGCCACGGATGTCGACGATCTCGGGTGCCTTCTCGCGGAGCGATTCAAGGCGCTGTTTGAGCCGGCTGCCAAGCTGGTTGGCGCGGTTGCAAAGATCTTCGTCCTTGATGACGTCAAGAACCGCATGGGCGGCCGCGATGCCAAGCGGATTGCCGCCATAGGTGCCGCCAAGACCGCCCGGTCCCGGTGCATCCATGATCTCCGCGCGGCCGGTGACGGCTGCGAGGGGGAAGCCGCCGGCAAGGCTCTTGGCCATCGTCATCAGGTCGGGGGCGACCTCATGGTGATCCATCGCGAACAGCTTGCCTGTGCGGGCAAAGCCGGTCTGGACTTCATCGGCGATGAGCAGGATGCCGTGCTGGTCACAGAGTTCGCGCAGTGCCTTCATAAAGGAAACCGGTACTGAGTAGAAACCGCCCTCGCCCTGAACCGGCTCGATGATGATCGCGGCGACGCGCTGCGGATCGACATCGGCGGCAAACAGCTTCTTCAGCGCGGCCAGCGACTGATCCGGCGTCACGCCATGAAGCTCGACCGGGAACGGCACGTGGAACACATCGCCCGGCATCGCACCGAAGCCAACCTTGTAGGGCACGACCTTGCCTGTCAGCGCCATGCCCATGAAGGTGCGGCCGTGGAAGCCGCCGCCGAAAGCGATGACGGCGGAGCGGCCGGTGGCAGCGCGAGCGATCTTCACGGCATTCTCAACCGCTTCTGCGCCCGTCGTGACGAAGATCGTCTTCTTCTCGAAATTGCCGGGCGTCAGCGCATTCAAGCGCTCGGCGAGGTGCACGTAGTTTTCGTAGGGAACGACCTGGTGGCAGGTGTGGGTGAAGTGATCGAGCTGTTCCTTGACGGCAGCGATCACTCGCGGGTGGCGATGACCGGTGTTGAGAACGGCGATACCTGCCGCGAAGTCGATATAGCGGCGACCTTCCTTGTCCCAGATCTCGGCATTCTCTGCGCGGTCGGCATAGATCTGCGTGGTCATGCCAACGCCGCGCGAAATGGCAGCATTCTTCCGGTCTGTAAGAGTGGTCGCGGTCATCGGTGTGTTCCTGCGCTCTGGAATGTTGGGAAACGATCTTGCATAACTTCTGCAAGACATGTAAAAAATTCCTACATTTTTCCTGCAAGAAATCAAGCGGCATTTTGTGCTTCAAACCGACGTCGTTTTCGGCGATGGTCGCGCAAGAAAAGAAGAGCCGGAGACGGCCTCAAGAAAACAAAACGAACCGGGAATAATTGGCTTATGAGCAACGGGACGTCGGTGCGCTACAAGGTAGCGGAGGCGGCAAAATCAGCGGGCGTTTCCGCGTCCACACTGCGCCTTTGGGAAAGCCAGGGGCTTGTCGTTCCGGATCGGTCGGAGACCGGGCACAGGCAATACACCACTGAAGACGTCGCGCGGATAAAAAAGATAGCCTGGTATCGAACTGAACGCGGGCTCAACCCGGCCGCCATCCGCGAAGCGCTGGAAAGCGAAGAGCCATCGGAAAGCTCCGATTCGGCGGACACGTCTGATCTTGGGCGCCGGCTGCGGAGCCTGCGGCATGGCGCGGGGAAGACATTGGATCAGGTCGCAGGCGACGTCGGCATTGCTGCATCGACGCTGTCGACCCTCGAGCGCACATCGCAGGGCGTGAGCTTCAAAACGCTGCACGACCTTGCCGAATATTACGGCACCACAGTTTCCCGTCTCTCCGGCGAGGAACGAGACGACATGCCCGAGGTGGTTCGCGCAGGCGCCTGGCACACGTGGCCCGAAACGACACCTGGCGTCACGGTTCAGCTTCTCGCCGAGGGCCGTACGATGATGGATTGCCACCGTTTTGTGCTCGCGCCCGGCGCGGCAAGTGAAGGCGCCTATCGGCACGAAGGCGAGGAGTTTATGCACGTGCTCTCGGGGCGGCTGGAACTGGTGCTCGATTCCGATCAGTTCTTCGATCTCGGACCCGGCGACTCGCTCTACTTCGAAAGCCGCCGCTACCATTCCTGGCGGAACCGTCACGACGGCGAAACCATTCTTATATGGATCAACACGCCGCCGACATTCTAAGCCTTGGCGGTATCGTCCACGATGGCTTTGCGCTATAGCGCCAGAAGTGACAGTTTGAGTGAGAGACGAGATCGATGGCAGCCACCATACGTTTCCATGAGGGTGATATCTCTGCAGCGGATGCCGCGCGCTACACCGGAGCTATTGCGATCGATACAGAAACTCTCGGCCTCGTGCCGCGCCGCGACCGGCTATGCCTTGTGCAGCTCTCGCCGGGCGACGGTTCGGCTGACGTAATCCGCATCGCTGCCGGCCAGAAGGACGCACCGAACCTGATTGCGATGCTGGCGGATCCTTCCCGCCAAAAGATCTTCCACTATGGCCGCTTCGACATCGCCGTTCTGTTCCATACATTCGGCGTCACTACGCAGCCGGTCTTTTGCACGAAGATCGCCTCGCGCCTCAGCCGCACCTATACCGACCGGCATGGCCTGAAGGACAATCTCAAGGAAATGCTTGAGGTTGATATTTCCAAGGCACAGCAGTCTTCCGACTGGGCCGCCGCGACCTTGTCGCAGGCGCAGTTGGAATATGCCGCCTCCGATGTGCTTTACCTGCATGCCCTGCGTGACAAGCTGACCGAACGGCTCGTGCGTGATGGCCGCATGGATCACGCCAAAGCCTGCTTCGAATTCCTCCCTACCCGCGCCAAGCTTGATCTGCTCGGCTGGGAAGAAGCTGACATCTTCGCGCACAGCTAAGATATTTCTGGCTTTTTTGACAGATGGGACCGGCGCGGCCCAGCCGTGCACCGATCATTAGCGATTCGTTAACCGCCGCGTCGTTAAATTCTTTACCACTTTTTATGCATTCGACGGCGCGATGGAGCGCCACGTCGCGCAGATAGGACTGCCGGGGAATGCGACGGGCCGGATGAGCGCGGCCTTCTTGTAACCTGCTTTCACCGCACTTTACGAAAGAAGGAGCATGACATGTTGACTCCGGTTCGTTCAGCGTCAAATACGAGTTTATCCTCCCAAGGCCAGACGGCCGCCGTGAGCGGCGACGTCCTGGTGCGCGCTTCGAGCGCTGTTGCGCCGGTCCACCAGGTTCAGAGCGCGGATCTCAATTCGTCTGTTGCCGGCAAACTCAACATCCTCCTGCTGGCCGTGCGTGCCCGCATGGTCGATGCCCTCCTTGATGTGCTGAATGCGACCAGCGAGGCGGTTTCAATCCCGCGGGAGGAAGATGAACCCGATCTGGCCTTTGCGTCCCGCCTGGCGGCCGCGATTCAGAAGTTGCCGCCCGCAAAAATCGAACAGCTCGAGCGTCAGCTTGCAATGCAAGGCCACGCAGTCCCGCTTCGGTTGTTGGCCGAGGCACTGCGGAACCCGGCCGGACCGGAAGCCGCCCGCATCGCCACCTATCTCGAAACCATTCGGTACAAGGATCGCGATCTGGCGACCCGCGCCGTCGTTCGCTCATACGGCCAGAACGATGCGTCGCCGCCGCGTCAGGAGCAGCGAGGCGAAATCAGCATCCATCGGGACAATCTCACTGTAGCGCCGGGAGCTCCTGTCACGACGAAGCGGGAGCCAGAGGCTCCGCGACAGACGGCGCTCGTTGCCGCCGCCTACCTCGATGCAGACAGCGCGCCGGTTCAACCCATTGAACATTCCGCGGACAAACCGATCACCAAACCGGCTGTCGAGGCGACGGTCGAAGAAGCGTTGCCCGAGATCGGCGAAGTCTTGGATGAAAGCATCGCATCCGGGGAGAAAGTCGAGCCGGCGCAGGAAGCCGCACAGGCAGGCACGCACGACCCCGTATCCAAAGGCGATCCCATCATTCCGAAGAGTTGGGCGGCGATACCCGCGTCGCTCTCGGATGATACGACAAAGCTGATCGTGACAATCATTCGGGACCAGGAAGCCGAAGCTTTGCTCGAGGTCGCCGATCCTGATCCTGCAGTCGAAATCGACATCATCCTCGATGAGACGATCCTTGCCGATCTGCCGGAAGAGTTGATTGCGCTGCATGATCGCGCCCCGTCCCTACCGGAAGGCGTGGCGCGCCAATCGCCGCTTGTCCCCGAACAGCCGGTTAGCGAAGCAGCTGCCACAACTGCGAAAAAGCATCCTGCTCCGGAAATCTCACCGCCCTTGATCGTACAGCAGGCCATCGACGAAACCTATGCGCCGGTACTGATGAAAATCGTCGAAGGCGTGCCCTACGCGATGCAGCCCTACGATTTCTCAAAGGACGAGGCCGACGATAGCGGCGCCCGCGAGATGCATCGCCAGGATCACAATGGCGGCGAGTCGTCGGAGGAGGAGGATGCGGAGAAGCAAGGCGAGCCGTCGAACGAGGAGCCGACGGGTGTTGTGATCGACGACGAGGCCGCCGCTGCCTTGGCCGCCCGAGAAAGCGCGATCAAGGCCGGGACACCGCCGCACCGGCCGGCACCGCCGCTGCCGATGGCAGCGGCAAACGCGGACGACGCCTATATGCTCTACCGGCGCAAGGTCGACTGGGAATAGCGCGCACACTTGCATGGGCAGCGCAAATGCAAAGAACCCGCCGGATCGCTCCGGCGGGTTCTTTTATTCTTCAAGCCTGAGGCTGGCGATTATTCGCCGCCGCGGTTCTTCAGAGCCGCGCCGAGGATGTCGCCGAGCGAAGCGCCGCTGTCGGACGAACCGAACTGAGCAACAGCTTCCTTCTCTTCCGCGATTTCCAGAGCCTTGATGGACAGCATGATCTTGCGGTCCTTCTTGGAGAAGTTGGTGACGCGGGCGTCAACAACCTGGCCAACCGAGAAGCGTTCCGGACGCTGCTCGTCGCGGTCGCGCGACAGGTCTGCACGGCGGATGAACGAGGTGATGTCTTCGTGGTCGACGAGCTTCACTTCGATGCCGCCATCGTTGACTGCGATGACTTCGCAGGAAACGACTGCATTCTTGCGCAGGTCGCCCGAAGCTGCTGCTTCGCCGACAGCGTCCTTGCCGAGCTGCTTGATGCCGAGCGAGATGCGCTCCTTTTCGACGTCAACATCGAGAACGACAGCCTTGACGACGTCACCCTTGTTGAACTCTTCGATGACCTGTTCGCCCGGACGGTTCCAGTCGAGGTCGGAGAGGTGCACCATGCCGTCAACATCGCCGTCGAGGCCGATGAACAGGCCGAACTCGGTCTTGTTCTTGACTTCGCCTTCGACTTCAGTGCCAGCCGGATGGTTGCGAGCGAATGCTGCCCACGGATTTTCCAGGGTCTGCTTCAGGCCGAGCGAAATACGACGCTTGGACGGATCGACTTCGAGAACGACGACTTCGACTTCCTGGCTCGTGGACAGGATCTTGCCGGGGTGTACGTTCTTCTTGGTCCAGGACATTTCCGAGATGTGGATCAGGCCTTCGATGCCCGGCTCCAGTTCGACGAACGCACCGTAGTCGGTGATGTTCGTGACGGTACCGGAGATCTTCTTGCCTTCCGGATACTTGGCCTGGATGCCATCCCACGGATCCGACTCGAGCTGCTTCATGCCGAGCGAGATGCGGTGGGTTTCCTGGTTGATGCGGATGATCTGTACCTTGACCTGCTGGCCAATGGACAGGATTTCCGACGGATGGTTCACACGGCGCCATGCCATGTCGGTGACGTGCAGCAGGCCGTCGATGCCGCCGAGGTCAACGAACGCACCGTAATCGGTGATGTTCTTGACGACGCCGTCAACAACCTGGCCTTCTTCGAGGTTCTGAACGATTTCAGAACGCTGCTCGGCACGGGATTCTTCCAGAACCGTACGACGCGATACGACGATGTTGCCGCGACGCTTGTCCATCTTGAGGATTTCGAAGGGCTGCGGGTTGTGCATCAGCGGGGTAACGTCGCGGATCGGACGGATGTCGACCTGCGAACGCGGCAGGAAGGCAATCGCGCCGTCGAGGTCAACCGTGAAGCCGCCCTTGACCTGGTTGAAGATAACGCCTTCAACGCGCTCACCAGCTTCGAACTTGGCTTCGAGCTTGACCCAGCTTTCTTCGCGGCGAGCCTTTTCGCGCGACAGAACAGCTTCGCCGAGCGCGTTTTCGATACGCTCAACGTAAACTTCGACTTCGTCGCCGACCTTGAGAGTGCCGTCCTTGGCCTTGGCGCCGAATTCCTTGAGGAGGATGCGACCTTCGACCTTGAGGCCGACGTCGACAACCGCGGAGTCCTTCTCGATTGCCGTTACGATGCCCTTGGTGACATAGCCTTCGGCCAGGTCGTGCTTGGCAAAGGACTCTTCGAGAAGGGCCGCGAAATCTTCGCGAGAGGGAGTAGCTACTGACATGAAATCTCCTGCATATCCGGATCCGGATACGTGTGCGCCGGTTGGTTCGTGTTGAACGGGCCTGAACCCAGTCCGCCTCCTCTCGGGAAGCAATCCGGCGCTTGGACGGAATTTCAGGCTTAGTCTTCAAAAGCGACCCAGACACGGCCCGGGCAAATCGCTCGAATTCAGATATTTCGGCTCAAAGCTGCATCGATGATCGATTTCGCAGCTTGAAACGCGGCCTCTATACTCATTTCCGACGTATCAAGCAAGTGCGCGTCGTCGGCTGGTTTCAAAGGGCTATCAGCCCGTCCCATGTCGCGTTCGTCGCGGCGCTTGACGTCGTCGAAAATGGCATCGAAATCGGCAATTCCTCCCTTGCCTTTTATTTCGTCGTAGCGGCGCTTGGCCCGAACCTCGGGACTTGCAGTTACATAAAGCTTCACCGGCGCTGCCGGGCAAACGACGGTGCCAATGTCACGGCCGTCGAGCACCGTACCAGGCGCCTTTTCCGAAAACCGCCGCTGCGCATCCACCAGTGCACGCCGCACGCCAGGCATCACCGCGATCTTCGAGGCGGCCTCGCCGATCTCGTGTTTCGAGAGTATATCGCGATCGAGACCCGCCAGTTCAACATCGCGGGCCATCTTTTCTGCCACCGCCTCGTCGTCGAGTGTGAGGCCGGCATCGAGCAGGGCCTTTGCCGTCGCGCGGTAAGTCAGCCCCGTGTCGAGATGGTGAAAGCCGTAGGTCTCGGCGATCTTGCGCGAAAGTGTCCCCTTGCCGGCGGCTGCGGGTCCATCGATGGCGATCGTGAACTGTTTGATGGTCATCTGTCCGTTCATTTCTCTGTCAATCCGCCGTAGCGACGGACGAGATCGACCATGTCTTCCTGACCGGACTTTTCGCCGAGACCGGCAACAACACCTTCGCGATCGGCAACGGGCCGATTCTGGCTGACCTTCCACTTGCCTTCGATCGCGGCAATCTCGATTTCGACGCCGATGATGCCTTTCATCTGCGCGCGGATGAAATCATCCGGCGCATCGCCCACTGCCCAGGGCCTGTCGCGCGGCCCTTCCTGTTGCGTGGTGATCGCGTTGATCTGCCGGAGCAGCCAATCCGCATCGTCGATGACGCGCGCCTTGCCCCTCGCTTGTACGATCGTGTAGTTCCAGGTCGGCACGACTTTGCCGGTCTCCTGCTTGGCCTGGTACCAGGACGGCGTAATGTACGCATCAGCACCCTGGAAGACGGCGAGCACATCGGCGCCTGCCTCGATATCGCGCCACTGCGTATTGGCCTTGGCGAGGTGGAGACGCAGCGTCCCCTTTTCGGAGGCTGCGGAATCGAGAAGGAAAGGCACCGAATTCGCCATCAAACCCGACGCGCCTGCCGTAATCAGCATGCCGAGCGGATGCGCCCGGATCAGGGCGTGCTGGACGCCCAGGTCTTCCTCGCGAAAATGCGGTGGCTGGTACATTCCTTGGCACCCATTCAGCAGCCGGCGACAAGCCGATCTGCCCCGAAAATGAACAATCGCCGGCTCAGTACCACAACTGGCGGCACCGGTCATCCGGCTTGCATCAGCGATGCTTGAAGTTAGGCTTTGACATGCCGAGCTGCAACGATTATGGGGACCGGCTTATAAATTCCGAATAGAACGCCGGTTTTCACGGCATTTGCCGAATCTTGATTCGGCCATTCTCACGAGGCTAACAGTGGCGAAAGCTGAACTTGGAACGA
The DNA here is from genome assembly GCF_024808055.1 of Rhizobium sp. BK176. Taxonomy (NCBI): domain Bacteria; kingdom Pseudomonadati; phylum Pseudomonadota; class Alphaproteobacteria; order Hyphomicrobiales; family Rhizobiaceae; genus Rhizobium; species Rhizobium sp. BK176. Next base: position 154,556 of record NZ_JANUBV010000008.1, on the reverse strand, counting down.
AGCGTACCGATCCGGAAACCGGCAAGAAGTTCTACGACCTGAACCGGGATCCGATTGTTTCCCCCTATACGGGCAAGTCCTATCCCCTCTCCTTCTTCGAGGAAACCTCCGCTGCAGCGGCTGCCGAAGCCCAGGATGAAGAAGAGGTCGCGGAAGTCGATACCGAAAGCACGGAAGTCGAACTGGTTTCGCTCGAGGACGCCGATGAAGGCGCATCCGGCGACGACATCCCAGACATGGGCGACGACGACGTCGAAATCGAAGGCGACGACGACGACACCTTCCTCGAAGCTGACGAAGATGACGACGATGACGACATGAGCGACATCATCGGCGTCACCGGCGACGAAGACGAAGTCTGATCTGATTAAGTGTCGGCCCGGACGAGAAAATTTCGCCGGGCCGATTTTTTTGGCTTGCTATCTCCAAAAACCGGAAGTAAGAAGCCGCCACTCCGCGAGGCAAGCGCTTCGCGAAGCATCCCAGGGCCGGCTCGCCGGACTGCCTTGATGGGGCTATAGCTCAGCTGGGAGAGCGCTTGCATGGCATGCAAGAGGTCAGCGGTTCGATCCCGCTTAGCTCCACCAAATCTTCCTCGCAGATCGTGCTCACCGTCTTATTGCATTGAAATGCTTACGCTCCAACGTTCTGCCTACAAAGGGCCGCGGCAAATCCCTCTCGGTTCCCGGCACTCAGCATCCTATCTGAATGGATAGGCTGTCCATACGCACGTGGGATTCATTTCGCAGAGCGACCATGGTCTTCTAACCGGGTGTTCGAAGGTCCCTGCGCCACCACCGAATTTCGCACAGAAGCCTAGCGATGTTGGCAAGCTGGAGGATTTTGCCATGGAAGCCCCGAGGTACAGCCTGCACAAGAACCTCAACATCTACTGGACGGTGTTTGACGACATGACCGGGAAAAAGGCCGCGCTCGACGGGTTTTTCATGGATATGGTGAGCATCGACGAGGGCCGCGAATTGGTAGGGATGCTGAACCGTCGGGGGAGCGAAGACGATTCCCCTCCTGACGCCTACCTCGCAGCTCTCACCGGCTTGAGCTGGCCGACGCACCATCAGGATCTGATAGGCCAGCGTTACGCGGTGAGCACGCCGGACTTCGCCGCAGTCACGATCAACTGACAGTTTGCCGACTTGCTTTGCACGCCGAGGCTTTGCCAAATTTTTAGCAACGGCGACTATGGTTTCCATGCCGACTTCCCCGGCGGACTGGAGCCTTGGTTCAATGACACGAGAAAGACGGCGGCGGCTGATCCATGCGCGTAGAACGGCAACGGGCCTGACGCTTGCCGGCGCGATCTCGTTTTTGGCAGGCATGACGGATGCCACCGGCCTCGCGCTGACGGGAGACTTCGTGTCGTTCATGACGGGGAACACGACGCGGGCTGCCTTGTCGCTTGGCGACGGCAATTTGCGACATGCAATTGTCCTTCTCTCGGCGATCATGGTCTTTGTGCTTGGAAACGCCGTCGGCATCGTGATCGCACACTTTGCAGACCGTCGTACGTTTGCCGTCTTGTCATGCGTCAGCATCGCGCTGGCAACGGCTTCGTTGATGGCAGGAGATAGCCTGGCGATGCCGCGCTTCTATCTCATCGTTGCCTCCATGGGGATGGTGAACGCGGCGGTCGAGCAGATCGAAGGGCTGCCGATCGGTCTCACCTATGTCACCGGAGCCCTCTCGCGCTTCGGACGCGGCCTTGGACGCTGGATCGTCGGCGACGACAGAATGGATTGGACCATCCAGATCGTGCCATGGGTCGGCATGCTGGGCGGGGCTATTGTTGGAGCGCTGTTGGCGCAAATCGCCGGGGCAGCGGCGTTGTGGCTGATAGCCGTTTTTGCGATGTTGGTTGCGCTTGCTACCCTTTTGATTCCGAAACGCACCCAACGCCGGTTCAACGCTGCGTCGCGCTCGTCAAAGCAGACGAAATCGCGGTCGCAATAAAGCTCCACCGAATCAGATAGAGAGCACCAGGAAACCGCTAGAGGAAGTCATCCTTGTTTCTCTTTTCGAAGCTCGTCTGGGTGTTCGGCCAACCCTTGTCGCTCGCTTTTCTCTTCGTCGCGCTTGCCTTGGTGGCGGGTGTTGTCCGCTGGCGCGCGACAAGCTTCATTTCAACAGCGATTGCGGGCCTCATCCTGTTCATCACCCTCTACACGACCGTCGGCAACTACCTGCTACAGGGCCTCGAGGATCGGTTTCTGAAGCCGCAGGATCCGGCAAGCCTGCAGTGCATGATCGTACTCGGCGGCGCGTTCGAGAATGAGGTCAATACCGCCCGCCACGGCATCGAACTCAATGCCGGCGCCGATCGCTTCGTCGAGGCGATGCGCCTGGCACAGAAATATCCGCAGGCCCGCATCCTGATTTCAGGCGGCGATGGATCGATCTCCGGTATCTATGAAGGCGACGCGGCGATATCGGCGCGCTTCTTCCCAATGTTCGGCATCAGCAGAGACCGGCTGGTCGAAGAAACGACGTCACGCACGACCTTCGAAAACGCAGTGAACACCAAGGAGCTTCTGGCGAGCCAAGGTCTTTCGAACTGTCTGCTGATCACCTCCGGCTACCATATGCCGCGATCGGTCGGCATCTTCCGCAAGCTTGGGATCGACGTCGTGCCGTGGCCGACGGACTACCGCACCGACGGGCGAGAAAGCCTTGGCCTCGACTTCACGCAGCCGAGCCGGAATTCCCAGAACCTGGCAACAGCAATCCGCGAGTGGTTCGGGCTGGTCGGCTACTATCTCGCCGGCCGCACTTCAGAGCTCTATCCGGGCTGAACCAGCTATTTCTTCGAGATCGTCACGAACTTGGTCCCGCGCACACGGGCCGTGACGACACAGGGCTCCTTTGTCTTGTCGGCATCCGGGCGATCACAGAAGCGCGGGTGCATTTTCATCGCCAGCACCATGTTGCCGAAGCGCTTCACGAAGTCGTATCCGTAGACTTGGGCGGTCGCGATCATGAAATAGCCGCCCTCTGCGACCTGTAGATAGAAATTGTAGGTGCAGCCGTCGTCGTTGCACTGCGGACCCTTCTCGCCGTCGCACGTCAACTCGCCCTCATTGACCACAGCGTCGATCAGGCCGTCATTGTTGATATCCTGGCGGATGACGAAGCCTTCCGAAAAGTCGGCTTTGGTACACTGTTCCTGGAAGTGCTTCTTCTCGTAGATCTCGGGGTCCGAGATAAGCGATTGCTGGGCAAACGCCACAACCGGGGTAACGAGCAGCACAGCAATGTTCAAAGCGATCAGGAGCGTTTTCACGAAGGGTTTCTCTTTTGGTCGGATAAGGGCGCTGTTGGCCACGCAGTTTGCTTGATCCGCCTTGCGCCGCCCTTGCGGCCGTGATTCATTTCGGAGAGATACGCGTCGGCCCTGGAGGACTGCATGCCGCTGTTCGTCTACCTGGATTATGCCGGCGTTGCGCTCTTTGCGGCAACGGGCGCGCTCGCAGCCTCGCGCAAGCAGCTCGACCTGATCGGTTTTCTCTTTTTTGCGATCGTCACCGGCACCGGCGGCGGCACGGTGCGCGACATTGTGCTCGGCCGCGTGCCGGTATTCTGGGTTCTGAACCCGACCTATGTCCTTGTCTGCTGCGCCGTCGGCCTCCTGGTGTTCTTTACCGCCCACCTTGTCGAGTCGCGCTATCGGCTGCTGATCTGGCTGGATGCCGTCGGGCTCTCCGCCTATTGCGTCATGGGTGCCGCGAAGGGCCTTGCTGCTACCGGCTCACCAACGATCGGCATCGTCACGGGCACACTGACGGCAACGTTTGGCGGCATCCTGCGCGATCTTCTCGCAAATGAGCCATCGGTTCTGTTACGGCCAGAAATCTATATCACCGCAGCGCTTGTGGGCGGCGGCATATTCACGGGCGCGAATGCACTTGATCTGCCGCTTTATGCGGCTTCCGCAGTTGGTGTCAGCGCTGCATTCCTGGTGCGTGGCGGCGCGCTGTATTTCGGCTGGACCTTTCCAACCTACAAGGCAAGGCCTGGTCGTCACCCTGATGACGTGATGTGAGATCAGCGCTGTTTGGGGCGAAGGCGGATCACCACGTCGACATGGGAGATTTCGAGGCCTGGCGGCGGCTCCGGCAGATTGCCGATCGTCAGGTTGCTGACCGGAATATCGAGCACATCGTTTTCGCCTTCGATGAAGAAGTGGTGATGGTCTGAGACGTTTGTGTCGAAATAGGTCTTGGCGCTTTCGACCGCGAGAACACGGATCATCCCGGCCTCGGTGAACTGGTGCAGCGTATTGTAGACTGTCGCCAATGACACCGGTACGCCCGCGTGCACGGCTTCCTCGTGGAGTTCTTCGACCGTCAGATGTCGATCGCCCTTGGCAAAGAGGAGGTCACCGAGCGCGACGCGCTGGCGCGTCGGACGAAGGCCGGCGTGTCTCAGCCGTGCCTCAATGGTAAGCGGGGCCTCTGCCACCATCCAACGAACTCCAGTTAATCTAGCGTCAAGCAATCAGGTTTCATTAGCCATATAACTTTTGCGCAAAAGCGTTTCAATAGTTTCAATGGGGACAAAGCGAGTGAAAGCGCCGCAAAATCGGGCTTTTGGCGCAATTAGTGCTGGCCGGGGGCTTGGCCTTCCTGTATGCGACCACCAAATAAGGCGCGCAGCCGGTCCTCCGAAGGTGGGTGAAGCTCAGTCATGCTTATGCTTCATTTTCCGCTGAACTTGGACTAAACGTTCACATCCATCGGCATAGTTGCGGGGGGAATAAGAGTTTTCATGGCGACGAAACAATCCAGCTTCAACTACGAGGAAATTCTGGCCTGCGGCCGCGGCGAACTGTTCGGTCCGGGTAACGCACAGCTTCCCCTCCCGCCGATGTTGATGGTTCATCGCATTACCGACATTTCCGAAACCGGCGGGGCCTTCGACAAGGGCTATATCCGCGCCGAGTACGACGTGAAGCCGGACGACTGGTATTTCCCCTGCCACTTCCAGGGCAACCCGATCATGCCGGGATGCCTCGGCCTCGACGGCATGTGGCAGCTGACCGGCTTCTTCCTCGGCTGGCTGGGCGAGCCCGGTCGCGGCATGGCGCTCTCGACCGGCGAAGTGAAGTTCAAGGGCATGATCCGCCCGACCACGAAACTGCTCGAGTACGGCATCGATTTCAAGCGCGTCATGCGCGGCCGCCTGGTGCTCGGCACTGCCGACGGCTGGTTGAAGGCTGACGGCGAAACCATCTACCAGGCCACCGACCTGCGCGTCGGCCTGTCCAAGGACAAAGAAGCCTGATTGCACCGGGCATAGTTGCCCGGTTTCCAAGTTAGAAAAAACGAAAAGGTCGAAACACATGAGACGGGTAGTTGTTACGGGTCTGGGTGTTGTCTCCTCGATCGGCAATGATGCCGCCGAGGTCACTGCGTCGCTGCGCGATGCCAAGTCCGGCATTTCCTTCTCCAACGATTTTGCCGAACACGGCTTCAAGTGCCAGGTGTGGGGCCGCCCCTCGCTGGATCCGACCGATCTGGTCGATCGCCGCGCCATGCGCTTCCTTTCCCAGGGCGGCGCCTGGAACCACGTCGCGATGAAGCAGGCGCTCGCCGATTCCGGTCTTGAGGAAAAGGACTACAGCGAGAACGAGCGCACCGGCATCATCATGGGCTCGGGTGGCCCTTCGACCCGCACGCTGATCGAAGCCGCTGAGATCACCATCAAGAACAACAGCCCGAAGCGCATCGGCCCGTTTGCCGTGCCGAAGGCGATGTCTTCGACGGCGTCCGCCACGCTCGCCACTTGGTTCAAGATCCACGGCGTCAACTATTCGATCTCGTCGGCCTGCTCGACCTCGGCGCACTGCATTGGCAACGCTGCCGAAATGATCCAGTGGGGCAAGCAGGACGTGATGTTTGCCGGCGGTCACGAAGACCTCGACTGGACGATGTCGAACCTCTTCGACGCCATGGGCGCCATGTCCTCCAAGTACAACGACACGCCGGCAACGGCTTCGCGTGCCTATGACGTCAGCCGTGACGGCTTCGTCATCGCCGGCGGCGCTGGCGTTCTGGTTCTCGAAGAGCTGGAGCACGCCAAGGCCCGCGGCGCCAAGATCTACGCTGAAATCGTCGGCTACGGCGCGACCTCCGACGGTTACGACATGGTCGCTCCGTCGGGCGAAGGCGCGATCCGCTGCATGCGTCAGGCGCTTTCGACGGTGAAGGGCGATGTAGACTACGTCAACACCCACGGCACCTCGACGCCTGTCGGCGACAGCAAGGAAATCGGTGCGATCCGCGAAGTGTTCGGCTCCAAGATGCCGCACATCCAGTCGACCAAGTCGCTGACCGGCCACTCGCTCGGCGCTGCCGGCGTGCAGGAATCGATTTACTCACTCTTGATGATGCAGGCCGGCTTCATCGGCGAAAGCGCCCATATCACCGAGCTCGACCCCGAATTCGATGGCGTGCCGATCGTGCGCAAGCGCATCGACAATGCCAAGATCGACATCGCGCTTTCCAACTCCTTCGGCTTCGGCGGCACCAACGCCACGCTCGTCTTCCAGCGCTATAACGGATAATAATATGACGGGAATTATGCAGGGTAAGCGCGGGCTTATCATGGGCGTTGCGAACAACCATTCGATCGCCTGGGGAATTTCGAAGGCGCTGGCAGCACAGGGTGCAGAGCTTGCCTTTACCTATCAGGGTGATGCACTCGGCAAGCGGGTCAAGCCGCTCGCAGCTGAAGTCGGATCCGAATTTGTTCTGCCGTGCGACGTCGAGGACATCGCTTCGGTCGACGCCACGGTTGAAGCTATCAAGGAGCGCTGGGGCACGCTGGATTTCGTCGTACATGCCATCGGCTTCTCCGACAAGAATGAGCTGAAGGGCCTTTACGCCGACACCACGCGCGACAATTTCAGCCGCACGATGGTCATTTCCTGTTTCTCGTTCACCGAGATCGCCAAGCGCCTGGCGCCGCTGATGAACGAAGGCGGATCGATGTTGACGCTGACCTATAACGGCTCGACGCGCGTCATCCCGAACTACAACGTCATGGGCGTTGCCAAGGCCGCTCTCGAGGCCTCCGTGCGTTATCTGGCCGCCGACTACGGTCCGCGTGGTATTCGCGTCAACGCGATCTCAGCCGGCCCGATCCGCACGCTGGCTGGCGCCGGTATCTCGGATGCCCGCGCCATCCTGTCGTGGAACCAGCAGAACTCGCCGCTGCGCAAGACCGTGACTATCGACCACGTCGGTAATTCGGCCCTCTACCTGCTCTCCGATATGGCAGCAGGCGTCACCGGTGAAATCCACTTCGTCGATGCCGGCTTCAACATCACCTCGATGCCGGCGCTTGAGGCGCTACGCAAGGCAGACGTGGAGTAAGACAAAAAGCCGGGCTCGAGCCCGGCTTTTCCTTTCTGCGCATCGGCTAGTGATGCACGACCTGCCGAAGGATGGCGGCTGAGTCCCTGGCGCCCCAACGCGTCGTAATCTTTCCGTTTTCGATGACGAACCATTCCATCGCGGTGACGTCATAGCTCTTACCGGTCGGATCGTGACCCACGAGGCCGCGAAAGAAGCCGGAATAGCGCCCGGTCTCCCTGTACCGGACGACGACATTCTGCCCCTCGGCAGCGATATCGAGGATCTCAAGGTTTATGTTCATGCCGTCGTGAAGCTCGTGCCAGATCGGCTCGACATCATCGAGGCCACCATATCCCAGAACGCCGTAGATCCGCGCGTCCGCGGTAAACAAGTCGCGCAACGCCACCATGTCGAAGCGATTGAACGCCTCGACATAGGCTCTGACGATGTCCTTGTTGGCTTCCGTTTCCATGGCTTCCCCTCCCGCTTGTAAGCTCGTGGGGGCAACTCTAACAGATCCGCGAAGGCCGGCTATGCGAGGTGACTACTTCTTTGCCCACAAGACCTTGAAACGGGCGTTCCTGCAGGTTTCGCCGCTTTCCTTGAAGTTCGCGGCCAGCACAGGCTCGTAAGGCAGTCCGCGATTGGCGACCAGCAGCAGGCGACCACCGCCACGCAGCGCCGAGGCGGCTGTCTTGATCATCGCCTGGCCGAGCGATGGCTCCGCCGCATGGCCTTCGTGGAAGGGCGGATTCATGATGACGAGATCGTACTTGTCCTTGACCGGTTCGCCGGCCAGATCGTGCCAAAAGAAGCGCGCAGGCACGTCGGGGCAGTTCTCCTCCAGATTGGCCTTTGCCGCTTCCAGAGCGGCGTAGTTGGCTTCGTAGAGGTCAAGACGGCTGACGCCGGGAGACCGCTCTGCCAATTCGACGGAGAGATACCCCCAACCAGCGCCGAAATCGGCGACGTCACCGGTAAAATCGGCGGGCAGACGCGAGGCGAGCAATTCCGAGCCATCATCGACACGGTCGTGCGAGAACATGCCAGCTGCAGCCAGGAAACGGCCATCCACGCGCACGGACGGCTTGGAAAGCTTGCTGACGACCTCGCTGACGTCGGCCGGCCGTGCGAACCACAGCGCCACGCCGTGATATTTGGGCATGTGTTCGATCTCAAGGCCGAACCCCTCCATGCGCTTGCGAAGCGACTGGATGCCATCCTCCTTGCCGCCGGCGATGACAATCAAGCCGCCCGCCTTCAAGCGCTGAAGCGCAGTGGCGATGTTGGCCTCGTTCTCGCCCTTGTGCTTGTTGCAGAGAACCAGCGCGGCATCGTAGTCCTCGCCTTCGATCTCAGGCGTGGTTTCGATGCGCTGGGAGAGTAGCTGTCGGTACAGCGGCCGGAAGCCCTGTACGGCGCTCAGCGAGGCGGCAAAGCCCTCTGGCACAGCGAAGCCTGCCTCAGCGCCAAGGAAGAGTACGCGTTCGCCCTCGCCCGGCGCGTCGACGGTGCCGCTGGCAAAAGGATGGAACAGTGTCTTCAGTGTCTCGCGGCTCATGGTCTCTTCTCTTCGGATGCAAAAAGGGCGCGGGAAAACTCCCACGCCCTCAAACGGTTTGAAAGGCGCGGCTTACTCAGCCGCATCTTCCTTCTTCTTCTCAGCCTTCTCAGCAGCCGGAAGTTCCTGGCCGGTTGCCTGGTCGACAACCTTCATCGACAGGCGGACCTTGCCGCGCTCGTCGAAGCCGAGCAGCTTGACCCAGACCTTCTGCCCTTCCTTGACGACGTCCTGGGTCTTGGCAACGCGCTCGGAAGCGAGCTGCGAGATGTGGACGAGGCCGTCGCGGGCACCGAAGAAGTTGACGAAGGCGCCGAAGTCGGCGGTCTTGACGACCGTGCCTTCGTAGATCTGGCCAACTTCAGGCTCGGCAACGATCGAGTGAATCCACTTGCGGGCCGCTTCGATTTCCTTGCCAGACGAGGAAGCGATCTTCACCGTACCGTCGTCTTCGATGTTGATCTTGGCGCCGGTCTTTTCAACGATCTCGCGGATGATCTTGCCGCCGGAGCCGATGACTTCGCGGATCTTGTCGACCGGGATGTTCATGACTTCGATGCGCGGCGCGAATTCACCGAGCTGGCCGCGGCTCTCGGTGATGGCCTTGGCCATTTCGCCGAGGATGTGGGTGCGACCGCCCTGAGCCTGGCCGAGAGCGACCTTCATGATCTCTTCGGTGATACCCGCGATCTTGATGTCCATCTGCAGCGAGGTGATGCCGTCGGCCGTGCCCGCAACCTTGAAGTCCATGTCGCCGAGGTGGTCTTCGTCGCCGAGGATGTCGGAGAGAACGGCGAAGCGGTCACCCTCGAGGATCAGGCCCATGGCGATACCGGCAACCGGCTTAGCCAAAGGAACGCCGGCGTCCATGAGAGCGAGCGAGGTGCCGCAGACGGTTGCCATCGAGGACGAGCCATTGGACTCGGTGATTTCGGAGACGACGCGCAGCGTGTAGGGGAACTGCTCGGCAGACGGCAGCATCGGGCGGATGGCGCGCCATGCGAGCTTGCCGTGACCGATTTCGCGGCGGCCCGGGGAGCCCATGCGGCCGGTTTCGCCAACGGAGTAGGGAGGGAAGTTGTAGTGGAGCAGGAAGCGCTCCTTGTACATGCCCGTCAGGCTGTCGACATACTGCTCGTCTTCGCCGGTGCCGAGCGTGGCAACGACGATCGCCTGGGTTTCACCGCGAGTGAAGAGTGCCGAACCGTGGGTGCGCGGCAGCAGGCCGACTTCCGAAACGATCGGACGAACGGTTTCGAGGTCGCGGCCGTCGATGCGGCTCTTGGTGTCGAGAATGTTCCAGCGAACGATCTTTGCCTGCAGGTGCTTGAAGATCGCGCCAACTTCTTCGGCCGTGTACTTGGTTTCGCCTTCTTCCGGAAGGAAGTGCGCCTTGACCTTCGCCTTGACGGCGTCGACGGCAGCGTAGCGTTCAGCCTTCTGTGTGTTCTTGTAGGCAGTGCGAAGCTCGGCTTCGAAATGCTTCAGCATCTCGCCTTCGAGTTCCGAATAGTCTTCCGGCTGGAAGTCGCGCGGCTCCTTGGCAGCCACTTCGGCGAGCTTGATGATCGCATCAAGAACCGGCTGGAAGCCACGGTGGCCGAACATGACGGCGCCGAGCATGACTTCCTCGTTGAGTTCCTTGGCTTCGGATTCAACCATCAGCACGGCGTCGTGCGTACCGGCGACGACGAGGTCGAGAACCGACTCTTCCATCTCGTCGAGATGCGGGTTCAGAACGTATTCGCCGTTGATGTAACCGACGCGCGCGCCACCGACCGGGCCCATGAAGGGAACGCCCGAGAGGGTGAGTGCCGCCGAGGTCGCAACCATCGACAGGATGTCGGGGTTGTTTTCCAGGTCATGCTGGATGACGGTGACAACGACCTGGGTGTCGTTCTTGTAGCCTTCCGGGAAGAGCGGGCGGATCGGGCGGTCGATCAGGCGGGAAACGAGGGTTTCGTTTTCCGAAGGACGGCCTTCGCGCTTGAAGTAGCCGCCGGGGATCTTGCCAGCTGCGTAGGTCTTTTCCTGGTAATTGACGGTCAGCGGGAAGAAGTCCTGGCCCGGCTTCGGCGCCTTGGCGGAAACGACGGTGGCGAGAACCACGGTTTCGCCGTAGGTCGCGAGAACGGCACCGTCAGCTTGACGGGCGATCTTGCCGGTTTCCAGCTTCAGCGGGCGGCCTGCCCACTCGATTTCCACACTATGAGTATCGAACATATGTCTTGTCCTTCAATGCGGGAACGCGCGCCTGCCCTCCAAGGCACGGCACACGGTCAACCGCAATCGGTGTGACACATCATGGGCAAGACAACGGGAGGCTTTGCATCAACGGTCCCGGAAGAGACCGGGCCAAAGCTCATCGAGCCCTGGCCGAAAGCATCCGGCAATCCTGCCCCATGACAGGTCAACGGTTGGTTTGGCAGAACCGGCCCATCCGGGTCTGCCGGGCAATCCGCCACGGGTGGCGGGTGGGGAAAGGTTCCCCGAAAAAAATCCGGCGGGCGTCCCAAGGGGGAGCGCCCGCCGAGAAATCATTAGCGGCGGATACCCAGGCTGCCGATCAGCTTGGTGTAGCGGCCTTCGTCCTTCTTCTTGAGGTAGTCAAGAAGCGAGCGGCGGCTGGAAACCATCGTCAGCAGACCACGGCGGGAATGATTATCCTTCTTGTGGTCCTTGAAGTGGCCGGTCAGGTTGTTGATACGCTCGGTCAGGATGGCAACCTGAACTTCCGGAGAACCGGTGTCGCCTTCGAACGTTGCGTATTCCTTGATGAGAGCCGTCTTGCGCTCAGCAGTAATCGACATCGGATGTTCCTTTCTATGAGAGGAGATTAGGTCGCCAAAAGCCGGGATGTCGTCCAGCTTTGGCCGCGAATGCATCCGGACAAAGCCCGATTGCTGGCGCTGCCTATAAACCAAATGCGTTGCAATGGAAAGAGGCATGCCACAGATGGCCGATTGGTCACTTTCCAGCCATGGCATCGCGGATCATGGCGTTGTAACCCTCTGGGTCCTGCAGCATGGCGAAATGGCTTGCGTCCTTCAGGATCACCAGCTTCGACCCCGGAATCTGCTTGGCCATCATCTCGGTATGGTCAACCTTGACGGCCTCGTCGTGATCGCCGATCGCCAGAGTAACGGGCACCTTGATCTTGCTGAGGTCGTCGGCTGTCCAGGCAGGCTGGCTTCCCCACATACCAGAGATCTGGGTGACGAAGGCATCATATTCGTTCGGCGTCGGCGACAGTCTCTTGTAGGTCTCGCCGGCCGCGTTGATATAGTCGCTGAAGGTCTTGTTGTTCATGACGTCGGCCTTGACGCCGTCGGTCGTGACGTTTGCCGCCTGCGCGACCACGCGCGTCAGCTTCTCAGGGTTCTTCATCGCCATGTCGATGCCGATGATGCCGCCATCCGACCATCCGACCAGCGTCACCTTGTCGAGCTTCAGATAATCCAGCAATGCGACGTAGTCCGAGGTCATCAGGTCATAGCCGAACGGCTGCTGGCTGCGCGTCGAGCGGCCATGTCCCCGGCTATCGGCGACGATTACCCGGTGGTCCCTGGCGAACTCAGCCACCTGATAGCCCCAGACATCCGCGCTGCCGAGTCCGCCGTGGATGAACAGCATCGGCTCACCCTCGCCGTATTCGGCGTAGTACATCTCGATGTCGTTGACGGGGGCCATGCCGCTTGTCTTAGGGGCCGGCATCGGCGGGAAGGCTGGCAACATCGCCCAGCGCTCTGCCGAGCACGCGTCGGCGGCTATCAAAACCGCCGAGAAGAACATCAGGATGCCGGCTGCAAGTCTGCGCATGACTGTCTCCCTGATCCGAAGGGCTCCGCGGCCCGGATCAGGGAAACATATCTCAATGGCAAAGGCTGACAACTGCCATCTGAGGTTTCGTTCGGCCTGCAACGGGCCGAAACCGGAGGTTTATCGAGCCTCAGCCGAACACGCGCTTCGGGCGGAACTCACCCTGGCCGATCTCGCCGATCGCGACCAGTTTGCCGCGGGACGTGGCATAGGCTTCGCTTTCGGCAACCGGTGCATCGCGACCGCGCACGAGGATCGGATTGCCCATCTTCAGCCTGTGCGCCTGGTCGTCGTTGACGACCAGATGCGGCAGCGAGGAGAGCGCTTCGCTGGTCTCGATCAGCAGGGCATCCAGAGCTGCAAGCCGTTCGTCCGCGTCTTCGACTGTCTCAAGCGCAACGAGATCGGCAAGCGGTATCATCGTCTCTTCGGCAAATGGAGCGACAAAGCTGCGACGCAGGCCGGAGATATGGCCATAACAGCCAAGCTCGCGGCCGAAATCGCGCGCAAGCGCCCGCACATAGGTGCCCTTGCCGCATTCGACCTCGAAATGCGCCGTATTGGCATCCTGGCAAGACAGGAGCGTCAGACGGAAAATCTCGACCTCGCGCGACGGAATCTCGACGGCTTCACCTTCACGCGCCAGATCATAGGCGCGCTCGCCCGATATCTTGATGGCGGAAAATTGCGGCGGCACCTGACTGATCACGCCGGTGTATTTCGGCAGGAGGTCGCGGATCTGCTGTTCGCTCGGGCGCTTGTCGGAGCTCTGCGTCACATCGCCCTCGAGATCGTCCGTTGCACGCTCCTCGCCCCAAGTCACGGTGAATTCGTAAATCTTGGGGCCGTCCATCACGTAGGGGACGGTCTTGGTCGCATCGCCAAGGGCGATCGGCAACATCCCCGACGCCAGCGGGTCGAGCGTGCCGGCGTGACCGCACTTCTGCGCCTTGAACAGCCACTTTATCTTGGAAACGGCTTCAGTGGAGCCGAAATCGACCGGCTTATCAAGGATCAGCCAGCCCGAGATCGGGCGGCCTTTCGGTTTGCGTGGTTTGGACATCAGTCTCTTCTACTATTCTTCTTCGGTATCGCCGTGATCGAGATCGCGCTGGACCTCGGGCGAGCGCAGCAACTCGTCGATCTTCTTGTAATTGTCGAAGCTCGTATCGTCGCGGAAGCGGACCTCCGGCATGTACTTCATCTGCCGTAGCTGGGACCCGAGGCGGCCGCGAATGTATTTTGCATTGCGGTTTAGCGCACCAATCACCGCATCATGATCCGTCACACCGAGCGGTGTCACGTAGGCCGTCGCGATCTTCAGATCGGGTGACATGCGGACTTCGGAGATGGAAATGACAGTCTTCTCGATCACGTCATCGCGCACTTCGCCGCGCTGCAGAACCTGCGTGATCGCGGCGCGAACCTGCTCGCCGACGCGCAGCATACGCTGCGAAGGTGCGGAGGTTGTTGGTCTTGTTGCCATTTTTCTTTGCCTCAAAAGGTTCGGGCGCCGGCCTCAGTTGATCCGGCGCCCGTCCAAATTTCCAGTTTCACACGATCAGAGCGTACGCGTGATGTGCTCGACGCGGAAGCACTCGATCGTGTCGCCGGCGCGGATGTCTTCGTAATTCTCGAAAGCCATACCGCATTCCTGGCCGGAATGCACTTCCGAGACTTCATCCTTGAAGCGCTTGAGCGTCTTGAGCTTGCCTTCGTGGATGACGACGTGGTCGCGGACGAGGCGAACGCCGACGCCACGCTCGACCTTGCCTTCGGTAACGCGGCAACCCGCGACCTTGCCGACCTTCGTGATGTTGAACACCTCGAGGATCTCGGCATTGCCGAGGAAGGTTTCGCGACGCTCCGGCGAAAGCAGGCCCGACATCGCCGCCTTAACGTCATCCACCAGATCGTAGATGATGTTGTAGTAGCGGATTTCGATGCCCTGGCGCTCAGCCAGCGTACGAGCCTGCGCATTCGCACGGACGTTGAAGCCGATGATCGCGGCGCCAGATGCCTCGGCAAGCGAGATATCCGATTCCGTCACACCGCCGACGGCCGAGTGAACGATGCGGGCACGGACTTCGTCGGTACCGAGCTTTTCGAGCGCGCCTGCGATCGCTTCGATCGAACCCTGCACGTCGCCCTTGATGACCAGCGGGAACTCCTTGACGCCAGCGGACTGCAGCTGCGTCATCATCTGTTCCAGCGAGCCGCGCTGGCCAGAATGGCGGGCGGCGGCCTTGTCGCGAGCGAGACGCTGGCGGTATTCCGAGATCTCGCGGGCACGGCTTTCGTTTTCGACGACGGCGAACCTGTCACCGGCCTGCGGCGTACCGGAAAGGCCAAGCACCTCGACCGGCATGGCCGGCGGGGCTTCCTTGACATGATCGCCCTTGTCGGTGACGAGGGCGCGGACACGACCCCAGACATCACCGGCGACGATGATCTGGCCAGGCTTCAGCGTACCGTTCTGGACGAGAACCGTGGCAACCGAACCGCGGCCGCGGTCGAGCTGAGCTTCGATGACCGTTCCTTCCGCCGTGCGGTTCGGGTTGGCCTTGAGGTCCAGGATTTCGGCCTGCAGCAGGATGGCTTCCAGCAGCTTGTCGAGGTTCAAGCCGGTCTTGGCCGAAACTTCGACGTCGAGAACTTCACCGCCCATCGATTCCACGAAGACTTCGTGCTGCAGGAGCTGCGTGCGCACCTTCTGCGGATCGGCACTCGGCTTGTCGACCTTGTTGATCGCCACGATGATCGGAACACCAGCGGCCTTGGCGTGGTTGATCGATTCGATGGTCTGCGGCATGACGCTGTCGTCGGCCGCAACGACCAGGATCGCAATGTCCGTCGCCTGTGCACCACGGGCACGCATGGCCGTGAAGGCGGCGTGGCCAGGGGTGTCGATGAAGGTGATCTTCTGACCGTTCTGCTCGACCTGATAAGCACCGATATGCTGGGTGATGCCGCCGGCTTCGCCGGCAACCACGTTGGCATGGCGGATGGCGTCGAGCAGCGAGGTCTTGCCGTGGTCGACGTGACCCATGATGGTCACAACAGGCGGACGGGAAACGCGATCGCCTTCGGCGTCGGCAATGTTGAAGATGCCTTCTTCAACGTCAGATTCCGAAACGCGCTTGACCGTATGGCCGAATTCGCCGGCGATGAGCTCCGCGAGGTCGGCGTCGATGACGTCGCCCGGCTTCATCATCTGACCTTCCTTCATCAGGTACTTGATAACATCAACGGCGCGTTCAGACATGCGCTGCGACAGTTCCTGAATCGTGATGGTCTCCGGCAGGATGACTTCGCGGACAACCTTTTCGCGGGTTTCCTGCATCTGGCTGCGGCGGAACTTCTCCTGGCGGCGGCGCATGGCGGCCATCGAGCGGCCACGGGCGTTGCCGTCGTCGTCGGTGCTCGCAGCGGTGATTGTCAGCTTGCCCTGACGGCGGCCTTCGTCGCCCTTCGGGCGCGCGGTAACGGGCTTTGCCGGTTCCGGACGCACGATACGGCCACGCGCCGGAGCGCCGCCACGCGGTGCTGCGCGATCGTCTTCGTCGGATTCGCGGCGACCGCGACCGGCAGGTCCAGGTGCAGCGGCTCCCGGCGCCGGACGCGCCTGGGCCGGCGACGGCGCGCCATCGGGACGCCGTGCGGCGGGAGCCGACGGCTGAACGCGTGGGGCTTCGGCGCGAGGCGCGGCAGCAGCGGACGCTGCAACTTCAGCCGGAGCCGGAGCCGCAGCAGCGGCGGCAGCTTCCGCGACACTAGCAGCAGCTTCCTCTGCAGCGCGGCGCTTGGCTTCTTCAGCCTCGGCAGCCTGGCGCGCAGCTTCTTCAGCGGCACGACGCTTTTCTTCTTCGGCGCGGCGAACCGCATCTTCAGCATCGCGAACCTGCGCCATGGCGAGCGCGCGGCGGCGTGCATCCATTTCCTCAGGCGACAGATGATTCAGAACCACCGGACGGGGGCGATCCTGCTGGCGCGGAGGCTGAGAAGATGGCTGTTGCGGACGCGACTGCTGGCCGCCGGCCGGCTGGATGCGCGGCTGCGGAGCCTGCGGTGCACGCGGCTGATGCGCGCTCGGAGCGGCTTCGGTGCGTACCGGGGCGGCGGCGGAGCTTACGGGGGTGATCGGGCGTTCGTCTTCCGGACGCATCGGACGCCGCTTGCGGGTCTCGACAACGACCGCCTTGGTGCGCCCGCGGCCCATGTCCTGGCGCACGGTGCCCTGGCTCATTCCCGACGGCTTCAGGGTCAGAGTCTTCTTGCCCGGGCCGTTCAGTGTCTTGTCGTCATTGCTATCGGTCATTCGTTCCCGTTCCTTCGGACAGGGAGCGATGACGTCATCAAACCCTGTCAATCAAATATGTCGATCAATGATATCGGGGCCGGACAAGCCGGTGACCGCATCATTGTTTTTGCCGGCCAGCGCCGCCCGCTGCCCGGGACTGACCGCCGTTGCGGTACTGTTCGAGCATCTTTGCGCGCTTCACTACACCCTCACCCGCCTGCCCTGCAAGCACTGCAGCATGGATAAAAGCGTTCTGGCCCATCAGGCCTTCCATTTCGCTCTCCGAGAAGAGACGGTAGGAAGGTATTTCCTCCTCGGTCTCCATTCCGAGGTGCCAGGCCTTGCGGGCCTGGTCGATTTTTCTCACGCCGTCTTCGGCGGCATTCGTTGCGTGGAACACCGCAATCGCGGCCCCACTCCTGACTGCGGCATCCACTTTCGCGGAGCCGGTAACGAACTGCCCCGCCTTGCGGGCCATGTTCATCATCTGCATCAACTGCTGCGCTAGCAGCATCCCGACGGTTTCGCCGAGAGCGGCGTCCGCCTTCACATCCGCTTTCAACGCACGGGCGAAGAGCTTCTTCGCCACGGCCTTGTCGACCAGCGAGCGGTCGATCTTCACCCAACAGCCGCGTCCCGGAAGCTGGCGCTTCAGGTCGGCGATGACTGTCCCATCCGGAGCGGCAACGAAGCGGATCAGCTCATCCGGCGATCCGCTTTCGCGCGTCACGATGCACATGCGACCATTCACGTCATATCCTGCAAGATCCTCGTCCTCAGGAGAAACGGTCGGCTCACGCGCGGACATTATACTTCCTGCTCGGCCTCGGGAGCTTCTTCAGCTTCCGCGTCCTTGGCGAGGTCTTCCTCGGTGATCCAGCCAGCCGCGAGGCGAGCCTGAACGACCATCTGCTCGGCCTCGACGCGCGAAACGTCGAATTTGGAGAACAGGCCCTCGAACTTCTTGGTCTCGCCGTTCTTGCGTTCGCTCCAGCCAACGAGATCGTCAGCGGCACAGCCGGCAAAGTCCTCGATCGTCTTGATGCTGTCTTCGCCGAGTGCGACCATCATCTGGGCGGTCATGCCGTCGATCTGGCGCAGTTCGTCGGAAACGCCGAGCGCCTTGCGCTTTTCGTCCATTTCGGCTTCGAGCTTTTCGAGATATTCGCGAGCACGGGTCTGGATTTCCTGTGCCGTGTCTTCGTCGAAACCGTCGATCGAGGCGATTTCGTCGAGATCGACGTAGGCCAGTTCTTCAACAGCCGCGAAGCCTTCGGAGGCCAGAACCTGGCCGACCATTTCGTCAACGTCGAGCGAATCCATGAACAGGTTGGTGCGCTCGTTGAATTCCTTCTGACGGCGCTCGGATTCTTCGGCTTCCGTCATGATGTCGATGTCCCAGCCGGTCAGCTGCGAGGCCAGGCGAACGTTCTGGCCGCGACGGCCGATGGCCAGCGACAGCTGCTCGTCGGGAACGACGACTTCGATGCGCTCGGCATCTTCATCGAGAACGACCTTGGCGACTTCAGCTGGCTGCAGGGCGTTGACGACGAAGGTCGCCGGGTCCTGCGACCACGGAATGATGTCGATCTTTTCGCCCTGAAGCTCGCCGACAACGGCCTGAACGCGCGAACCACGCATACCGACGCAGGCGCCGACCGGATCGATCGACGAGTCGTTCGAGATCACGGCGATCTTGGCGCGCGAACCCGGATCACGGGCAACGGACTTCACCTGGATGATGCCGTCGTAGATTTCCGGCACTTCCATGGTGAAGAGCTTGACCATGAACTGCGGATGCGTGCGCGACAGGAAGATCTGCGGGCCGCGCTGTTCACGACGAACGTCATATACGTATGCACGGACGCGATCGCCATAGCGGACGTTTTCGCGCGGGATCATTTCGTCGCGGCGGATGATGCCTTCGCCACGGCCGAGGTCGACGATGACGTTGCCGTATTCGACGCGCTTGACGGTGCCGTTGACGATTTCGCCGACGCGATCCTTGAACTCGTCGAACTGGCGGTCACGCTCGGCTTCCCGAACCTTCTGGACGATAACCTGCTTGGCGGACTGGGCGGCAATGCGGCCAAAATCCATCGGCGGCAGCGGATCGGCGATGAAATCGCCAAGGGCTGCGTCCGGGTTGCGGTCGCGGGCCAGTTCGAGCGGGATCTGGGTCGAATAATCCTCGGCCTTGTCGACAACTTCGAGCAGACGCTGAAGACGGATTTCACCGGTCTTCGGATTGATGTCGGCGCGGATATTGGACTCGGTGCCGTAGCGGGAGCGCGCGGCCTTCTGGATCGCATCTGCCATCGCGGCAAGCACGATCTCGCGGTCGATCACCTTTTCGCGCGCCACTGCATCTGCGATCTGCAGAAGTTCGAGCCGGTTCGCACTGACTGCCATTGTCTTTTCTCTCCGTCTAGGCGTTCAGGGTTCCCTTTCCCCGGCGCCACAAGTTGATCGGTTTATTCTTCGTCTTCCGCTTCGTTCTGGTTCGCGGCCTCTGCCTTCGCCAGCTTGTCGGCGCGCAGTGCATCGCGGATCAGATCGTCGGTCAGAATGAGCTTCGCATCGGCGAGGGCCGTGAAAGGAATGACGATATTCTGTTCCTCACCCTCGGAAACCTGATCACGCTCGAGCGTGAAACCGTTTGCGTCGGTTGCAACGATCTTGCCCCGGAAGCGCTTACGGTTGCCGACCATGATCGACGTTTCGCACTTCAGAAGGTGTCCCTGCCAGCGCACAAAATCGGACTTCCGCACCATCGGGCGGTCGATACCCGGCGAAGACACTTCCAGATGATACTCTCTATCGATCGGATCTTCCACATCGAGAACCGGAGAAACGGCCATCGAGACCTCTTCACAGCCTTCGACGTCCATCGTTCCATCGTTGCGCTCGGCCATGATCTGCATGGTGGCGCCGTTCTGGTTGAGCATGCGTACGCGGACCAGACGGTAGCCCAGGTCAACAAGCACGGGCTCGATTATGTCCGCAAGGCGCTGATCGAGACCGGTCTCGGTGATCAGCCGCGGCTCAAGTTCATTGTTGGCGTTCGTCGGATCCGACAAGCGATGCGCTCCTCGCAATTTTCTGCATTTCGGATGATCGCGGTAATAAAAAAGAGCGGGTCCTTGCGGCCCACTCTTCATCAAAACGATCAAGATTTGAGAGCCATATAGGCCGGTTTTTACGAAATTGCAAGGTCCGTCGCCAACCTTCGGCTTGGCGGTCGCCCAAGGTAGCCAGCGGCATCTTTCGGCATATATTGGTCGGGGGACCGTCATCGGGAGGGATCGTGCCTTACAACTCGTCGACACTGGCGCCGCTACGGCACGAAACCTACCGAACAATCTGGCTTGCAAGCCTCGCTTCGAATTTCGGCGGCCTGATCCAGGCGGTCGGCGCCGCCTGGCTGATGACCACCATCACCTCCTCAGAGAACATGGTCGCACTCGTGCAAACTTCGACGGCACTGCCGATCATGCTCTTCTCGCTCGTATCAGGTGCACTCGCCGACAGCTTCGATCGTCGCCGGGTGATGCTGACGGCGCAATACTTCATGCTGGGCGTCTCCGCACTGCTCAGCATTTCGGCTTATTTCGGCTGGCTTTCGCCGTGGCTTCTGCTGTTCTTCACGTTTCTGATTGGCTGCGGCACGGCATTGAACAACCCATCATGGCAGGCGTCCGTCGGCGACATGGTGCCACGTGCGGACCTGCCTGCAGCCGTGACGCTCAATAGCGTCGGCTTCAACATCACCCGCAGCGTCGGTCCGGCGATTGGTGGCGTCATTGTCGCCGCCGGTGGGGCGGCGGCAGCCTTTGCCGCCAACACGTTCAGCTACTTCGCACTGATTTATGCGCTAATCCGTTGGAAACCGAGCCTGCCGACTTCCACCCTTCCACGGGAAACGCTGGGCAGGGCGGTCTTTGCCGGGCTTCGCTATGTGTCGATGTCGCCCAACCTGCAAAAGGTACTGCTGCGTGGCCTCATTTTCGGAATCAGCGCCAGCTCCATTCTGGCGCTGCTGCCGATCGTGGCGATCAACCTGGTTGTCGGCGGCCCGCTGACCTACGGCCTGATGCTCGGTTCCTTCGGCATCGGCGCGATCGGCGGTGCGATGTTGAATGACCGGCTGCGTGACCGCTTCTCGAGCGAAACGATCATACGGATTTCGTTCGCGGGCTTTGCCTTGAGCGCCGTCGTCGCCGCCTTCAGCCCGATTGCGGCGCTGACCTGTGCCGGACTGGTGGTATCCGGCGCCTGCTGGGTGCTGGCGCTATCACTGTTCAATACGATCGTGCAGCTGTCGACGCCGCGCTGGGTCGTCGGTCGCGCGCTGTCACTCTATCAGACCGTGACCTTCGGCGGCATTGCCGGTGGCAGCTGGATCTGGGGCGTGGCCGCCGACCGCTACGGTGTCTCAAACGCCCTGTTGATCTCCGCGGTCGTCATGCTCTTCGGCATCGTCGTCGGGCTACGCTTTGCCATGCCGGCGTTTGCCTCGCTCAACCTCGACCCGCTGAACCGCTTCACCGAGCCGGCGCTCAGTCTTGATATCACCCCGCGCAGCGGCCCGATCGTCGTCCAGATCGATTACGAAATCGCAGATGCTGACGTGCCGGAGTTTCTGGCGCTGATGGGCGACCGCCGGCGCATCCGCATTCGCGACGGCGCCCGCAATTGGGCGCTGATGCGCGACCTCGAAAAGCCCGGGCGGTGGACGGAGACCTACCATACGCCGACCTGGGTCGAATACATCAGGCACAATCAACGCCGCACCCAGGCCGATGCCGAAAACATCGAACGGCTGCGCGACCTGCACCGCGGTGAACAACTACCGCAGGTGCACCGGCTGATCGAGCGTCAGGCGATTCCACCCAATGACGACGTCTTCTACAAGGCGCCGATCGACCTCCACCATTGAGACAAGACATGCATTCCTTCCGCCCTGCCCGTCGTTCCGATCTGACCGATATCATCGGCCTACTTTCCGATGACGATCTCGGCGCCACGCGCGAGGTCGTCTCCGATCCACCAGATACCAGGTATATTGCAGCATTCGCGGCGATCGAGGCCGATGCCAACCAGTTGCTGGCCGTCGCCGTCGATGAGCGCGATCGCATCGTCGGCTGCCTGCAGCTGACGTTCATCCCTGGTTTGTCGCGGACTGGGATGTGGCGCGGGCAGATCGAAAGCGTGCGTGTCGCCAGAGACGCCCGCGGCTCGGGCCTCGGCTCCGATTTCATCGAATGGGCTGTTGGGCGCTGCGCCGAGCGCGGTTGCGGCCTGGTGCAATTGACCTCCGACAAATCGCGGACGGAGTCGATCCGGTTCTACGAGAAGATGGGGTTCGTCGCGAGCCACGAAGGGCTGAAGCGTAGCCTCTAGGTTTACTTCAACCTGCCGATCATCGATGCCTCGGGATAACAGGTGGGCTTCATGCCATTCTTTTCTTGCCACTGGCCGATGGACCGGCGCGTCTTGTAGCCTGGCAAGCCATCGGAGCCGCCGACATCGTAGCCCTTCTTCTCCAGTGCCTTCTGCATGGCTGCGACGTCGGAGCGCAACATCTTGCCGACATCGCCCCACGGCCCCTGGAAGGCGCCGGAACCATAGGCAATCCGATCCGCGAGGTTGCCGATATAAAGGGCGTAAAGATCGGAGTTGTTGTACTCCTTGATCACGTAGAAATTCGGTGTGACGACGAATTCCGGCCCATCGCGGCCGGCCGGGACGAGCATCATCCCTGATGCTTTGCCTTCATCGGAAGGGAAGGCCTTGCCCGATATCCTGACAATGCCGAGCGATGCCCAATGCGACACCGGCTTTGCGAGATCCGGTCCCTCCTGCGCGCATGAGACCTGCGCCGGGATAGTCACCTCGTAGCCCCAGCCGCGGCCGCGCTGCCAACCTTTCTGCGCCAGGAAGTTGGCGATAGAAGCAAGGGTATCGGGGACCGACGTCCAGATATTCGGATGGCCGTCGCCATCGAAATCGACCGCATATTTCAGATAGCTGGTCGGCATGAATTGCGGCTGGCCGAGTGCCCCGGCGGATGACCCCTTGAATTCGGCCGGCGTTGCGTCGCCACGATCAATGATGTGGAGAGCTGCGAGCAGTTCCGTGCGGAACATCTCCTTGCGCGTCGACATGAAAGCCTTGGTCGCGAGCACCTCGATTGCCGAGTTCGGGATCTTGGCCGCACCGAACCCCGTTTCACGGCCCCAGACAGCCAGCACGATCGACCCGGGAACCCCGTAAGTTTTCTCGATCTTCTTCAACGCCGAGGCATGTTGCGAGGCAAAACCGCGGCCGGTGGCCGCCAGTCGCTTCAGCCGATCATCATTGAAATAGGGTGCCGGAGAGGAAAATTCGGCCTGCGTCTGCTTCTGCTCCTTCGGCGGCGGAAAGCCGGGAGGGGCGAGATCCGTCAGGCTCCAATTGAGTTCGACACCGGCGAACGACGCACGGAACGCTCGCTCGGAAATGCCGTTCTTCTGCGCTTCCGGCCAGAGATCGTTCTGCACCCATTTCTCGAACTGCGCTTCGACATCGGCCTTCGACGCGGAAAGCACCGGCGTGCATGACAGAGCCAGAAGCGCCGCCGTCGCGGTCAAAAGGCGGCCGAAAATGCGCTTGCTCATGCTTCCCCCTAGATTGCCGTGCGTGCCCTGAGCGCCGCCTGAAGCGTTCCCTCGTCGAGATAGTCGAGTTCGCCGCCGACGGGGACGCCGTGGGCAAGACGCGTTATCTTGACGTCCAGGCCAGTCAGCTGGTCGGTTATATAGTGTGCTGTCGTTTGCCCCTCGACCGTTGCATTGACGGCGATGATGAGCTCGCGAATGCCGCCCGCCGTGACGCGCTCGATCAGGCCGCGAATATTGAGATCGTCGGGCCCGACGCCATCCAAAGGCGAGAGGGTGCCGCCGAGAACATGGTAGGCCGCATTTAGGGCGGCGGCACGTTCCAGCGCCCAAAGGTCAGATACATCCTCGACAACGATGATGACGGACTGGTCGCGCCGGTCGTCCGTGCAGACGGTGCAGGGATCGACGGTATCGACATTGCCGCAACGTGAGCAAATCTTCACTTTGTCGTAGGCCTCACCCATC
Source organism: Rhizobium sp. BK176 (assembly GCF_024808055.1). Taxonomy (NCBI): domain Bacteria; kingdom Pseudomonadati; phylum Pseudomonadota; class Alphaproteobacteria; order Hyphomicrobiales; family Rhizobiaceae; genus Rhizobium; species Rhizobium sp. BK176. Next base: position 130,379 of record NZ_JANUBV010000008.1, on the reverse strand, counting down.
GCATTCGACAAAGGGCCAAGCAGCTGGTCCTTCTTCTTTATCAGATGCAGCGCGGCGCGGCGTGCGGAGCGCGGGCCGAGGCCCGGCACCTTCGCCAGAAGCTGGATCAGTTTTTCGATTTCGGGGCCGGTGACTCGCTTTGCCATGAGCGGTTATTAGCCCATATGGTGGAAAAACGGAAACAGGTTGGACGAGCCGAACGAATGAAAATCCTTGCCGTCTGCATCGGAAGTGCCGAGCGTCTGCCCGGCAAGAGCTACAAGACGGGAATCTACAAGCATCCGATCAGCGGCAGCGTGCTTGTCGATGCCGAGGGGCTGGTCGGTGACGCCATCTGCAACCGGAAGCACCATGGCGGCGTCGACCAGGCGGTCTATCTCGAGGGATCACTGACGCTCGACTGGTGGTCGACGGAGCTGGGGAGACCGGTCGAACCAGGCACATTCGGGGAGAACATTGTAATCGACGGTCTCGACAACCGCATCGTTTGCGTCGGGGATCGATTCATAGCCGACGATCTTGTTTTGGAGGTTACCAGCGCGCGTATCCCTTGCGCGACGTTCGCCGCGCGAATGGGCGACCCTGGCTTCGTCAAGCGCTACACCAAGGCCGCCCGACCGGGCATCTATTGCCGTGTGCTCAACGGCGGGGCGATTGCCGCCGGAATGCCGGTCGAGCATCTCCGCTACGGCGGTGAAAAAGTGACCATACCGGAAATTATCGCCACTTTCGGCAAGGTTCTCGCACCGCGGGATCGCGACCGCTATCTCGCGGCTCCGATCCACTACAAGCTTCGCGATATCCTCGAAGAGCAGGCGGGCGCCTAGCGCAAGCACGCTTCAAGGGAGGCCAGAGCGGCGCGTCCCTGCGGCCAAACCCCAAGCCCACTTTCCCCGTTGATGTGGCCACGGGCGCCGATTTCCATGAACTCGCTACCCCAACCATTCGCCATGGTGCGCGCATAGTTGAGCGAGCCGAAGGGATCGTCGCTGCTCGCGATGACCAGAGACGGGAATGGGAGCGCCGTGTCGGGCGGATTGGCAAAGCCGGCGGCCTCGCAGGGAAAGGCCGGCGAGGTCGGATTTGGTGGCGCTACCAGCAGGGCGCCACCGGCACGATACCTACTCCGCGCCGCCCAATGGGCAACAAGCAGGCAAGAGAGGCTATGAGCGACGAGAAGCGGTTCGGCCCTTGACTGCGCGACGGCATGGTCCAATGCCGCAATCCAATCGTCGAGTTCGGGTCGATCCCAACTCGAAGGCGAAAAGCGCTGCATGCGGGCGTCGCTCGCCTCCCATCGAGATTGCCAATGTGTTTCGCCGGACCCGCCAATGCCGGGCAAAGTGATGATATCTCGCATCGATTCCTTCCTGTTGCTCACAGGATAAGCTGCGTGAGATAGTCAGCTACCGACATGGGAAATCATCGGGAAAACCGTCCTCAAGCCGATGAATTAAAGGCGATACAAAAATGGCTGATTTCGCAAGCCGGCAACTTGACCCTACCGACATGCTGATTGTCGAGATCATGCAGGCCGACGGGCGTATCACCGTTTCCGAACTGGGGCGAAAAGTCGGCCTGTCGCAGCCGGCCGCGTCCGAGCGGCTAAAACGCCTGGAGGAGCGAGGCATCATCGAGGGCTACGGTGCCCGCATCAATACCGCGGCACTCGGCCTGGGCATGGTGGCCGTCATCCGGCTGCGCACCATTCACGAACATATCCGCGCCTGCCTCAAACAATTCTCTGAAACACCTGAGATCATCGAGGTTCTGAGGTTGACCGGGGAGGACTGCTTCGTCCTGAAGGTGCTGGTTCCGTCGCCGTCTGAGCTTGAAATCATCGTCGACAGCATCGCTCGCTATGGTGCGGTAACAACATCCCTCGTGTTGCGTAGCGAACCCCCAAAGCCGATCGGTCGCGAACTGATGAAACTGGCGCGCAATCACTCATGAGGCGGATTTCGATCGCCGCCACTTGCTGAGGCGAAGAACACTCCTAGATTTTCACGCACGGGGTGTAAATCGAAGGAGGCTCGCATGTCCATCGCAAGACTTATCGCGGCGGCCGTCATCGCCGCAACAGCCACTACCTTCCTATCAGCAACGCCGGCAGCAGCCCGCGTCAAGGTCGGCTCGTTGGGCTGTGACATATCTCCGGGATTCGGTGTCATCATCGGCTCCAAACGGACGCTCAACTGCATTTTTACACCGTCTTCCCCTGATCGGCCAAGCGAACGATACACCGGCACGATCACCAAATTCGGCGTCGATATCGGGACGCTCGCTGGCGGCGGCATGATCTGGCTCGTCTATGCGCCGACCAATCGGCTCGACGGAGCGCTGCAGGGCAGTTACGCGGGCGTCGCAGCCAATGCTACGGTCGGCCTTGGCGTCGGGGCTAATGTCCTGATCGGCGGCTTCGAAGGCTCGATTGCTTTGCAACCGGTATCGGCTGAGGGCACGTCCGGCCTCAATATCGCAGCAGGCGTTGCGAGTATGGTCCTGACTTGGGTGCCGCCGGCACCACCGCCTTTGCCGCCCAAGCGTCACATCTCGCAGAGGTAGCCTAACGGATCGCGATTGCCACCGCGGCGCCGGCCATCGTGCCGGCACTCGCGCGGTTGGCCATGCGCACAGCACGCCGGCTCTTCAGGAAGCTTCTCGCCTTGGCGGCGAGCAGCGCCCAACTGATATCGATCACGATCAACACCAGAAGCATGGTCACAACCAGTTCGGCCCAGCCGACTATGGTCACCGACTGAATGTCGATGATCGAGGGCAGCAGCGCCATGTAGAACATCATGATCTTGGGATTGCCGAGCGTGACCGTCATGCCGGCGAGGAAAAGCTTCAACGGCGACTGCGCATCAGGCAGCGCCTCGCCGTCACTATCAGGCGATGCGAACCACATCTTCCAAGCGAGATACAACAGATAGCAGACACCCAGCCACTTGATGGCAATGAAAGCATAGTGGAAGGTTTCGGCAATCGCCGCCAAGCCGGCGACGGCGCAGGTCAGCCAGATTGCTTCGCCGAGCCACATGGCCGCAAGGAACGGCAGAACGTCGCGCGCACCCTTGGAAATCACGCGGGCGACGAGCGCAGCAACGCTTGGACCCGGGGAGCCAGCCGCGACAAACAACGCGCAGGCAAAGACAAACAGACTGGTCAACGTCATCGGCAATCCTCCCTGTTGCGTGACGGAAGGCGATGCCAGCGCAGCCGACACCGCACCCTTAGTCTACCTACTAATCAGAACGGCATCTTGAAGCCTGGAGGAATCGGCAGGCCGGCGGTCAACGCCTTGGTCTTTTCGGCAGCAGCGGCTTCCGCCTTGTCCTTGGCATCCTTGTGCGCGGCAACGATCAGGTCTTCGAGGATTTCGACGTCATCTTCCTTGAAGAGGGACGGGTCGATCTTCAGGCTCTGCATCTCGCCCTTGCCGTTGAGGATCACGGTGACGAGGCCGCCACCCGACTTGCCTTCCGCGTGGAGTTCGGCGATTTCCGCCTGCATCTTCTCCATCTTGGCCTGCATTTCCTTGACTTTGCCCATCATGCCCATGATGTCGCGCATCGTCTCGCTCCTTCTCGATACTTTAGAAAATTATGTCGTCGCCAGGCAGGATGTCGCCTTCGTCGGATTCGGCAGCGGCAGGCGCCTTGACCTCTTCTTCCTCATCCAGTTCCGGCGCCCGTACGCGAACGTCGATGATCTTGGCGCCCGGAAACTGTGCGAGGATCGCCGCCACATCCGGATCCTGCCGGGCGTCGCTCACCTGCTGCGCCTTGGCATTCGCTTCGGCCTCGACCATGGTCGGCTGGCCTTCCTCGCGACTGAGGCTGACGATCCAATGGATGCCGGTCCAGTCCTTGAGCTTGACTGCCAGTTCGTTCAGCAGCGTGCCGGGGGCACCTTCCGTCAGATTGACGTCGAGGCGACCGGGCTCGATGCGCACCGGGCGCACGAAGTTGCGCACCAGCGCCTTGATCTTCACATCGCGCTTGTCGCCGGCCAGATTGGCGATATCGCCAATGGAATTGACCGACACCAGCGGCTTCGGCGCCTCGGTCGGCTTCGTCTCGACGCGGCCGACCGGCACGTTGTGCGGATCGGGATTGGGGACGGCGCGCAGCATCGCGGTCGGACCGGCGGGGTGTGGACGCGGGATCGACTCGGTCGATCGAGCCGCCAGATTGCCCTGGTAGTTCACCGTTGCGCCGCCACCGCCGTTGCCAGATGGCGCAGACGGGCGACCGCCACCGTTCGTCTCGGAAAACTCCGCCAGGCGACGGGCGGCGTCTTCGGGTGCCGGCAGATGCGCGGCATGCGCCAGCCGGATCAACACCATCTCTGCGGCGCCGGCCGGACGCGAGGAGCCCTCGGCCTCCGGAATGCCCTTCAGCAACATCTGCCAGATGCGTGACAACGTCGTCACCGCCACGCCCTTAGCGAATTCAGCAGCCTTCGTGCGTTCGACTTCGCTGAGCGAAGGGTCGTTTGCCGCATCAGGCACATATTTCAGGCGCGTGACCAGATGCGTGAAGTCAGCAAGATCGGTCAGCACGGCAACGGGATTGGCACCCGCTTCGTATTGGCTTTCGAATTCGCCGAGCGCCGCTGCGACATCGCCTTTGACGATGTGATGAAAGAGATCGACGATGCGGGCGCGGTCGGCGAGGCCGAGCATGCCGCGCACCATTTCAGCCAGAACCGCGCCGCCGCCATGGGCGATCGCCTGGTCAAGCAGCGAAAGACCATCGCGTGCGGAGCCTTCGGCGGCACGCGCAATCATCGCCAGCGCATCGGGTTCGGCCTCGATGCCTTCCTTCGATGCAATCGTGGTGAAAAGGCCGACAAGATCAGACGCGCTGATGCGGCGCAGGTCGAAGCGCTGGCAGCGCGACAGGACCGTGATCGGGACCTTGCGGATTTCGGTCGTCGCGAAGATGAACTTCACATGCTCCGGCGGCTCTTCGAGCGTCTTCAGCAGACCGTTGAAGGCCTGCGTCGAGAGCATGTGCACTTCGTCGATGATGTAGACCTTGTAGCGCGCCGAGACCGGGCGGTAGCGTACCTGCTCGATGATCTCTCTGATGTCGTCGATACCCGTGTGGGAGGCGGCGTCCATCTCGATGACGTCGACATGCCGGCCTTCCATGATCGCCTGGCAATGCTCACCGGGGATCCGCAGATCGATCGTCGGCTTGTCGATCTCTGCCGTCTTGTAGTTCAGCGCACGGGCGAGGATGCGGGCGGTCGTCGTCTTGCCGACACCGCGAACGCCGGTCAGCATATAGGCCTGCGCGATACGACCGGTCTCGAAGGCGTTGGTCAGGGTCTGGACCATCGGCTCCTGGCCGACCATCAGATCTGTGAAATCCTTGGGGCGGTATTTGCGTGCCAGCACCCGGTATCCGGTGCCCGTCGAGGCGGCATCTTTTGACTGTCGCTCGGTGTCGCTCATCGCCCTGCTTATCACCCGGACTGCCCGAGCAAGAATGGAGAGAAAGGTGGGAGGCTGGCACGATGACCCGTGCCGGGCTCGTTAGGGCTGCTTCCTTCCGGACCTGACCCGGTTGGCGAGTGGCTCGTCCACCACCAACCTCCCGGATGCACATATCGGCAATATCGCCATCAAAAGCAAGCCAAGCTCAAAAAAAACTGCTAGCCTCAGGAAAACATGGAGGAATGCCTGTTGGACGAATTCAAGCTCGACCGTCGGCTGGAAAGCGATAGCGACAGTGTCATGCAGACGGGGCTGTGTGATCTGCGGTTGTCGAAGGACGCCCGTTGGCCGTGGCTGATCCTCATACCGCGCAGGACGGATATCAGCGAAGTCTTCGAGCTGACACCTCTCGATCAGGTGATGCTGACATTCGAGACCGAGATGGTCGCCGCTGCGCTGAAGAAGACAACCGGCGCCACAAAAATCAACATCGGGGCCCTTGGCAACATCGTCCGTCAGCTTCATGTTCATGTCATTGCCCGCTTCGAAGGCGATGCCAATTGGCCAAATCCGGTTTGGGGTTTCGGCAAGGCAGAGCCTTACGCTGCGGAAAAGAGAAATGACCTTATAGAGAAGTTGCGGGAAGCCCTTTCATCATGAGCCGTTCGCTTTTCGATTCGGATGTTCCGCATCCGGAACCCAGCAGCCTGACTGCCTTCGCCGCCAATGACCTGATCCGCGATTCCGAACATCGCGACGAGACGTCGGTCGACAAGGCATTGGCCAAGGAAGGAACCCATATCTTCGCTTTCGCCGGCGACAAGCTGGTTCTGAAGCATGACGGCCAAGTGCTTGACCCGCTGTTTGCCCGCTACGAACTGAAGGACCTGCAGCCAAACTGGGACGAGACGGTGCTGCTCGGCTACCGCAAGACCGGCGAGCCGCGACTGGCGGTTCCGGTCGGCGTGTCCGAGGACGAGCTTGCCAGCCAGTACAAACCCGCAGACGGACGGTCGCTGTTTCGCGAGATGCTGCTCGACGAGGTTCTGCTTGGCGAATTTGCCCAGGGCGCCAGCCTTATCCGCTGGAACGGTGACAACAAGTTCTGTGGCCGCTGCGGATCGACGATGAGCATCCATATCGGTGGCTATAAGCGTGTCTGCACCGCGTGCGAGCACACGATCTTCCCACGCACCGACCCCGTCGTCATCATGCTAACGATCGACGAGGAACGCGATCATTGCCTTCTTGGGCGCAGCCCGCACTTCGCTCCGGGCATGTATTCCTGTCTTGCCGGTTTCGTTGAACCGGGTGAGACGATCGAGAACGCCGTGCGCCGCGAGACGCTGGAGGAATCCGGAATCCATACGGGACGGATCCGCTATCACGCCTCGCAACCATGGCCGATGCCGCATTCGCTGATGATCGGCTGCTATGCGGAGGCCAAATCCGAAACCGTCAAATTCGACAGCCAGGAACTGGAAGACTGCCGCTGGTTCACGCGCGAGGAAACGCTCGAGATGCTCGAGCGGCCCGGACTTACTGGCAAGGCGCCGCCGCCCAAGGGAGCCATCGCCCATCGGCTGATGCGCGACTGGGTGGAATGGAAAAAGCAATAAGGCCTGTAGAACGAGGCCCCTAAGATGGCACGCTCCGAACGCCTTCTGACTCTGCTGCAGACCCTGCGGCGCTATCGCCGGCCGGTCAGCGGTTCCGTGCTGGCGACCGAGACCGGCGTCAGCATCCGCACGCTTTACCGCGACATTTCGAGCCTGCAGGCGCAAGGGGCCTTGATTGAAGGCGAGCCCGGACTGGGTTACGTACTGAAACCGGGCTTTATGCTGCCACCGATGATGTTTTCGCAGGACGAAATCGAGGCGCTCGTTCTCGGCTCGCGTTGGGTCGCGCGGGCGGCCGATCCGCGGCTCGCCGCCGCCGGCGCCGACGCGCTCGCCAAGATCGCCGACGTGCTGCCGCAGGACATGCGCGACGAGATCGAGACGTCGACGCTGCTCGTCCACCTAAAGCCGCCCGTTGCCGACAAGGCGGACCTCGGCGCCATTCGCAAGGCGATTCGTACGGAGCGGATCCTCAAGCTGACCTATTCTGATGAGGGTGGAACCGTCTCCGTCCGCAATATCTGGCCCTTCGCGTTGAGTTACTTCGAGCAGGTTCGCGTCATCGTCGCCTGGTGTGAATTGCGTAAAGATTATCGTCATTTCCGCACCGACCGGATCGTCGAAATGATCCCGCAGGACGGACGTTATCCGCGCCGGCGCGCCGTGCTTCTCAAGGAGTGGCGGGACCAGCAGGATATTGCTCATTGAGCGCGACGCTACTGCCATAAACTGACAGTGGTCAGCGCTATTATCGGTACCAATCCAACAGGAGGACCGATGATGACGAGCTTGAACCTTACCCGATCGACGCGTGGCAACCATCCGGTCGACGAGACCCCTTGCGATGCAGGATATCCGCAATCCACACTTCTGCGCATGATGTTGAACGCTTCGCGCCAGATGGTGCTGAGGAGGTATTCGCGCCTCGATCTGGAGACCATGCCCGAGCCGATGAAACGTGATCTCGGCTTGGTGGACTGGGGCTGCCCCTGCCAAGAAGGTTAGACGCAAAGCAACTCCCAAGACGCACTGACCGACCGCCGCCGCTGCCAATGAGTGCAGCGGCGTTTCTTCGCCTGCCACCCTGCCACAACGAGGACAACCCGATGAACAGCCCGAACCTCATCATCTTATACGTCAAGGACCCATCCACGAGCGCCGGTTTCTACCGGTCGTTGCTCGGCCGCGAGCCGGTGGCCGAAGCCCCGAACTTCGTTGCCTTCGCGCTCGACGGCGGCTTCACACTCGGCCTCTGGCGGCTCAGCAAGGTAACGCCGCAGCCGTCAGCGACCGGCAGCCGCGCCGAAATCGCCTTCATGGTGCCCGGGGAGAACGGCGTCTCGACGCTCTATGAGGACTGGCGCAAGCGCCAACTCCCCATCGCGCAGGACCTCACGGACATGGATTTCGGGCCGACCTTCGTCGTTCTTGATCCGGACGGCCATCGCTTGCGTGTGTGCGAGCCGGACAAGTGAGTCGCAAAAAGAAAGGGCGCCCCCGAGGCGCCCTTTTTATTTCTGCAGCTGGCCCCGCATTGGGTGGCCCTTGTAGACCCCGAGAATACGCACCTTCTCGGAAAAGAAGCGCAATTCCTCCAGCGCGCGCCGGACATTAGGATCGTTCGGGTGACCTTCGATGTCGGCGTAGAACTGCGTGGCGACAAACTTGCCGCCGAGCTGATAGCTCTCAAGCTTGGTCATGTTGATGGTATTCGTCGCAAAGCCGCCGAGCGCCTTGTAGAGCGCGGCGGGGATGTTTCGGACGTTGAAGACGAACGTCGTGACGAGCTTTTCCTCGGCCGAGCTGCGATGCGCCCATTCTTCGTCGCGAGCAAGGACAACAAAGCGGGTGACGTTGTCCTCAGTGTCCTCGACGTTCTCGGCCACGATGTCGAGGCCATAGAGCTCCGCAGCAAGGCGCGGGGCAAGTGCGGCCATCGACCGATCTCCGGTCTCCTGGACGAGTTTTGCAGCACCTGCGGTATCGCCGGCGATCACCGGCTTCCAGCCATGTGAGCGGACGATCTTGCGGCACTGCCCGAGCGCGTGGATATGGCTGTGAACCGTGCGGATCTCATCCTTGGTGACGCCGGGAAGCACCATCAGCTGAAAGCGGATCGGCATGAAATACTCGCCGATGATGTGCAGGCGGGACTCCGGCAACAGGTGATGAATATCGGCGACGCGACCGGCGATCGTGTTTTCGATCGGGATCATTCCGATATCGGCATCGCCGTTCTCGACGGCCACAAAGGCATCCTCGAACGTCTGGCACGGCAACGGCTCCATGGTCGGAAACATGTCGCGGCACGCCATATCGGAGTTCGCACCGAACTCGCCCTGGAAGGCGATCCTGTTGGTTTTGATGTTCATGGAAAATCCGTCACTTCGTTCTTGCGGAGAGAATGCGCCGCGCCTTTTCAAGGTCGGCAGGAGTATCAACACCGAGCGGAACCGTGTCAACGAGCTCGACGTCGATGCGCATGCCGGCTTCCAGCGCGCGCAGCTGCTCCAGCGACTCGCGCCTTTCCAGGACCGATGGCCCAAGCGTCACGAAACGCTCCAAGGCGGACCGGCGATAAGCATAGAGGCCGATGTGATGATAGAGCGGCCCTTCGCCATAAGGCGCAGTGGCCCGCGTGAAATAAAGCGCTTTCAGTCGGCTTGCGGACAGTGGCGCGCCGACCACCTTGACAACATGGGGCGCCGTCTTGTCTGCCTCGTTATCGATCGCGATCGTCAGCGTCGCGATATCGACGTTGGGGTCCTCCAGCGGGCGCAACGCGGCGCGGACGGTTTCCGGCTCGATCGTCGGCAGGTCGCCCTGCACATTGACAATGACCTTGGCGCGGGCCTCCGGGTCAACCTTCCCCAGCGCTTCGTAAATGCGGTCCGAACCGGATTGATGATCCTTGCTGGTCATGACGACTTCGAAGCCCGCCTCAGCAACGACGTCATAGACCTGCTGGTCATCGACAGCGACGACGACACGGCCAATCTCGGCTTCCTTCGCCCGCAATGCCACTTGGACAATCATCGGCAGTCCGCAAATATCGGCAAGCGGCTTGCCCGGAAGACGGGTCGATGCCATGCGCGCCGGGATCAGCACAAGCACGTCATCTAAATTTGGACTGGTCATTGTTCGGGCCTTCTAATCCGGGCGGAAAGGTGTCAAAAAGTCTCACGCAGCAGCCCATTTAGACTGTTGCAACGGATAGCCAAAAGACATAGGTTCCGCGCGATTTCAAGATGGTCCGGTTTTATGTCTGCCGGCTGCAAGGGGAGCATTGCAGATGAATTCATACGTGAATACGGCTGTGGGGGCGCTGCTCGGGACGGTTTTCGTTCTGATGTCCGTCTCCATCGCGTCGGAGGGGATCTTTCATTCGGAAGCGCCGGAGAAGGAAGGTTTCGCGATCGTCGCTGATGAGGCACCCGCCTCCGGTGGCGGCGAGGCCGCACCGGCTGCAGCCGTTCCGATCGCACAGCTGCTTGCAAAGGCGGACGCCAAGGCTGGCGAAGCCGTGTTCAAGAAGTGTCAGGCCTGTCATGACGCGACTAAGGGGGGGCCGAACAAAGTCGGTCCGAACCTCTATGGTCTCGTCGATCGTCCGATCGGCACGCACGAGGCGTTTGCCTACTCGTCGGCGATGAAGGATTTCTCCAAAGGTGGCAGCGAGAAGTGGACCTTCGACCATCTGAACCACTTCCTGGCAGCGCCGAAGAAGTACGTTGCCGGTACGGCGATGGGCTTTGCCGGTCTCCCGAAGGATACGGATCGCGCCAACGTCATTCTTTACCTGCACACGCTGGCCGATTCGCCGGTTGCGCTTCCCGATCCGAACGCGCCGGATAGCGCCACGCAGTAAGACGCTGCTCGATTCCATAAGAAAACCTAAGCCCGGCCTGACGCCGGGCTTTTTCTTTTTTGCATTAGCCCCCGAGCAGAAAGGCCCAGAACGAAACGGAGATGGCCCCAAGCGCCGTCGTCAGCGTGATCGTCGACGCTGCGAGGCTGTGGCCGACACCGAAGCGATTGGCGATCAGCCAGGCGTTGACGCCTGTTGGGACGGACGAAATCAGCACAAGGGCAGCCGTCCAATCGCTGGCAAGCCCGACCAGATGGCTCGCCGCCCAGACGCAGGCGGGCAACAGCAGGAGCTTGAAGGCGGAGGTGACGCTGGCGATGCCGGCGTTGCCCGAAATTCCGTACTTCTCGAGCGCCATGCCGAGTGAGATCAGCGCAACCGGCCCGGCCACACCGGCAATCTGATCGACGATGGCGCCCACCGGCCCGGGCATGGTGAGCCCTAAGAGATGCATGGCAGCGCCGCCGGCCAAGCCGATCACCAGCGGGTTCTTAATGAGATTTTGGGCGATCTGGCGCACGACCTTGGCGATGCTGCGCTCCTTCTTGCCGGCGATCTTGTGCTCGGCGCGCTCCATCATGATGGTCCCTATGATCATCATCACAGGCAGATGGACCGCGATCAGAATGGAGAGTGGCACGAGCCCCTTGTCCCCGACCGTGCGCTGGACGAGCGGCAAGCCGATGAAGATGGTGTTGGCGAAGGCTGACGAAACACCGGCAAGCACGCCAATGCGGTCATCGCGGCCGAAGAAGCGCGTCGCGGCGATATGCGCCGCGATCCAAGTCACAGCAACGCCGGAAAAGTAGGCGATCCAGAGACGGAACGGCGAAGCACCATGAAAATCGGCCTTGGCGATCGTCCGGAACAACAGTAGCGGAACGGCGATCTTGAAGACGAACTCGCTCAGCGCATCACCGATCTCCGCTTTCATCAACCGCAGCTTCACCGTCAGCCAGCCAATCAGGATCATGATGAAGATGGGAAGGACGTCGAAGATGATGGCTGACATTGAGTACGGCTGCCTTGCGAGGGATAAGCATGCCTAGCAGCAAAATGACCGCAATGACAAACGCGCGGAGCACAAAAGCAAAAAAAGCGGGCTCTGCCCGCTTTTCCGCATCCGGTCCTGCCGGATAGCCGGTCTGCCATGCTGCCAGTTCATCCGTGGTCAGCGTCGCTCCGGTAACGTCGAAGGGCATCATTCCCTTCTCGAATGGCTGCAGCCTTTCGGATGCTCATGCCAATCTCGTTAAGGGGACTTATAGAGGCGGCAAATGACAGAGGGATGACGTCAGGGTGGCATTTTTGCGAAACATTGAGGCAAACCGCGACGATAGATTGTACTGTGTCGACGCCCCCGGCGCGAAGGTCTAGACCGCCGATCGGCGTTCGTACTGCCAGCGCCATTGCTCCATCCGGTCAAAACGGGACTTGTGCCCTCCGGCAAAATCGTGCGATGTCCCATTTTGGCTGGGGAGACCAACATGGGGGTAAATTTTGCCAACAGGTAAAGTCAAGTGGTTCAACCAGGACAAGGGCTTTGGGTTCATCACGCCGGATGACGGAGGCACCGATATCTTTTTGCATGTCACGGCCGCTCAACGGGGCGGAATCGACAATGTGAAGGAAGGCATGGGCGTCGCGTTCGAAGTCGCACAGGACCGTCGAACCGGCAGAACGTCTGCCGACAACGTCCGACAGGTTTGAAATGATCGGTGCGGCTGAAAGGCCGCACCGACTTGATGCTCGGAGACAAAATGAAGCGTCGCTTTGCTGTCTGCCTCTTCATGCTTCTCGCCACCGGACCGTCCCTCGCCGACGACGCCACCGCCAAGCTCGCGTTCTTCTACGACAGTTGCGTTTCCTCAGGTCCCGACTTCGAGCGTACGTCCGAGCGCGCGAAAGTCGATGCATGGCCTTCGATGGCACAGGACCTGGCGCTCACCTTCACGCCGATGGAAAACCCGGAAGCGCTCCAGGGATGGATTGTCAGCGGCGGCGAGAGCGAGAGCTTTCGTGCACTGGTGGTCTCCCGCGCGGACGTTGGCGGCAAGATTGTCGAAGGCTGCACGGTGGCATTGAGCGACGTCGACGCAACTGTCTTCGAGAGCGCCTTGGTCGAGAAGGCAAACGCCGTTTCGGCAGGCGAGGAACAAGGGCAGGACCGCATCTACAAGCGATATACAGCCACCATCAACGGACGCAGCGAAGCAATCACCCTGACGCTTCCGCTCTATGCAAAAGGCTCCGATCAAATCATCGCCAGTACGGTCGCAGAGCAGCAGATCGAACACTGAGATCGACTTACCCGCGACGGTGATCCTCCACTTCACTATGAGATTTTAATACAGGAAGCCTCGCGGCCGAATGGAAAGCATACGGCCACTTCCCCCATCTTAGTGATGAAGCGCCGTGAGCCGACGGCTACCCGAGTGACTTCAACATAACTGGCTCTTGCTCGACCGCTCTTCATATCGCCGCTGGGCAACGCATGGTGGTCGACTTCGGCTCGTTCAGCTGGCCACCTCATCCATAATCAGGAATCCGCATGCGTCCCCAAAAGAAGCCATTCGTCGTGGAGATCAAGAGAACACGCCGTCGTTCTTCAAGAGTGCCATCAAAAAGCAATGTTCCTTTGGAGAAGGCCAGTTCCGAACACGAAAGGCATCTCCGTAGCGGGTCTGCTGCGAGCGCCGCACCGAACGACGAAAGGCAATAGGATGGTGAGCAGACACCTCCCTCACGAATATTTCTTCCTCAATGGTTCGCAATCCGACGGACCGGTTATCGGCCACATCGACGGCCGCCCCATTCCTGCACGCATCATCGACACGCGAGGCAGCCGCTATCGCTTCGTGGGCCTCGCCCGCCGCGACCCGCGTGGCCGGCTCGATGTATCCGCGCTGCGGAGGAATGAGTGGCCGGTCGCACCCGACCTGATCTATGCGGCCGTTGCTTGAACCGCGACCTGTGGGACTTCACGGCGACCGGCTCGTGGTGTTTGATCCCCAACGGCGAACTTTTACGAAGGCATCGATAGGTTCTCACGGCATTTCCGCTTCCCATGCGGCTAAAATTCGCTAAGACCGATCACCGGCTATCACCAAACACCGGGACCTTACCCTTTCATGACCAAATTCGATGTTCTGACTGTCGGCAATGCCATCGTCGATATCATCGCGCGTTGCGACGACCAGTTCCTCATTGACAACAAGATCACCAAGGCAGCGATGAACCTGATCGATGCCGAGCGCGCCGAGCTTCTCTATGCGCGCATGGGACCAGCGGTGGAAGCCTCCGGCGGCAGCGCCGGCAACACGGCGGCGGGAGTCGCAAGCTTTGGCGGCAAGGCCGCCTATTTCGGCAAGGTCGCAGAAGACCAACTTGGCGAGATCTTCGCCCACGACATTCGCGCGCAGGGCGTTCACTACCAGACGCAGCCGAAGGGTACGTTCCCGCCGACCGCACGCTCGATGATCTTTGTGACTGACGACGGCGAGCGTTCGATGAACACCTACCTTGGCGCCTGCGTCGAACTTGGGCCTGAGGACGTCGAATCCGAAGTGGTTGCCCAGTCCAAGGTGACCTACTTCGAGGGTTACCTCTGGGATCCGCCGCGCGCCAAGGAGGCGATCCGCGAATGCGCCCGTATCGCCCACGAGAACGGCCGCGAGATGTCGATGACGCTTTCCGACAGCTTCTGCGTCGACCGCTACCGTGGCGAATTCCTCGACCTGATGCGCTCCGGCACCGTCGACATCGTCTTCGCCAATCGCCAGGAAGCCCTCGCGCTCTATGAAACCGACGACTTTGAGGAAGCACTGAACAGCATCGCCAAGGACTGCAAGATCGCGGCGGTGACGATGAGCGAGGATGGCGCCGTCATCCTCAAGGGTAGCGAGCGCTTCTATGTCGATGCGATCAAGATCAGGGAACTGGTCGATACGACGGGCGCTGGCGATCTCTTCGCATCCGGCTTCCTCTACGGCTACACGCAGGGCCGGACGCTGGAAGATTGCGGCAAGCTCGGCTGCCTCGCCGCCGGCATCGTGATCCAGCAGATCGGTCCGCGGCCGATGAAGTCGCTGGCCGAAGCGGGCAAGCAGGCGAGCCTTATTTAAAGGCTTCGCCGGGATAAGCGCCCCAGATCTCCGACTGCGCCACCCAGCCTTCGGCGCCGTCGATCTTGGCAAAGCACCAGTCGCCATTGCATTCGCCGATGTTCATCATGACGCCGGGTTCGAGCTTGGCGACGACGGTTGCCGACGACAGGGCGTCGCGGCGCATGTTGACATAGACAGACTTGCCCTTGCCCTTCATCCATGGAGCGGCAATCGCCGCCCGTGAACCCGACAGCAACGATTGGTTGACCCAGCCTTCGGTGCCGTCGGCATCGCGGATCTGGCGCCAGTTGTCGTATTCCTGAATGATCTCGACCGGCAGGCCGGCCTTCAGGTACATCCAGGAAGCTGCATAATCCGTGCCGGGGCCGATGCGCAGGTTGACGCGCTTGGACTTGAGCGTGACGAAGCGCGGCAGCGGCAGGCCGCTCGGTCCCTTTGCCGCCTGTGCGGAGGCCATTTCAGCCGTTCCCGCCGAAAGCACGAAACCGATCGCAAGGGCGAGGCAAGATTTCAGGACTTTGCTATGCATGGGATTTCCGTTTGCTCAGAGGAGGGCAGGACTGCTGCCTGATTCCGGGAATTCGACATTCCTGCGCACGCTCAGCGAGTTTTGTTTGTCTTCGCGTGCGGGTCTGGTAGAAATTGCCCGGAACGGGAAAATTATCCCGCGTCTTGGTTAAGGACCTCTTTACAAGTTAGCGCCGGCGCACATGACGACGAAGAAAAAACCGAAGGTCTACATCACGCGGAAGCTGCCCGATGCGGTCGAAACGCGCATGCGCGAACTCTTCGACGCGGAACTCAATATCGACGATGCGCCGCGCTCCAAAGCCGAGCTGATCGCCGCAGTCCAGAGCGCCGACGTGCTGGTTCCAACCGTGACTGACCGAATCGACGCTACGGTGATCGAGGAAGCCGGACCGCAGTTGAAGTTGATCGCCAGCTTCTCGAACGGCACGGACCACATCGACGTCGAGGCGGCGGCCCGCAAGGGCATCACCGTGACCAACACGCCGAACGTGTTGACTGAAGACACGGCAGACATGACGATGGCGCTCATTCTCGCGGTGCCGCGCCGGCTTGGCGAAGGTGCACGCGTGCTGACCGATCAGCCGGGCGAATGGGCTGGATGGTCGCCGACCTGGATGCTTGGGCGACGTATTCACGGCAAGCGCATCGGAATCGTCGGGATGGGGCGAATTGGCACCGCCGTTGCCCGCCGCGCCAAGGCTTTCGGCCTTTCGATTCACTATCACAACCGCAAGCGCGTGAACCCCGCGACCGAAGACGAGCTGGAAGCGACGTACTGGGAGAGCCTCGACCAGATGCTTGCCCGCGTCGACATCGTTTCGATCAACTGCCCCTCGACTCCGGCAACATTTCACCTGCTGTCGGCCCGCCGCCTGGCTTTGCTGCAACCGACCGCCTACCTGGTCAACACCGCCCGCGGCGACGTGATCGACGAGGCGGCGCTGATCAAGAGTTTGCGGGAAGGAAAGCTTGCCGGTGCGGGTCTCGACGTCTTCGAGAACGAACCTGCGGTCAATCCGAAGCTCGTCAAGCTGGCCAACGAAGGCAAGGTCGTGCTTCTGCCGCACATGAGTTCGGCAACGATCGAAGGCCGCATCGACATGGGCGATAAGGTCATCATCAATATACGGACCTTCATCGATGGTCACCGCCCGCCAAACCGGGTGCTGCCGGGCCGCTAAGCCGAGATCGCCTTGCGCATCTCGATCGACGTTGTTCTTGTGAAGCCTGGATGGGCATTTTCAGCGGTCTTCTCGAATCCCCAGCGCGCGAAAACGTCATGATTCTCGACGAGTTCGATTCGTGTTTCGAGCCGGAGTGACGGCAGTGCCCGGTCTCGTGCCGTCTGCTCCGCGACCGCCAAAAGCCTACGGCCAATGCCTCGACCTTGCGAAACCGGAGCAATCGCCAGTTTGCCGATGTAAAGACAGCCCTCTTCCGGTCGCAAGAAGACGCAGCCAGACAAGGTTTCGCCTTCCATCGCCACATAGGCGATTTCAACGCGGGCCTTGTCGGCAAGCGTCGCCCGCGTGAGGTTCGAGGCGGAGGACGGTGGATCGATGCGATCGTTCATATAGGCGAACGACGACAGGATCAGCGCCAGCAGCTCGTCCCAACGCTGAAAATCCTCATCGATGCGGACGATGTTCATGATGCCTGGCTCTGCCTTGAGCGGCGGCGCTTGTAGCGGATCGTGTCGAAGCGGGCGGCAAGCGCATCGTAGAGCAATAGCCGGCCGATCAACGGCTCACCGGTGCCGGTTACGAGCTTGATCGCTTCCATCGCCATCAACGTGCCGATCACTCCGGTCAACGCGCCGATAATTCCGGTCTCGGCGCAGGCCGGGATCAGTCCCGCGGGCGGCTTCTCGGGGAAGAGATCGCGATAGGTCGGATTCGGCGTCCCGTCTTCGGCCACCGCATAAGGCTTCAGAACCGTGACGGAGCCATCGAAGCGACCAACAGCGCCGGTCACCAACGGGATTTGCGCCGCCTCGGCAGCGTCAGCTGCCGTATAGCGCGTATCGAAATTATCGGAGCCATCGATCAGGAGATCAAAGCCGGATAGATGGCGGCGCGCAGAATCCGGCGAAAAGCGTTCCTCAAAACGGATCACGTTGACGTGCGGGTTCAAGCGGGCAATCGCGAAGGCGGCGCTGTCTGTCTTCAGCTCGCCCACCGTTCCCGAATCATGGATCACCTGCCGCTGCAGGTTGGAAAGCGAAACCCGATCGTCATCGGCAATGCCGAGCGTGCCGACGCCGGCGGCTGCGAGATATTGCAGGACCGGCGCCCCGAGCCCGCCCGCACCGATAACGAGCACGCGGGCGGCCTTCAGTTTCTGCTGGCCTGCACCGCCGATCTCGGGAAGCAGGATATGACGCTGATATCGCGCGATTTCTTCCGGGCTTAGGGGCTCCATGGGCGCGATGCTAGCACGGCCTTCGGTTGAGGGGGAAGCGGCACAGGTCATTCGAAAACCTTTCCGTCAGCAACGGTGAAAAATTGCGCGCGCTCGCCAAGGGCCGAGAACATGGCACGGTCGGTTCCCGTCATGAAAGCCTGACCGCCGAGGGCGTCAATGAGGTCGAAGAGGGCGGCCCGCCGGCCTTCATCGAGATGTGCGGCGATTTCATCAAGCAGCAGGACCGGCGCGTGGCCGGTGAGATTGGCGACCAGCCGGGCATGGGCGAGGATCAGCCCGACCAGCAGGGCCTTCTGCTCGCCTGTGGAACACCGCGATGCTTCCATCTGCTTCTGCTGGTGGCGGACAAGCAGATCGACGCGATGGGGGCCGTCGAGCGTGCGACCAGCCGCGGCGTCGCGGTAGCGGCTCTCCGCGAGCATGGCGGCATACTCATCCTCAAGATCGACGGCGGGGCGCGAGAACTGGCCATCCATGAAGCCGGCAAGCTCCAGCGTCGCGGCGGGAAAGGGCGAGGTTTCGTGCGTTTCGTCGATGAGGCGTGCAAGAAGGCCCAACATCTCCTGCCGTGCCATCGCCATCGCAATGCCGAGGCTCGCCATCTGCTGCTCGAGGCCGGAAAGCCAGGCAGGATCGAAGCGGCGTTCGTCGAGCAGCTTGTTGCGGCTGCGCATGGCGCGCTCGAAATCGCTGGCACGGCGGCCGTGGGCCGGATCGAGCGACAGGACGAGCCGATCAAGGAAACGACGGCGCTCGGACGAGCCACCAGTGAACAGCCCGTCCATCGAGGGCGTCAGCCATAGAAGGCGGAGGTGATCGGTCAGTTCGTCGGCTGATTTTGCCGGCGTGCCGTTAATCCGCAGCCGGCGGGAGGCGCTGTCGTCGGTGGTATCGACGCCGGTGCCGATCTCCACCTCACCGTCCATGCCAGCGAGCTCCGCGAAGATCGAGAAGCCGGCGGTCGCGCCAACACGGGTGATGTCGCCATAAGTGGCGCGGCGCAGGCCGCGACCCGGCGACAGAAGCGAGACGGCTTCCATCAGGTTGGTCTTGCCGGCGCCGTTGTCTCCAGTCAGCACCACATGCCGACCGTCGAACGACAGCGAGACAGACGCGTAATTGCGAAAGTCGGTCAACTTCAGACGGGACAGGGAGACCTTGTGCGGCATTCGATATCCGGATTCGTGGTGTCCGAGAGCTAAGCGCAACGAGAGCGGATGGCAAGGGTTCGACGCCGCTACAGATACAACGCGACGGAAGAGTGCACGTTGGCGTCATCGTCAGAGGGTCGTATGATAACGCCGAGGCCGGGGGGACTTCGATGAGACAGTTGACGAAAACGCGGATAGTGGGCGGCGGTGTGGCGATCCTGTTGGTTGCGTATCTGGTCGTCGCCTATTTCTTCATGCCTGAAATATGGATTCATCGCGACGCCAGCCGCGTCGCGGAATTTGGCCCAATGGTGACCACCACCAAACAGGACATTCCCGGCGATCCCATCAATGTCGGGCTTGTCGGCGCAAAGGAGGACGTGCTCCGGGCATTCGCGTCGGCTGGATGGGATCCGGCTGACAAGATCACGCTACGAACATCGGCAGAAATTGGATTGAGTGTCGTGCTCGATCGGCCCGACCTCGACGCTCCCGTGAGCCCGTTGCTGTTCGAGGGACGCCAACAGGATCTGGCGTTTGAAAAGGCCGTCGGCAAGAGCGCCGACGAACGCCATCACGTCCGTTTCTGGGAAACCAAGAAGAGCGGTGAAGATGGGCGCCCGGTGTGGCTCGGCTCGGCGAGCTTTGATCGCGGTGTTGGTTTCAGCCATGACACCGGCCAGATCACCCATCACATCGCTCCTGATGTCGATGCCGAGCGGAATCTTGTTATTGGAGATCTTCAGACGGCCGGGCAAGTGTCGTCGACCTACGAGATTGCCGGGATCGGCGCCACCAAGGCCGGTCGCAACGGCGGCGGCGATCCCTATTTCACCGATGGAAAGGCACTGATCGGCGTGCTGCGTGGCGTCACGCCATAGCCGGCTTCCACGCTGCGTCAAATCAGCGGAAGATGCGGGCCGAATCATGAGAGGCGGACCGTTGAAGATTGCCGCAGCACAGACCCTGGTTTCTCCCGACATTGCGGCGAACGGCAGCGCAATCCGGAGCATGATAGCAGCCGCGGCCGCCGGCGGCGTGCGTGTCATCAACTTCTGTGAGGGCTCACTTTCGGGCTACTCGAAGTTCCAGATCATGCATCCCGACGACTGGAGGAGCTTCGATTGGAGCAGGCAGGAGGCGGAGCTGAGGGCGATCGCCGATCTCTGCGGCAACCTTCGCATCTGTGCGGTCGTCGGCGGAGCGCATCGGCTGGCGGAAGGCCGCCCGCCGCACAACAGCCTCTACGTCTTCTCCGAAGAAGGAGCGCTTCTCACCCGCTACGACAAGAGGTACCTGTCGAACAGCGAACTCGGCGGTTGGTATTCTCCAGGCACCGCACCCATCACTTTCGCCGTAGGCGAATATCGATTTGGCTGCGCTATCTGCATCGAATCTCAATTTCAGGAGGTGTTTCAAGAATATGAGACGCTCGGCGTCGATGCCGTGCTTTTTTCCTCGTATGGCCTTGCCGAGTACTTCCAGATCGCGCTTCGCGCTCATGCGGGGCTGAACTGCATCTGGATCGGCGCTGCGACGCCGGTCCAGAAGGCACCCAAAGGGCCGGCCGGCATCATCGGCCCGGACGGAAAATGGGTGGCGCAGTGTCCCGCAACGCCCGAACCGTGCCTGGTGACGGCGGTTCTCGATCGCGACGACCCTGTCTACGACATCCCGCTGCGGAAGGCCCGGCCTTGGCGGCTGAAGGCGCGAGCGGGCGACATCTATCGCGAGAAGATCGTCGATGATCCCAGAAGCGAAAACAGAAACGTCTATTGACGCGCAATGCTGCATTGCGTCGCAGTGCCTTCATCTTGGGGCGTCGACCGTCTATATGTCCGGAGTCGCGGGTTGCGACGTGCCGGAGTTCATGATGGATACCGAAATACAGGGCCGTGCTGCGCATGTGGCCGCCATCCGCGAGCGCGCAGAAGCCGAAATGAAGGCGATGGGGATCGATGATGCGTTCATCGATCACTTGGTCGAGACGTTCTACGGCCGGGTGCTCCAGCATCCGACGCTTGGGCCAGTATTCGATGCCAGGCTCTCCGGTCGCTGGCCGGAGCATATGCAGAAAATGAAGAGTTTCTGGTCGTCGGTCGCTTTGCGCAGCGGCGCCTATGGCGGCAAGCCAGTGCAGGCGCATACCGGTGTCGCGAACCTGTCTGCCGATCTTTTCCCCCAATGGCTGGCGCTGTTTTCCGAGACGCTTAGCGATATCGCCCCGAACCCCGAGGCCAAAGCCTGGTTCATGGCAACCGCGGAGCGGATCGCCCGTAGCCTGACGCTATCGCTGTTCTACAACCCGGCGCTCGACGATCCGAAGCGGAAGCCCGCCTAAGCCAGTTCAGGCAACACGCTTGTAGAAAAACGTCGTGGCGCAGAGGCCACCTTCCGGCCACAGCGCATAGTCCGGGATGACCCCCACCCGCTCCCAGCCAAGCCGTGGATAGATCGCCTCGGCGTCGCTTCCGGTTGCGGTGTCAAGCACCAGAAGCGTCTTGCCGCGCGCGGCCGCTTCGCGTTCAGCCGCAACCATCAGCACGCGCGCCAACCCCTTGCCGCGCGCGGAGCGATGCACCAGCAGTTTCTTCAGATCGCCGCGATGCGGCTGGTTCGGCATCTGCGCCGCACCGACCTGCACCGTGCCGACGCTCCGGCCTTCAATCTCGGCGACGAAGAGCAGCGTCGCGCCTGAAGCAACGGCATCTGCAACGCCCTGCCAATAGGGCTCCGCATCGGCATGGGTGTAGGGCTGCATGAAGCCGACGGAGGCGCCGCCGTTGACGCAGTCGGTCAGCACCTCGCAAAGGTCTGGTATCGCCATGCGGGCCTGTGCCGCGTCAAGAAGGCGGATCATTGCTGTCATCACTTTTTCTCCTGAAATGAATTAGCGCCCGCGCCGGTCGAGCACGACGCAATAGCGGGCAGGAATGTTGCCGGGGTTATGGAAAACATGGCCTTCACCGACCGGCATGAAAAGACAGTCGCCCGGCAGCAGCCGGTAGACCGTGTCACCCGTCGTCATTTCCATCTCGCCATCGAACAACCAAATGTGCTGGGCCATACCGCTGCTTGCGGCGTGCGGAGGAAAACTGACGCGACCGCCTGGCGGAAACTCGACGTCCACGATGTCGACATCGGACGCGGCGCCGGGCGGCGAGACGGAGCGCCTGAGGTAGCCCGTCTCCGGATCCCTCCAGACCTGCTGCTCCTGCCGGCGCGACAGCGGCGAGGCCTCACCCTCCTCGGCAAAGAACGCCGAAAGCGACAAACCGAGCGCTGCGCAAACTCTCGCGAGCAGCGAGGCTGTCGGGCTAGCTTCACCACGTTCGATCCGCGAGATCATCGCACGGCTGACACCCGAGGCGTTGGCGAGGTCGTCGAGCGTCATATTCTTCTGCACCCGCAGCTTGCGGATGCGAATGGCGATCGCCTTTTCCAGTTCCTGTTCCATTATTCGATCCAGTATTTCTACTATAATAGAAATACATAGTCTGATCATGGAATCAAGCGCCAAGTTTCCGCCTGAGAAACAGCGAGTTATCGTAAACGAACCCCTGCTTTTCCGCTTTGCGGCAAGGGGCGGCGCTGCTATATGGCGCGCATGAGCACCAATCCGACCACTCCGCTTTCCCATATCCGCAACTTCTCGATCGTGGCCCACATCGACCACGGCAAATCGACACTTGCCGACCGCCTGATCCAATCGACGGGCGGCCTCGCCGAGCGCGAGATGTCCGAGCAGGTGCTCGACAACATGGATATCGAGCGCGAGCGCGGCATCACCATCAAGGCCCAGACGGTGCGCCTGCACTACAAGGCCAAGGATGGAGAGACCTATATCCTGAACCTGATCGACACGCCCGGCCACGTCGACTTCGCCTACGAAGTCTCGCGCTCGCTGTCGGCCTGCGAAGGTTCGCTGCTGGTCGTCGATGCGTCGCAGGGCGTGGAAGCCCAGACGCTTGCCAACGTCTATCAGGCGATCGACAACAATCACGAGCTCGTCACCGTCCTCAACAAGATCGACCTGCCGGCGGCCGAACCGGACCGCATCAAGGAACAGATCGAGGAAGTCATCGGCATCGACGCCTCCGAGGCCGTGCTGATTTCGGCCAAGACTGGTCTCGGTATCCCCGACGTTCTCGAAGCCATCGTTGCGAAGCTGCCGGCGCCGAAGAGCCCGGGCGGCGAGAAGGCTCCGCTGAAGGCACTGCTCGTCGACAGCTGGTATGACACCTATCTCGGCGTCATGGTTCTCGTCCGCATTATCGACGGTGTTCTGACAAAGGGCCAGACGATCCGCATGATGGGCACGGACGCCAAGTACCAGGTGGAACGTGTTGGCGTGCTGACACCGAAGATGGTCAATGTCGACAGCCTCGGCCCCGGCGAGATCGGCTTCATCACCGCATCGATCAAGGAAGTGGCCGACACGCGCGTCGGTGACACCATCACCGAGGACAAGCGCCCGACCGCGCAGGCCTTGCCGGGCTTCAAGCCAGCACAGCCGGTCGTCTTCTGCGGTCTCTTCCCTGTTGATGCCGCCGACTTCGAAGATCTGCGCGCCGCGATGGGCAAGCTTCGCCTCAACGACGCCTCCTTCTCCTTCGAGATGGAATCGTCCGCGGCTCTCGGCTTCGGCTTCCGTTGCGGCTTCCTTGGCCTGCTGCACCTTGAAATCATTCAGGAGCGCCTTGAGCGCGAATTCGACCTCGACCTGATCGCCACTGCGCCTTCGGTGGTCTACCAGCTGACGATGACCGACGGCAGCGAGCGCGAACTGCACAACCCGGCCGACATGCCGGATGTCGTCAAGATCGACGAGATCCGCGAGCCGTGGATCAAGGCGACGATCATGACGCCGGACGATTATCTCGGCGGCATTCTCAAGCTCTGCCAGGACCGTCGCGGCATCCAGACCGAACTCACCTATGTCGGCACGCGCGCCATGGTTACCTATGAGTTGCCGCTCAATGAAGTCGTCTTCGACTTCTACGACCGCCTGAAGTCGATCTCGAAGGGCTATGCGTCGTTCGATTATCACCTCGAAGGTTATCGCGAAGGCAACCTCGTGAAGCTGTCGATCCTCGTCAACGGCGAGCCGGTCGATGCGCTGTCCATGCTCGTCCACCGCGCGTCTGCCGAAAAGCGCGGTCGCGACATGTGCGAGCGGCTGAAGGAGCTGATCCCGAAGCACATGTTCAAGATCCCGATCCAGGCCGCGATCGGCGGCAACGTCATTGCCCGCGAGACGATCTCGGCGTTGCGCAAGGACGTGACGGCGAAGTGCTACGGCGGTGACGCCACCCGCAAGCGCAAACTTCTGGATAAGCAGAAGGAAGGCAAGAAGCGCATGCGCCAGTTCGGCAAGGTGGAGATTCCGCAGGAAGCCTTCATCGCCGCGCTCAAGATGGGCGACGAGTAAGGAACCAACATCCAGCCCGGCCGGCGCGCATGGCCGGGCTGCGACATGCCTCAGCTGCAGGCCATGTATTCCTTCACCAATCCCTCATAGGCGTCCATCTCCGGTAGCGCCTCATAGCTGCGGGCTGCGCCGGTTTCGGCAAAGGGCAGCTTTTCACGCGTCCAGGTCTCAATAAACGGTTTGAACCAGCGCGGATCGTCCAACATCGTCGGGCGGAGGTTGACGAACCAGTCCATTCCTTCCGATCGCGTGAACATCCAGGTCATGCAGTGGCCGCAGAAATAATGGTGCGCCTCGGCGCCGTGCAAACCGCCGACCACTGGCTCCCCTTCCGTAATCGCGAAGCCTTCCGCCGGGATCGCGGCACTCAGCGAATAGGCACTCGACGACATCTTCTGGCAGCCCGTGCAATGGCAGGCCATGGTCAAAAGCGGCTTGGCGCTGATCTTCAATCGCACGCGCCCACATCGGCAGCCGCCCTCCCAAGGCAGATCGACTTCACTCATCACGTCCTCCTTTTTCGCCGTGCTCAATCTAGCGGCAGTCAGTCCGGCGTCAAACCCGCCCACCGCGAACGACAAACGCACCGGCAGATGCTCCCCTAGAGCATCGGGAAATTGCGATCCCTCTCGGACATCTGCTCGACCGGCAGCGGCCAGCCGATGGCGATCTTCGGATCGAGCGCGTTGACGCCGCCCTCGGCTCCCGGCGCGTATGGCTTGTCGTGCAGGTAAATCAGTTCGCAGTTTTCCGTCAGCGTCTGGAAACCATGGGCAAAACCCGGCGGGATCATCATTGACCGCGCGTTCTCGGCGGAGAGAACCTCGCCATGCCACATGAGATAGGTTGGCGACTGCGGCCTAAGATCGACTGCGACATCGAAGACGGCCCCGGCGAGGCAGGAGACGAACTTCGCTTCGTCGTGCGGGGCACGCTGGAAATGCATTCCGCGAATGGCCCCTTTCGCCTGCGTCATCGTGTGATTGATCTGCGCGATGCGACCGATGCCGAAATCCGAAAGCTCCTCGGTACAGAAGAAGCGCGAGAAAAAGCCGCGCTCATCGCCAAGCCGCTGACGCTCGACGACGAGGAGATTGCTGAGGGCAGTCGGGATGCGATTGAAACGGGACATGGAACTCGACCGGAACGTTTGAGGATAGCCGACAGAATGCTTTATCGCCTTGTTTCAACCCGCGCAAACTTGACCTCACACCCAAAAAGGGCTCATTAGCAGCCACTGTTCGAGAGCACTGATTTGGGCAAAGTACTTATCACCGGAGCCTCCGGGTTCGTGGGCCAACACGTCCTGCGCACACTTGTCGCGCAGGGGACCGACTTGCGTGTGGTCCTTCGACCGAAAGCCGTCGAAAAGCTGCGGGACGTCGAAGCGATTGAGATCGTGGAAAGCCCGTCTCCTTTTTCCGAGAGCGAAGGCTGGTGGAAAGATACCCTTGCCGGGATCGATACGATCATTCACCTGGCGTGGTACGCGGAGCCTGGAAAATATCTCACGGCGCCGGAAAATCTGGACTGCCTTTCCGGCACGCTGACGATGGCAAGGGCCGCAGCCGGGGTAGGCGTGCGCCGATTTGTCGGCATTGGCACGTGCTTTGAATATGACGTTAGCTTCGGCAAGCTTTCGATTGACACACCATTGAAGCCGCTTACGCCCTATGCGGCTGCCAAAGCGGCGGCGTTCATGGCGCTCTCGCAGTGGCTGCCGGCCCAAGGCGTCGAGTTTGCGTGGTGTCGCCTGTTCTATTTGTATGGAGACGGCGAAGATGAGCGTCGCTTCGTGCCATATCTCAAAAAATCGCTCGAGGCGGGGCAGCGGGCAGACCTCACAGAGGGAAGGCAGGTCCGCGACTTCATGGATGTCCATGATGCTGCCGCACGCATATGCGACGTCATCTTCGGAAAAGCCACGGGCGCTATCAACGTCTGCTCCGGCGTTCCTGTGACGGTGCGGGAACTCGCGGAACGAATCGCCGATCAGTATGGTCGGCGAGACCTACTAAATTTTGGGGCGCGGCCCGACAATCTTGTCGATCCGCCCGTCGTCTTGGGAGTGCCATAGCCTTGAATGCAGCACCAACGGATGTCCGCGTGCTTTACGAGCAGCGGGGTCTGCCGATCTTTCAGAACAGAATGTACGACACCTTGGAGGATGCCCTCGGCTCGCCGAAAGGTGACATCTGCCTGGTGGAAGATGTGCGCACGGGTCTCGTCCGCAACGCAGCGTTCCAACCCGACCTGATGGTCTATGACACATCTTACCAGAACGAGCAGGGCCTGAGCCCAATGTTTCGTCGCCATCTGGAGGAAGTCGCGTCAATCATTACCGCGAACATGGGCGAGAAGAACCTCGTTGAGGTCGGCTGCGGCAAGGGGCTTTTCCTTGAGATGCTGGAAGAGCGCGGGGTCGAGATAACCGGCTTCGATCCTGCGTATGAAGGCACCAACAGCCGAATTCGCCAGGAGTATTTCCAGCCCGGCAGCGGTATTGAGAGCGACGGCCTCATCCTCCGGCATGTCCTGGAACACATTCCGGACCCGGTCGCTTTCCTCGGCCAACTGAAGGAAGCCAACGGCGGGCGCGGATACATTTACATCGAGGTTCCCTGCTTTGATTGGATCTGCGAGCAGCGGGCATGGTTTGACGTCTTCTACGAACACGTCAACTATTTCAGACTTTCGGATTTCCACCGAATGTTCGGGACCGTTGTAGCAAGCGGAAGAATCTTCGGCGGCCAGTATCTCTACGTCGTCGCGGACCTGGCAACTTTGCGCCAACCGATGATCGACCAGAACGACCGCGTAAAAATGCCCGCGGACTTCGTCGAGAAGCTGGAGAGCATCAGCCCCGGCGAAACCCAAACAGCGGTGGTCTGGGGTGGTGCTTCGAAGGGCGTGATATTTTCGCTTTTGCGGGAGCGAAAAGGCCGTCCCGTCACCGCCGTGATTGACATCAACCCTTCAAAGCAAGGCAAGTTCCTGCCTTTGACCGGCTTGAAAGTTCAATCCCCGAACGCGGTGCTGCCCGGACTGCCGCCAGGCTCCGATATCTACGTGATGAATCGCAATTACTCTGAAGAGATCAAGAAAATGTCCAACAACGCCTACAACTATGTCGAGGTCGACCGTGGCTGATTTCAAGAGCGAAGTCGCCGACCGCATTGTCGCGATCCAAGGCAACGAGGACTTCAAACGAAGCGCTTCCGATTTCCTGCGCAAGTCCGTCGAGCCGAAATATTCCTATAACTACTTCTGGATGGGTCGCCCAATTATCCAGTACCCCCAGGACATGGTCGCCATGCAGGAGATCATCTGGGAGACGCGTCCAGACCTGATTATCGAAACCGGGATCGCACATGGCGGATCGCTGATCCTCAGCGCATCCATGCTTGCGCTCCTTGATATGACCGATGCGATGGAAGCCGGCGTCAGCTTTGACCCACGCGCTTCGAACCGACGTGTTCTCGGCATCGATATTGATATCCGCACGCACAACCGGACGGCAATCGAAGCGCATCCGATGGCGTCGCGCATTCAGATGATTCAAGGGTCGAGCATAGACCAGACCGTCATCGACGAGGTCCATCGGATCGCCAAGCCCTTCAAGCGCGTTCTTGTGTGCCTGGACAGCAACCACACCCATGACCACGTGCTGGCGGAGCTCGAGGCCTATGCGCCCCTGACCTCGGTCGGCAGCTATTGCGTCGTCTTCGACACGCTAATCGAAGATATGCCTGAAGACGCGTATCCAGACCGATCCTGGGGACCGGGCGACAATCCGAAAACGGCTGTGTGGAAGTATCTCGAAACGCATCCTGAATTCGAGATCGACCGGGCGATCGATCAGAAGCTTATGATCACCGTGGCCCCCGACGGCTTTCTGAAGCGACACAGATAGAACTCCCAGAGGCGGCGTTCTCAGGCCAGGAACCCTACATGAAAATCGTCATTCTCGCTGGTGGTTACGGCACCCGCATTTCCGAAGAGAGCCATCTGCGGCCCAAGCCGATGATCGAGATCGGAGGTCGTCCGATCCTCTGGCATATCATGAAGATCTATAGCCACTACGGCTTCAATGATTTCGTGATCTGCCTTGGCTACCGCGGCTACATGATCAAGGAATACTTCGCGAACTACATCCTGCATTCGGCAGACGTGACCTTCGACATGGAGCGCGGCGAGACGACCTACCACGCCACCAAGGCCGAGCCCTGGCGCGTGACACTTGTCGAAACAGGCGAGGGATCGATGACCGGCGGGCGCCTGAAGCGTGTCGCGAACTATCTCGATGACACATTCTGCCTCACCTACGGCGATGGCGTGGCTGACGTCGACATCAAGGCTCTGACGGAATTTCATCTAAGGCACGGACGCGAGGCGACGGTGACGAGCGTCGTGCCGCCGGGAAGGTATGGCGCCCTGCTGACCGACGATGGAAAAGTCACGAGCTTCACCGAAAAGCCTGCGGGCGATAACGGGCGCATCAATGGCGGCTTCTTCGTGCTCAACCGGTCCGTGCTCGATCGTATCGAGGGAGACCTAACGCCGTTCGAGGCAGCGCCGCTCGAAAGCCTCGCCACCGACGGCCAACTAATGGCCTTCCCGCATGACGGGTTCTGGCGGCCCATGGATACGCTGCGCGACAAGAACCAGCTCGAAGAGCTGTGGCAGAGCGGCCATGCCCCATGGAAAGTCTGGTCATGAGCAGGCTTCCGGATCAGCGCTTCTGGTCGGGAAAGCGTGTCTTCCTCACGGGTCACACCGGCTTCAAGGGAACGTGGGCGCGGCTATGGCTTTCCCGGCTCGGCGCCGAGGTGGTCGGCTATGCGCTTTCACCAGCAACGACGCCATCACTGCATGGGCTTGCCGGCAGCGCTGGTCTCACCGCCGAGACAATCGCCGACATCCGCGACGGAACGACGCTTACCAAAGCACTGAACGATTGCAATCCCGATATCATCCTGCATATGGCGGCACAGCCGCTGGTTCGGCGCAGTTATCTTGAGCCGGTCGACACTTTCGACGTCAATGTCATGGGGACGGTACGCCTGTTGGAGGCGGCGCGTTCGCTTGAGGCGCTCAAGGCCGTCCTGGTTGTTACGACCGACAAGGTCTACAGCAACGACGAAAGCGGACGGCATTTCGTCGAAACCGATCGGCTTGGTGGGCACGACCCCTACTCCGGCTCGAAGGCTGCGGCCGAGATTGCAGCCGCGACCTACAGGGACTCCTTCTTCCGCTCAAAAGGCGTGCATGTCGGCACCGCGCGCGGCGGAAACGTGCTCGGCGGCGGCGACTTCTCGGAAGACCGCCTGGTTCCGGACATCGTCCGCGCCGCCATCGCCGGCAAGATTCTTGATATTCGCAGCCCGCTGGCGACGCGCCCATGGCAACACGTCCTCGACTGCTTGAACGGCTATTTCCTGTTCTGCGAAGCGCTATACAGCGGGGCCGCGTCGGCGGAATCGCTGAATTTCGGGCCTTCGCCTGATGAAGCGCAAATCCCCGTTGGTGTCGTGGCGTCATCCGTCCAGACAGCCATGGGGCTCGGGCAAACCTGGCAGGATACGTCAGCGGCAGACAAGCCGCGCGAGATGCACGCGCTGGGCCTTGATCCCGCTGAGGCTAGCCGTTCTCTTTCCTGGCGGGCAAGGCTGAGCCAAGCGGAAGCCATAGACTGGGCCGCGCGCTGGTACGATCAGTGGCGCCGGGGCGAAGATGCGCTCTCGCTCGTCACTGGCCAGATTGATGCTTTCACGAAAGGCGCCTAACCACATGTCTCACCAATGCCGTTTCTGCTCAGCGCCGCTGACGACCGTTGTCGCGGATCTTGGATCGACACCGTGGTCCAACTCTTTTCTGCCCGACGCGGCCGCGATTGCGAAGGAGCGCTCCTTTCCGCTGAAGGTCATGGTTTGCTCGGAGTGCTTTCTGGTTCAGACAACCGAGAACGTGCCGGCTGACGAAATTTTCAATGCCGACTACGCTTACCTCTCCTCGTTCTCGACGAGCTGGCTTGAGCATGCCAAGCGTTATGCCGAGATGATGGCCGAGCGCTTCGGGCTCTCAGCGGATTCGACGGTGGTCGAAGTCGCCTCGAATGACGGCTATCTCCTGCAATACTTCGCCGCCAAGGGCATCACCGTGCTCGGCGTGGAGCCGGCCGCAAATGCCGCAAAGATTGCCGAGAGCCGGGGCGTGCCGACCAAGGTCGCTTTCTTCGGCAAGGAGACTGCCACGGCGCTGGTCGCGAGCGGCGTGCGCGCCAACGTCACGGCCGCCAACAATGTCCTGGCGCACGTACCTGATATCGCTGACTTCGTCGGCGGCTTCGCCATCCTGTTGAAACCCGACGGCGTCTCGACCTTCGAATTCCCGCATCTTCTGACGATGATCGATGGAATCCAGTTCGATACGATCTACCACGAGCACTACTCTTATATGTCGCTGCTCGCCGTCGAACGCATTTTCGGTGCTTGCGGACTGAAGGTCTTCGATGTCGAAGAAATTCCAACGCACGGCGGTTCATTGCGCGTGTTCGCACAGAAGGCAGAGGGCACACGTGCTGTGACGGACAGACTTGTCGCCCTCCGGAAAAAGGAAGAGGCGTTCGGTCTCAAGCAGATGGCGACGTATGAGCGGTTCGGATCGCGGATCGAAGGCGTGTGCCAGGAGTTCAAGGCCTTCCTTGCTCGCGCCAAGGCCGAGGGGAAGACGGTCGCCGCCTATGGCGCCGCAGCCAAGGGCAACACCTTTCTCAACGTCTGCGGCGTCACCGCCGACGACATCGCCTTCGTGGTCGACCGCAGCGACATCAAGCAAGGCAAGTTGCTGCCTGGGAGCCATATCCCTGTCCATCCGCCGAGCCACCTAGAAGCCGCAAAGCCGGACTATCTCGTCATCCTCCCCTGGAATCTGACGGAGGAGATCGTTAGGTCGAACGGCTACATCCGGGAACGGGGCGGACGCTTCGTCGTCGCGATTCCGACGCTGCGGATCCTTTGACCTTCGGCGCAAAGCGGCGCCTGAACGGTACCGCTTGTCCCTTGTTGTCGCACGCCTGCGCTTAGGACTTTGAGGTCCGAAAGATTGCCGAACCTCTTCGGGTGTGGATATCGCCTGGGCAACTCTAGTGGGCAGTCAGCCGTGCCTGCGGCATGTTTCCGCCGTTTGTCTTTTTCGCCTCCGGAAGTCCTTTTGCATGTTCTGGCGTGGCGCCTTTCGCCGAACCTCCTCAGACAACGCCACATTTCAAAAACAATGGCGACTACATGTCGCAAACAGATGTCAAAGGGACGCATTTGCCATTGAATTATCAGTGCAATTCTCTGCAACAGCAGAAAATGTTGAGCCGGCTAGCGTCAGCTTATTCAACCAGTGATTGATTTTCCGAAGTATGGCCGTTGTTGATTAACGCGGCCGGAACGGCTCAAAATCCCTCTTTCTGTAGCCGGCTGAGGGACTGCGCCGTAAAAATTACGGCTACAGAAGGCGTCGCTCGCCATTTCATTTGGGGGCTTGCAACGGCAGACCTTTACGATAGGTTGCGCGCTGACCTGAACGTAAACTGGTCACGGGAACAAACGACTAATAAAAGGCGCAAAGCCTAGAAAGGTGGCCCCCATATGAACTTTCTGACGAAGAAATTCCTGGCTTCAGCAGTGTTTGGCTCGCTGCTGGCCGTTTCGGCCCATGCGGCCACACTCAACATCCACAATGGTGGCGACCCGCAGTCCCTCGACCCACAGAAGCTGTCGAGCGACTATGAAAACCGCATTGCCGGCGACATCTTCGAAGGTCTCGTCACCGAAGATCCGAAGGATGATCCGGTTCCGGGACAGGCGGAAAGCTGGACGGTTTCCCCCGATGGCAAGGTCTATACCTTCAAGCTTCGCGACGGCATCAAGTGGTCGGATGGACAGCCGGTAACGGCGGGCGACTTCGTCTTCGCCTTCCAGCGCCTCGTTGACCCAAAGAACGCCGCCGAATACGCCTATCTGCAGTTCACCATCAAGAACGCGGAAAAGATCAACAAGGGCGAGATCACCGATTTCAGCCAGCTCGGCGTCAAGGCGATCGATGACAAGACGCTCGAGATCACGCTCGAGAACCCGACGCCCTACTTCATCAACTCGCTGATGCACTACACCGCCTACCCGCTGCCAAAGCACGTGGTCGAAGCAAAGGGCACCGACTGGGTGAAGATCGGCAACATCGTCACAAATGGCCCGTACAAGCCGACCGAATGGATTCCGGGTGCGTCGGTCACGACTGTCAAGAACGACCAGTATTACGGCGAGAAGGACCTGAAGATCGACGGCGTGAAGTTCTTCACGCTGGAAGACCAGGAAGCGGCTCTGAAGCGCTATCGCGCCGGCGAATTCGACATCATGACCGACTTCCCGACCGACCAGTACGAGTGGATGAAGAAGAACCTGCCGGGTCAGGCGCACGTCACGCCGTTCCTGGCGAGCTACTACTACGTGCTCAATGCCACCAAGCCGCCATTCAACGACAAGCGCGTCCGCCAGGCCCTGTCCATGGCCGTCAACCGCGAAGTCATCGGCCCGAAGATCCTCGGCACCGGCGAACTGCCGGCCTATTCCTGGGTCCCGCCGGGCACGTCGAACTACGGCGATCCGGCCTATGTCAGCTGGAAGGACATGCCTTACAAGGACAAGGTGGAAGAGGCGAAGAAGCTGCTCAAGGAAGCAGGCTTCGGACCTGACCACCCGCTGAAGGCACAGCTCCGCTACAACACCAACGACAACCACAAGCGCGTGGCTGTCGCGATCGCCTCGATGTGGAAGCCGCTCGGCGTCCAGATCGAGCTCTACAACACCGAAACCAAGGTGCATTACGACGAAATGCAGCATGGCCAGGTGGAAATCGGCCGTGCTGGCTGGATCGCCGACTACAACGATCCGGACAACTTCCTCGGTCTGCTCGTTTCCGGCGTTTCGATGAACTATGGCCGCTGGAGCAACGCCGACTACGACAAGCTGGTCAAGGAAGCGAACGCACAGACCGACCTGAAGAAGCGTGCGGAGATCTTCAAGCAGGCCGAACAGCTGGCACTCGATGACAGTGCCGCCATTCCGCTCTACTATTACGTCTCCAAGAACGTCGTTTCGCCGAAGGTCCAGGGCTTCGTCGACAACATTCAGGACATCCATCGCACGCGCTGGCTGTCGGTTAAAGAATAAGGAACACCGGCCCTTCCCGCTCGATGTGGGAAGGGCCGATCCACGACCATGATCAAATACGCACTCCGTCGCCTGCTGTCGACGATCCCCGTGATGTGGATCGCCGTGACACTCAGCTTTTTTGTCTTGCGCCTTGCTCCCGGCGGCCCCTTCGATGGCGAGCGGCCATTGCCGCCGGTGATCCTGAAGAACCTCGCGGCCCACTACAATCTCGATAAGCCGCTGATCGAACAATACCTGATCTACGTCTTCGACGTCCTGAAGGGCGATCTTGGCCCATCCTTTGCCAACGAAGACTTCAGTGTTGCCCAGCAGATCATGATCGGCCTGCCTTACACGTTCACGATCGGCGGCCTCGCCTTCATCCTTGCCATCCTCATCGGCGTAACAGTCGGCTGTCTTGGGGCGCTTTATCAGAATAAGGCGCCTGACTACGTCCTCGGCCTGCTTATTCTCGTCGGCCTGGTTCTTCCGAACTTTCTGATCGCGCCCATCCTGCAGCTGATTCTCGGCATCCACCTCGGCTGGTTGCCTGTAGGCGGGTGGGGCGACGGCTCGTTCAAATATCTCGTCATCCCAATCGTTGTGTTGGCATTGCCGCATGCGGGCCGTATCTCGCGCATGACCCGCGGCTCGATGATCGAAGTGATGAACCAGAACTACATCCGCACGGCAAAAGCCAAGGGCATCGGCCCGCGGCTGACCGTCATGCGCCACGCTCTCAAGCCCGCCATGATGCCGGTTGTTTCCTATCTCGGCCCGGCGGCCAGCTACCTTCTCACCGGCTCGCTCGTCGTTGAAAGCATCTTCGGATTGCCCGGCATCGGCCGCTATTTCGTCAACGCCGCGCTGAATCGCGACTACGGCATGGTTCTCGGCACGGTCATCTTCTACATGGTGCTGATCGTCATCCTGAACCTTCTCGTCGACATCGCCTATGCGTGGCTCGATCCGAAAGTGAGAAACCGATGATCCTCAATCCCGCAAAAAGAGAGCTGCTTGCGGCCGAACTTCTCGAGGCCGAAGGGCTCTCGCACAAGAGCCGCTCTCTCACCGGCGATGCCCTGCGTCGTCTTTCCCGCAACAAGGCGGCCGTCGTTGCCATCGTTGTGCTGCTGCTTCTCATCCTCGCAGCATTTCTTGGGCCATACCTCATTCCGTTCGACTATGAGGAGCCGGATTGGGCGGCGTTCCGGATGCCGCCTGATATGGAAAGCGGCCACTATTTCGGAACCGATCCGAACGGCCGCGACCTGCTGGCCCGCGTGCTCTACGGCACCCGTGTTTCGCTTGCCGTTGCGGCGACCGCCACCATCGTTTCGGTGGTGATCGGGGTGCTGTACGGCGCGATTTCCGGCTATATCGGCGGCAGGCTCGACGCGATCATGATGCGCTTTGTCGATATCATGTATGCGCTGCCTTACATCCTTTTCGTCATCCTGCTGATGGTCGTGTTTGGCCGCAACGTTTACCTGCTGTTTGCAGCAATCGGTGCGCTGGAATGGCTGACGATGGCCCGAATCGTGCGCGGACAGACGCTGTCAATCAAGCACCGCGAGTTCATCGAGGCGGCCCGGGCATCCGGCCAGAAGCCTTTCAAGATTATCCTCAAGCACATCATCCCGAACCTTGTCGGGCCGGTGGTGATCTTTGCTGCGCTGACGGTCCCAGAAATCATCGCGACGGAGAGCTTCCTGTCCTATCTTGGTTTCGGTGTTCAGGAACCGTTGACATCGCTCGGCACGCTGATTGCCGAGGGCACCGACGCCATGGAAAGCATGCCGTGGCTGTTGGTCTTCCCGGCCTGTTTCCTCGTCGCCCTGCTGATGAGCCTGCTTTTCATCGGCGACGGTCTGCGCGACGCGTTCGACCCGAAGGATCGATAAATGCAACAAGAAATAAAAAACGATACGCTTCTCGAACTGCGAGACTATTCGATCACCTTTGCGACGCCGGATGGCGAGGTAAAGGCCGTATCCAACATGAACCTGTCGATCCGTCGCGGCGAGCGTGTCGCAATCGTCGGCGAGTCGGGGTCGGGCAAGAGCCAGACCTTCCTCGGCGTGATGGGGCTGCTTGCCAAGAACGGCCGCACCAGTGGCCAGGCACTGCTGGAAGGCAAGGACGTCTTGGCGCTAAAGCCGCGGGAACTCGACCATGTCCGCGGCAAGGACATGGCCATGGTGTTCCAGGACCCCATGACCGCGCTCAATCCGTCGCTGCGGATCTCCCGGCAATTGACGGAGCAGCTTGAGGTTCACCGGGGCTTCACGGCGCGCGCTGCCTCCAACGAGGCGCTCGATATGCTGAAGCGGGTCGGCATCCCTGATCCAACGCGACGCTTCAACCTTTATCCACACGAACTGTCGGGCGGCATGCGCCAGCGCATCGTCATTGCGATGGCACTGCTGACGAAACCGAAGCTGCTCATTGCCGACGAGCCGACGACCGCGCTCGACGTTACGATCCAGGCCCAAATCCTTGATCTCTTCAACGACCTGACCGCGGAAATGAACACGGCGCTTGTCATGATCACTCATGATCTGGGCGTTGTCGCCGGCCTCGCGGATCGCGTTGCGGTCATGTATGCCGGGCGGATCGTCGAGGAAGCACCGGTCGACGAGCTCTTCGAGGTACCGGCGCATCCCTATACGGCTGCGCTGCACGCTTCCATCCCGCGGCCAGACCAAGACGTCGATCAGCTCGCCGTCATTCCCGGCCGCCCGCCCAACCTGCAGCATCTGCCGAAGGGCTGCAGCTTCTCGCCGCGCTGTCCCATGGTCCAGAACGACTGTATCGACGCGTCGCCGAAACTTGAGATGTTGGCGAAGGGCCATTCCGCGGCCTGCTTCCATCCTTTCCCGCGCCGTGAGGAGGTTCTGAGCCATGGCTGACCGTTCGCTTCTGAGGGTCGAGAACCTCACCACCCAGTTTGAAATTCCGTCGAAGAGCTTCTTCAGACCACCGATGAAGCTGACTGCGGTGAACAATGTCAGCTTTGACCTGAGCGAAGGTCGGACGCTCGGGATCGTCGGCGAGTCGGGCTGCGGCAAGTCCACGCTTGGGCGCTCGATCCTGCGTCTTTTGAAGTCGCAGAAAGGCCGCATCCTGTGGCAGGGACGCAATCTCCTCGATCTTTCGGACGAAGAGATGCGGGCAGCGCGCCGCGACATGCAGATCATCTTCCAGGATCCGATCGCCTCCCTCGACCCGCGCATGACCGTCGGTGATATCATTGCCGAACCGCTGACCGTCTTCGAGCCGAAGCTTACCAAAGCGGAACGCGTGGCGCGCGTCCGGGAAATCATGGGTGCCGTCGGCCTGGTGCCGGAGATGATCAACCGCTATCCGCACGAATTCTCGGGCGGGCAGGCGCAGCGTATCGGCATCGCCCGCGCTGTCGTGACGCGGCCGAAGCTCATCATCTGCGATGAGCCGGTCTCGGCACTCGACGTGTCGATCCAGGGGCAGGTGATCACCCTGCTGCGCAAACTCCGCAAAGAGTTCGGGCTGACCCTGATCTTCATCAGCCACGACCTTTCGGTTGTGCGGCTGATCTCGGACGATGTGCTTGTGCTCTATCTCGGAAAGGTAGTCGAAGCTGGCGATTGCGCCACCGTTTTTGACCGGCCGGCGCATCCTTACACACAGGCGCTCTTCTCGGCAGCACCAGTGCCTGATCCGAAGCTGGCACGCAACCGACAACGCATCCGGCTTCAAGGCGACCCGCCCTCGCCGCTCAATCCCCCGCCAGGCTGCGTGTTTTCTCCGCGCTGCTGGAAGGCCACGGATATCTGCCGCAAGGAAATGCCGCCGACGGAGCTGGTTCGGCCAGAGCAGACAGCAGCCTGTTATCACATGGACCGCTGACAGGGCATTAACACAAACGCCAAGCGGCCCGCCATCGCGCGGGCCCCTTTGTTCTTTATCCGGCGTAAGAGGTGCTCAGTCTGCTAGTTTTTCACTGGTGTCGTTACCGTCATGGAAGCGCGTTGCGCTTCGACCCGTTCCGTCAGCAGGCTGTAGGCGACATAGTACTTGAATATATTGCTGACGTACTGGACCGTTTCGCGCCCGACAATGGCCGCAGCGGCGTTTTCGACGTTTCCGAACCAGATGTCAGGGTTGAGCCCCATATCCTTCGCCTTGGCACGAAATTTCCGGAGATTCCCCGGACCAGCATTGTAGGCGGCGAATGCCATCAGCTGCTGATCACGGGCTGAGATGCCGGGATCATTGATATAGACCTTGACCAGATAGCGTAGATATTTCGCGCCGGCCTCGACGTTACGATCCTCGCTCTTTGCGATGCCGGTGATACCGATCTCCTTGCCAGCCGCCGTGGCTGGCAACAGTTGCATCACGCCGACGGCGCCCCTCGGGCTGTGGCGCGCTTGATCGAGCTGCGACTCCTGATAGCCCTGGGCCATGAGCATCAGATAATCGAACGAATACGTCCCTGCGTGTTTGCGGAATATCTCGACCAGGTCCTTAAAGCGCTCGACATCAGCCGGCGAATAGGCTCGCCGCAACATCGTATCGCTCTTGAAATAGCGATTGCGCAGCATGTTGCCGAACGTTGTGCCGACCTTGTGCTGTTCGGCGAACTTGTCGAGGACGGCTTTCAACTGCGGGCTACCCTTGCGGATTGCCCAGGCGATCTGTCCATGCGCCGACACGGCGACGTCAGCATGCACCTTCATGTCCGTGAACACCTTCGCCCAGATGTCGGCCTTATATCCATCGACAACGGTCCAGGCGAGCAGGCCGGCGTTGACCATTTCCATCAGATCTTCATCTTCGAGGTTCTCGTCGATCGGCTTGACCTGAATCTCTGGCTTTCCATCTTTCTTGAATTGCTCATTGAGCGCCAGAAGATGCTCGTAGTAGCTGCTGGTCTGGCGGACGCGGATTTCCTTGCCGGCGAGGTCATCGATGCTTGCAATCGGTTCCGCAGAAGGTCCGGAAACCAAAACCTCGCTGGCATCGCTGTAGAGCGGCGCGCTGAAATCGACCTCCTGGAGGCGCGCCGGCGTCACCGTCAGATTGGCCATGACGATGTCGCCCGAGCCCTCCTTGAGGGCTGAAATCAGTCGATCGCGACCGGTTGGGATGAAGGCGATGCGGATGCGCTCGATTTCCTTCTTCTTACCCTTGTTCAGCTCCGCCTCGAGGGCCGTCCCGAACTCCACGGCCGTTCCGTACTGGCGGCCCTTGTCGATGAAATAGATGGTCTTGCTATACGGCACCAGAATACGGATAAGCCGGATCTTGGTCATCGCGTCGAGATCGCCTGTATTCGGCTTCGGCATGATCTTGCCGATCTCGATTTTCGTTTGGGCGAACGTACCAACCTGACCGAACAATACGGTCATAGTTGCGAGCACTAGGCTGAAAAGGAAATGTCGCATGATCTGCCCCCAACTGGTGCCGAGAGCCTATCACGTTTATTAGACAATCAAAGCGGCAGAGTGGGACTCGGTCGACACCTTGAGCGAGATCTCCCGCTCAAGACAATTTGCCGGATTCATGCCTGCGAGATGCCTAGCCGTTAACGGGCGCCCCACGTGTCAGTCAATCGATACCCTTCCGGCCAGGGGTCGGACGGATCGAGCATGTGCTGATGGGTGCCGGTGATCCAGGCGCGGCCGGAAATTTCCGGCAGGATTGCCGCGCGATCGCCGACTTTCGTGGTGCCTAGAATGCGGCCGGAGAAGGTCGACCCGATCAGCGAGACAGCCGTCAGGCGATCTTCAGGCGTCATCTGACCACGCGCATGCAACACCGCCATGCGCGCCGAAAGCGCGGTTCCGGTCGGCGAACGGTCGACCTTTCCGGGCTGAATGGCGACGGCTGCACCCGCACGTAGACCTTCGGCGGTCCGCTCCACCGGACCTGCGAAGAGGCAGAAGGAGAAGTGCTTCCAATCCGGATTTTCCGGGTGGTGGAATCCGAGCCCAGCGTTGGCCGCGTTGGTGATACGCACGCCGAGCCTCGCAATGTCATGCGCCTCGTCGGGCGACAGGCTGAAGCCCATCGCCGCGGCGTCGACGATGACGAAGCTGTCGCCGCCATAGGCAGTATCGACGGTCAGTGTGCCCAGGCCCTCGACCTCCAGCTTCGCATCGAGTCGTTCCGCAAAGCTCGGCAGGTTCTGCACGAAGATGCGCTCGGCCTTGCCGTTCCGGCATTCGGCGCGCACGCGAACGAGGCCACCGGGGGCTTCCAGGGTGATCTCGGTAACGGGCTCCTGCATCGGCAGAATGCCGCTGTCCAGCAACACCGTGGAGACGCAGATTGAGTTCGAGCCGGACATCGGAGGCGTGTCCTCGGGCTCCATGATGATGAAGGCGGCATCGGCATCGGGATGCTTCGGAGGCACCAGCAGATTGACGTGGCGGAAGACACCGCCGCGCGGTTCGTTCAGCACGAAGTTGCGCAACGTCCCGTCACGGGCGATCCAGCGGCTTTGTTCCCATATGGTTTCGCCGGGCGGCGGCGTGACGCCGCCAACGATGACATCGCCCACCTCGCCCTCGGCATGGGCGGACACGACATGGATGGTCTTGGTACTGCGCATGATACCTCCTCAGGAAAGCCAATTGGGGAGCCGCGGGGGGACGCGACCCGTTAGAGCCGCTTCGACACAATCAGC
This sequence comes from Rhizobium sp. BK176, assembly GCF_024808055.1. Classification (NCBI taxonomy): domain Bacteria; kingdom Pseudomonadati; phylum Pseudomonadota; class Alphaproteobacteria; order Hyphomicrobiales; family Rhizobiaceae; genus Rhizobium; species Rhizobium sp. BK176. The sequence goes on along the minus strand of NZ_JANUBV010000008.1, from coordinate 89,903 downwards.
AAGGCTGCCGAAGCGAACGGCGCGGCCGGAGAGCCCTGGGCCGTAGTGGGCGTACTTGCCGGAATTCGTCAGCAGGGCACGGGTCCGCGTCGGAAACAGCGGCTCGGAAATCGAACACCAGCAAAGATCCGGGAGAACCTGCACGCCCGCATCCTCCAACCTGCCGAGCAGACCCTCGTTGCGGGCATCACTGATCACCTGGCGACCGGCAGTGACGATCACCGCGACGCTGGCATGTCGGCGACGACCAGCCAGAACTTCAGCCAAGGCGCGGCATTCGGTCAAGGAGGCATGCGGACTGCCGATAGCGATGAGTTCCACCTCCTCCGGCCCACCGTTCAGGGCGGTCCAGGCCGCAGCCATGTCGGCACGGGAGATCGATGCATGGTCGGCATTATCGCGGGCAGCGCCGGCAGCTTCGGGCGTGACGCCTTCGATATGCAGCATGGGTGCAGCAGAGGTGGTGCCGAAGGCGGCGCACAGGGCCTTGAGATCATCCAGCGTCGGCTGTGCGGGACCAAGGCCGCGCAGAAGCGGAATGCGGTCCGGCGCCGCGCGACCGGCGAGATAGCCGATCAGTGGCCAGAAGGCGTCGTCGACCTCTGCCGGCAACTCCACATCGATGATCCGCCGTGCCTTCCGGTGCTCGTCGAGATAGACCCCGGAAAGTGGCGCTCGACCGGTCAGCGCGATGCAGAGATCCAGGAAATCCGGGTGCTTTGCCGTTCTGGCTCCGAGCACTGTGTTGGCGAAGATCACCGCATTGGATTCCGCCCAGGCGATGGATTCGCCCGGCTGCGGCGCGCTGTCAAGCAGGTAAGGAGAGCAGGTGAAGGTCGGTCGACAGCCCATGCGGACATAGGCATCGGCAAGCCGGGCCGCCGGGTCGCCGAAGGCTTGCGGCACGCCCTGCGTCTGCCAATTGGCGCGATCGACGGAAATGGCGTTCATCGTGGTCGGCACGCAAACCTGCGCCCCCATGTCGGCCATCTTTTCCGCGAAGGTGAGATTGGCCGGGCTCGCATAAATGCAGCCGTCGATGTGGCCTTGCGTGACATCGACAAGTCCGTGCGCGCCCTGCTGCGCTGCCATGGCGCTGATGATGCGCATGGCCTGCTGCACGGCGACGCCCTGCTGTCCGTTCAGCATGGCGCGGTCGGCTTCGCTAAGATCGAGTGCAGCGGTTGCCGGAGATGCAATCGGAATCTCCAACCCGTCTGCCACGACGGCCTTATCGCTGATCTCGGCGGTTTTCGCACGGGAGAGTGCGGAGAAGGCGTCGGGCCCAAGCCGCAGGACAGGCAGCGGCTTTCCGAACATTTCAGACGCGATCAGCGCACCGAGCGTCAGCACATCCTCGGCCTCGGAAAAAACCAGAGCGGCCGGTGCGCGCCCTGTCAGCACAAGATCGAGGAGAACGCCGGAGCCCGTGCAGGACCCACGGCTCGACGGCATCATCAAGATGCTGCCTGTCAGGCACGCCCCGTGAAGCGGGTGGTGTACGTCGATCACACAGCCGGTCGCTGGGTCGACTCCACCCCAGAAGCTCAGAGCCTCATCGGTGGCGATAACCGGACCGTGGGCAGAGCCAGCGAGAATGCTGCGATCGGGTACAGAGTGTTTCATGTCGGCGAAGCCTCAAGGAGAGAGATGGCATTCACCAACGGGGATGTTACGAGCAAACGTCACGGTTCGCTCGCCTTGATCCCCGTCAGAATCTTTGGGGCGAGAAGGGCGCGATGTCGATCGCGGGCTTCTTGCCAGTCAACAGATCCGCGACGATGCGTGCGGTGCCTGCCGACTGCGTGAGGCCGAGATGGCCGTGGCCGAAAGCATGGATCACCCGCTGCGTATCGCGGGCGTGGCCGATGGCGGGCAGGCTGTCGGGCAAAGACGGACGGAACCCCATCCATTGCACACCGCCGTGCGGCTTCAACCCGGGCAGGAAGCTGCGAGCTTTCTCCAGCATCGCTTCCGAGCGTTGGAAATTCGGCGGCAGCTTCAGCCCTCCGAGTTCGACGGAGCCACCAACGCGAATCCCCGTCGATAGCCGGGTAACGACAAAACCGTGACCGCCGAAGGTAATCTGCGTGCGCAGGTCGAAAGCCTCGGGAGGAAGCGTGGTATTGTAGCCACGCTCGGTTTCGAGCGGAATCTTCTCGCCGATCGTGCGCGCCACTTGATGGGAAAAGGCGCCTGCCGACAACACGATCTGTGCGGCCCGTCGCAAACTGCCGCCGACGCTCAGAACATCGACACCACCCTCGGCGGGACGCAAGGCTGTAACTTCGACGCGCTCGATCGTGCCGCCCATGGCACGGAAGTGATCTGCCAAAGCCAGGGTATAGAGTTTGGGATCGGCGATCGAGTACCAGCCGGGCGTGAAGGTCCCATGGGTGAAACGCGTCGCGAGGCCGGGCTGGATCTCCGCGATCCCAGCCGCATCGAGGTGGTGGAACTCGACACCGTGCGCTTCGCGCGCCTTCCAGCCGGGAAGCGAGGCCTTGAACTCGGCCCCGCCTTCATAGACCTGAAGATTACCGTCCTTGCGCAGCATGGCGGCGGTGCCGGTCTGCTGCAGGAACGGTTCGAGCTCGGCTTTCGAAAGATCCATCAGCGCGGTTTGCGCTGCGGTCGAATGGGCAACACAACTGGGCGCACAGGCCCGCCAGAACCGAAACATCCATGGTGCGATCTGCAAGGCATAGGCCGGCGGCACCGAAAGCGGCCCGAGCGGGTCGAGCAGCCACTTCGGCGCCTTCTTCAGGATGCCGGGTGAGGCGAGCGGCAGGATGTCGGTAAAGGCGAAGGCTCCGGCATTGCCTGCCGATGCTCCGGCAGCGGGACCTTCGCGATCGAGTACGACCACGGAAAGGCCCCGTGCCTGCGCTGCGATCGCCGCGGAAAGCCCAACGACTCCAGCGCCGATCACGATCACATCAGGTTGGGTTTGATCGTTCATCATCGCCTCAGTGAGTGGCAGCGAGGAATGCCTGCAGCTCCGGATCCTTCGGCGCACCGAACAGCTCTTCCGGCGGAGCAATCTCAGCCATCACACCCTTGTGGAAGAAAGCGACGCGATCGGAAACCTCACGCGCAAACTTCATTTCGTGCGTGACGCAGATCATCGTCATCCCTTCGGAGGCGAGCATGCGCAGCGTGTCGAGGACTTCGCCGACGAGCTGCGGGTCGAGCGCCGAGGTGACCTCGTCGAACAGCATGTATTCCGGCGACATGGCGAGCGCGCGCGCAATCGCCATGCGCTGCTGCTGGCCACCGGACATGCGGTTCGGATAGACCTTCAGCTTCTCCCCCAGGCCGACGTGGGTAAGCTGCTTTACAGCCATCGCTTCGGCTTCTGCCTTGGGAAGGCCGAGCACCTTTCTGGGCGCGAGCATGACGTTTTCCAGCACCGTCAGATGCGGGAACGCGTTCCACTGCTGGAAGACGATACCGAGCTTGCGGCGGAGCCTGTTCAGGTCGGTCGCCTTGGCATGGACATCCGTGCCGTCAACAACGATACGGCCGCTATCGATGGCTTCGAGACCATTGATACAGGTGAGCAATGTCGACTTTCCCGAGCCGGAACCACCGATGATGGTCAGTACCTCGCCCTTGGGGACAGTGAGGTTGATGCCCTTCAGGACCTCCAATGAGCCGAAGGATTTGCGGACGTTTTCAATCTCAATCATTGGGGGACCACCGTTTTTCGAGATACCCGCCAATCCGGGCGATGGGGAAGCTGATAATAAAGTAGACGGCGCCGCAGATCATCAGGATGAACAACGGTTCCTGCAGCCGGGTCACGAGGATCTGCGAGGCGCGCAGCAGCTCGATCAGGCCGAGCCAAAGTACCAGCGCGGAATCCTTCATGACGCCAAGCGTCAGGCCGATCCAGGACGGCAGCGAAACGCGTGTCGCAAGCGGCATGACAATGTAGCGCATATCCTGCGACCAGGTCATGCCGAGCGACCGGGCAGCACGCCGTGTGGTCGGCGGCACCGAAGAAATTCCACCGCGGACGATTTCCGTGCAGTAGGCAGCCGTATAGAGCGACAGCACAACGCAGGAGGTCGTGAACGGAGGCCAGCCAAGCCGCATGATCGACTGCAAGGCATTGCCGAGCACAAGCTGGATCAACAAAGGCACCGAGCGGAAGACGTCGAGAGCGAAGGTCAGCGGTGCGGACCAGTAGGGTCCGAGTTCGACGCGGATCATCCCGAAGAGGATCCCGAGGACGGTTCCGGCCGCGACCGAAACAACGGTGACCGCGAGCGTCATCCCCGCGCCTTGCGCCAGGAAGGCCAGATCACCCCAGGTGAGGGCAGTACCAAACATCTCTCACCTCTCTCAGTAGCGGAACATGCGCCAGGCAAGTGCCCGGGCGGCAAGGGTCAGAACTTTGGCGATGACGTAGTAGATCACCGCGGCCAAGGCGAAGAATTCAAAGGTGCGGAAAGAGCGCGCATTCAGCTCCTGCGTCACGCCGGCGAGATCGGTGTTCATGCCGACGGTCACGCCGAGCGAGGTCATCAGAACTGCCCAGACCATCTGGTTGGTCGCCGGCAGGAACGCCACGCGCAGCATTTGCGGAAGGACAATCAGTCGAAACGCCTGCATGGACGTCATGCCAAGCGAGCGCCCGGCGCGTGTCTGTGTGTCCGGGATCGCCTTCAGTGCGCCACGGAAATTCTCTGCCAAGTAACCGGCGTTGTTAAAGGCAATGCCAACCAGGAGCGCGGTAAACGGCGTGAGGTGAATGCCAAAATTGCCAAGGCCAAAATGGGCCATGTAGATCTGGAAGAGCGCAGGTGTGTTTCGCGCGATCTCGACCCAGGCAGTGGCAAAGCCAGCGAGAATGCGGTTGCCGGAGAGTCGGAACAAGGTCAGTGCAAGCGCGCACGCCAGTCCGATAATCATGGACAGGAGCGCGATCTGCAGCGTGACCAGCGCGCCGTCGAGCATTTGTGGCAATGCCTTGAGCGCTTGGTTCCAGTGGAAGGTGTAGTTAAACATGACCGTCTCACCTTGTCGTAAAGCTACGGCGCGAGGGATGACCTCGCGCCGCGGGAGAAACGGTCCAGATTAGCGGTAAACGCCGTTGACCGCGAGCGACGGGACGTCGCCGCCGACCCACTTCTTGTAGAGCTCGGCGTAGCGGCCGGTGCGAACCTGCTGGTTGATGAACAGGTTCAGGTAGTTGACCAGGCCGTACTCCTCACGGTTGGTGAAGAGCGCGACGTAGTCGATATCGAACGGCGCCTTGCCGACCACTGCGATGCCCGGGAACTTGCCGGTCTTGACGTTGGCCTGAGCAACGGTCGAGGTCGAGACGGTGGCGTCAAGCTGGCCCTGGCTCAGTGCGAGGAACACGTCGGCCTGCGTCTGGTAAGGACGGAACTCGCCGACACCCCAAGCCTTCACCTGCTGTTCGAGCGCGATCGCTTCGTAGGTGCCAGCGGTTGCGCCGACAACCTTGCCCTTCATGTCTTCGAAGGACTTCACGCCCGACTTCTCGTTGGCGGTAACCGCCATCTCGAAGGCAAAGTAGGGAACGGTCATGCCGACGGTCTTGGCACGCTCCAGCGTGTCGGAGGTGGAGGCGACGCCGACATCGACGCGGCCGGACATCAGCGCCGGAATACGCTCAGGGAACGGGGTCTCGACGATTTCGGCAGTTACGCCGAGCGCCTTGGCCAGATCGTTGCAGTAGTCCACGTCGAAGCCGATCGGATTGTTGTTCTCGTCGCGCGAACCCATCGGTGGGAAGTCCAGCACAACGGCGCAGCGCAGCGTGCCCGAACCGATGATGTCGTCCAGCTTGTCGGCTTTGGCCGGGCTGGTCAGGAGGGTGGCGGCGGCCAGAAGGCCGAAAGCGAGGACCGAGGTTTTCATTTTTCTCTCTCCCAGAGTTGGATTTGTCGATGGACAGCGAGGCGCACTATTCCTCTTCAGCGCGCGCAAATCAATCTTAAAATACATCAAGTATGCAAAAAGTATAAGACGAATAGCGATCATGTCGACAAAAAGGGCGGCCAAGTAGTGGCCGCCCTTTGCTTTTCTACCTCTCGATGAAAATCAGCCGAGGAAATCCTCAGGCAGAAGATCTTCCGACATATTCTGGTACGAGACCGGCCGCAGGAAGCGGCGGATCGACATCGTGCCGACGCTGGTTGCTCCGAAGTTCGTCGAAGCCGGATAGGGGCCGCCATGGACCATGGAATCGACGACCTCGACGCCCGTCGGGAAACCGTTGACAAGGACGCGCCCCGCCTTACGCTCGAGCACTGGGCGCAGACGGCGGGCGTCGGCGATGTCGCCGGCATCCATGTGGATCGTCGCCGTCAACTGACCTTCGAAGCCGCGCGCCAGTTGCTCCATCTCATCAATCGTCTTAACGCGAACCACAAGGCCAAGCGGCCCGAAGACCTCTTCACCGAGGGCGTGGTCGGCCAGGAACTGCGCACCGGTCGTCTCAAAAAGGTTGGGTGCAGCCGTCCGGCCGGAGGACTCGCCGGTGAACAGCGGGTTGACCGTATTGCGGGTTGCAAAGCGCGCCTGTCCATCCTGATAGGCCTTCGCGATGCCGTCCGTGAGCATGGTCTGCGGCGCCACCTTGCCCAGTGCTTCAACCGTTGCGGCCACGAAGCGATCGGCTTCGGCGCCTTCCGCCACCACGGCGATGCCGGGATTGGTGCAGAACTGCCCGGCACCCATGGTCAGCGATCCCGCCCAGCCCTGGCCGAGCGTTTCGCCGCGTGCCTTCAGCGCTTCGGGCAAAAGGAACATCGGATTGACAGAACCGAGTTCACCGAAGAACGGGATCGGCTCAGGCCGTGCGGCACATAGGTTGAAGAGCGCGCGACCGCCGGCGAGCGAGCCGGTGAAGCCAACAGCCTTGATACGCGGATGCTGCACCAGGGCTTCGCCGACCTGGCGATTGCCGCCCTGGATCAGCGAGAAGACGCCGGGATGAATACCGGTCTTGCGGATGGCAGCTTCGATCGCCTGGGCGACGATTTCGCCGGTGCCGGGATGCGCCGAGTGACCCTTGACCACGACAGGGCAACCCGCGGCTAGTGCGGCGGCCGTATCACCGCCAGCAGTCGAGAAGGCCAGCGGGAAGTTCGACGCACCGAAGACGGCCACCGGGCCGATCGGGCGCTGAATGAGGCGGATCTCCGGCCGCGGCGCGGGTTGACGGTCAGGCAGCGCCGCGTCACGGCGGCGGTCAAGATATTCGCCCTTTTCGATGTGATCGGCAAAGAGCCGCAACTGGCCGGTCGTGCGGCCGCGTTCGCCCTGCAGGCGCGCTTCCGGCAGACCCGTTTCCTGGCTACCAATCTCCGTGATTGCCTCGGCCCGCGCCTCGATCTCGTCAGCGATCGCACGAAGGAACGCGGCCCGCTCTGCGCGTGTGGAGTAGCCGTAGCTCCAGAAGGCATCTTCGGCCGCCTCGCAGGCGCGGCTCACCAGGTCGACCGTGCCAACGGCGAACTGATGCACTGGACCATGCGCCGGTGCGGATGCAAAAGTACCCGCTCCGTCGAGCCATTCGCCCGCGACGAGGTGTTTTCCATTGGGAGTGAAGACCATTTGCTATTCCTTCCTTGAAAGCCGGGGGCGCCTTGCGAAAATCCATCTGCAGGCGAATTGCGCATGCCGGATCTTTGTATACTCTATGTATTTATAACTTCAACACTCGATCGCCTTCGGCGGCCGGGCCAGCCATGAGAGACACAAGATGAGCGAGAACACCACCCTGACCGTCGCGGCCCTGCAGGAGAGGGTCGATGCAATTTTCCGCAAGGCAGGCCTCAACGAGATCCAAGCCGGTGCGCTCGCTCGCGTAATTGTCGCCGGTGAGCGGGATGCCTGCAAGTCGCACGGTATCTATCGGATCGAAGGTGCGTTGCGTACCGTCAAAGCGGGCAAGGTGAAGCCGGATGCGGTTCCGGAATTGCTGCTGCAGGAGGGTTTGGCGATTGTAAAGGTCAACGCCAAGGGCGGCTTCGCCAATCCGGCCTTCGAACTCGGCCTTCCGGCACTCGCGGAGCGCGCTCGAGCATGCGGACTGGCAGCACTCGTTATCAACGACTGCACCCACTTCTCCGCCCTGTGGCCAGAAGCAGAAGCGCTTACCGAACAAGGACTTGCGGGTCTCGTCATGTGCCCGAGCTATGCGACAGTTGCACCGACAGGAGGCAACAAACCCCTGCTCGGCACCAACCCCTTTGCATTCGCCTGGCCGCGCGCCGGCCAGCCACCCTATGTCTTCGATTTCGCCACCTCGGTTGCCGCGCGCGGGGAAATCGAGCTGCATCGGCGGGCGGGAAAATCGTTGCCGGACGGCTGGGCGATCGATGCCGACGGCAACCCGACGACCGATCCGGAAGCTGCGCTTGCTGGCGCCATGCTGCCATTCGGCGGACACAAGGGCTCGGCCATCGGCACGATGATCGAGCTGCTCGCCGGCATCATGATCGGCGACCTGACAAGCCCAGAGGTGCTCGACTATCTCGGCACGACAACACTTGCGCCCTTCCACGGCGAGTTGATCATTGCATTCTCGCCGGAGGCCTTCGCCGCCGGCCGGCCGGGCAATCAGTTTGCGCGTGCAGAGATGCTGTTTGAGGCAATCGTCGGCCAAGGCGCCCGCCTGCCCTCACAGCGCCGGTATGTGGCGCGTGCAAAATCGGAAGCCAATGGCGTCACGCTGACCGAGGCCGAAATCAAGCAGCTCGAGCGGTTGCTCGCACTCGGCCTGGAGGCGGTGGCCTGAGCCACCACCTGAGACCGCCGGAAACGCAAAAAGGCCCTCCGTTGGAGGGCCTTTCGATCTGAGAGCTTTAGAAAATCAAGCCTTGTACTTCGCCACTGCGCCGGGGAGCTTGCTCCACTCTGCGTACCAGTTGTTGAAGAGCTTGAACTGAGATTCGACGTAACCGCGCTGACTGTCCGTCAGGACGTCGGTTTCGTTGAAGTGCAGCGTGTATTCCTTGTCACCCTTCAACACCATCATGTGCTTGAAGAACAGGACGAGGTCCGGGCCTTCGTCGAACGAGGAGAGCACTGCCAGTGCCTGCTCGAGCTCCAGCGCCCGCTGGCGGGCATCCGCATCGCCTTCAGCCGCTGCCTGCGAGAGGTTGCAGAGGTGCAGCACTTCCTTGGGCAGCACATTGCCGATGCCGGTGATGGCGCCGGTCGCACCGCAGTTCACGAAGCCGTGGAAGACGGCCGTGTCGACGCCGATCATCAGCGAAACACCATCATCGCGGCTGGTGATGTTCTCGGCCGCATAACGCATATCGGCAGCGCCGCCGAATTCCTTGAAACCGACTAGGTTAGGATGCTCGGCCCGGAGCGCAAAGAACAGATCAGCGCGGGTGGCAAAACCATAATAGGGGCTGTTGTAGATGACAGCAGGAAGATCGGGGGCAGCCGAAAGGATTGCCTTGAAGTGCGCCTTCTGGGCGCCGATCACCGAGCCACGCGACAGGACACGCGGGATGACCATCAGGCCCTGGGCGCCTACCTTCTGGGCGTGCGCTGCATGTGCAACGGCCGAGGCGCTGTTGACGGCACCGGTCCCAACGATGACCGGGATGCCAGCCTTTACCAGGCGCTCGACGCCTTCCATGCGCTGCGCATCGGTCAGGAGCGGCCAGTCACCCATCGAACCGCAGTAAACGACTGCCGACATGCCCTGGACGATCAGTTCCTGTCCCTTGCGGACAAGGGCGTCGAAATCGGGGGTACGATCCTGCTTGCAGGGGGTCATCAGGGCGGGGATCACGCCCGAGAAAATCTTAGCCTTCATATCGGTCTCCTTTCGGCCGTTTGATCAGTCGGCCGACACAAACGTGCAGAGCCTCCCTCTTTGTCAGGTGATATATCATCTTGTATTTTATTTGTCGACAAGAAAAACGCAAAGGCCGCCGCAGTCTTTAAAGCGCTATGTCGATCCCGACATCACGGCTGAAAAGCTTCTGCACCTGGGCAACGATCTGCTCCGCGTGCGCCTTGCCCAAGCGGTCGGCCGCCTCGATGTCGCGTGCCTCGATAGCAGCGATGATTTCCGCATGCTCATCGACGAAGCGTTGCGGAAACTGCTCGTCGTAAGACCGGTAGTAAAGTCGCAGAATGCGTCTCCCCTCATCCAGCAAACGACGGAACAGGCTGGTGAAATAGGGATTGCGGCCCGCCTCGGCGATTGCTGCGTGGAAAGCCGCATTGGTGGAGATCATGGTCAGTGCATTGCGTCCCTCAACGGCCGCCGCATAGTCTGCATGGAAGCCGCGGATAATCGCCAAATCCTCCGGGCGGTGGTTTCGCGCCGCAAGCCGTGTCGTCACGCGGTACATCAGGACCAACGCGTCGAAGAAGGTGTTGAGATTCAGGAAGTCGATATTCGATACCATAGTCGAACGGTTTGGCAGCGTCTCAATCAGCCCCTCGCCCGCCAGCCGAACCAATGCCTCGCGGATCGGCGTACGCGACATCTTGAATCGCTCGGCCAACTGCACTTCATCGATGGGGCTGCCGGGCGGCAATACAAGATCAAGGATCTCGTCGCGCAAGAGGTCGTAGACCATCTTGACGCCGGAGCCGCGCTTGCGCTCTGGGGTGGAGTTCGAATCTGTGTCAGCCATTGAAGAATCCTTTTGTCGACAAAAGGAATACTTTTTCTCGCGTAGTGGTCAATAGTGGTGGCGACTCGGCGGGTGAAAGCGCAGCACGTCGCGCGAGCATACAAAGGGCGGCTCCGCGCGTAACATGGTAGACTGCCGTTGCAGATCGATTGGCGCTACCAGAATTCGGTCGGCAAATACAATTAAGTGCTCATTTATTCATCTATCTTAGCATCGCAGAAGGACCACCCAGGGGGCGAAGGTACGAGACAGAATGCGGATCAGCACGATTACAAATTGGGCCTATGCCGTGACGGTTGTACTCACCGTTCTCTCGGGCGGAGCCTTCATTCTGTCTGCCTACAGCGCCGTGCGCGAACGGTCGGCGGTGGAGATGCGCCAGCAACTCGACGAGCTTGCTGATCAGCTCGCAATAGCAGCCGAACAGACAACGGAGGATGCCCGCCTCTACGTGATGCGCGGCGAGGACCGTCACCTTCAGGCCTTCCGCAGCGCCGATGGAGAGGAACGCGCTCGCGAGGAAGCCATCAAGGGCTTGAAGTTGACCGATCTGTCATCGCCGGAACTTGCCGCATTGCGCCGGTTGGAAAGTGACGCGGAGGCATTGGACCAAATCGAGGAACGCGCCGTTGCTGATTATGGGAACGGCGATCGCGACGGTGCAAGGCAAACCCTTTTTGGACCCGAGCATGAGCGCTTGCAGACTGATCTGCTCGCCAGCGTTCAGCATTTTACCGATCTCGTGGCGACCCGTGCCGACGACGAACTCGCTGCTGCAAAAGCAAGAACCGACCTCTGGGACAATATAGCGAAGTCGATGTTGGGGCTGACGGCGGCCGTCTTCATCGGCGTCCTTTATTTTGTGTTGAAGCGTCGGGTGGCAACGCCGCTGCTCAGAATGACTGGGATCGTCAATCGACTGGCAAAGCAGGACTATGACGTCGAGGTGCTGCCTGACAGGCGGCACGACGAGATCGGCGAAATGAACGAAGCGATCCAGATCTTCCGCGACAACGGCCTGGAGCGAGAGCGCCTGGATGCCGAGCGACGGCGCGATCAGAAAACGAAGGATCACATTCTTCAGATGATGCATCGGCTTCAGGCCTGCCAGCAACAGGAGGAACTCGCCGATGTCGTTTCACTTTTCGCGCCGCAGATCTTTCCACATCTCGCCGGACACCTGTACCTCATGAACGGTGGCCGGTCGGCCCTTACCTCCGCCAGCCGCTGGCTTCAACCGAACCGGTCGCATGACGTCCTGGCGCCGGCGGAATGCTGGGGATTGAGACGCGGCAGGCCGCATGTGAGCGACCATTCGCGGGACGATGTGCCCTGCCAACATCTTGAGGAAGGGGAACACGCCTGCATCTGCATACCGCTCTCCGCCCATGGCGACACAGTCGGTCTGTTGTATTTCGAGGGCACCGATGGCGGCAAGGCGATGGAGACCGCAAGGCTCTACATTGAGATCATCGCCGAGAATATCGGGCTGGCGATCGCCAATCTTCAGCTCAGGGAGCGGCTGACGCAGCTTGCCGTGCGCGATCCCCTGACAGGGCTTCTCAATCGACGCTCGCTGGACGACGAGATGAACCGGCTGCGCCGAGACACCGTTGACCGCCCGACGGCCTGCCTGATGGTCGACATCGATCACTTCAAGCACTTCAATGACGAGTTTGGCCATGATGCCGGCGACCACGTCATGCGGCAAGTTGCGACCCTGATGGCCGAGACGGCCGGCAAGTCGGGTTGCGTTTACAGGTTCGGCGGCGAGGAGTTCACGGTCCTTCTCCCCGAAGGGACGCGGGAATCGGCATTCGATATTGGGGAAAAACTTCGCAACGCGGTCGAGGCCGCACCCATAACCTATCAGGGGCGGCCGCTGGGGACCGTAACTGTATCGATCGGGATTGCCTTGGCGGATGATGACAAACCAGCCGCCACGCTGCTGCAAAGGGCAGACGCGGCGCTCCTTCGCGCCAAATCGAAGGGCAGGAACATCACCTTGATCGATGGTGCCGACGGGTCCCCCAATCACCGGCTTGCCGGGTAGCTTTCTCAATCCTTTGATTGCAAGCCCGCCCTGCCGCGCTTCGCCGAGGGATCGACACCGCTGACGGCTCCGCCAGAAGTTACTTGCATAATGGAAGTCATTCTTATAGTGGCTTGCATTATGCAACGAACAAGCTTTGCCAATTTCAAATGCCCGGTGGCCCGTGCGCTCGACAGCGTCGGCGACTGGTGGAGTATTATGATCTTGCGCGATGCGTTTCAGGGCCTCACACGCTTCGACGAATTCCAGAAGAGCCTCGGCGTTGCCCCGAACATCCTCACCCGTCGGCTTGCACATCTTGTCGAGGCCGGCCTCCTCCAGAAACGGCGCTACAGCGATCGCCCCGCCCGGCACGAATATGTGTTGACGGAAAAGGGCCAAGATTTCTTTCCGGTTCTGATGGCGTTGTTTTCGTGGGGCCGCCGCCATGTGCCGGAGGAAGATCTAGCCTTCTTGCTCGGCGACTCTGCCTCCGGCAAGGAGCGGCATACCAAACTCGTCGACGTCGAAACCGGCGAAGAACTTACCCCTCGAAATACCTGCCTGCTTCCCGGCCCGGCGGCTGCGGAAAGCGATCGCGACCGCATTGCACGCGCGAGGGCATGGTATCTCGGCATCGATGCCTAACAAGGAAAAGACAGATGGATCGGATCGTCGTGACTGGCATGGGACTCGTGTCGCCGCTTGGCACGGGCGTTGAAACGGCATGGCAACGGCTGCTTGCCGGCGGCTCCGGGCTTAGGGTTCTCAGCGACGACATCGTCGGCGACCTCTCCGCCAAGGTCGGCGGTGTCGTGCCATCGGCCGCAGAGGACGCTGAAGGCGGATTCGATCCGGACCGCTATATTCAGCCCAAGGACCAGAAGAAAATGGACCGCTTCATCCACTTTGCGATGGGCGCTGCCGACGAAGCAGTCCGGCAGGCCGGATGGACCCCTGACGATACGGTCGCGCGGGAGCGCACAGCGACGATCATTGCCTCCGGCGTCGGGGGCTTTCCCGCTATCACGGATGCGGTCCGTACAGTTGAGACGCGCGGCGTTCGTCGACTCTCGCCCTTCATCGTGCCGTCGTTCCTCGTCAACCTAGCAGCAGGCCAGGTGAGTATCCGCTATGGCTTCAAGGGTCCGCTCGGCGCTCCCGTCACAGCCTGTGCCGCCAGTGTGCAGGCGATCGGAGATGCCGCACGGCTGATCCGCTCAGGCGAAGCGGATATTGCGATCTGCGGCGGCGCGGAGGCTTGCATCGACAGAGTCAGCCTCGGCGGCTTCGCTGCGGCGCGGGCACTCTCGACGGGCTTCAACGATCGGCCGGAGCTTGCCTCGCGTCCGTTTGATACCGGCCGCGATGGCTTTGTCATGGGCGAAGGCGCGGGCATCCTGGTTATCGAGTCGCTGGAGCATGCTCTCGCCCGGGGCGCCACGCCGCTGGCCGAGCTTGTCGGATATGGCACTGCGGCCGACGCTTACCATATGACCGCGGGACCGGAGGACGGCGATGGTGCGCGCCGGGCGATGGAGGCAGCAATCCGGCAGGCGCGGATAGCACCGTCGGAGATCAAGCACCTCAACGCTCATGCGACATCCACCCCCGTCGGCGACCGCGGCGAAATGGCGGCCATCGGCACCGTCTTCGGCCGTAACGGCGAGATTGCCATAAGTGCGACGAAGTCCGCCACCGGCCATCTGCTTGGCGCCGCGGGTGGGCTTGAGGCGATCTTCACGATCCTTGCATTGCGCGACCAGATCGCGCCGCCCACCCGCAATCTCGATGAAACCGATCCCGCTGCCGAAGGGCTCGACATTGTCGGCAAGTCGGGACGTGAACTTGTCACGGAATATGCGATCACTAACGGCTTCGGTTTTGGTGGCGTCAACGCAAGCGCCCTCTTCCGACGTTGGAGCTAAGAATTGGACACGTTCCAACCGATCGCTGTTCTCAGAGTTTGCAATTTGTGGTTCAAATCTCCGTGCTGCTTCCTGTCCCAATCGTCTGGTGATGATCACTATCGGGATGGCACAACAGATCATTGGTTGCGCTGTTTCGCCAAATAGGGACCATATTGCCTTGCTTGAATTAGAGACTTCCCTCTCCCGGTAGGTAAGCTTTGAAGCACTCGCGCGACTGGCGATGCGGTAGTGTCTCTCAACCGTCAATCCCGACGGGAGGAAGAGGAGAGATACGATGAAAATCAAGGGCCTAGTAATCGCAACCGTGTTCGCGCTTTCATCAGTTACGGCTGTCTTCGCAGCGGATAATGAATCCATCACAGACCAAACCGGCTGGGGCAACAGCGCCGGTACGTTCCAGAGTGGCTTCCGCAACTTCAGCGGTACTGGCCAAGTGGGCGTTCGAAACAACTCGACGACCATTCAACATGGCGCATTCAATGAATCCGGAACAGCCCAGTTCGGCCGCCGCAATGACTCGCTTACCGTACAACAGGGCCTGGGAAACGTTTCTGGTACGCTGCAGTTTGGCCGCGGCAACAACTCGCAGACCTATCAGTCCGGCGTTGGCAACAACTCTGTGACCATCCAGCATTAGTCGAGTATCTTTGAAGGTCAGCGGCGCCGCCGCTGGCCTCTTTTGCCTTGGAGTCCTACAATGATGGCTGCCCTCCCTCCCGTCCATTGCATCATCGAGCACCATGATAAAGGGGGCGCTATGACCCTAGTCCCGACGATCGAAAGCGACGGTCGCGGCCAAGGAAGCTATCAGTTCGAGATTTTCTCGAATGCCAATGGCAACACCTCAAGCAACGTTCAAGGCGGCGATTTCCAGAAGGATGACCCGGGACGGCTTGCGCTTTCGCGCTCAACCGTCTCCGTGTCGCCGAATGGCTGGAGCGCCCGGCTGACGGTTTACGGTCCGAGCGGCGAGAAACTCTGCGTCGTGTCGGTGCCGTGACATTTATGCACCGTTCGGGTGATCTTCCGAATGGAGGAAACCAGGCTAATTGATTGTATACTAAATTATAATAGAAATAGACCTCAGTGTGTCGTGCCGGCGTGCTTCGGCGGCCATATCGAGGTGATAGGGAATGCGGATTTGTTGGGCCGTTCAGTCTCACAAACTGGCTGCTATCCTTGTTGCGACACTGGCAAGCATTGCAAGCAGCGAATCGATTGCAGTCGCCGATGACATCAAAACAGCGCCGACGGCGCAGAGTGTCGAGCCCGCGACAGGCGTGCAGATCGGCACCGGTATCAACTGGTTCAGCTTGCCAAGCTGGGCTCCCCGGGGACCCGACTTTCTTGGAACCGGCGACAGCAGAGTCATTGACGATGGCATTGGCTTTGGCATCAGCCTCGATTTGCCGCTCGGGCAAATCGGTTCGCAGCCCCTGTTTCTGGAATGGAATGGCGGTATCGCCGACCTGTCGTCCAGCTCGACCGACCGAACAAGCCTTGCCGGCCAAAATTCCCTGAACTTCAGCTTAGGAAATTCGGCGAACGGTCGCATCGATCCGAGCCTACTGACCGCGTCGCCTATAGGAACGCTGCCCGCGACCGCCACCGCTGATGTCACGTTTACCGACAGTGCAAGCGCGACGGGTCACACCTTTCTCTCGGATTCGTCGCCCGCGGGCGGGCGTGTGACCCACTTTGCATCCCAAACGGGGGTGACCGGCGGGTCTTTCGCAGCTACCCTGACTAACGGTTCGACCCAGAGCGCCGCGGCCTACGCAGCCTATGGTGACAACACCGGCTTTACCCTGGCCGCGACCGGTGACCTCAGCAGCAGCGCGTTCATCGACAAGCGCAGCGAGGATGCCTTCGTGATCGATCAGGAACTGCTTCTCGGCGCTCCGATCGATCTTCAGGGCGGCTGGACGGTTACTCCTAAATTCGGCCCCATGTACCGCTCCATCGATCGCGACGTGGATTTTCGCAGAACGCTCCGTATAACCGCCAATCAACCGGGCATCGTGGTGCCTGAGGTCGGCTTCACGCAAACCGACGAACTCGACGCGCGCTATGTCGGTGCCATCGCCGAGCTGGCTGTAACCCAAGCCCTGCAGCCGGATCTCAGTGTTTCGTTCGACGCCAGGCTGGGCGGCGCCTACCTGCATTCGCGTTATCGAAGCCACTATTCGGCAATTCTGCCAACGATGACGACGGGTCCCTTCGACTTCATTTCCGAGACACGCGACGACGCCAGTCTTCTTGCTGGCCTCGGCGCCGGGCTGCGCTACGCACCCAAGGAAAACGTCGTGATCGGCTTGGACACCGGCGTGAACTTCGTCAACAAGGTGCCGACGATCGACTATGTCGCGGATGCCGGCGGCGGTGTATCGCCGACGATCGGCATGAGTCATGCGATCGACTATAACGTCTCCGTCAACGTGACCTGGCGCTTCTGAGCCAGAGATCAGCACATCGCGGACAGCATCGACAGGCAGTGCAGAAATTGCGTCTGCCGGTTTACCCCGACGCGGGCCATCGCGGAGGCAAGCTGGTTGTGGACCGTATTCTTTGAGACGCCACGTTGGCGCGCGATCTCCGACGCCGTTTCTCCCCTCAGAAGGCAATATGCGAGATCGGCCTCTGTCGGGGTCAGGCCAAAGATGGACTTGATCGTGTCGGGTGCCAACAGACTGTTTCCACCAAGTTCGCGTATCGTCAGCATGTAAACACGCTCGTTGGTGGCAAAGACGTTCTTGAATTGCGATCCGAGGCCTACACGCCCCGACAGGGCATCGACGCTTACCAACCATTTGACATTCTTCACCTTGTCCTCGACCCAGGCAACGTGCCGAACACGCCCGTGCAATGTCGCCAGGCCGATCAGACGCGCAACTTCATCCTGAAGGGCCGTATCGACGAAATCGATCGCCGAATCGCTGTATTCGACAAGCAGGTGCGATGCCTCGACAAATTTCTCGAAACTACCGTTGGCGAGACGCACCTGATAGTCTTCCGTGATAATCGCCGAAGGTGCGGAAGAACTGAAGAAGGCGCTCTCCATATGCGCGGACCTCTCCCGCTCCAGGAGGGTCGCCTTTTGGATGGCAAAGGCCGTCTGAAAATGCGGCAGCAATTTCTGCAGCATTTCGGCCGCTCTATCCGTTTCGGTTCGACCTGGGCGATCGAAATGGAGCATCAGCGTAATCCGGCGTCCGCCTTCCTTGACAAGAACGAGCGTCAGAAGGCAACCTTCCGTACCAAAGCAGTCTCGCACGGGTACTTCCCATTGAGGACTGAGCCTCGCCTTTAAATCGATCGTCAGGAATGCTCCTTGCCCCAAGGCAAGCGTTGCCGCATGCAATGCGGCAATCATCGGAGGATTGGAGAGTGCGCTTTTCGGAACGCCTTTTGCGAACACGCTCGCGCGCCGATCTTCCGCCCCCTTGAAGCCTACGACAGCTCCCGCCGCGGCCTTGGTGATGTCGATCAGCTCCGCTATGACCTTTTCCCACTCCGGCGGGCTCACAACGGTTTCGTAGATCAACTGCACCAACGGCAAGCAGATATCTTCACCAAAGCTATTGATCATCGGACCCACTCCAATGCTTGGCGAATTTCCAAAGCTTTCACGTCCGGCCGCGTCATTTTTCAGAACGCAGTCCACCTGAGCTATGCAGCGGCATTGTTGCCGCGTTTTCACCTCTCATGAATGTTTCAGGCTACCTTCATCCCGGTCCGACCGTGCGGTCGAAGGTGGTTCCCAGCCACTGCCTGCTCTCCATGTCTCGGCGGCTTCTAGGAAAAGCCGAAGAGATGCCACGTCTCTGTACGAAACATCGAATGTCTCCTCCAGATTGTGTTTTTATGTCTTCAAGTCGTGCGGCCCACGCCAAAAACAAGCAACGCGCTCATTTGGCTCTCTTAAGACAAAACGGCACGCAACGAAGTATGTTATGTCGAGAATATTCCCGACATCACCCCTAAAAACCTAGAGATTTCTAAGAATAGCATGCGCCTTCTTGTTGTAAAATGCTTAATAGTTATTCATTTACTACGACAATAGGGGTATATATTATTGCAACCTTGAGAGAAGTCGCCAACAGCTTATAATTGAATTTGAGGTCGCGCTTTTATCATTCAGTTGAGGTTGCGGCGCTAAGGCCGTTGTCCGCCCGCGAGAACGGTGACAGTTCGTATCCTTCCTGTCGCCGGACTGACTGCACCGTCGAGTTGAAGTCAACCTTACCGACAACTATCGCCGCACATTAACGTTGGGTTAACCATAATCGTCGTTTACCATAGGTAGCGGCCCCAAGGGTCGTTGATTCGCAAGTCCAGCGCGAAATTTGCGTATGGAGGTGAGGAAAGACGATTGCGGCGACCCAAAACGTTCAGTCTGCTGAAGGCATTAGGCTTGGCATTGCTTGCCGGGCTCGTGGTCGGATGTCAGTCGTCGGGAAATGTTAGCTCACCAAACATTTCCGAAACGGTCCCCGCCGAAAGGGCACTGGCCTTGCCTCCGCCAGGCGGCCCTTCGATTGTCAGCGTCGTCGAACACAAGCGCGGCAACGGCACGGAGCAGATGATTTCGCTCTACACATCATCTTCCGTGTCCGGGCAGAATTTTCTTAAAGTGCAGTTCCTTGGTGCGTCGGGCGCCAATCCCGGCATCGGAAGCGCTTCCTACCAGATGATCAGTGAGAACGGGATAATCCGCGAAGCATTTGCCGCCGTGCCCGGTGTGCAGATGGCCCGATCGGCGACCTATCTGCAAAACAGCTATGGACCGTTCAGCTACGCGTCGGGCGAGAGCGGTTCGGGCGACACGTGCATTTACGGCTGGCAGCAGATCCGCTCCAGCCGGTCGGCCCACACACAAGCGCGCAACTTCGGAATGATCCAGGTGCGATTGCGCCTTTGCGATGCACGAGCAACCGAAAGGCAGTTGCTGGGCATCATGTACGGCTACACAATCGTTGGGACGCTCAATGGAGAAATCTGGAATCCGTTTGGATTTCCGCATGGCGCTGATCCAACACTCGGGCGCCCCGGCAATCCGATCTATCCCGATGAGGGCGGCTACAGGAACACACCGATGGCCTTCGGCTATGAACCTGCCCGTCCGGAAATCCAATCTCGTGTCGTTCGCGTACGCAGCGTTCAGCCGAAAGCCGAAGAGGCCCCTCTGCAATTGCCGCCCCCGACAGGTCCTCGCGTACCACTGCCGGACGGCTCCAGCGGTCAGCCGCAACCAGACATGTCAGCAGCGCCTTCGAACGAACAGACACAACAGAGAACCGTGACGGCAAGCGGCGTCACTGTGCCATTGCCAGAGTGTATAGGGGATTCGGCCATGACGGCCGCGTGCCAGAGATAGACGTGAAGGGGCTGTGGTGTTCCCAAGCGCCCAGCCTGCATTGTCAAAGGGATATTGATGCATAAAGCCCGAAGCATCATTACGTGGGCCATCGTTTCTCTGTGCGTGATCGCGTTGATCACATTGCCAGTGAACCTGCAGACCCAGCTGATCGCGAGCATTGTCGTTGTCGCCGTGATGGCGATCATCAAGGGGTTGAAGGCTGAAGGCACATGGAGGCTGATCGCCCTCGCCTTCGGCACCTCAATTGTTCTTCGCTATGTCTATTGGCGCACGACCAACACACTGCCGCCGATCAACCAGCCGGAGAACTTCATCCCCGGTCTGCTGCTCTATCTTGCGGAAATGTACAGTGTGGCAATGCTGGCGCTCAGCCTGTTCATCGTAGCCACGCCCTTGCCTCCGCGCCCATCGCGCGCGAGCAAGGAAGAGCGTTTTCCGCATGTCGACGTGTTCGTCCCTTCCTACAACGAGGATTCGCATCTCCTCGCCAACACGCTGGCCGCGGCGAAGGCCATGGATTATCCAGCCGAAAGACTGCATGTCTGGCTGCTGGACGACGGCGGAACCTTACAGAAGCGCAACTCCAACAAGTTGCTCGAGGCCCAGGCGGCTGTGGCGCGTCACAACGAACTCAGGAAGCTTTGTGAGGATCTCGACGTTCGCTACCTCACGCGCGATCGAAACGAACACGCCAAGGCCGGCAACCTCAACAACGGAATGAAGCATTCGAGCGGCGAGTTGATCGCCGTCTTCGATGCCGACCACGCGCCAGCACGCGACTTTCTGCTCGAAACTGTTGGCTATTTCGATGACGATCCGAAGCTGTTCCTCGTTCAGACACCGCATTTCTTCATCAACCCGGATCCCCTAGAACGCAATCTTCGAACCTTCGAAAGAATGCCGAGCGAAAACGAGATGTTCTACGGCATCATCCAGCGTGGCCTCGACAAATGGAATGCGGCGTTCTTCTGTGGCTCTGCCGCCGTTCTCAGCCGGAGGGCACTGGAATCCCAAGGGGGATTCAGCGGCATCAGCATCACCGAGGACTGCGAGACCGCACTTGCCCTTCATGGCAGCGGATGGAACAGCATCTATGTGGACAAGCCGCTGATCGCCGGGCTGCAGCCGGCGACCTTTGCAAGCTTCATTGGCCAACGCAGCCGCTGGGCACAGGGGATGATGCAAATTCTGCGCTTCCGCTTCCCCTTGCTGAAGCGCGGCCTGACGGTCCCCCAACGCCTTTGCTACATGTCGTCGACGCTCTTCTGGCTCTTCCCGTTTCCCCGCACGATCTTCCTGTTCGCACCGCTTTTCTATCTCTTCTTTGATCTGGAGATCTTTACGGCATCGGGCGGCGAGTTCTTGGCCTACACGTTGGCATACATGCTGGTGAACCTGATGATGCAGAACTACCTCTATGGGTCGTTCCGCTGGCCGTGGATCTCGGAACTCTACGAATACGTTCAGACGGTTCACCTGCTCCCGGCGGTGGTTTCGGTCATGCTCAATCCGCGAAAGCCAACCTTCAAAGTAACGGCGAAGGACGAGTCCATTGCCGTCAGCCGCCTCTCGGAGATCAGCCGACCGTTCTTCGTCATCTTTGCCGTACAGCTGGTCGCTCTGGCGGTAACATTCTATCGGATCTATGCCGAACCGTACAAAGCAGACGTCACCCTCGTGGTCGGCGGCTGGAACGTGATCAACCTGATTATGGCCGGGTGCGCCCTCGGAGTCGTTTCCGAACGTGGCGAGCGGGCCGCGTCCCGCCGCGTACGGGTGAACCGTCGCTGCGAATTCGGGGTCGGCGGTAAGTGGTACACTGCATCGATCGAGGATGTGTCGGTACACGGCGCCCGGCTGCATGTGTTCAACAAGCAGCTGGACCCGATGGTGATTGGCTCCGAGGGGGAAATTCGTTTCCAGCCACACAGCGGCGCAAGCATCGAAACGCTGCCGCTCATCGTCCGAAACATCCAGCCTTCCGGCGAGATTCTGGCCGTTGGCTGCCAATATGTTCCGAAGAATGCCCTCGACCATCGGCTGATCGCCGACCTGATATTTGCGAACTCCGACCAGTGGACGCAGTTCCAGCAGGCACGCCGCCACAATCCTGGTCTTATTCGCGGAACGATCTGGTTTCTCGGCCTTTCACTCTACCAGACGAGCCGAGGCCTCGTGTATCTTTTCCGCAGTATGAGGCCCGAGCGCGAGCGGCAACATCAGGCCGCGAAGGCAGGCAGCTGATGAAGAAGATCGCATCGATCTCTGCGTTCGTTCTCGCCGCCTCAACAATTGCCTATGCGCAGACGGCGCCCTTCGACATGTCGGGCGAGCGCGAGCAAGGCAGCACGCCAATGGTGCCGAGATTGACATTGCCGGCGGCGCCTGCACCGGCGACGGTCCCACAGACCTCCGTTGCACCGACGAGCCCGGCACCCTCGGCGACGCCCGCGACTCCTCCGTTCTCGATGGCACCTGCCTCACCATCTCCGGCGCCGTCACCGGCAGCGTCGCCCGCGCAGGCGGAACCACCTCGCCCCCAATCTGCTGCACCCGTCGGCCCGGCGCCCGCAGAAGCGCCGCCACCCGTTCGCCAGCGAACCGCCGATGCGCTCCGGAGATTTGTTATTCCATTCACCAAGTTTGGGTTGGATGGCGAGTATGATCGCAAATCGTGGTCGGTCTACATCACACCGGAGCAGGCCGCAGCACCGGCGAAGTTCAATTTCTCCTATCAGAATGCTGTCGTCGTTGCTCCGGAGGCGTCTGAACTGACGGTTCTTCTGAACAATCGGATCGTCGGACAACAGCAGATTGGCTCCTCGGACGCACCATCGAACGTTTCCTTCGACGTGCCCGTAGGGCTGCTGCAACCGGGCGCGAATCTCCTCACATTTGAAGCAACCCAGCGCCACCGCACTGACTGTACTGTTCAATCCACCTATGAGCTTTGGTCGGACATCGACCCCGCAAAGACCTATCTAAGCTTCAGCGGGCAAGAGGCAGCCAAGTTTTCCAGCACGGATGCCATTCGCGCCATCGGTGTCGATGAAACCGGCAGGACGCAGTTCAATCTCGTCGTGCCGGCGCTCCAGCAGCCAGGCACAACAAAGCCGCTGCTACGCCTAGCGCAGGGACTTGCGGTTCTGAGCGGCATGCCGAACCAGACATTTTCCTTCAGCCCGAGCTCGCTTCCTCAGCCTGGAGCCGGGCGCATGACCGTTGTCGTGGGAACGCCGGCCGAACTCCAGCCAGTCATCACTCCGCCGCCGGCCGCCCAGACGGCGCCGTCGGCCTCTTTCGTGACGGACCCGAAGTCGGGGGCCCCGATTCTCTTGATCAGCGGCCCATCCTGGCCCGCAATTTCGTCCGCGATCGACACGATCGTTTCGCCTACCGACCGCCCCGCGACGGCTGTTCGCGACACGCTGGCAACGCAGCGCTGGAGTGCTCCGGATGCGCCGCTGGTTCTCTCCGACACGAACCTCACCTTTTCGCAGCTCGGCGTGAAGACGGCGGAGTTTTCCGGACGCCGCTTCCGGACCAATTTCAATATCGGCGTGCCGTCCGATTTCTATGCGAACGCTTATGGCGATGCCACCGTCCTGCTGGACGCAGCCTACACACAAAACATCCTGCCCGGCAGCCATATCGACATCTATGTCAATGGCAACATTGCTTCGACTGTGCCGATCTCGTCGACAGGTGGAGGCATCTTCCGGCACCTGCCAATTCGCGTGACAATGCGGCATTTCAAGCCGGGCTTGAATACGTTGTCGCTTGAAGCCATCCTGATGACGAAGGAGGACGAGGTGTGCGTGCCTGGCACGACTGCTGGAGCAGCACCGCGTTTTGCACTCTTCGACACCAGCGAGATTCACATACCGGACTTTGCCCGGATCGGGCAGCGGCCGAACCTTGCCGGTCTGTCCGGTACCGCATATCCTTATAATCGAGCGACACAGCCAACGCCGCTTTTCATCGACATGATTGATAGCGACACCTTGTCTGCGACCGCGACGCTGCTCGGCCGAATGGCCGTCGCTGCTGGCCGCCCGCTCGACATGGAGCCGGCCGCGACGCCGGGTGCCATCGGCGAACGGGACGCAATTTTCATCGGCTCCATTTCGCAGATGCCGGCAGCCGTGCTGACGCAACTGAACATTGCGACGACCAGCCAGGCATCCTGGCAACCTCCAGCAGCGACGCAGTCAAATCAGACAGAACCTTCGGTGAGCTTCGACGATTGGCGCTCGAAAGTCAGTGGCGGCGTGTGGCGCGGCCAAATCACATCGTTTCAGGAGTGGCTACGCCGCAACTTCGACATTTCGCTGAGCTCACTGCAGTTCGTGCCAGGGTCGGAAGAAGTCTTCACGCCTTCTAACGCCGAGAGCTTCCTGATCGCTCAGGGCAAGAGCGCAGCAGGGGGATCGACCTGGACCGTTGTCACGGCTCCCTCCGCCACCGATCTGCGCGAAGGCGCCGAGGCACTCACCGCACAAGTCAACTGGCCGCAGGTCGCCGGTCATATCACCACCTATTCCAGCAAGACCGGTAAGATCGTCAGCGTCCCGGTTGGCCGCTTCGACTTCGTGACCTCTCAGCCGTGGTCAATTTCAAACTACCGCCTGATTGCCGCAAACTGGTTGTCGACCAACATCCTGTCTTACGCGTTCCTCCTGGTCGTCCTTTCGCTGCTGATCGGAGTGACAACGGCTGGCATGCTTTCCAGGCTGGGTAGGCGCGAATGAAGAGACTTCTAAAACTGATCTGTGCCGCAAGCTTTGCGGTTGCCGCTTTCTGCCAGTCCGCGCAGGCGCAAGGTCCGGGGATCACCCCGGAAGCATGGGGCGCGTACAAGGCGAAGTTTCTCGATGCGAGCGGCCGCATTGTCGATGACGCAAACGGCAATATCAGCCACAGCGAAGGTCAAGGCTATGGTCTGCTCCTGGCTTACCTTGCCAACAGCCCCGCCGACTTCGAGCAAATATGGTATTTCACCCGCACCGAACTCTTGTTGCGCGACGATGGCCTTGCCGCCTGGAAATGGGATCCCACGGTCACGCCTCACATCACCGATACCAACAATGCGTCGGATGGCGATCTCCTGATTGCCTATGCCTTGGCCCTTGCGGGGTCAGCTTGGAAGAAGGGCGAATATATCGAGGCGGCAGCGAAGATGGCGCAGGCGCTACTGTCGCACCTGGTGATCAATTCGGGTGGACGCACTCTGCTGCTGCCGGGCGCCAGCGGTTTCGATTCTCCCGATCGCAAGGATGGCCCGATAATCAATCCCTCCTACTGGGTCTATGAAGCAATCCCGGTGATGGCGCTGCTCGCGCCGTCAAGCGCCTGGCAGAAACTATCCGACGACGGTCTGGCGCTGCTGCGTGCTATGCAGTTCGGCCCACGTAAGCTGCCCGCTGACTGGGTGAGCCTCAATCGTATGCCGGAGCCCGCCGCCGGCTTCGACGCTGAATTTGGATACAATAGCCTGCGAATCCCGCTCTACCTCGTTCGCGCGGGAGTTTCGGACAAGGCTCTGCTGGCAAGATTACGCGAGGGAATGACCGCCGAGGACGGCGTGCCGGCGACGATCGACCTCGCGTCCGGCAAGCCGAAAACGCTGCTGCCGGACCCCGGTTATCGAATTGTTAACGATGTCGTGGCCTGTGTGACAAACGGTACGAAGCTGCCTGAGTCGTCGCAGCGATTTGAGCCATCGCTCTACTATCCATCGACCCTTCATCTACTTGGGTTGGCATTTATCGGGGAGAAGCATCCGGAGTGTCTGTGAAATCCTCATCCGTTGCAATTGTTGTTGCGGTGGCGGTGGCCGGTCTGGTGGCCGCCCTGAAGGATCGCGCAGCGCTACAGGAGATGCTGGGCTTCGCACCGGAGCAGGCGCCTGCACCGCAATTCATGCTTATGGGTCGCGTCAAGGGGCCGGAGATCAGCTCAAAACCGCAAATTGACGTCCAGGCCATTACTGATCGGTTGCAGGCAGCAACCACGGTTCCGCCGCCGGCATCTCAAGAGAGCGGCGTGACCGGAGGCCTATTGGTTGTTGCCCAGGCACCGCAGCAGCAGCCAACCGCCGCCCCGCCAGCAAAGCCCGCGCAGCCAAAAGTCGACGAGAGCGCATTGCGCTATTTTGCCAGCCGCGGCGACAAGGCGCGACTGCAGGCGGAGATCGCGCGGCTGCAGGCGCTTTACCCGAACTGGGTGCCGCCAGCCGATCCTCTGGCCGTTCCCCAGGGAGGCGACCCGCAGTTGGAGCAAATGTGGCAACTGTACTCGGAGGGGCGCTATGCGGAACTCCGCAAGGCCATTGCCGATCGGCAAGCCTCCGACTCGGCATGGCAGCCGCCGCCGGATTTGCTTGACCGCTTGGATGTCGCCGAGGCCCGCGCGCGCCTCGTCAATGCCTCCGACCTGAAGCAATACGCAACCGTCATTCAGATCGGCGCCAATACGCCGAGCCTTCTGACATGCAGCGACATCGACGTGCTCTGGAGAGTAGCAGAAGCGTTTGCAAGGACGGATCGCGCACCCCGCGCCCGGGATGACTACGTCTATATTCTGAAGAACTGCACCAATCCGCAGGAACGTCTGGCGACCATCCAGAAAGCGTCCGCTTTGTTGTCCTACGCGACAATGCAGGATCTCCTGGCGCTCGAACGTCCTGACGGCAACGGCGGCCGCGAATTCGACAGCATTCGAAACGACTTGGCGCGCCGCTTTGTCGCCGCTGGTAACGACGACCCCGATCTCGCCGTGGCCCCGGCTTATCTCCAGATTGTCCAACGACTCGCCGAAACTGAAGGGCTTGCAGCCGACAGCCTTCTGCTTGGTTGGTACCAGCTTCGCCGGGAGAATTATGCGGACGCGGAAAAATGGTTCCGGGCAGCACATGAGAAGGACGACACGGCTCTTGCCTCCCAAGGCCTGGCGCTGGCGTTAATCGCCGAGAAAAGGCCCCAGGAGGCGGAGGAAGTGGTCTACAAGTGGCGCGCCTCCTCCAAGGACGCGACCGCGACCTATCTCGCAGCGACAGCCAACCTGATGGCCCTGCAGCCGCCGGCTAACCTCAGCGAAGCGGTGCTCTCGCGTATCGCCGCAGAGGTCATTGCGCAGAAATACGTCCCGACGGCGCAGCAATTCGGCTGGTTTGCCCGTACGCTCAACCAACCGCAGACGGCGGCGCGCTGGTTCGAGACGGCCTTGCGTTGGAAACCGGACGACGAACCGTCTGCTTACGGATTGGCCATCACGCGCCAACAGCTACGGGATCGGGCGGGCGTGGCTGAGATCCAGCGCCTGTGGGCGGGCAAGTCCGAGCGCATCGCGCAGCTGGGCGAAACAAACAAGCGGCCAGCCACGCAAGCTCCGCTTCCAGCGCCCAGCGAGACAGTGCCGCAGGGTGAAACCGTTTCGCCACCGGAGATCGTTAGGGTCCCGACCGAGCGAATTGAGGGCACGAGCCCACCGGTCGCGCGCCAACCCGCGCTGCAAACGGTAACGGTTCGCCGCGGCGCGCGGCAACTGCGCGGATGCACGACCACGGTGAATGCGCAGTTGCTCGATCCGGAAACGGCGCTGTCGCGTGGCTGGTGCCTGATGGACATCAATCGCCCCATGGAGGCAGCAAAGGCGTTCGAGGCGGCGCTGGCCAGTCCGAACCGCAAGACACGCGAAGACGCAGCCTATGGCCAAAGCCTCGCGTATTTACGCGCCGGTCTGTCCAACAACGCCGCCGTCGCGGCCACGAAGGCGCCGCAGACACAACAGCGTGCGGCCGAACTGCAGGTCGCGATCTTGGCCGACAGAGCCGTCGCCGCCTTCGGCGCCAAGCGCTATCGCGAGACCCTGATATACCTCGATCAGCGTGCACAACTCCGGCAGGAGCCGATCGACCTGATGGTGCTGCGCGGATATGCCTATTTGAGTATGAGTATGTACGGCGACGCTGAGCGGATATTCACGGCTGCGGCTGCGACGGGCAACAAGGACGCCAATCGTGGCCTTGCCGATCTGAAGGCAGCAACGCATCCCGATACCAACGATTGACAGTGGAGAGGCGGCGCGTAGCGGGGTCTCCTTAAAAATCAAGGTAGACGCGCACTCTCAGGCGCATGGTTTCTATCGAGGCTTTGGGTGTGGACCATCCCCTTCACCTTGCGTCGAGCCGCCCGAGCAACACTTTCAGCAAGAATAAACACGCATCCCAGGAAAAGCAGGCAGGCGCCTGTCAGTCCTCCGATCACCTCGATCTTCACCATTAACCCGATGCACGCGATCAGCGCGATCGTCAGAAGCGCCAGGGCACCGTCATCGATGAACATGCCGACGATTTCTTTTATGGCCATCCTCAGGATTTTCATCTGACGACCTGCCTGACGTGAGAGGCATGATAGCGTTGGAGCGTTCTTACCAACGCGAAAGAGGCCAGGATGAGCACCAAAAGGATTGGCAGCAGCGCCAGATCGTCTCCCGGCCATTCCGCGCCGATCCCCTCGCCCGCCCAAAAAATTCCGAATGCACTCAGGAGCACTCCCACAGCAAACTTGAGGCTGTTTTCCGGGACAGTCGACAGGGGTTTGTGCACAGCGAAACCGACGACAAGAACCAATAGACAAGCCGCCACGGCGCCAACACTTGCATAGCCGATCATTCCTCGGCCCGCGCCAGTCGCAATGACAATAAACACGACCTCGACCCCCTCGAGGAGAACCGCCTTAAAGGCGGTGATGGCAGCCAGTAGATTTGCGCGGCGATCGGAGGTCTGCATGCGAAGTTTGTTCGTCTCTTGGGCGAAGGCTTTCTCCTCATCATGCAAAGCAATAAAGCCCGATGCCCTGAGGATCGCCTTCCGTAGCCATCGCATTCCGAACAGAATGAGCAACGTCCCGATCACAAACTGCATGAGCCCGATCGGAATCATCCCAAGAAGTGGTCCAAGCGTGAGCACAAGGATCGCCAGGACCGCCAGCGCCAAGCCGGTGCCGAGGAAAGCCGGCCGCCAACCCTGCGTCACGCCAACCGCCAGGATAATCGTGAAAGCCTCTACGACTTCAACCAGCGAACCAAGGAACGAGGCCGTCATCGTAGACGATATACTGGTAACGGTTGTCATGAGTGTTCCAAGTTCATTTTTCAGGTTAACAAGCGCGCCACTCCGGCAACAGAAAGGAATTCCTAGCGGCGCCTTCAGGCACTTTGACCGATTGTGCTTGCCTGCGCGAACCGCCGACGTTTAGCCGGTATTGAGCCCCATAAAATGTTCCAGGCGGTCGGCAAAGGCGCCGTCCCAACCCTCAGGTGTGGCGTTTGCTTTTGGGTCGCAAAGCTGACGCACGCCTGAAGAATGGTATTCGCTGAGCAGAGTACCAGCCAACCGACGATCTTTTCGGAGTTCCGACCCTTCGAGCAACAAGCGACGGATTTCCAACGCACGACATTCAGTTCGCGTTGTGCAGACGGCGTAAAAGATTCGCGATGGCTATTCGAGCTCGATCTTGGCGTCACGCACGACAGGTGTCCACTTGGCAATCTCCGCCTTGACGTGGGCAGCGAGCTCTTCCGGTGTGGAACCCACGATAACGGCACTGAACTCGGTCATTCGCTTGCCCACTTCAGGATCGGCGAGCGCCTTGTTGGCTGCCGAGTTCAGACGGGCTACGACATCCGCGGGGGTGCCGGCGGGAGCGAACAATGCGTTCCAGGTATAGGTTTCGTAGCCGGGAACAGTCTCGGCAACGGTCGGCACATCG
This sequence comes from Rhizobium sp. BK176, assembly GCF_024808055.1. Classification (NCBI taxonomy): domain Bacteria; kingdom Pseudomonadati; phylum Pseudomonadota; class Alphaproteobacteria; order Hyphomicrobiales; family Rhizobiaceae; genus Rhizobium; species Rhizobium sp. BK176. Next base: position 60,135 of record NZ_JANUBV010000008.1, on the reverse strand, counting down.
GGGAAGGATGGCGCGCGTTCCTTGGTGGTGACCGCAAGTGCACGCAGCGTGCCGCTCTTGATGTGGCCAGACGAGGACGGCAGGTTGTCAAACATGATCGGAACCTGATTGCCGAGGACATCGTTCAGCGCCGGGCCTGACCCCTTGTACGGGATGTGCTCCATTTCCACTCCCGCCATTGCCTTGAAAAGCTCACCGGATAGATGCAGCGGCGTACCATTGCCGGAGGAGGCATAACTATATGTGCCTGGATTGGCCTTGAGGAGCGCCACCAGTTCGGCGATCGTTTTGGCCGGCAATTCGGGATTGACGACGAGAACGTTCGGAACGACGACCAACAGCGAGATCGGCGCAAAATCCCTTTCAGGATCGTATGGGGTTGACTTCAGGATCAACGGATTGAGCGCGTGGGTCGCGACGGTCCCCATCAGAATCGTGTAGCCGTCAGCATCGGCGCGCGCAACATTGCCTGCGCCGAGATTTCCGCCTGCGCCTGCGACGTTCTGCACGATCACCTGCTGGCCCAGATCCTCGGACATCTTCTGCGCGAGGATGCGGGCAACGACGTCAGTCGATCCGCCGGCTGCAAACGGGACGACCATCGTCACCTGCCGATCAGGAAAATCTGCCGCTCGCGATGGTGATGCGGCGACCAACGCCGCGGCCACAGCAAGGCCCGCAGCAAGCGTGCTGCGTCGGGTCAGGTTCAGTTTCGTCATCCTTATTCCTCCTCGTTGCGGTCTGTTTGTCGGCGCGATGCTATTTCGTTGGTTCAGTCTTCTTCCTGGAAAACCTCCTCACGCTTCGCCTTCACCGAAGGCAGGAACACCACCAGCAGGACGGCAAGGGCGATCAGAAGCAAAATGGCGCTGATTGGACGTGTGACAAACGTCATCGGATCGCCGCGCGACAGGATCATCGCACGCCGGAGATTTTCCTCCAGCAATGGTCCCAGCACGAACCCCAGGAGCAACGGTGCCGGCTCGCAGCGCAATTTGACCAACAGGTAGCCGGCTAACCCGAAAAAGGCGACCGCGTAGAGGTCGTAGACATTGCTGTTAACGCTGTAGACCCCGATCGAGCAGAAGGCCATGATAATCGGGAAAAGTACGTAATAGGGAATTGTCAGCAATTTAACCCAAAGGCCGATCAGGGGCAGGTTGAGCACAACCAGCATCAGGTTGCCGATCCACATGGATGCGATGATCCCCCAAAACAGCGCCGGCTGCTCGGTGGCCACATTCGGACCCGGCACGATCCCCTGGATGATCATGGCGCCGACCATCAGCGCCATCACCGGATTTGCCGGAATGCCCAGCGTCAGCAACGGAATGAATGAGGTCTGAGCACCGGCGTTGTTGGCCGATTCCGGCCCGGCCACACCGGCGATGGCGCCGTGACCGAACTCCTGCGGGCGGTCGGAGATGCGCTTCTCCACTGTGTAGGAGGCAAAGGCGGCAAGGATGGCGCCGCCACCCGGCAGGATCCCGAGTGCTGAGCCAATCGCCGTGCCACGCAGAACCGGGGCGATCATCCGCCTGAAGTCCTCGCGCGTCGGCCAGAGGCCGCTAACCTTGGCCATCAGCACCGTGCGGGTCTTCTCTCCCTCCAGGTTGCGCAGGATTTCCGCAACACCGAACACGCCAACGGCAACGGCAACGAAATTCAGTCCGTCGGCATATTCGCGAATGCCGAGGGTAAAGCGGGGCGTTCCCGTATAGATATCCGTACCGACCAGTCCAAGCAGCAGGCCTAGCGCGACCATGGCGAGAGCTTTGACAATCGAGCCGTGGGCGAGGGCAACCGAGGACACCAGGCCGACGATCATCAGTGAGAAGTATTCGGCGGCACCGAATTTCAGGGCAAGTGCGGTGAGGGGGATTGCGAAGATCGCGACGAGGAAGGTCGAGACGGTGCCGGCAAAGAAAGAGCCGAGCGCCGCAATCGACAGTGCCGCTCCTGCCCGGCCGCGACGGGCCATCTGATAGCCGTCAATCGCCGTCACCGCCGAGGAGGACTCGCCGGGCATGTTGATGAGGATCGCCGTGGTCGAGCCGCCATACTGTGCCCCGTAGTAGATGCCCGCCAGCATGATCAGCGAGGAGACAGGCTCCAGCTGGAAGGTGATCGGCAACAGCATGGCGATCGTCGCAGTCGCCCCGATCCCTGGCAAGACACCGATCAACGTACCCAGCAGCACACCGATGAGGCAGAAAAGAAGGTTTTCTGGTGAGGCCGCGGTGCTGAAACCCAAGGCGAGATTGCTGACAAGATCCATCGCCGCCTCCTAGAACCGAACCCAAGGGCCGAACCGCTCGAACGGCAAGCCAAGCGCATAGCTGAAGACAATGACCGAGAAGAGGGTTATCGCGACCGCAAGCACCAACGCCAGCGGCACCTTCATCCGCGAAGATGCGAAGGCCGCCACCAGCGACACCAGAAACAGCGACGGTACGAAGCCCATCCCGCGCACCGTCAATCCAAAGACGATCGGTGCCGGCAGGATGAAAGCCATTCCGCGCAGCGCCATCGGGCCCAATGGTTCGCCGTGCACCCGTGTTGCCTGGATCAGCACGATCAGGCCAAGAAGCGTCAGGACGACAGCAAGCAGCAGCGGAAAGTAGCCCGGCCCCATTCGCAGGGCGGTGCCGAGTTCAAGATTAAGACATTGATAGATGAAGAAGCAGCCCAACCCGATGAAAAGCGTGCCGCAAAGCGCGTTGGTGCTGTCGAACGTCAGCGATTTCATATGTCCCCCTTGGCGATGGTCGTGGCGCGGCTCGCCGGCTGTCCCGACGCGAAAAGCACGGCCGACTGCCGCAGCGATCGCGCCGCCCGAAACCCATTCCGGGCGGCAATCGACATAGCTAGTCGGCGTATTGACCCGCCGCCTCGATCACCGGCTTCCAGCGGGTAATCTCTGCTTCGAGTTTAGCCTTGAGGGCGGCCGGCGTTGCATCCGCCTCCGGCGATGGGTCGGTGCCGAGTTCGGCGAAGCGGGCCACAACGTTCGGGTCCTTGAGGGCAACCTGCAGCGATTTCGACAGCCGCTCGGTTACCGCAATCGGTGTACCCTTGGGCGCATAGATCCCATGCCAGATGCCGACCTGGAAGTCGGCAAGACCCGCTTCGACTGCCGTCGGTACATCGGGAAGCACCTTCAGGCGTGCAGGCGAAGTGACAGCGTAAGCCTTGATCGTGCCGCCCTGGATCTGCTTGGTCGTGTTGGTGGTCTGGTCGCACATGATGTCGACCTGGCCGCCGAGCAGGTCAGTCATGGCGGGGCCGGTGCCCTTGTATGGAACGGTGGTCAATGGCGTTTGGATTGCGCTCATCAGCATCATGCCACACAGGTGCGAAGCCGCGCCGATGCCGGCATTCGCAACGGTGACGCTATCCTTGTTGGCCTTGACGTATTCGACAAGGCCCTTGAGGTCGGCCGGCTCAAAATCCTTGCGCGCAACGATCGTCATCGGCACGTCGGTCACAAGGCCCACATACTCAAAGGAATTCAGGGTGTCATAGGCAAGCTTGCGATAGAGCGTGGCGCTGGTCGCCATGCCGATGTGGTGCAAGAGCAGCGTGTAGCCATCTGCATCAGCCTGAGCGACGCGGCCTGCACCAAGGGTACCGCCAGCGCCGCCGACATTTTCAACGACGATCTGCTGGCCGAGGTCCTTCGACATCGACTCGGCAACCAGACGGGCCACAGTATCCGTCGGGCCGCCAGCGGCAAACGGGACGACCATCGTGATCGTCCGTTCCGGGTAGGTTTGAGCGATTGCGGATGCGGAAACGAGCGAAGCGGCAGCGATGGCCGTCACGCCCAGCAAGGCATTCAATATTTTCATTTCATCCTCCCAGTAACCCGCCGGAACGGCTCCCCCCGCTCCGGTCACGAACTGTCACTGTGGAACGCCTAGTGCGCCGGACAACCGGCAGAGGCATAGCTCCTTGCATTTTCCTGCATGATACCACACGAGACGGGTGGGAAAGGGGACAAACGAACGGGATCGTGGGTGGATTTCCACCCATTCACGCTTCGTCCTCATCGTCGCTCCTGCCTTTTTCAAGCCCGTATTTCTGCATCTTCTCGTAGAGCGTCTTTCGCGAAACGCCGAGCATCTCATAGACCGGACGGAGACTGCCGCCGTGGGTGGCAAGCGCACTGGCAATGAGGCCACGCTCGTAGGCGGCAACCCTGTCTGCGAGTTTCTGATTTTGCTCCGCTGTGTCCTCCGGCTGGAGATCGAGACCAAGAACCAGCCGATCGGCGGCGTTGCGCAATTCACGCACATTGCCCGGCCAGGTCCGCGAGCCTATCCTGCTGATCGTTTCTGGCCGCACCTCCACGTCGCTGCGCCCGTAGCGGGCGGCCGCCTCTCGAACAAGCTGGAGAAACAGAAGCGGAATATCCGCCTGTCGTTGCGCAAGCGCGGGCACGTGAATAGTAGCGACATTGAGACGGTAAAGAAGGTCTGGACGAAAGCGGCCCTGCGCGACTTCGATCTCCAGATCAACCTTGCTCGTCGCGATGAAGCGCACGTCGAGCGGTACAGCCTCGTTGGAGCCCAGGCGCGTGATAACGCGCTCCTGCAGCACGCGCAGGAATTTAGCCTGAAGATCGAACGGCATCGAACCAATTTCGTCGAGCAGGATCGTGCCACCTCGGCCGTGCTCGAACTTGCCGTATCGCGGCCGAAGAGCTCCGGGAAAAGCACCGGCTTCGTGTCCAAACAGCTCGCTTTCGATCAGAGTCTCCGGCAACGCAGCGCAATTGATCGCGATGAACGGCTTTTCTGCGCGGGCGCTGGTATCGTGCAACGCACGGGCTACCACCTCCTTGCCGACGCCCGTCTCACCGATGATCAGTGTGTCGGCATCCGTCGCTGCTATTGCACGCAGTCGATACCGCAGGTCCACCATGGCCTGGGTGCGTCCCGGCAGGCGCGCCTCGATGTCGTCGCGTTTGCCGGCCACGGCGCGCAGCCGTCTGTTCTCGAGAACCAAACTGCGCCGATCCAGCGCGCGTCGGATGATGCCAACCAGATGCTGGGCCGCGAAGGGCTTTTCAACGAAGTCATAGACCCCGGCGTGCATGGCGCTGACGGCGAGCTGCACATCTGCGTGTCCCGTCACCAGAATGACCGGTATCTCGGAATCCATTTCGCGGACGCGCTGCAACAAAGTCATGCCATCCATTCCGGGCATCCGGATGTCGCTGATCACCACGCCGTCGAAGCCATAGCCGACCCGCTCCAGGACCGGCTCGGCGCTCGCGAATGTCGCGACGTCGAGTCCGAACAGGCTGAGCGCCTGGGCGGAAGAGCGACGCATCTCCTCTTCGTCGTCTATCAGGAGTATCCGGCCTTCCTTCATTCGGCCGCCTCACTGACAACGGGCGCGGCATCAAGCACGATACGGAACTCGGCGCCCCCGTCTTCTGCATTGCTGACCGAAAGGGTGCCACCGAAATCCTTGATGATATTGTAGGAGATCGACAGGCCCAGTCCGAGGCCGCGGCCAACGCCCTTCGTGCTGAAGAACGGATCGAAGATGCGCTCGGCGATCGCGGGGGAAACACCCGGACCATGATCGCGGACCGTGAGGATCATCTTGGCGCCATCCTGAACCGCCACGACATGGATACGTCGGTCATCAAGACCTTCCACCGCATCAGCGGCGTTGGTGATGATATTGACGAGAACTTGTTGAAGACGCACAGAGCCCGCCTGCACGGCGGCGGAAGGTTCGCCGAGGTCGATGACGAGTGTCGCGTCTGCCACTTTCAAACGCGCGGAAACGATTTCGAGCGTATCGGCGATCGCAGTCGCGAGCGAAACCGGCCCTACCTTTTCATTTGGTTTGCGCGCAAAATTGCGCAGGTGTCGGCTTATCGACGCCATCCGGTCTATCAGGCCGGAGATGCGAGAGAGGTTATCGCGGGCCTCGTCGACTCGATCGCGCGCAATCAGCATTGCGGCACTGTCCACATAGGTCTTGGCGGCAGCAAGCGGTTGGTTGAGTTCATGCGATAGCGCGGCTGACATTTGTCCGAGGCCAGCAAGTTTTCCTGCCTGGATGAGATCCGCCTGTGTCTGGCGAAGCTTCTGTTCAGTCAGGCGCCGCTCGGCGATCTCCTCTTCGATGCGCTGATTGACGTGCGCGAGAGCGGCGGTCCGCTCCTCCACGCGCTCCTCAAGTTCATTGCGCGCATCGATCTGCATGCGCATCCGCTCCTGCGCCCGGGCGCGACGCTGCAGCACGATCGCGACAACCAGCCCCATCAGACCGATTGAAAGCAGCACTGCGATGAGCATGGTCCGCGCCTGCGCATGCACCGAACTTGTGTCCATCAACACACTGACGGTCCAGTCGGCATCCCTCATATAGTGAGAGAGCGTCAGATATTCCCTGGGCGCGGCGCCGTCGGCGACTGTAAGCAGCCGATGACCATCAGCATACTGCTCGCTAATTGGAAGTGGCCTGAGAACAGCCTCGGCATAGCGGCGCGATGCCTGGGTGCGTCGCAGGCGCTCCTCTGTCAATGGCAGGACGGAGGAATATAGCCACTCGGGGCTACCGGTCATGAAGATGATGCCTTCCGGGTCGGACACCAGTATCTTGTACTCACCGCCCTTCCACGACCCCTCGATCGAGTCGATGTCGACCTTGAAGACAATAACCCCGCGTACGGTCCCGTTCACCTGGATGGGAGAGGCGAAGTAGTAGCCTCGCTTCAACGACGTCGTGCCGAGCGCGTAAAACCGCGCCTGACTCCCCCTTGCAGCGTCTTGAAAGTAGGGGCGGTAGCTGAAGTTCTCCCCCACGAAGCTGGTCGGCCCATCGTAGTTGCTCGCAGCGATCGTATCGCCGTTCATCCGCATCACATAAATGTCGGACGATTCAAGCAGGCTATTGATTTCCTTGAGATAAGTGTTTGCTCTACTGCGGAGAGCCTCATTGCCGGGATCGTTCACCAGTTGCTTGATATTGTCATGATCGGCAATCAATTCAGGCAGCGGTTCATATCGGCTCAGATGTCCCGCAAGCGCCGAAACGGCCAGGCGCAAGGCGGAACCAGCCTGCAAGGACGCCTCGTTCATATAGCTTCGCGTCGCGAATTCCCTGCCGGAAGAGATAGCCGCGTAGCAAGCAGCCGACAAAAGGCAGAGTCCGACAAGAACACGAAATCGCTGCTTCACGAACGCGGGCTCCTCCCTCCCCTCGCCATGGCCCTTCCGAGCACAGAGTAAGTGTAGAGATCAAAGGCAGAGTTTCCAAGAGCGATCCCGATGGATCCGCCTGGCCAGGAATGGCTTCGCGCATGACAACCGAAACAAGCGGTCCGCTGGACAGGCGGCAGGCTACTCGGCCGCTTGTCGCCGAGCTGTAAAGCCGATCTGCATTCTCTGCGGATTCTCCTGGCGAAGTGTGCGCAGCATCTCCTCGTACTCTCGCTCCATCTCCGGCGTTACAGACGGCCGCACCTCCTGCAGCGCTCTCGTGAAATCCTCGTTGGTGACCGTCGATGCGTCGAGAGACTGGCGAAGCGCGATCAGCCCTGCCCGCCGCGTCAGATCCTCCAAATCGGCTCCGGTGAAGCGCTCCGTCTTTTCAGCCAGGTCGTCGAGATCGATGTCGCCAGCCAATGGCATCTTCTTCGTATGAATGCCCAAGATCTTCCGTCTCGCTTTCGCATCGGGAACGGGAACATAGACCAACTCGTCGAAACGGCCCGGGCGAAGCAGAGCCGGATCAAGCAGGTTCGGGCGATTGGTGGCAGCCATGACGACGACACCCTGCATGTCTTCGAGGCCGTCCATTTCAGCCAGAAGCGTATTGACGACGCGCTCTGTCACAGCGGGCTCGCCCAAGCCTCCACCTCTCGCAGGTGCCAACGAGTCAATCTCGTCGATGAAGACCACGGTCGGCGCGACCTGTCTGGCGCGTTCGAAAAGGCGGGACACCTGCTGCTCGGATTCGCCGTACCATTTAGACAGGAGATCGGACGATTTGGTTGCGACAAAATTGGCCTCGGCCTCGCGAGCGACCGCCTTCGCAAGAAGTGTCTTGCCCGTTCCGGGCGGTCCGAATAGCAGGAAGCCCTTCGCCGGACGGATGCCCATGCGCTTGAACGACTGGGGAGATCGAAGCGGCAGTTCCACCCCTTCTCTCAGCCTCATTTGCGCTTCATCAAGGCCGCCAACATCCTCCCACCGGACATTGGGGGCCTGGATCATGATTTCGCGCAATGCCGATGGCTGTATGCGCTTCATTGCGGACATGAAATCATCTTGCGATACCGTGAGTCTTTCGAGGACCTCGGCGGGGATGCCATCCCTCAGATTGATGTCCGGCAGAACGCGCCGCAACGCGTCCATGGCCGCCTCGCGTACCAATGCACCGAGATCGGCACCGACAAAGCCGTAGGTCGTCCGGGCGATCTCATCCATGTCGGTGTTTTCAGCGAGCGGCATTCCTCTTGTATGGATGGCAAGAACCTCCCGCCTTCCATTCTGATCCGGCACACCAATGACGATTTCGCGGTCAAAGCGCCCCGGCCGACGAAGCGCTTCGTCGATAGCATCGCGCCTGTTGGTCGCGCCGATCACCACGATGTTCTGCCGCGGCTCCAACCCATCCATCAGGGTCAATAGTTGAGCAACGATGCGCCGCTCCACTTCGCCGGTGACTTGCTCGCGTTTTGGGGCGATGGAATCGATTTCGTCGATGAAGATGATCGACGGCGCGTTTTGCGACGCCTCTTGGAACACCTGCCTCAGCCGCTCCTCGGACTCACCGTATCGGCTGCCCATGATTTCCGGGCCGGCGATATGGTAGAAGTTGGCTTCCGTTTCGTTGGCAACGGCTCGCGCAAGCAGCGTTTTGCCGGTCCCTGGAGGGCCGTAAAGAAGAACACCCTTCGGCGGATCGATCCCGAGCCGCTGAAACAGTTCAGGATGGCGCAATGGCAACTCGACCATCTCCCGGACTTGGTCCACAGAAGACCCCAAACCGCCAATATCGTCGTAGGTAACGTCTGCCCTGCGTGCTTCCTTCGGCTCTTCGAACTGCGGGCGAAGCTCAACGACGGTTTGCTCAGTCATCTGGACGATGCCGCGCGGCTGCGTCGACACGACCACGAGCCTGATTTCTTGGAGGCCGTATGCCGGCAGATCGAGAAGGTTTCGCAACGCCTGATCCCGCGGATCTCGTCCGCTTGCGCGCTGCTGGACGGAGGTCGAGATGACGTCGCCTGCGACCATGGGCCGATGCAGAAACGTTCGCTGCAATGCCTCGCCGGAGCCCTGGAGAACGAGATTTTTCTGCGCGGGCGCGAGCACGACCTTGGCGGCCGCCCTCGCCTCGACCTTGCGAACCTCGATGTGATCGCCGCTCGTCGCACCTGCATTGACCCTCTGCAAGCCATCGAGGCGCACAATGTTGAGCCCTTCGTCATCCGGGTAAGGCTGCATCGCAATAGCGGCCGTGTGACGCTTGCCTATCAACTCGATGAGATCGCCCTCGCGCACGCCAACCTTATTCATTGCCGTAGCGGATAGCCGCGCGATGCTCGCTCCGGCGTCCTGTGGCCTCATGTTGGCAACTTGCAGCGTTAGAACCTGATCGTCCGGAACAGACATCACCCTCTCCACAAAATCATTCCTGAAACACGATCAGGTGGTAGCTAGAGGCGCAGAGAAAAAGGCAAGCCACGGAACGGTGTAAGCGCGGTCCGTTGGCACTCTTGCCAGCCCAAAACGGGTGGTCCGCACGCACCTCCGGCTGCCGGTTGGAGACAGAGCCCATATTTGAGGGGGCGTCTCCGAGACCAACTACAAAGGTCGCAGGAAACTATGGGACTTTCGTCCAGTCCAACGGCACCTACGTCGCAAACTTCGTTCAACCTAAGTAGGTCCCTGACAGCCCGTGAACTCCCTTACCATACAAGGTGGAATCAAGTCGGAACCTCGTACCGAGGATTGGGATCCGACCAAGGAGGGGGCAATGGACTATCGTGCGTTCTTCACCAACGCCCTGGATGGGCTACGTCAGGAAGGGCGCTATCGCGTCTTTGCCGACATAGAAAGAGTGGCGGGCGCCTTTCCGCGCGCCCGCTATCATGATGGCGAGCGCGTCCGTGATGTCATTGTCTGGTGTTCCAACGACTATCTCGGCATGGGGCAGAACGACAAGGTTCGGCAAGCCATGCATCGTTCGATCGACCTGTGCGGCACCGGCGCCGGCGGCACGCGCAACATCGCCGGCACCAACCATAGTCACGTCCTGCTGGAGCGCGAATTGGCCGACCTCCATGGCAAGGAGGCCGCTCTGCTGTTTACGTCGGGCTACGTCTCCAACTGGGCGGCCCTTTCTACCCTTGCGGCGAAGCTGCCGAACTGTGTCGTCCTGTCCGACTCCGGCAACCATGCCTCCATGATCGAAGGCATTCGTCACTCCCGGGCCGACTACCGGATCTTCAAGCACAACAGCCCAGAGGATCTGGCACGCTCTCTGCGCGAAGTCGAACCCGGCCGCGCAAAGCTGGTCGCCTTCGAGTCCGTCTATTCCATGGACGGCGACATCGCGCCGATCGCGGAACTGTGTGACGTGGCTGAACAGTATGACGCCATGACCTACCTGGACGAAGTCCATGCCGTCGGCCTCTACGGCCGGCATGGTGCAGGGATCGCAGAGCGTGACGGGGTGATGAATCGTCTGACAATCATCCAGGGCACGCTCGGCAAGGCATTCGGGGTCGTTGGGGGATACATCGCATCCAGCGCTCCGGTGGTCGACTTCGTCAGATCCTTCGCCTCCGGCTTCATCTTCACGACGGCGCTTCCGCCGATGCTTGCGGCCGGAGCTCTTGCCTCCGTACGGCACCTGAAGGAGAGCCAACGGGAACGGGAAGCTCAACAGCGTCACGTTCGGATGCTGCGCGAGCGCCTCGACGAACGGGGCATTCCGCACCTCGCCAACCCCAGCCACATCGTGCCGGTAATGGTCGGCGATCCCGTGAAATGCCGGACCGTCGCCAATCTGCTGCTCGACGATTTCGACATCTATATCCAGCCGATCAACTACCCAACCGTTCCCCGCGGCACAGAAAGGCTGCGCATCACCCCTTCGCCCCTCCATAGCCGGGCAGACATCGATCGGCTGGTCGCGGCCCTGGACGAGGTTTGGGAGCAGATGGGGCTCGCTCGCGCTTCGGGGATCAGAAAGCAGCCGACAAGGGTACCGATACCGGCTTGGCAGCCAAAGGAACCGGCCATCTGCGCCGGCTGTCGCACCCTCTTGGCCATGAGCAACTGTTCCACCGGTGGCGACCGCGCTGCGATTGCGAGTGCCACCTTGGCGTAGAGGGCACCGTCATGAACGGAAGACGGCGATGGACGAATAAATCTCGGCTCGACGCCACCGTGCAAGGTTGCGTCGCCTGGCTGCGGAAAATGGCATCGGCGATCGCGCTTGCGGCGATTGCCGCCGCCGTGCTCGTCAGTCCCCTTCTTGTCGGAAAGTCGCGTTTGGGGGCGGGTTCGCCGAAACTTGTCTCGGATATAGGCCTCGTTTCAAATGCCGACAACGCGCCGACCGTCACAACGGTCACGGCCGAAACCCGGCGTCTCGAGACGCGCACGATCGTCTCTGGATCGCTTGTGGCGCGTGAGGAGGTGTCGGTTGGAACCGAGAGCCAACACGCGAGAATTCAGGCGGTCCTCGTGGAAGAAGGCGATCAAGTCCATGAAGGGCAGATACTCGCCCTCCTGGCGTCCGATCTCGATGAAATCGCTGTCTCGATGAACGAGGTCGAGATCGAGCGCGCGAGCGCCCTCCTCCTCCAAAGCGAAAGCTCGATCGCGCTGGAAGAGGCCAATTTGGACCTGGCCCGCAAGGCACTCGAAAGGGCCCAGCCGCTATCACGCAGTGGGGTGACATCACTTGACGCGCTCGAGCAGCGCGAGGCCGACGTGAAGGTAGCCAAAGCCAAGCTGAGGACCGCGCAGCAAACGAGACGGGTTGCCGTCGCAGAACGCGCGATTGCCTACGTCAAACGCCGAGAGCTGATGACCCGCCTCGAAAAGAACCGGATCAGGGCGCCCGCCACCGGCATCGTCACCGAGCGGATCGCAAGGCTCGGCGACATCGCCTCCGCCGACGCGCCGCTATTCCGGCTTGTCAGAGATGGTCTCGTCGAGTTCGAGGCCATGGCGCCAATGCGTCTTGTCGGGCGTGTTCAAACTGATTCGCCTGTCGTCGTCACGGTTCAAGGTATGGGCACAGCCGTTTCTGGCACGCTGCGGCACATCGCGCCCAGCGTTGATCCGTCCACCAGGATGGCGCGCCTTCGCATCGCCCTTCCCCAATCCGATGTTTTGAAGATTGGCGCCTTCGCGCGCGCTGAGCTGCCTTATGTCGAAGGAAGGTCGCTTGTCCTGCCTCTCGCTGCCGTCCGTCAAGCGCCTGAAGGAGCGCAGGTGGATGTGGTGACCTCAGGTGTCGTTGAAAGGCGAAGCGTGGTGACCGGGGAGCAGACTGCTGAGCAGATCCAGATCCTGTCAGGTTTGCGCGAGGGCGAGCATGTCGTGCTGCGTGCAAGCGGAATCGTCCAGGCGGGTATGCGGGTGCGACAGGTGCCCGTCGCTTCCGTTCTCGCCTCGAGCAAGTGAGGTTGCTCATGTCGTTCAACCTTTCCCGCTGGTCGATCGAAAGGCCCGCCTACAGCATTGCGATTTTTGTTCTTCTCGTCGTGATCGGCCTTCTGTCGCTGCGTGCCTTGCCGATCAGCCGTTTTCCCGAAATGGAATCTCCAATCGTCAAGGTCGTGCTTCGGCAGCAAGCTGCCTCGGCCAGCGATCTCGAATATGACGTTGCGCAGAAATCCGAAGATGCCTTGCTGAGACTTCAAGGTATCCGTCGCCTTGATACTACGATCGAGGATGGCGCTGTGACCTTCAACGTGGAGTTCGATAGCGGCATTGACCCACAGTTGGCGCTCGAGCGTACCGATCGCGCTATCCGTTCGATTCGAGGCGACCTTCCAGCGGCGGTCGAAGAGCCGGCGATCGAGATATCAAACTTGCGGGAGATCGCCATTGCGACCTTCGCCGTGCAGTCGAACACAATGTCTCTCCAGGCGCTCAACCGCTTGCTTAGCGATGATGTCCTGCGCCGGTTCGAGCGAATTCGTGGCGTTGGAAAGGTCGTCCTTAGAGGCGGTGACGACCGTGAGGTTCGGGTCTGGCTCGACCCTGACGAGATGCTCGCACGCGGGTTGTCGACTGGTGCCATAAGCGCCGCGCTTCGCACTGCGATCACCAATTCCCCCGCGGGCATCGCGTCCGCCAATGACATCGATCGGCCAATAAGAACGGTATCGGCGCCTTCGGCCTTTGCCGCACTCGCCAACGTCGTATTGCCGGATGCCAACGGTTCCATTCTGAGGCTTTCGGATATCGCCCGGATCGAAGATGGCTGGGCCGAGGCCAACGGCTTCGCCCAACTAAACGGGGAACCCATCCTGGCTCTCTCCTTTTTCACGGAGAAAGGGGCAAACGAGGTCGAAACATTCACCCGCATCCGCGCGGCGATTGACAATTTCGCCGCTGAAGACACGCGCTTGCAGTTCACCTTGCTGGACGAGAATGCCAGCTACACCCGCAACAATGTTGCAAGCACCGTGAGTGGCATGATCGAAGGCGCGGTCTGCACGATTGCGGTGCTGTTTCTCTTCCTGAGAGATTGGCGTTCGGTCACGATCGCAGCAATCAGCCTACCGCTTGCCGTGATTCCGACATTCTTCGTGATGGAGGCGCTCGGCTTCTCCTTAAACCTCGTCTCGCTGCTCGGATTGACGTTGGCGATCGGCCTGCTTGTCGATGACACCATCGTAGAAATCGAGAACACGGCCCGGCATCTGGAAATGGGGAAGCCCCCGTTTCAGGCGGTTATCGATGCAACGGACGAAATCGGCAGCTCCGTTATTGCGATCTCATTGACGATCGTTGCCGTCTTTGCGCCGCTTGCGATGATCGGCGGCATGCCCGGTCAATATTTTCGCGAGTTCGGCATGACGGTAGCAGCGGCAACGGTGGCGTCTCTGCTCGTTGCCCGTCTCATGACGCCGCTTCTCGCCTCGAGAATGCTCCGGCCGAGGGCGCCCGCTCTACGCAACTCCGCCTTGCCTGCCAGCGGCTACTCCCGACTGCTGAGATTTGCGACCGGCCGCCACCGCATTCCACTTGGACGATCAAGAGCGGGCTTGCCTCGCCGCGCCATGACGCTTGACATGTCCGTCATCACGATTGCTCTCGGCATTGCTTCCCTTGCATGGACTGCCTTTTTCGTCCTGCCCGGCCTGACACGGGGCTTCATTCCGGAAGAGGACGGGACACAACTGCGATTTACGGTCGAGATGGCGGGCGGCACGAGCAACGCCTCCATGCGGGAGAAATCTGGCGAAGTGACCAGGTTGCTCGCCGCTGATGAAAATGTCACGCATGTTTACGCTTACAGATCTGCCCCCGCTGGCCGCGTCGCAACCCGACAGGCCTTCTCCATCCAGATTGAACTCACCGACCCTGCCGATCGCGCACAAACGCGACAGGTCATCGCCTCCAATATCGCCCGGAAACTAACATCGGTTGCCGACATCGGGGTCAATCAACTTGGGCTGACGGGCGGGCGGCAGTTTTCCGTCTCGTTGCTGTCAGAGGACGCGGCGGCACTGGAGCGCGCATCCGATTGGCTTGCATCCTCAATGGCAACCATCCCCTCAGTCGGTCATGTCTCATCCTTCGGCGCTGCGCACAGGCCGGAGCTCCAAATCATCCCGGACCTTGATCTTGCCGCCTCCTTGGGTGTCGACCTGCATTCGCTGTCGAATGCGGTGCGCGTTGCAACGATGGGCGACAGGGATCGGGAACTCGGCTCCTTCCAGATCGATGGCCGGAGCGTCCCCGTTCGGGTTGAGGCCGCAAAATCGGCCAATGAACTGTCGGTGGTCGAGACCATTCCCCTGCGAACAGGAGACGGGAAGGTGGTTCCCTTGGGGGCAGTTGCACGCATCGCGACAGCTTATGGACCCGGCCAGATCCTTCGCCAGGACGGATTGCGCCGGATCGAACTCAACGCCGATCTTGCTGCGGGCGCCTCGCCGGGGACGGCGCTCGCGCTCGTGAAGTCACTGATTGAACAACATCCGCTACCGGCCGGTGTAATCCTGCAAACGGCCGGGGAAACGCGCTCGATGGAAGATTTTTTTGCGAGCTTTGTTGACGCGAGCATTCTCGGCTCGACCTGCGTTTTTGTCATTCTCTTCGTTCTCTTCGGTAGTCCGTTTCAACCGTTGACAATCCTTCTGTCGCTACCGCTGGCGCTGTCCGGCGGGCTCATCGCGCTCGCCGCGACTGGCCATGGCGTGACTATGCCAGTCTTGATCGGAGCTCTTATGCTTATGGGCATCGTCGCTAAAAATGCCATTCTGATCGTGGATCTGGCCAGTCGGATAATCGAGGCGGGCGAGGAGCCCCGAGAGGCCGTTGTCCTGGCTGCCGAGCGGCGACTCCGGCCGATTGTCATGACCACTGTTGCCATGGTTGCCGGCATGATGCCCGTCGCCTTCGGAACTGGCGATGGCGGCGCATTCCGCGCTCCCATGGCGATCTTCGTCATCGGCGGACTGGTCGCCTCGACGGCGCTGTCGCTCGTCTTCGTGCCGGCGCTCTATCTGCAAGTACAGAAGATAGGCGCCATGATCACCCGTATTTGGTCACCAAAACCTTCTCTCCGCCCTCAGACTCGAATGGTCCAGAGCTTAGATGCAAGGCGTGACTAATCACGGGTTGGCCCACACAAGCTTCACGGCCGAATGAAGCCCCTTGATTTTGGGCGAATTTGCTTTGCGCGCCAGAGGCGGTTAATCACGTGAATTCCTGCTTTAATGAGGAGGAGGTGCAGCTCTAGCGTAGCGGCGTCATTTTGCTCCACGGCCGCCCTTCCGGACAGGGTGAATGATCCTGAGGTTTTTTAGTATGCAAAGGCCTGTCCTTCTCGTCGCTACACAATGAAAAGAAATCGCTCGACTCAGTGGATCCTACCGCTCGCAATTTGGCTGATTAGCAGCTTGATCAGCATCGCCACGGTAGCTGCGATCGAATATCGTGCAGGCCTTGCAGAACTTTCGGCGCTGGCGCGGCAGACCGATACGCTGCTCGCTGAAAAGCTGGCACAGCATGATGCCCACATGACCGCACTTGCGGCCGTAATCCGCATGTCGCCGACCGAGCCATCCCCTACCATTCAGGGGCTTGCCAACTCGATTACCGCCTTCTACCCGCGCATCGACGACATCGCGACGATCCACGTTGATGGTCCGACGGCCCATGTGGTCACCTACGGAAAGCCCACCGGCCCGACGGTTGCCGAATACCCGGCTGGTGCCGAGTTGCCGGGACTGAATAAGCCCGGCGAAACTGCAATCCGAGCAATCGCCAGAAAAAATGCCTACGACATCTATAAGCTGGTCGAAAGCAACCGGCTGCTACGGCTGCGCATCAACGCCGGCGCGTTGTTACCGGCCGACGAGATTTCTCCTGGCTATTTCGTCGGCCTGTCGCTCGATGGCATCAAACTATTCACCAGTGGAGCGAACGAGGCATCACGCCTCAGCGCAGCGACGAGCCTGTCGGCCAGCAATCCGGGTCAACCGTTGCACCTCACCTTGGGACGGTACTTCAGCCTCGGCGAGCTCATGCCTCCGCGTCTCATTGCACCACTGATGCTCGGTTTGGCGGCGCTCGTTTGGCTGGTGGCGGGATATCGCAATGCCAGGCAAGAAAGACATCGTCAGGAGCTACGCGCGGCCCTGCTGGAGCAGGAGGCGCGCCTTGCCCACGCCGGGCGGGTGAACGCACTTGGCGAGATGGCTTCGGGCATCGCCCATGAACTGGCCCAGCCGGTTACCGCTCTGCTGAGCCAGAGTCAGGCCGCGCGACGGGCGCTGGTGATCCAGGACAATGACATCCTGTTGCAGGCGCTCGACGCCAACGTCCGTGAAGCAAAACGCGCAGGCGACATTCTGGGCCGTATGCGGGCCTATATCTCTGGAGCAAAGGCACGGATCGAGATGGTGGCGCTTGCCGATGCGCTGACTGATGCGGTGCGGCTCGTCGAAGCGGACCTGGCACAACGGAGCATCGCGCTGAACATCGCGATCTCCGACCGGTCCTGCATGGTGGCAATCGATGTCATCTCGTTCCAGCAGGTCATCCACAACCTGATCCGCAATGCGGTCGAAGTTCTCTCTGGTCGGCCTGAACCGCGCATCAACCTGTGGACCGGATCCGAAGGCCAAGACGTCATCGTTGCTGTCGCTGATAACGGTCCGGGGATCGATGTCGCTGCCTTGGACCGCATTTTCGAGCCATTTTTTACCACCAAGCCGGACGGTATGGGTCTTGGGTTGCCTCTTTGTGCGCGCCTGATCGAAAAAATGAACGGCACAATCGAGGCACGCAACGATGACGGTGGTTGCTTCATCATTCGCCTGCCGTCGGGAGGAGCTCAATGATCTATCTTGTCGATGACGACGCCTCGGTGCGCGAGGCTCTGGTGCTGCTGCTTTCGACCTATGGCAAGGAAGTAACGGCTTTCCCGGATGCGGCGCACCTGCTCGCCCATATGGACAAGGCAAAGCCGGGCATACTGATCCTTGACCTGCGCATGCCGGCAACGAGCGGATTGCAGCTCCTGAAGAAGCTGGCCGAGATGAGCATTGCGTGGCCCGCAATCATGATCACCGGGCATGGCGACGTCGAAGCCTGCCGCCGCGCCTTCAAGGCCGGCGTGGCAGACTTCCTGGTCAAGCCCATTGATGAACATGTGCTGATCGAGGCGATTGCCTCGTGCGAGGCGCAACTTGCCGAGCTGCTTGCCCGACAGGAAACCGCCGGCCTGCTCGACCAGCTCACTGCCCGTGAGCGCGAGGTCATGGAGCTCGTGTCAAAGGGGCTGGGCAGCAAAGATATTGCAACAACCCTCGACGTCTCCGTTCGCACCGTCGACAGCCACAGAGCAAGCATCGCCATGAAGCTTGGAACGCCCGCTGTCGCCGAGCAGACGCGCATCTGGCTCGGCGTGTATCGGTAATCCTACCGATAAGCTTCCGTGACCGTGCGAATTTCGGAACAGCACCACGCCGGATACACCCTCTTCCGGGAAAACGAACACCTGGAGGTTCCCATGATGAAAAGCGTCCTTCTTTCTATTGTTCTTGGCACCGTTGTCGCCGCTCCGGCTGTTGCCGAAGATATCGCCAAGCAAACCAGCCTCGGCAGTGTGTTTGCGGTTGATCTTGCTCAAGCCGCCGTCAGCGCGTGCGCCGCTGATGGCTACAACGTCGCAGCCGCCGTTACCGACCGCGCGGGCATCTTGCTGGCGCTCGTCCGCGCTGAAGGCGCAGGTGCTCACACCGCGAATGCCGCGACAGCCAAGGCCTATACATCCGCATCCTCGCGGAATCCGACCAGCGGCATGGCCGAGACGGTGCAGAAGAACGGTGCCGCGGCTGGCCTCGCAGATATTCCGGGCTTCCTGGTGCTCGCCGGTGGCGTGCCGGTCAAGGTCGGGAAGGACACGATCGGCGCGATCGGCGTCGGCGGTGCACCGGGCGGCAACCTCGATGAAGCCTGCGCCGTCAAAGCCATCGAGAAATTGGCCGACAGGTTGAAGTAACTGTGATGGAAAGCGTCCGTGCCCAATTGCGGTTCGGACGCTTCATTTGCCTGCCTACGCCTTCGAATATGCGAACATTGTGGAGTCCTTCGCGTCCGGTTAGAAGTGATAATGGTCCAACGCGCGACGGCGGAATTATGAATCGCTATCCCATGTTCAGCCCGCAGCTTCTGATCAGCTTCGTGGCCGTGAGCGAGACCACCAGTTTTACACGCGCGGCCGACAGGGTGTCGCTATCGCAGTCCACCGTCAGTCAGCAGGTGCGCCGCCTGGAGGAACTTCTCGGCAAGGCGCTCTTCGAGCGAACCTCCCACGAGGTGCGGCTAACCGAAGAGGGCATCAAGCTTCTGAGCTATGCGCGACGCATTATTGCGATCAACGAGGAGGCGCACGATGCGCTGGCCGGACCGTGGCGAGACGGCGTTTTGCGGCTCGGCATGCCTGAGGATTTCACCGTGCCGACGGTCGAGTTGCTTGCAGCCTTCAAGCGCGAGCATCCGAATCTCCGACTCGACGTCACCAGCGGCCTCAGCCGCGACCTGCACCGCGCCTACCTTCAAGAGGAACTCGACCTCGTGCTGGTCAAGCAGCGACGAGTACATCTGCCACGCGCCGCACGGGCCGAACCACTGCTCTGGCTCGATAGCCAGAAGCACCCAGCTATCGACCAATCGCCGGTTCCGATCGCCGTCTTTCCCGTTAACGGGCTCTACCGCGAGGAACTGTGCCAGACGCTGGACAGCCTCGGCGTTCGCTGGCGCGTCAGCTATAGCGGCGGGGGCCTCGCAGCCCTAGCGGCCGCGTCTGCCGCCGGTCTCGGCGTTAGCTTGCTACCGGCAAGCTGTCGGCTGCCGGCGCATCGTGTGCTCGGTGCCGCCGAGCACTTGCCACCGGTCGAGGACTTCGAGCTTGCTCTGTTCTACCGGGACAACGCTTCCCCCTTGGCGCTCGACCTCGCTGATCGGCTCATTGCTTTCTGTGGTCTGACACGCTGACGTCAGTGGCAAATCGAATAGCAAGCATTTTCAATTGTCGCTGCCATGCAACGGGGACATTTCCTAAAATACGTCATCCCTTCCATGCACGACGATGAGGAGACGATAGTGCAACACGCTGTATCGCAGAGCCGCAGGGCCTTCCTAAGCCGCACCGGTCAATTGACAACAGTCGCGGCAGTCACAGGGCTGACCGGCGGCATGAGCCGCGAGGCCGCAGCCGAGACCATGAATTGCGCACAGAGCGCCACGGTAACGACGGTGAAAGACAGCCACTACCTGCTCGGCAACATACGCCTCGAAGAGGGTTTCGAGAGGGATGGCGATGTCATCGTCGCCACCCGCACGGCGCTATACACACTGGAAGTCAAAGACGGCAAGGTCGCCGCGCTGCATGCCGCCGGAGCGACGCTACCGGCGGGCCTGCCGACCTACCAGGCAGGCGGTCAACTCGCCCTGCCGACCATGCGCGATATGCACATCCACCTCGACAAGACATTCTACGGTGGCGCGTGGCAGGCGCCGCTACCACGCCAAGGCAAGACGATCATGGATATGATCGCACTCGAGGAAAAGCTGCTACCGAAATTGCTCCCGGCCTCGGTCCAGCGCGCCGAAGGCCTGATCGCGCTCCTGCAGTCCAAGGGCAGCACGATTGCCCGCAGCCATTGCAACATCGATCCGGTGAGCGGCCTGAAAAGCCTGGAGCACCTGAAGCTTGCGCTGGAGAAACACAAAGACGACTTCATCTGCGAGATCGTCGCCTTCCCACAGCACGGCCTGTTGCACTCGAAGGTCGATGCCCTGATGCGTGAAGCCATGCAGATGGGCGTCGAATATGTGGGTGGCCTCGACCCGACGAATGTCGACGGCGCCATGGAAAAATCGCTCGACGCGATGTTCCAGATCGCACTCGACACCGGCAAGGGCGTGGACATTCACCTGCATGAGACAAGTCCGGCAGGCGTTGCCGCGGTCAACTACATGATCGACACGGTGGAGAAGAACCCGGCACTCAAGGGCAAGGTGACGATCAGCCACGCCTTCGCGTTGACGACGCTCAGCCCCGAAGTCCTCGAAGAGACGGCGGCGCGGCTTGCCGCAAACGGCATGACGATCGCATCGACCGTACCGATCGGCGGGCTGATGATGCCGCTACCACAGCTCAGCAAGGCAGGCGTCTTCGTGATGACCGGCACCGACAGCGTCATCGACCATTGGTCGCCCTTCGGCAGCGGCGACATGCTGGAGAAGGCCAATCTCTACGCCCAGCTCTACCGCGGCTCCGACGAGTACCACCTGTCCCGCTCGCTCGCCATTTCCACCGGTGGTGTCCTGCCACTCGACAATGACGGCAATCGCGCCTGGCCGAAACCCGGCGACGATGCGGGTTTTACGCTGACGACCGCGAGCTGCTCGGCCGAAGCCGTCGCCCGCATGCCGGCCCGCGGCGCCACCTTCCACGAGGGTCGCCTCGTTTCCGGAGGAATCGGCAAGGCATCCTCGTAGAAGCGGAAAGGCCGCCGAAAGGCGGCCTTTCCCATCGCGGCGGCACGATCGCGTTCCGGGCAGTTTCTGATCTTTGGAATAACTGGTTGGGCGAGCGGCTCGTACCCGACCGCCTTACCGCAATGCGCCGGGATGCCTCAGAGCGAAGCCGTGATGCCGCCGTCGACGTAGAGCACATGTCCGTTCACGAAAGAGGAAGCGTCGGAGGAAAGGAAGATGCAGGCGCCAACAAGCTCTTCGACTTTGCCCCAGCGGCCAGCCGGCGTGCGTTTTTCCAACCAGGCTGAGAAGGCCGGATCGGCGACGAGAGCGGCGTTTAGTGGCGTGTCGAAATAGCCAGGGGCGATCGCATTGCATTGCAGACCGTATTTCGCCCAGTCGGTCGCCATGCCTTTGGTCAGGTTGCCGACCGCGCCTTTGGTCGCCGTATAGGGCGCGATGCCGGGGCGAGCAAGCGCGGTCTGGACGCTGGCGATATTGACGATCTTCCCGGCGCCTCGTTTGATCATGTGACGCGCGACCGCCTGGCCGACATTGAAAACCGTGGAGATGTTGGTCTTCAGCAACCGCTCGAAGGCATCTGCCGGAAAGTCCTCCAATGGAGTGCGGTGCTGCATGCCAGCATTGTTGACAAGTATGTCAATGGCGCCGATTTCCGCCTCGAAGCCGTCGACGGCGTTGCGCACGGCCTCGTGATCCGTAGCATCGAAGGCAAGCGTGCGCTTCACGCCGAGGCTTTGGGCGGCCGCCTGTAGCTTCGCCTCGTCGCGGCCATTGAGCACGATCTCTGCGCCGGCGCCTGCAAGGCCCTCGGCCAGGGCATAGCCGATGCCCTGCGAGGAGCCGGTGACGAGGGCCCGCTTGCCCTTCAAGCTGAAGAGTTGAATGCTCATGCGTTTTTCCTCAAGTGAATGCAATTTGCTTCTTCATCGATTGTCCCTTGTCCGTGTCGGCGCCAGTGCACTGCTGTCCGCAACCTTGCCACCGTCGTTCGAAACCTCTCCGTCGGATATAGCGGGAAGTGTGACCAAATACCGTGCGCCTACGCCCGCTTCATTTTCGACGCTGATCGCTCCTTGGTGATCTGCCACGATGAAACGACATATGGCTAGGCCGATGCCAACGCCGTCCGCCTTCGTCGAGAAGAATCCGTCGAAGATCCGGCTTAGATGGTCGGAAGCTATGCCACCACCGGTGTCTTCCACACTCAGCATTGTCACTCCGTCCAAACCATACGATGTCTCAACAACGATTTGGCGCCGGTCGGTCCCGGCATGCGAGATGGCCTGAATACCGTTCAGCAGCACGTTCACGATGACTTGCTGAAGCTGAATGCGGTCGCCCAAGACGTTGGGGTCAGACGTTGGTATCTGGGCTACCAATAGCTCCATAGAGGAACGTCGCGACCGCTTGCCTCACCGCGAATGCGATCTCTTCATCGCTCGGCGGTCTACCACCGAGCAAAGCCACATAGTGGGTCGGCCCCCGGACAAGGGCTAGAAACTGCTCCGCAGCCGAGATTGCATCGCCAATCTTTTCCTGTGTCTCGAAGTAGTCCACCAGAAGCTGAGAAATGCGATTTGTTAAATGACGTAAAAAGCCTTCCCCCAGCTTCGGCAGGCGCGGCGCCTCCGAAATGACTGCGCGGAAAAGAGACAGCCCTTCTGGCGAGACAACAGTTCGCAGGTAACTCATTCCGAACTTTGTCAATGTTTCCTGCAGATCGCCGCTGTGCTTGACCCTTAGTTCTTCCACAGTGCGGTCCGAAACGCGCACGGCAACCGCAAAAAACAACTCGTCCTTGCTTGGGAAGTACTTATACAGGGTCCGCTTGGAGCCGCCGACGATCCCGATGACGTCATCCATCGACGTCCGGGAGAAGCCCTTCTCGAAAAACACCGTCGTCTGGTTCATAGTTGATCGCAAACGAAGTCTTTCTGAAATGGTAACGGTACTGTAGCGTACCGCCCCATGCGGCTCAATCGGGAAACGAACGAAATTGGAGAGGCGTCCCTATTCGAGACGACGTCGAAAGAGCCACGAAGCCGCACCTAACATCACGACGGCAATTGCAAAGAGGGGCAGCGTTTGCCGCAAAACCTCGGCCACTCCAGCTGTTCAATCGTGTTTGTGCCTTCGCTTCTGCTTTGCCGGGTCGAGACGTGCCGGTTCAGGACCGTCGCGGACCCTCTGTCGGGGGTGCTAGCGGTCGACTCAAACCTGAGTTGGGGGATTTTGTGCGTTCAGTGAGCGCAGAGATGAATCGGGTAACGAGTGGCGCGCACAGAGCCCCGCTCAGCGTTGAATCAAAGACTTTCGGTCCGCGACCAAACGTTCGTTTAATTGTATCGCCTTACCGGTCTGATACCATGAGATGTAACCGGAGTTCTCGTCATCGGGCGGAGAGGTGCCGCGATCTTGGCGGGAGCCTGAAATACCTTCGAGCGAAGAATGACGAGCACGCAGCAGCTGTCTTCGACAGATAGCGTTGGAACCGACGCTTGCGAACTAGAGGTCATAGGGTCGCCACAGCCTTTTGACCAAGGCGTGCGCATGAGCACCGTCTGGCTGATCTCACCGCCCGGAATGTTTGAAAGGCCGAGCGTCGTTATCCAGTGCTTTTAGAACGAAATTTTCTTTTAACCGCCGGGAACTGCCCCGGCCCACTCTTCTGAGGTTCCATGCTCCATGCAGGCCACGAAACAAACGACGATCGCCATCATAGACGATGATTGCGCTTTGCTGGAGGCACTCCGTGACCTCTTCGAAACCGTCGGCGTCTCCAGTCTGATTTACGGCTCGGCCGACGCCTTCTTGGACTCGGGCGACCTGTCCCGTGTGGACTGCGTGCTCGCCGATGTAAGAATGCCAGGGACCAGCGGCCTCGTGCTTCTCGATGCGGTGGTTCGGGCTGAAGGCCCTCCGGTTTGCATGATGTCGTCCTTTGCTGAGAGCACCATCAGGCAGCACGCGCTGTCGGCCGGCGCAGCGTTGTTTCTGGCGAAGCCTCTGAACTCGCAGGATCTGCTCGAGTTTGTTGCGCAAGCCACGTCGCGTTGAAGAAAGACAGCACGGACGTGTTTCTCGCGAGCGTCTCTGGCTGCCGCCATTGGCGCCTCCGGGCGCCGTGCAGTACCAAATGCAGACGTAAATACCCAGAACCGCGCGGCCGCTGGCGGTCCTGCCAAGATCCGCCCACCGATAACCGTTGAAATGGTATCAGTGCGAAGGTCAAGGTTTCGGTCGATGAGTTCAGACGCTCGATCGGGAGGAACAAGATGAGTCTTCTGAATAACCCCCGCCGCGATTCGCTCGTTCAGTGGTTGCTCGCTGGCGTTCGCGAGGAACGCGATATCGCGCAGATATTCATGCAGCTCTGCACTCGGCTCGTTGACTGTGGCGTCGCGCTCAGCCGGGCGAGCCTGCATATCCGCGTCTACCATCCGCAGTGGCTCGGGACGAGGATCATATGGGCCAGGGGGCAATCGAGACCGGATGTACAGATCGTGGGCTACGAAGTTGAGGCAACCGCTACCTTCCTCCAGAGCCCTTATCGCGTCGTCTTCAGCACAGGCTCGGAAATCCGTCAAAAGCTTCAGATCCACGGGCCGCACGCCTTTCCGCTGTACGAGGAGCTGCGCGAGCAGGGTCATTCTGAATATACCGGCTGGCCAATCGATCACACGCAGGGCAAGCGGCATCTCATTACATTTTCGACAGCCAGACCGAGTGGCTTCGATGATGGTGACATTGGATTTCTGCGCGAAATACTGCCCCTGTTTTCTTTGGTCAGCGAAATCCGGGTCAAGAATCAGCTGGCACGCACGTTACTTGAGACCTATGTCGGACCGCATGCCAGCGAGCAGATACTGGACGGGGCGACGACGCGCGGAAGCGGCGTGTCAATCAACGCGGCGATCATGATCTGCGATCTGCGCGGCTTCACCAAACTGTCGGACCGTCGTCCGCGCGATGAAGTCATCTCCATACTGAACCAGTATTTCGATGCCGTTGCCGGTCCGGTTGACCGGCATGGCGGAGAGATCCTGAAATTCATCGGCGACGGGCTGCTTGCCGTTTTTCCACTAGAACAGCCAAAAGCGTGCGAAAACCTCCTGCAAGCCGTTTACGACGCCCACGAAGCGATTGCGAAGGCTCAGGGGACCAGATTCGCGGATGAACTGCGCTACGGCACCGGCGTACACGTCGGCGAAGTAATGTATGGCAATATCGGCTCGCAGAAGAGGCTCGACTTTACCGTGATCGGACCGGCCGTGAACCTTGCTTCTCGTCTCGAAAATCTCACAAAGGAGCTCCAGCGCCCGGTCTTGATCTCGTCCGAGTTTGTCAAGTTGGCAAACTGTTCGGAGCGAACCGAGCGCATGGGACTCCACAATCTGAGGGGATTTGAAGAGCCGGTAGAAGTTCACGCGCTGCGCCTTCCAGCTCACACCTTTGTCTGATTTTTTGAAGCGGCACGATGACTTCCACGTGCGCCAGACATCGATCCAAAACGTAAGTTTAGTTCCGCCAGCCTCCCGGGGCCGCTAGGTTGGTATCGCCGTTCGGCAACAGGATCAGCAGAAAACTCGACGATCTGCCGCGTAGAGACCACGCGGGACAGGAGACGATATGGATCGGAAATACACTGAAGCTACGCGTCGCGACGTTATGGCGGGCACCTTCAACCTTGCCGCCGCGGCGGTCGCATTTCAGACCTCTTCCACCGAAGCCATTGCCAAACCGACGACACCAAAAGGAACGCTTGAAATGACCACCGAATACGTCACCGCGAAGGATGGCACCAAAATCTTCTTCAAGGACTGGGGCCCGAAGGATGGCCAGCCCATCGTCTTTCATCACGGCTGGCCGCTCAGCGGCGATGACTGGGACAACCAGATGCTGTTCTTTCTCAGCAAGGGTTACCGGGTGATCGCCCATGATCGTCGTGGGCACGGTCGCTCAAGCCAGGTGAGCGACGGTCACGATATGGACCACTATGCTGCCGACGTGGCGGCTGTCGTGGAGCACCTCGATCTTCGCAATGCGATCCATGTCGGACATTCGACCGGTGGCGGTGAAGCGACACGATATGTTGCCCGTCATGGCAAGGGACGGGCCGCGAAACTTGTGCTGATCGGAGCGGTGCCACCCATCATGGTCAAGACGCCAGCCAATCCGGGCGGCTTGCCGATCGAAGTATTCGATGGTTTGCGTACGGCCCTTGCGGCCAACCGGTCTCAGTTCTACGTCGATCTTTCCAGCGGTCCGTTCTACGGCTTCAACCGTCCGGGTATACCGGTCCAACAGCCGGTGGTGCAGAATTGGTGGCGCCAGGGCATGATGGGCGGCGCAAAAGCGCACTACGAAGGCATCAAGGCATTTTCGGAAACGGATTTCACCGAAGACCTGAAGGTGATCGATGTACCGACCCTCGTTATGCATGGTGACGACGACCAGATCGTGCCGATTGCCGACTCCGCGCTTCTTTCGGCAAAGTTGCTGAAGACTGCGACGCTTAAGGTCTACAAAGGCTTGCCGCACGGCATGGCAACGACGCATGCGGATGTCATCAACGCCCACCTTCTCGCTTTTTTGAAGGCCTAGGAATCCAACGACGCGCCAGAGATATCATCCGCCATCGTGAAGATTTCGCACTCCAAAGGAGCAGGCCAAAAGAAATCTCCTCAGGATTGCGACAGTCTCCGGTTTCATTCGGAGGCTGTTTTTGTTTGCGCCGTCAGGTCGCGGAAAGGAATTCCAGCGCGATCGATGCTCCGCGGTGTTTCGCTCAACGGATGCGGAGTTGAACACGCGCGATGTTCGTCACCTCCCGTTTCAACAACGGGCACTTGGCACCCCCATACCTTCGTTTGAAGAAGCCGGTCGTCGCTGGTGCTAATTTTGGCAACAATTTTGTGTTGGAGGTCACAATGCAGGCAACCAGATATTTCGTCTATGGCATGGTCGGGTTCAACGCGCTGCTGTCGACCTGGCTGTGCATTCACATGCTCTACGACCCCGAAGGCTGGTACTATTTCGTCCCGGGCGTCACGGATACCGGGATGTTCAACCAGCATTTCATTCGAGATATCGGAATCATCCAGGGTTTCGTCGCGCTCGCCTTTGCGATCGGCCTCTGGAAGCCCGCCCGCCGCCTGGAGCTTTGGGCTGGCGGGACGCTGTGGCTAATCGCTCACGCCACCTTCCACTACTGGGAAGTGGCGGTTGGTATCTGCGGCCCCGCCGTGATCTTGCGGGACTTCCCGGCCGTTAGCCTTCCGGCAATCTTCGGTATTGTTGCAACGCTTTGGGCGGCTCGCCACGCGATTGGCTCCTCGGCGCAAAAAGGATCTCAGCAACCCTTGCAAGGTTATTGAGCATAGGTCGACATGCGGAGGGGATGCGCTGGCGAACCGTCGTAAGCACACTGACGGCTGTCGACCTACGCCCCAATCATGAAGATCGGCGTCAGCCGGTCGTGATGCTGGCGGGGAGTGCCGTTTGGGCTGGGCACGGGGGCAAACGGGTTCCGGTCCTGTGGTGGATATTGGTCGGGCAGTCGGCGGGAACGGGCAAGCGTTGTTGGCCGGCCATGCGCATTGATGCCTGACCGCGGCGGCGCTGGCGTTGAAGCCGAGCCCGAATACGAAACAAGATCTGAGGACTCTCGGTCTTGTTCTGGCAGAGAGCCCTGACTATGGGCGGTTTTGCCAACGCCCAGTGCATACGATGCTGGCCTCCGCCGCCGGTCAGGCGGCTTCCCGGCTCATGCGCCGCTCGGCCTGCTCGCTTGCATTGCTTTAGGCTGGCAACCGTTCGGTGCGATAGCGGACCAGGATGGTCGGGCGGCTCTTGGGCGTCAGCGCAGCCTTGAAGGCTGCGGCGACCGTCCTCAATGCGCAATCTGGACTGTCCGGAAAAAGGATCTCTCGCGCTGAACGAACTGGGCGACAATATGATCAGCGAACTTGAACAAAGCAGGTGGTCTCGCATTGGGTGGCACCGCCCGCGCTTCCTGCACATGGGGCTTTTCATAGCGG
Source organism: Rhizobium sp. BK176 (assembly GCF_024808055.1). NCBI lineage: Bacteria > Pseudomonadati > Pseudomonadota > Alphaproteobacteria > Hyphomicrobiales > Rhizobiaceae > Rhizobium > Rhizobium sp. BK176. The sequence goes on along the minus strand of NZ_JANUBV010000008.1, from coordinate 31,847 downwards.
CTTACGTGTTGGGCGCTGGTTTCGCTCAGTTGCTCGCCGTCGTGCCCGGAACAGGCATCTCCATTTGGCCGCCGAGCGGTGTGTTCATCGCTACGCTTGTCGTTGCTACGCCGCCAAGCTGGCCCTGGTGGGTGCTGGCGGGCCTCCTGGCCGAACTGACCTGCAACCTCCTGTGGTTCCACAATCAGTTGCCAGTCGCCGTGCTGATCAATGCCGGCAACGCACTCGAGGCAGTACTCGGCGCATGGCTAATCCAGCGGACCTGCAGGCGTCCGGTTCGGCTGGAAACCTTGCGCGAGGTTGTCGTGTTGGCCTTGGTGGGCGCTGGAATTGCGCCCATTGTCAGCGCGACCGTGGGAAGTGCGACTCTCGCGTGGTTTGGCATGCAGTCCTTCACGGGGGCCTGGCCATTGTTCTGGATCGGAGACGCCACCGGGGTGCTGATCGTCGCACCGCTAGCTCTGGTTCTAGTCCAGAACTGGCGTCGTGAGAACCCGATCTCGGCAGCTCCGCGATGGATCGAAGCTTGCGCCGTCGGCTTGATCTTTCTGGTTGTCGCCGCCTTTTCCTTGAGCAGCTACCTGCCCTTCGCCTACCTCATCATGCCGCCTCTACTTTGGGCCGCTGTGCGTTTTGAGTTTAAGGGTGCGGTCATCGCCTTGGCTCTCCTCGCTCTGATCACGGCAGCATTCACGATCACCGGCGTCAGTCAGTTTGCCGGCGATCCCGAATCCCAGCATCAAAAGCAGATCATGCTGCAGCTGTTTTTGGCGATTTCGGCCCTTTCGGCGCTCGTCGTGGCGGCAATATCCCGGCAGCACCATACCGCGTTGGCGACATTGCGTGAAAGCGAGAGGCAGCTATCGCAGCTCATCGACATGGTTCCCATCCACCTTTGGCGGCTGAGCCCGAACGGAGAACCAGTCTTCTTCAATCGGCGCATGGTCGACTATGTCGGCATGGACGTAGAAGACACAGATAGGCCCGGCATGAGCCGACTGGAAGCGTTCACAGAGACCGTGCATCCGGACGATGCGGCTCAGGTTAGGGAGAGTCTGCGACGCTGCCTCGCCACCGGCGACAGTTTCGCTCTGCAATGCCGCTTGCGGCGTGCCGATGGTGTTTATCGCTGGATGTCGAGCCGGGCAGAGCCGATGCGGGACGACGGTGGACGCATCGTCCAGTGGTACGGCCTCTGTCACGATATCGACGATCAGACGCACGCGGAAGACGCGCTGCGGCGAAGCGAGCGGCAGTTGCAGCAGATGATCGACACCGTGCCTGCCATGATCTGGTGCATGACACCGGAAGGAACACCCTGTTACCTCAACAAGCGAACAACGGATATCACCGGCATTACTTTGAAGGATATGGTCGCGCCTGATGGCGCGCGATATTTGGCCGTCGTCCATCCGGATGAGCGGGATGGGGTGGATAGGACCTTGGCGCACGCAATCGCGACGGGGACTTCTTTCACGGCGAGGTACCGTCAGCGCCGCTCCGGTACCTGCCATCGGTGGGTCGAGAGCCGTGCCGAGCCCCTGCGCGATGACTCAGGCAAGATCGTCCAATGGTACGGCGTGAGCGTCGACATCGACGATGAGATGCGCACCCAGGAAGCCCTGCGCGAGCGCGAGCGCGAACTCTCGCAACTGGTGGACATGGTGCCCAGCCTCCTGTGGCGGCTGGACCCCGAAGGGCGGACGACCTTCTTCAACAAGCGTATCGGGGATTTTTTCGGCCCGGGGATACCAGACCTCGACAACCCGGAAGGGAACCGACTGCCTACGATTATCGAGGCTATTGCGCATCCCGATGATGTCGCGGGTCTGAAGGAGGCGCTCGGCCGCTGCCTCGCTACAGGCGAGCATTTCTCCATGAAGTATCGCATGCGGTACGCGGATGGCGTCTATCGCTGGGTGGATGGTCGTGCCGAGCCGCTGCGGGACCCAAGCGGGCGCATCACCCAGTGGTTTGGCCTCTCCCACGACATCGATGACCAGGTGCGCGCCCAGGAGGCGTTGCGCCAAAGCGAGCAGCTTTATCGCGCTGTGTTCCATTACACACCTATTCCTCTTTGGCGGGTGAATACTTCCCGCCTCGATGAGCTATTGAATCAGGTGCGCTCGCAGGGCGTAACGGACCTCGGCCGGTACATGAACGAGCATCCCGACTTCCTGAAGGAGGCCATGGACCTCACTGTGATCGAAGAAGTCAATCGGAGCGCCATCGAGCTCTTCGGCGCCAAGCACGACATCGACCTGACGGGGCCGATCACCCCGTATTGGCAGGCGCCATCCGATAGGGTGAGGCGGAGTTTCGAAGCACGCTTCCGTGGCGAGCAGTCTCACGCCGAGCATGCAAAGTTCACGACCTATGACGGACGCGCGCTCGAAGGTCTCCACACCACGGTATTCCCGTCGGCCCTCGCCAGCCTCGGCATCAGCATCGGCAGTTTTCTCGACGCTACGGATCGCATCAAGGCGCAGGAGGATCTGCGGATGGCTCACGAGAACATGGCGCGCGCGAGCCAGGCCGCTAGCCTTGCCGAACTTTCGGCATCCATTGCCCATGAAGTCGGTCAGCCGCTGGCGGCCTTGGTATCCAGTTCGGACGCCTGCCAGCGCTGGCTAACCGCGAACCCACCCAATATGGAGCGCGCCCGGATGGCTCTGGAGCGCATCATGCGTAGCGCCAACTCCGCAGGCAATGTCGTGACCCGCATTCGCGCGCTGTTCAAACAATCCGTGGAGACCCGCAGCCTTACGGACCTTGAAGGGGTCATCGCGGAGGCGCGCGACCTTTTAGCCGAGGAAGCTTCGAGACGTCACGTCCGTCTGCTCGTCGAAGTCGAAGACGGCCTCCCGCGCGTCGCGGTCGATCGCGTCCAGCTCCAGCAGGTTCTGATCAATCTGATGCGCAACGGCATGGAGGCGATGGAGATGACGACAGGCGATCGAGTCCTTAGCGTGCGTTTGCGCCGCATGAAGGGCGTCGTGCAGACCGAGATCAGCGATCACGGCCCTGGCGTCGAATTTCCCGAGAGGATCTTCCAGCCGTTCTTCACGACGAAGGAACAGGGAATGGGCATGGGACTGGCGATCTGTCGTTCGATCGTCGAATCGCATGGCGGACGGCTATGGGCGGAGGACAACAAGCCGTTCGGCGCTACATTCATCTTCACATTGCCGATCGAAGTGAACCTGGAACTGTGAGGACAAGATGCTTCAATCTGGTCTGAGGGCCGAACGGGATCGCGTCCCGCGACTTTCTCGACGACCGCTCGCCGGTCGCACATCGGACGCGGGCAACCAACCACCTAATATGGCCGTGCCAGCCTGAGACTACCGTCTGTCCTCAGCCACCGCTGCCGCGAGCGCGGTCAGCTTGGCGCAACCAACGTTTGATTGAGTTGAGCCGTGATATCCAGCCGTTGTGAGCGGTTTGCGGGTGCTGGCGTGGGAATATCGGGGGCCAAACCAAGGCCGGCCAATATCGTCCTGTCGTCGTGCGCGCCTGCAGCCTTTCAACGCCGGAGAGACCGGAGACGTTTAATGAAGGCGCAGCTTAAGCCCAGAATCAATCTCGATGATCGTACTGCGTTGGAGACGGTTATACCCCTCGACACGCCCTTCATCGTCTTTGTTGATCCGGCCAGTTCTTGCAACTTTAAGTGCACATTCTGTCCGACGGGACACCGCGACCTGATCGCCGATACCGGCCGCTTTCAAGGCGCGATGAAGTATGAGGTTTTTCAGAAAGTCGTCGACAATCTTGGCGAGTTTCCACAAAAAATCAAAGTCCTAAGGATGTACAAGGATGGTGAGCCGCTTCTGAACAAGCGCTTCGCTGACATGGTTGCCTACGCAAAGCAAAGCGGACATGCAGACTATATCGATTCAACGACGAACGGCACTTTCATCACCCCAGAGCGAATGGGGCCGATTATTGAAGCTGGATTGGATAAGCTCAACATCTCCGTGGATGGAATGACGCGAGAGCAGTACATCCAGTTTACAGGGTTCAAGTTCGATTTCGACGCTTTCGTGAAGAACGTCAAATGGCTCTATGCCAACAAGGGAAACATGGAGATCTCCATCAAGATCCCTGGAGAACTGATCACCCAAGCCCAAAGGCAAGAGTTCTTCGATACGTTCGGCGATCATTGTGACCGCATCTTCATTGAGAATTTTGCACCGTGCTGGCCGGAATTCGATATCGAAAAGCATACGGGTGTCAAAATCACCGGCGGCATCTACCAGCAGGAGATCGGCAATACCGACACCTGTCCCTACATTTTCTACGGCTATTCCGTAAACGCCGACGGCCTCGTCAGCTCATGCTTCCTTGATTGGGGACGAAAACTCATCATCGGTGACGTCCGAAAGCAGACGATGAGGGAGATATGGAACTCGGACACCATGAATGCCCTGCGACTGCAACATCTGGAGGGGCGTCGATGTGAAAACGGTACCTGCGGCAATTGTGGCCAGTTGACCCATTGCCTCCCCGACAACATCGACGCGTTTCGCCCGATGCTACTCGAGAAATTCAAGTCTGCTGTGACCATGGATCCCGGCGCTCAGGCTCCCGGCGGCCGCAGACTTGCAGTCGAGGCGGCCGAATGAACATTCTACACATTGCGGCTCATCTCGGAGGTGGAGTGGGCAAAGCGCACAGCAGCCTGTGCAGCGTTGATCCAACTTCCATCAAGCGAACCTACCTTCTACTCGAGGCTCCCCGCGACCTCCGCCATGTCGACTTGCTTAAGCAAGTCGGCGCCGATGTTGTGGTCGCACCGGATCGCAAAACCATATCGTCGATGGCGGCAAAGGCGGATATCGTTCAGGTCGAATGGTGGAACCATCCGAGATTGTACGAATGCCTGTGCGAAACCGCCTGGCCGAAGATGCGGACACTGTTTTGGTCGCACATCTCGGGTATTGCGGCTCCTTATCTGCCGACTGGGCTTCTGACCGGTGACGATCGATTCGTGTTTTCGTCGGAGTGCTCATTCGCTGCGCCTAACGTCGCAACGCTTCCTCCCGCGACAAGAAACAGATTTGGTGTCGTCAACAGCGGCTTTGGCCTTCCACCTCGGACAGTTGACGGTGTACGGCGAAACGGCAATTCCATCAGCTACCTGGGGACAGTCGATTTCGCCAAGATGAGCCCGGATATCTTTCGTGTCGCCGACGAGGCGGCCACGTCAGAGGCACCGGTCCGTCTATGGGGCGAAGTCAGCCCATTGAGCGAAGTCGTTCATACGGCGGCTGCCATGAAGGACCCGCGACGCGTCCGCTTTATGGGTCATACTGACAATCCGGCGGATGTCTTCGCGCAAACCAGCATCTTTCTCTACTTGCTGCAGACGGAACATCTTGGGACGGCGGAAAACGCCCTGACCGAGGCAATGTCATCGGGGTGTGTGCCGGTCGTGTTTAACAATCCCGCGGAAGCGGCCATCGTCGAAGATGGTCGAACAGGATTTATCGTGAGCAGCATCGCGGAGGCCACGGAACGGCTTCGCTGGATGATGCGAAATCCGGAAGCTGTCGCAGAAATGGGCAGGAAAGCAGCTGACCATATAGCCACGACGCGGACGCCCGTTTCTAGCGCCATGGCGTTTGAGAAAATTTACGCTGACCTTCTGCAGGTCGAAAAGCGGCGCACTGATTTCCGCAGCAGGCTTGGCAATACAGCCGCTGAATGGTTCTTGTCGACCAAGACCCTGGCCACTGCAACGCTCGAAAAGCTCGATCTTCGGACGGGTGGGCGTGCAGCAAAGGGAACGATTGATCATTTTCTCACCTGCTTTCCCGAAGACACGTCGCTGCTCTCGCTGGTTGCCGAACCGATGGACGAAGATTGGTCACGGGATCGTTTCAATTGCCTTTCTCGAGACCGTGAGTGTGTGGTCGCGTGACCAGGAAAGAAGGATGAAGGTCACGTGACGGCAATGTTTCATCACCAAGGAGCGAGATCGCAAGAGGTCGCACAAGCGTCTGCCGCGCACGGCGCGCTTCACTTTCCTGCACTGCCGGACGGGTTGGCTGCACAAGAGCTTCTGCGTCGAATTAATGATGCCACCTGCCGCTTTTCAGCGCGCCCGCTGCGCGATCCACTGGTGCTCTACGGCGCCGGCGACATGGGACGCCTTGCGCGTGATTACCTTCGCTCAATAGGGCATGACTTTGCGTTCGTCGTCGACAGGAATGCAGTCGCACTTCGTAACGACGCGTTTTGGGCAGACGTGCAGGTTCTTCACCCGTCCGAGGTGCCTAACGACATGATGCGCTCGGCGCTGCTGGCGGTCAGCATCGCCACGACGCCCTTCGTTCCTTTGGAAACGGCTTTGCGTGAAGCGGGCTGGCATGACGTTGTGCCGTTTTACGATATCGCCGAGAGCTACCGGGAGCAGCATCCCCTCTCGAACGGTTGGTTCGCCGAAAAGCTGACATCGGAAGAATTCGCCACGACAACGAAAGTCCTGCTGGGATGGGAGGATGATCTTTCGCGTGCCCACCACCTGCAATTTCTGGCATGGCGACGTCTACGCGATGAATGGACCTTTGAAGGCGCACCGGTCACCGGCGACGATCGTTTCTTCATTCCGGAGATACGGCATTGCTTGAATGCAGTGTCGGTCTTTGTCGATGGCGGCGCGCATGACGGAAGCATTACTGCGAAGCTGATCGCCAACGCCGGGCCTCGTCAGGCCGCTATCGTTGCAATCGAGCCGGATGCGAAGAATGCCGCCGCCTTCAGCAGAAGGCTTGCATCTCTGGACGCCAAGGGCGCCGGCGATGTGACGCTGCTGCCATATGCACTTGATTCAATGGAGCATGAACGCTGCTTCCACAACGGGCTCGGATACGCCTCCCAACTATCCGATACGGGTCGAGAGCATGTTCGGACTGTAACGCTGGATAGTTTGGCTCTCTCCCCCGGCTTTCTAAAGCTGCACCTAGAAGGGGCGGAACTGAACGCCCTTATGGGTGCATCCGAAACGCTGCAGCGGCATCGGCCCATCGTTGCCGTCACAACCTACCACAACAGCGACGGTCTATGGCGCACCCCTGAGTATTTGATGGAGCAGCTTCCGGCGTACCGCTTCTTTATGCGGCTTCATAGCTGGTGTGGCACCGGAGCGGTCGTCTATGCAGTTCCTCAGGAAAAAGTCCGTATCCAATGAAACACTTCGCAAGCGGCAGCCAACTCGTCTTCGATCTCGGGATGAACAACGGTGACGACACGGACTACTATCTGAAACGCGGCTTCCGCGTGGTCTCGCTTGAAGCCAACCCGGAGCTTTGCGAAAGGGCCGCCAGGCGTTTCGAGATGGAACTGAACGACGGGCGACTGACCATTGTTCACGCGGCAATCTTTGAGCGTTCAGGCGAAGCGGTCTTCCACATTAACCTCGAAAACGATCATTGGAGCAGCATTGATATCGGTTGGGCTGGGCGCAACGACGGCAATTGCCGTGAGATCACCGTTCGCTGCGTGACTTTGTCGGAGTTGTTCGCCACGTACGGCGTACCCTTGTATCTAAAGATCGATGTCGAGGGCGTCGACCACGTGGTCCTCGATCAATTGAAGGAACTCCCGAGCCTCCCTTTGTACGTCAGCGTCGAGGATTGTCGTTTCGGCTTCCAGTATCTGGAGACGCTCGCTGCATGCGGCTACGACGGTTTCAAGTTGCTCGATCAATCGACCGTTCCGTCGCTGCGCGATAGCTCGCTTGGCCACAATTTTCCGGTGGGTTCGTCTGGGCCGTTCGGCGATGACGTTCCTGGCGCATGGTCATCGTACGGCTCTGTTGTCGATAGCTATTCGCACACTGTCCGCGACTTCAATGGAAACAGACTAGCCCCGCGCACGCAGTGGTGGGACATCCACTGCACGCGTACGCCCCAAGAGAAGCATCATGACTGAAGATCAGAAATTTGCGGCATACGTCGCCGGCAACATCGAGAGTGCGAGTAAGGATGCAGGCTTCATCGGCCTCTCACAAGTGTGGGTCCGCGAATGCATCCGTCACAACTACGTTCAGAACTTCACGTGGTTGGGCCGCCCGATCATCCAGGTGCCGCAGGATATTTATGCCATACAGGAACTGATCTGGGCATGCCGGCCTGACCTCATCATCGAGACAGGCATCGCACATGGCGGATCGCTCGTCATGAGCGCGTCGATGCTCGCCATGCTCGACTATTGTGACGCCATTGCCGATGGGCGTGTTCTCGATCCCAAGGCGAGCCGCCGCAAGGTCGTCGCTGTCGACATCGATATCCGAAAACACAACCGCGCGGGAATAGAGAGTCATCCGCTCGCTCATAAGATCGTCACGATTGAAGGCTCGTCGACCGCACCGGACGTCTTTTCCCAGGTAGCTGCGCACGCGAAAGGCTACGAACGGGTCATGGTCTTTCTGGACTCCAACCACACGCATGACCACGTCCTCGCTGAATTGGAGCTTTATGCGCCGTTGACGTCAAAGGGATCCTATTGCGTCGTGTGGGACACTGGTGTCGAGGATCTGCCCGAAGATATGTGCGGCGATCGACCTTGGGGCAAAGGAAACAACCCAAAGACCGCCGTCAGGGCGTATCTCGAACTCCTGTCATCTGAAGGACGGACCGGTTCGGAGGGTGGAAAGCTGTCATTCGAAACCGACAAGATCATCGAGAACAAGATCATGATTACGGCATCGGCTGACGGATTCTTGCGCCGCATTTAAACGCTGCCCACAGGCAGAAAGCGCTCTATCCGTTTGTCACCGTGCAGCACCTCCGCTTCGAAAGTAACGACGTTTTGAAGCGATCCCGTAACGAGCAGGAAAACTGAATGGCTACCGATACTTTTTACTATCCTTCCGGCGGCGAGAGCGTGTTCTTCTCGAAGCTTGATGAACTCGCAAAGAGATGGCCGCATGAAATTCGGCATTACCTGGATCTGTTCCCGGTCTATGCGAGCCGCCGTTCTTTCATTCGCCAGCTTGCCCACTATGAGCTTTTCAAGCTCACTGTAGATCTGCCCGGACACTATGCAGATTTCGGCGTCTATTTCGGCAAGTCGTTCTTCAGCTGGCATAAATTCCTCGAGACGTTTACACCAACGGCCACGCATAAGAAGGTCATCGGTTTCGATACGTTCGATGGCTTTCCCACGCTTGCAAGCGAAGACGGTGCGGTTGATGCGAACATCCAGAAGGAAGTCGGCGGCCTTAGCTCCGGCAGCTTCCTGGAGGAATTCCAGGCGCTGCTCAAGCTCCACAACGAAGATGGAGTGATCCCCAGCAATCGTGGCTCGATCGTCAAGGGCGATATCTGCAAGACCTTGCCTCGCTGGCTCGAAGAAAATCCCGAAGCTCGCTTCTGTCTGCTCAATCTCGACGTCGACATCTATGAGCCGACGCGCATCATCCTCGAGCAATGCTGGGACCGCTTGGTGCCCGGCGGCGTGCTGATCCTCGATGAATATGCGACAAGCAAGTGGCCAGGCGAAACGCTCGCTTGGGATGAATTCGCGCGCAACAGGAAGATCGACAAACCCTTATCAAGATTCCCCTGGGCAAACGCACCGGGAGCATGGGTGGTCAAGTGACGTCGACAGGGAACGCCGGGCACTAGATCTCACGTCTGGTCGTCCACGTGGACGCCACCTTGGATGAGCGGCCAAAGGGCTAAGCAGGACAGCGCTGAGCGCGCGAATACGACAGCGGAACGCAGCAATGGAAAAAAAGACGAAGTTAAGCATTTGCATACCGACGTACAATCGCGCGGCCTTCCTACGCTTTCTGCTGACCACTTTCGTAGAACAGAAAGTTATCGATTTTCCGTATGAAATCGTCATCTCGGACAACGCTTCTACCGACGACACGGCGACGGTCGTCGAGGAGTTTCTCCTTCAGGGCTTGCCGATCAAGTATTGCCGGCGTGACGTAGATGGCGGAGGTTGGCCCAACCTCGCAAACGCCTATCAGCAAGCGGTCGGAGAGTACGCACTCTATCTTGCCGACGACGATCTTCTGAATTTCCAGAACCTGCGGGCGGCCATCGTCTACCTCAACATCAATCCCGAAACGGTCGCCTGTTATGCCCCGTGGACGATGTACGATGCCATTGATCAGGTCGATCTTAGTCTGTTCTACACCATTGAAAAGAATCGCAAATTCTCTCGCCGAAGCTTCAGCGACGTCTTCGACTTCATGACAAAGCGGCACATTTTTCCTGAAATCGCTATCTATAGAACGTCGGCCTTGAGGTCGGCCTTCGTGCCGAAAGACTTTTGCTTCTGGGCATTCTCCCATCTTGCCCATTTGCTCGATGTCGGCGCAGTCGCTTTTCTCGACAAGCCTTTCTATCGATCCGTCGTGCGGACCGCTGTCGTGCGGGACCGTGCGCAGGCCGGTAACGACGAGGCAATGACAGGATGGGACCGCTATCGGGGTGGCCTCGAATACTTTCTCTATTTGGGCTCAAAACGGGGCCAGATTGACCTCTCGCCAGCAAAATCGACGCAATACGAGGAGGCGTGCAAGGTCTTTACAATGCGACGAATGTCGGTGGCATTGCGCATGTGGTTCGAACGAGGCGAATATATCAAGGCTTACGAGATTTTTGCGCGAATGTGCTATGGGGGCGGCAGCCAACATCCCGAGATCCAAGGCCTCCGTGAGAGGCTGCCCCTGATGGTGGCGGTTCAAACGTTGGCACAAAAAGTGAATGCCGCGTCGAGCCTGAAGTACCTGATCCTTGATCAGGTCTCGTCCGTCGACTCGCTCGCAAGCCTTCTTCTCGAGGTTGGCCTCAACAATAACATCACGATACTTCCGGCGCCAACCGAGCACACCCCCGAAATAACGTCCGCAGCAGCAGTATTTACGTCAAGTGCTGCTGGGCGCGACACTTTCCTGGACAACGGATACAGGCCAAACATGGTCTTTTGCGAAAGCGATATGGTGTCGTCGGTGGTGACTTAGTCTGCAGGCGAGCTGCATATCGTTTTCGGCCCGAATATTGCGTTACCTTAACGCTTGGCAGGCGCCGCAAAGACGAGCGATACGGCAGGCGGGCGGCGAGCCTTCGTTGCGTCGGGCCCGTCAAGGCCGTCTTTTGAACCTTGATGGAGCGCCGCTGCGGCGATTAGCATAAACGTAAGAAGCCCGCATAAAGCGGGCTTGGCATAGGGAAGTTTGGTTGCGGCGCCTGATCACACAGCGACTTACAAAAAAGCCTGCATCGCGACAGATGTGTGCGGGGCGTTGACCATTGGCACAGTGCTGAACTTGAACATCTCGGGCACTGGTAGATGCTCCTGAATGTCTAGGCGGATGGAAGAAAGCATCGTCCAGCTATTGCATCCTCAGCGCCATCTCCGCTGCCTTTTCCGCGATCATGATCACCGGGGAGTTCGTATTGCCGGACACAATCGTCGGCATGATCGAGGCATCAACAACGCGCAGCTTCTCAAGCCCATGCACGCGCAGATTTGCATCCACCACCGCCATCGGATCGCTTCCCATCCTGCAGGTGCCGACAGGGTGAAAAATCGTGGTCGCGATATCACCGGCACGATGGATCAACTCGTCATCGCTCTGATATTGCCGGCCCGGCAGCATCTCCTGCGGTCGAAAACGGGAGATAGCCTTCGTTTCCATAAGGCTGCGCGCGTGGCGGATAGAATTTGCCGCCAGCAGCCGGTCGCCCGCGGTCGACAGATAGTTGGGACGGATTTCAGGGGCGACCGAGGCATCACGAGTCGTCATGTGCACCGCGCCGCGACTTTCCGGCCGGAGGTTGCAGACAGAGACAGTTACGGCAGGATAACGATGAAGCGGTTCACCGAGACGGTCGGTGCTGAGCGGCTGTACGTGATATTCGAGATCGGCCGTCGCAACTGCCGGATCGCTTCTGGCGAAAATGCCGAGTTGGCTCGGCGCCATCGACAAGGGACCGGAGCGGCTGATTGCATATTGCAGGCCCATGCCGGCCCGGCTGAAGAGGTTGTGATAGAGCTGGTTCAGCGTGCGTGCGCCCTCGACCTGGAAGACGGTGCGGATTTGCAGATGGTCCTGCAGATTTTCGCCAACGCCTTGAAGATCGTGCAAGACAGGAATGTCGAGCGCCGAAAGAACATCCGGCCGGCCGACCCCCGAGAGCTCCAGAATTTTCGGCGAGTTGATCGCCCCGGCCGAGAGCACGACCTCGCGTGACGCCCGCGCAACACAGGATCGGCCCTTCCGGCGGAAACGCACGCCCGTTACCATCTTCCCGTCAAATTCCAGCCGCTCGGTTTCGGCGCCCGTCAGCACGCGCAAATTCCGGCGCTTCATCGCCGGCCGCAGGAAGGCTTTCGTCGTGTTCCACCGTAGCCCGCCCTTTTGATTGACCTCGAAATAGCCGGACCCTTCGTTGTCGCCGTCGTTGAAATCGTCGGTCTTTCGGATACCCAGTTCTTCCGCGGCATCGCGAAACGCATCGAGAATCGGCCAGGACAGCCGCTGGCGCTCGACGCGCCATTCGCCGCCCGCGCCGTGCATGACCGATCTGCCGCGATAATTGTCTTCCGACTTCAGAAAATACGGCAGCACGTCATCCCAGCCCCAGCCGGCGTTGCCCGCCTGCCGCCAGCCATCGTAATCGGCCGCCTGCCCCCGCATGTAGATCATGCCGTTGATGGAGGAGCAGCCCCCGAGCACCTTGCCGCGCGGATAGTTGAGGACGCGGCCGTTGAGGCCTTTTTCAGCGGCCGTCTTCATCATCCAGTCGGTGCGCGGATTGCCCATGCAATAGAGATAACCGATCGGCACATGCACCCAATGATACCGATCCGAGCCGCCGGCTTCGAGCAGCAGCACCCGGTTTTTCGGATCGGCCGAGAGCCGGTTTGCCAGTACGCAACCAGCCGACCCCGCGCCAACGACGATGAAATCGTAGCTGCCTTCATCCACGGGCATTTCATTCATGGGCATGGTCACGCTGCAACTCCTGTCGCGGGACTTTGCGCTTCCGAAAGGCGCCGCCACAGCGGCGCCATCGCCTCAGCAATATCCTTGTAGAGCCCATAGCGACGGTCGTAGTGGGCCGACAGCGCGCCGTTCGGCTGATAATGCCGATCGTTGCGGACCATGGCGGTGGCCCCTTCGGTGAAATCGGCAAACAGGCCGACGCCCATCCCCGCCGCGATCGCAGCCCCGAGCGCCCCGGTTTCCCGCGAAACGGCGACGGTGACAGGAACGCCGAGGACATCGGCAAAGATCTGCGGCCAGAGCTTGCTGCGCGAGCCGCCGCCGGAGAGCACAGCCTCCTCGAAGGTTGCGCCCGCCTTGCGGATCGTCTCGATATGCTGGCGATGGCCGAAGGCGACGCCTTCCAGAAGCGCCCGGATCAGGTGCCCCTTGGTATGCCAGCCGGCCATGCCGTAGAAGCCGGCCCGCGCGTGGCCATCCTGCTGGGCGCCATAGAGATAGGGGTGATAGAGCGGATCGTCAGTCGCCGGCTTGACCGCGGCTGCAAGCGCGCAAGCCGCATCGAAGGGCGAGACGCTTTCCTCATGCTCCCCTTCGAAGAACTCTCGCACCAGCCATTCGAGATTGGCGGCCGACGTCGCGCTATTTTCCATCGCCATATAGCGGCTGCGATCGAAGGTGGAGGACATGAAGACAGGACCATTGAGATCGGGACCGTCGATGATCACCTGGTTGATGCTCCAGGTGCCGGCGATGATCGAGGCGCTGCCGGTGCGCGACACGCCCGAGCCGAGCGCCGAGGCCACGACGTCGAACAGCCCGCCGATGACAGGTGTGCCTGCCGCGAGCCCGGTTTCGGCCGCCACCTCTTCCGCCACATGTCCCGCGATATCGGCGCTTTCTATCAGCGGCGGCAGCATGTGCATGCTGTCTGCGAGGCCGTAGGCCGCCATCAGTGTCCTGTCATAGCGGCGGGCCGCAAGGTCGAGCAAGCCGGCTCCGGACATGTCGGAAACTTCGCTGACGCGGCTACCGGTCAGTCGGTTGACAACGAAATCCTTGGAGAAGAACACCGTGCCTATGCGCTGGAACATGTCCGGCCGGTGGCGCTTCAGCCAGGCAAGCAGCGTCGGCGTCTGGGAGGGCCAAGGGCGCTGACGCGCGATCGGTGCTGTGCGGTCGCCGACCCCTTCCGCTGCCCATTCCTCGACAAGTCCGGTCGCGCGCGTATCGAGCGACTGGATACCGAGAAGCGGCTGACGATCGCGATCGAGCGCATAAAGACCATTGCCATGGCCAGCACAGCCGATCGCGGCGATATCCGTGGCAGCGATGCCGGCCTTGTCGAGGCAGGTGCGGATCACCCGTTTGGCATTGGCCCAGAGCTCGCCGAGATCGCGCTCCACGTGACCGGGGTACGGCATACGACTATGCCCCTCCTCCCCGGCGTAAGCCACCTCCCGGCCATTGAGATCAAAGATTACAGCCTTGATGACCGTGTTTCCGGCATCGAGCCCCAACAGATATTTTTCCATTCCGAACCCCTCCCAAGGTTCTGGTAGAGTCTTGCGTGATTCTGGCTGAAAACACAGGCCCAGCTCCATCACCCCTTCCGATAAAGTGCAAACGCCTCTTCGCCAGTCGCATTCTCGTGGATGATCGCCAGCAGGCCGCGCACGACGGCGCTCGGATTGGCATGCTGGTAGACATTGCGCCCATAGACCATGCCCACCGCACCCTGCCGCATCAAGGCGGCGGACTTGGCGAAGACGGCGGACAAGTCCTCCTTGCCGCCGCCGCGCACGAGAACCGGGCAGCGTGCCGCCTCGACCACGCGGTGAAAATCCTCCGGGTTGATCGTCGGGTCGGCCTTGACGATATCGGCACCCATCTCGCGGGCAAGCCGCGTCAGCGTCACGATCTTGTCGGCATCGCCATCGACCATGTAGCCGCCGTGCTCAGTCACCGGCTGCATCACAAGCGGCTCGATCATCAGCGGCATGCCGTATTTCTCGCAATCGGCGCGAACACGGGCAATGTTCTGGACGCATTGGCGGAAAAGATCAGGCTCATCCGGCAGCATGAACAGATTGACGACAACGCAGGCCGCATCCGCCTGCAGCGCGCCGATCAGCGGCTCGGCCTCGTTCTGCAACACGGCCCACATATCCCGGTGGCGGATGCGGTTATAGGGGTTGCCCATGTCGATGCGCATGACGAGTGCCGGCTTGTCCTTGCCGGGCAGGTCCTGCAACAGGTCGGCCTGACCATAGTTCATCTGGATCGCATCGGGCTTCGCGTCGACCAGCGCCTTCAGCACGGCGGGCATGTTCTCCAGCCCATCGAGGAAGGACGGCTCGTTGCAGACGCCATGATCGATCGCCACGTCCAGGCAACGGCCGTTGCCGAACAGCCGGTTCATCCGGACCTTGCGGTTGTCTCGCATAATTCACTCCTTTGTTCGTTCCTTGCGGAAAGGGCTTCCTCCGAAACGCCGTGACGGTCGTTCAGGAGGGTCAGAAAACGGGTTCGCTCCTCGGCGGCGCGCTGGGGCGGCCAGCTTTTTTCCACCGAGAGGATGGCGAGCACGGCGTCGGTCATGTCGAGCGAAAGTTCACCACTGATGGCGAGTGTTGTGCGCCGCAAGAGCAGGTCGTCCAGATGCTCCACGGCTTCGTGACGCATGAGATAGATGAACTCGCGGGTGCTGTAGCCGGCATGAGGCAGAAGATAGTCCGGTTCCAGCGCAATAAAGTGGGCGACCTCCTGCGCGTCCGTGCCATAGCGTTCAAAGAGCGTTTCCGTGCGATCGAGGGTGATGCCCGTCGCCTCAGCGAGCTGATGGACCCAGAGGTTCGGCTTGCCTGGAAAGCCGCGCCCACCCCCGAAGGTACGCTCGGCGGTATCAATGCGACGTTTTCGGCCGAGCCGTTCCAGCGTCATATCGGCTGCCAGTTCCCCAAAGGAACGGAAAGTGGTCCACTTGCCGCCAATCATGCAGAGGACCGGCGGCTCGCCGTCGCGGCCTTCAAGCATCGTGCAGAAATGATCGCGCGGAATACGGCCGGTGAAGCTGTCATTGCTTGCCGGCAGGGGCCGAACGCCAGCAAACTGGAAGACGATCTCCTCGGGCCGGATCGAAATGCCCGGCAGCACGAATGCCAGTGATTGTAGGATATAATCCCGCTCGTCTGCCTCGCAGCGCACCGTTTCGGGGTCATCCACCCGGATATCGGTGGAGCCGACCAGCACCTTTCCAAGATAGGGAAAGAGAATGCAGATGCGGCCGTCCTCGTTTTCATAATAGATCATGTGGCCGTCGAGCATGTCGCGCAGACCGGGATGGTCGATGATCAGATGTGACCCCTTGGTGCCGCCCATCAGCGGCGCGGAAGGAGCCTCTTGCGGAAAGAGCGTGTCATTGGCGATATCGATCCAGCCGCCGGTGGCGTTGATGACGAGGGATGGCTTGACTGTCAGCGTCTCGCCCGAAATCCCGTCACGCAGCAGAAAACCTCCGGCTGGAGCCTGCTCGATCGTCGCATAGTTCAGAGCGGAGGCATTCGTGTCGGTTGAGAGGCCGTCGCGTAAGATCTCGATACCGACGCGCTCTGGGTGGCTGACCCAGGCGTCGTAATAGGTAGCGGCGCTCCGGATCGCCGGGTTGAGCGCCGGCCATTTGGCAAGCGTGCTGCGGCGGCCGCGAAACTGGTGCTTCCGCATCAGGGCGCGCTTGCGTGTCAGAAAATCATAGATGCTGAGCCCCGCCTTGATGGCGATGGCGCCGCGGCGGCTCGGGCGGCGGGTGAGGCCGAGGAAACGCACGATGCCATTACCGAGACCCGAGAAAACGTCGAAGATCGGAACGGTGGTCGGCAGAGGTGCGACGTAATGGGGGGCGTTGCGCAACAACCGGTCGCGCTCGACCAGCGATTCCCGGACCAGGCTGAACTCGCCGTTTTCGAGATAGCGCAGCCCACCATGCACCATGCGCGAGAGCGCGGCGCTGGCACCGGAACAATAGTCGCCCTTCTCGACCAGCAGCACATTCACGCCCTGCAGCGCCAGCTCGCGAAAGACGCTGAGCCCGTTGATACCGCCGCCGAGGACGCACACGTCCACCTTCGGGCTCTTGCGGAGCCCGTCCAATGTCTCTTCACGGTTCATGATGACAGCCTGTTATCCGTCCATGTTAGCCAGTTTCGCGGCCAGCGCCGCGTCAATGGCCGAAAGATCGTCCGCAGAAAGCCTGAGCGTTCCGGCTCGTGCATTGTCGAGTGCTTGCGCCGGATTGCGTGCGCCACAGAGAGCAAAGGTGACGCCCGGCTGCGAAAGCGTCCAGGCGATCACCACCTGCGCGACGCTCGCCGCATGCCGCTCCGCTATCGGCCCGATCGCGTCGGAAAACGCCTTCGCCTTCTGCCGGTTGGCGACGGAGAAGCGCGGATTGCCCTTGCGCTGGTCGTCGCCTGCGAAGATGCGATCCGGTCCGATGGTGCTCGACAGCAGACCGAGCGCCAGCGAGGAGTAGCTGAGCGTCGAAATCCCGCTTTGAACAGTAAGTGGCAGCAGGTCCGCCTCGATTTCGCGATCGATCATACTGAACCGCTCCTGGATCGCATCGAGCGATCCAGTTTGAACATATTGCTGAAGCCCGGCCTTATCGACGTTGCTTGCG
Source organism: Rhizobium sp. BK176 (assembly GCF_024808055.1). Classification (NCBI taxonomy): domain Bacteria; kingdom Pseudomonadati; phylum Pseudomonadota; class Alphaproteobacteria; order Hyphomicrobiales; family Rhizobiaceae; genus Rhizobium; species Rhizobium sp. BK176. The sequence continues at coordinate 14,193 of NZ_JANUBV010000008.1, read as the reverse complement.
CCGATGGCACGGATCTTGCCAGCCGACTTCAACTCTTCAAGCGCCCGCACGGTCTCCTCGATCGGTGTCGTTACGTCCTGCCAGTGGGTGATGTAGAGGTCGATATAATCCGTGCCGAGCCGGCGCAGACTTTCCTCGACTTCGTGAATGATAGAGTCACGCCCGAGATAGCGGTGAACCGGCTTGCCATCCTGGTCGAAGAAATGCTTTCCCTTCTGTGTATGCCAGACGAGGCCGCACTTGGTGGCGATGACAGCCTTGTCGCGCCGGCGGGTGAGCGCCTTGCCAACGATCTCCTCAGAGCGGCCGAGGCCATAAGCCGGGGCCGTGTCGATGAGGGTCACGCCGGCATCAAGCGAGGCGTGGATGGCGGCGATGGATTGCGCCTCGTCGGTGCCGCCCCACATCCAACCGCCGATCGCCCACGTGCCCAGCCCTACGGCCGAGGCCCTGACGCCGGAGCGCCCGATCTCGCGGATCAACTGTTCGCCGCTCATGCCGAAAACCCTTCCCCGGATGCAATTTCAAGAATGCGCGCCCCGGTGGCCTCGTCAGTGACGAGCGTATCGAGATGGTTGCCGCGTAGGACGCTCAGGATCGAGCTGGCCTTGTTGAGGCCGCTTGCCACGCCGATCTTCGTCGGGATCGAGGCGAACTCTTCCAGCGTCAGCGAAACCAGCGCCCGGTTCAGGCTGTAATCGCAGACCCGGCCTTCGCCATCGAGCAGATGGGCGAGCAGTTCCGCACTCGCGCCGGAATGTTCAATGGCCTTGCGGTCCTCGCTCGAAGAAGGATGCAGATCGTAGTACGTCGAGTCTGCGCTGAGGATCGAGCCGCTACCAACCACCGCGACCTTGGCTTCCCGCGCCCGCCGGAAGACATCCGCGACGGCGCGCATGTTGAGCAGCATGTCCCGCTGCACGGCATCATCGGCAAAGAGCGGCGCGTGGATCTGGTAGGAGCGTCCGCCGAGCCGGTCGGCCATCAGCGTCGAGACGTGGTTGACGTCGGTATAGTGCTTGCCCTGAACGCAGCCGGTCGCGGGGATCACCTCGACGTCGAAACGGCGGGCGGGCTGCAGGCCGGCGACGACTGCCCCGACACCCTTGCCGCCGGTGATGCAGATCGTGTCGCCATCGGCGATTTCCTCCAGCAGCAGCCGAGCCGCCGCTTCCCCAACCGCTTGCAACGCCGTCTGCGGATTGTCGGAGACTGTCGGCACCACCACGGCGCGGCGGATGCCGCCGAGCGAAAGCAGGCGTTCTTCCATGTCCACCAGCGGTTCGACCGGCGATTTGATCTTGATCTCGACAAGGCCGAGCTGGCGGCCGCGCTTGATCAGCCGGTTGACGGTGGCGTGCGAGATGCCGAGCTGGTCGGCGATCTGCGACTGCGTCAAACCTTCGAGGAAGTGCAGCACGAGCGCCTGGTGCATCTGGCGCGCGATGACGATTTCCTCGCGTGGCGCTGTGGTCTTGGGTTTCAGTTTGGCGATCGGCATATCAGACGGCCTTCCGCTTGTGCAGGAAATGATCGATGGAAACGGCGGCGAGCAGAATGCACCCCTTGATCATGTCCTGCCAATAGACGGAGACATCGAGCAGGATCAGCGACGAGGTGACGACCGAGAGCAGCGCAATGCCAAGGATGGCGCCGAAGATCGTGCCCGAGCCACCGTTCAGTGAAGCCCCGCCGATAACCGCCGCCGCGATGATATTCAGCTCCATGCCGACGCCGAAAGTGGGCGTCGCGGCACCGAAGCGGGACATATAGATGACACCTGCGACACCTGACAGCGTTGAGCAGAGAACCGTCACCCAGAACTTCACTTGGTTGGTGCGGATGCCGGAATAGAGTGCCGCCTTCTCGTTGCTGCCGGTGTAGAAGACCTTGCGGAAGGCAGTCGCCCGGCGCAGCAGGAAATCGAACAGGATGACCACAGCGACGAAGATCAGGATCACGTAGGGAACACCATAGAACGTGCCCTGCCCCACGGCCTTGAAACTTGCCGGCAGCGTGAAAAGCGAGAGCGGCGTGCCCTTGGTTATGATCAGGCAAAGCCCGCGTACGATCACCATGCCCGCAAGTGAGGTGATGAAGTGATTGAGCCCGACCACCGTCACGAAGAAGCCCATGATCGCCCCAATGAAACCGCTGGCGAGAATGCCGACTAGCGAGGACGTCCACGGGTCCAATCCGGCAAGGAACAGCGAGCCGGAGAGCACCATAGCAAAGCAGACCACCGAGCCGACGGCGAGATCGATACCGCCGACGATCAGGAGGATCGTCATGCCGACGACGACGATGCCCTCCACAGAAAAGCTCATCAGCATGGCGCGGAAATTGCCGAACGTGAGGAAGTGCGGAGAGGCAAAGCTCATGATCACACAGAGAGCTAGGATGATAGCGATCAGCCCCGCCTCGCGCATGGTGCCGATGCGTTTCCAATGCCCCGTTTTCGGCATGTCCGCCGCCATCGTGTCGATTGCCATTCCCGTCTCCCCCTCCTTAAGCGGCATGATCTGCCGTCCTCGCCGCGCTGACCCCCGATGCAAGGCGGATCACGGCTTCTTCCGTCATGTCTTGCGGGCCAAGCTCGCCCGCGATGCGCCCCTCCCGCACGACCATCACGCGGTCGCAGAGCCCGAGCAGCTCGGGCATTTCCGAAGAGATGACGACGATACCGATACCGCCGCGCGCAAGGTCGCGCAGCAGCCGGTGAATTTCGGCTTTCGCGCCGACATCGATGCCGCGTGTCGGCTCATCCATCAGGATCACCTTGGGATTGACGGCAAGTTGCTTGGCGATCGCCACCTTCTGCTGGTTACCGCCCGAAAGCGATTTGACCGGCGCCTCGACGCCGAGCATGCGCACCGCCAGCCGCCGCGCGAAATCCTCCGCCACCATCGCCTCGGCGCGACCGTTGAGCAGACCGGCATGATTGGTGAGCGCCTTCAGGTTCAGCACCGAGATATTCTGGGCGATCGACATTTCCAGGAAAATGCCCGCGCCCTTACGATCCTCCGACAGATAGAGGATACCGGCCTTAACGGCATCGGCATAGGCGCGGATCGCCTGAGACTTGCCATGCAGGCGGACCTCGCCGGATGTATGCGCACGAAGGCCGCAAATGCCCTCGGCGATTTCCGTGCGGCCGGAGCCGATCAGGCCACCAATGCCGAGGATTTCGCCTTTGTGCAAATCGAAGCTGATGTCATGAAAACGCGCACCGTCGCTGATGCCATCGACTTCAAGGATCGTCTCGCTGGATGCCTCGCCCGCTCCGAGTTTGTCGGGATAGAGCTGCGTAATCTCGCGACCGACCATGCGGCTCACCACGTCGTCAGCCGTGACATCGGCGATGTTGTCGGTGCAGACATAACGGCCGTCACGGAACACGGTCACCCGGTCGCAGAGACTGAAGATCTCCGCCATGCGATGGCTGATATAGATGATCGAGATGCCGTTCGCCTTGAGGTCGCGGATGATGGAAAAGAGCCGCTGCGCCTCCGTTTCGGTAAGCGCAGCAGTGGGCTCATCGAGGATCAGAACGCGGCAGTCTAGCGTCAGCGCCTTGGCGATCTCGACAAGCTGCTGGCTGGAAATCGGCAGGTCCGCGACCTTCTGGCGCACATCGATGGCGGCGAGCCGGTTCATCACTGCCTGGGCATCGCGCTCCAGGGCACGGTAATTCATGAAAGGGGTGCGTCGCCGGTTGGTCGCCGCCATGAACATGTTTTCGGCCACTGTCGCATCCGGGCAAAGTGCGATTTCCTGATGCACGAGACCGATGCCCAGCGATTGCGCGGCAGCCGGCGAAGCAATACGCACGGGTTTGCCATCAACGCGGATCTCGCCTTCGGTCGGCTGCAGCACGCCCGCGATGATGTTCATCAGGGTCGACTTTCCGGCGCCGTTTTCGCCACACAGCGCATGAACCTCGCCGCGTTCGAGCGTGAAGTTGACATCGGTCAAGGCCTTCACCGCCCCGAAATGCTTGGTCATGCCGTGAATGGTAAGCACCGGCTCCGTCATTGGTCATTTTCCCTTACTTCATAGCCGGCAACAGATCGAGGCGGCCGCTGTAATCTGACGCTTCTCCCCCAGCGGGGAGAAGTGCCAAGTTTGCGAGGCGATGACGGGACAGGGACAGTGCGGCATGCTCAGAGCCAGCCCCTCATCCACCCGGGGAGAAGAGCCCCTTATTCCTCGATTCCCTTCGTGCCACGCCGCTTCAGGTACTTGTCCCAATAGAAGTCGTCGGCATTTTCGGCGGTGACGATCGAAAGGCCGTTGTCCACCACCGGGATGCTCATCGGGTTGAAGCCCGAGCGCTTGGCGTCATTCATCGGGTCGATCAGTTCCGGGTGCTTTGCAAGCCACAGCAGCATGAAGCCCATATAGCCCTGCATGCCTTGGTTCGGGTTGATCGATCCGAAGACTTCGCCGGCCTTGATCATGTCGAGGATGTTGGCGTTGACGTCGGCGCACATCACGAGAACCTTGCCGCCGTTTTCCTTGGACGCCTGCGAGGCACCGATCGCGGAGTTCGCCTCTGGCATGAAGACTGCACCGAGGTTCGGATTGGCCTGAATCAGGCTCGAAAGCCCCTGATAGGCCTTGGTCGGGTCTTGGTTGGAAGCGGCGCGGCCAACCAGCTTCATGTCCGGCCACTTTTCTTCCATGCGGCCGATGAAGGCGGTGATGCGCTTGTCGTGGTTGTCCTGACCAGGATTTTCCAGAACCGCATATTCGCCCTTGCCACCCATCTTCTCGGCAATCGCATCGGCGGCATAGACTCCTTCGCGGTTGTTGTCCGAGGTGATGAACGAAACGCGCTTGGAAAGCGGCGAGTCGGCGGCGAAGGTGACGACGGCCGTGCCCTGGTCGATGGCGCGGTTGATCGGCTCGATGAACGGATCGGAGTTCATCGGATGGACGAGGATGCCGGCCGGGTTCTGGGCCAGCGCCTGGTCGAAGGTGGCGATCTGCTTGTTGACGTCATATTCCGGCGTGCCTGTATAGGCCGTTTCGCAGCCGAACTGCTGGCCGGCCTGCTTGAACATCTCATAGACCGGGAACCAGTATTCGACGCCCGAAACCATGACGTTCATGACGTATTTTTCACCCGGCTTACAGCGGAACGGATTGTCGGTCTCCGCCGACGCCGTGCCGGCAAAAAGCGTTGTTGCAAGGACCGCCAATGCGGTCGAGCCTAAAAATTTGCGCAAGATTCCTCCTCGAGGCCGAAGCCCCTCCCAAAAGCCCGAGGGCGTCAAACCGACGCCGCTGATCGCGTTGAAACCGAACTTCCTCCTCGAAGTTCGATGGGAACAATAAAGGCGAAGATGAAATACTTGTCAATATAATTCATATTGTGAAATATATTTCACAACGTCACAATCAGACGGAATTCAATTTCGGCTGCGAGGTTGCATGCCTTGCGTCGTTATTGCTGCCACGGCGCAACAGGTCCAGCAATGCCAGCACTTTACCGCGAGGTGATATTGTCGCCCGAGTGCGGCATGATCGTGCGCTCAGTCATGATGAACGTCTTCACTTGTTGAGCCAACACGGGTGGGTGACCCTGGCGCGAAAAGCGGCTAAATTCGCTGGCAAGCGCCAGTTTGAGCCTTGAATTCGTTCGGCGCAACTCATGACAGCACGGTCACAGCGAAATCATCTGAGAGCGCATGGAACGATCCGGCAAATCAGACGGCAAGACATATTGCTTTGGTGACTATCGGTTCATTCCGGACCGGCAACTACTGATGTTTCGCGACAAGCCGTTGCGGTTGGGAAGCCGGGCCGTCGATCTGCTCCACCTGCTCGTGAGCCACCCGGGAGAGGTCGTCGGCAAGGACAAGCTTATGAGTTTCGCCTGGCCGGGCACCTTCGTTCACGAAAGCAACCTGAAAGTCAACATCGCCGCGCTGCGCCGGGCCCTTCCACGAACGGCCTCAGGCCTGTCGTGCATTGCCACCGTGGCCGGCCGCGGCTACCGCTTCGTTGCGCCCCTGCGCATCTATGGTGGAAGCCAGCCGCACCTCTCCTTCGATGCGGCCAACGCTTTCATCCGCGAGTTGCCCCGCCTGCCGCAACTTGTCGGTCGCCACGACGTCGTTGCGGAGCTCGCCGCCAGGCTTCCGGAAAGCCGACTGGTAACCGTTGTCGGACCAGCGGGAGTCGGCAAGACGACTGTCGCTGTCGCCACGGCAAAAAGCCTTCTGGACAACTATCGGGACGGTGTCTGTTTTGTGGATCTTGCCGTCATCGGCGATCCCCAGCTTGTGGAGGTGACGATAGCGACGTCGCTGGGCATCGGCGGCAGATCGGCGAATACGCTTGCCGGGATCGTCGAGGCATTGCGCAGTCACGAAATGCTGCTCGTGCTGGACAACTGCGAGCATGTTCTCAGCACCGCGTCGGCGATCGCGGAACACCTTACGCTTGCGCTTCCGGGCCTTCACATCATCGCCACAAGCCGGGAGCCGCTTCGATCACGGTCGGAGAGCGTCTATCGCCTGTCTCCGCTTCCCTATCCAGACGAACACCGCGGAGAGAACCGAGCAGATGCCCTGACCTTCCCCGCGGTCCAACTCTTTGTTCAACGCGTCAACGAAGCCTGCGGATACCAACTCGATGACGCTGACGCACCAGTCGTGGCAGCAATATGCCGGCGTCTGGACGGTATTGCGCTTGCAATCGAGCTCGCAGCATCGCGGCTGCCGTTATTGAAACCGACAACCCTGCTCTTTCTGCTCGAGCACAGTTTTGAGCCACTTGTCGCCAGTTCCGCGGGGACCCCGCCACGACACCAGACCCTGCTCGCGACCCTGGAGTGGAGCTATCAGCTCCTGTCCAAGGAGGAGGCCAAGCTTCTACGCTTCCTGTCGGTCTTTTCGGCAAGCTTCTCTTTCTCCGATGTCATCGGCGTGGCCGACCACATTGGCCTAGCAATCGAGGAGATCGCCGCTTGTACGCAAAACCTTGCGGCAAAATCGCTTTTGTCGGCCGCGCACGACGTCGAAGGACTACGCTATCGTCTGCTCGACTGCACTCGCAGCTTTGCGGCCGAGCAGTTGGACAGGAGTGGAGAAGCCGCCAATGCCCGATCCAGCCACGCGCGCTACCTGCTCCGGCTTTTCGAGCAAGCCGAAGCGGAGTGGCTGTGGAGGCCGAGAAATGAATGGACCGCGTGCTACGCACAGCGGACGAACGACTTGCGCAAGGCGATCGACTGGACACTCGGTCACGGCGCCCAGCCGGAGGTGGGCGTGCGCCTTACCGCCGCTGCAATTCCGCTTTGGGACGAATTGTCGACCGTCGCTGAAAGCCGGCAATGTGTCGAGCGTGCGCTGAGATGCACGGAAGCACTGTCGCGTTGCGACCCCGCTATCAAGATGAAGCTCATCGCGTCCTATGCCTCGGGCCTCAATTTCTCCGATAATCTCGGTCCCGAAGCCGACGCGGCGTGGACGGAGGCAAACCGACTGGCGCGCGAGATCGGCAATGTCGATTATCAACTTCGCACCTTGTGGGGGCTTGGCATATTGCAGAGCTTCACCGGGCGACACAGGCAGGCGATCGCGACGCTTGAGCAGTTTGCCAAACTCGCAGGCGGCGATGATGAACGGCTGGCTATCGTAGAGGGAGAACGGGTAAGGCTCACGGCCGTCTTCTATCGCGGCGATATCGGGCGCGCGCATTCCGGCCTGAAACGGCTCGCGCGCGACAATGCCACCTCGGCAAAGCGCTCGGCTGTTGCCCGCTTCCAGATGGACCGGTTCGTGTCGATCCGGGTGGCATTGGCGATGACGGCCTGGGTAGCCGGAGATCGCCGTGAAGCGGCGGCAGCATTGCAGGACGCGCTCGACCATAGTGTCGCACTCAACCACACGGTCTCGCATTCCAACGCTCTGGCGCAGGCCGCCTTGCCTATCGCCTTTTGGTCCGGCGATACCGAAATCGCACGCCTGCATGTCGCGGCGCTTGCCCGCAATCTTACTCTATGCGAAATCGCGATCTGGCGGCCGGTCTGCCTGTTCTACCGCGGCGTCGTCGGGAGCACGGACGGCGACCCGGAAGGGGTCGACACGATGAAACTCGCGATCGAGCAACTCGTCGCCAACAACTTCCTTGTTCGGGTGCCGTTCTATCTCGCCACTCTCGCCGAGGCTGCCTTGCGCGAAGGGCGCATCGCGCTGGCCCGCGACAGCCTGAGTGCCTCTTTCGACCGCGCCGACCGACAGGGTGAACACTGGTCTCGACCGGAGCTGTTACGCGTGCGCGCCATGCTGCAGCGACTGGATGGCGACCTGTCGGGCGCGTCGGAAACGCTGCTGCTCGCGGCGGAAACAGCAAGGGAAAGCGGCGCGCTTTTCTTCCGGCTTCGGGCATCGACGGCATTGGCGGAACTATGGGTCGAAGCCGACCGGCGCGACGCCGCGGCCGAACTGCTGTCGCCCGTCTGCGCCGAGTTCGATGACGTACTACCCTGCGTGACCGTGGTGAAGGCGCGTCAACTTCTCGAAGCTCTCCGGCAAAACACCTATCCTGATTGAGTTTTGACCCTAGCCATTCTTGCTCGCAACCATTACGGGGTCGAGGACAAAGGCGCTCCGTTCGGCGAGATCATGGATGCTGGCGAGGTAATTCTTGAAATGCGGCGTCTCGCGGTGCGCCGCCACCGCGGCGTTGTCGATATAGAGTTCATCCAGAACATAGCGGTCGGCTTTCGCCTGATCCCGCCAGACATCCCATCTCAGGTTCCCCGGCTCCATCCTGCACTCGGGTGCCATGGCGAAGAGCAGCGCCTCAAGTTCTTCGGCTTTGCCCGGCTTGGCAAGCAAGTTGGCCATGATCTTGATGTAGGGCATGATCCGGTTCCGCTATTTATCCGCAGTTTCGATGAAGGCTGCGACCTCTTTGGCATGCGAAAGCATGACGGCATGGCTGCTGTCGATCTCGGTGGTCACACTGCCGGCCCGTTTGGCAAATCCCCTCTGGAAGGTTGGGGGGATCATCATGTCTTTCGTGGTGACCATGAAATACGAGGGCTTGGCCTTCCACGCGACCTTGCTGATTGGGGTCTTCACAGCGTCCAGTCCCCAGGGAACCTGGGCTGCGGCCATGAAGCCTGTAATTGAGGCATCGACATCGGCGGCAAATGCCTTCGGGAATTTCGACGGGTCGACGGTTAGGTAGCCATCACTGGGCGGCAACAGCGGTGCGGCCGATTCTCCGGCCGGAACCGGCTGTTCCGCAAGCGATGCCACCGACTCCCCGGCGTCGGGCGCGAACGCCGCGACATAGACCAGGCTTTGCACCTTGGGGTTATCGCCGGCCTCGGTAATGACCATCCCACCGTAGGAGTGGCCAACGAGGACCACCGGATGTTTCGCCTTAGCGATCACACGCTCCGTGGCCGCGACATCGCCACTGAGGCTGATCGTCGGGTTCTGAACCACCAGCACCTCATACCCATCCTTGCTCAGGGTGTCGAACACCGCCTGCCAGCCGGAGCCGTCGACGAACGCGCCGTGCACCAGAACGATCGAGACGGGTTTTTCGGCGGCGACAGAGGCCGCTGGAGCAAAAGCAGTCATGGCCGCGGACAATATCCAGATTGTGGGTTTCATCGTGTCGAACTCCTGATGTCTCGCGATGGGCGGCGGACCGATGCCGGCCGTCCTGGAAACTGCGGAGATGATATCGTGAGGGTTGCGGCTCGGCTGGTTAAAAGACGTAAAAATCGAACGCGGTCACACAACCACCGGGATCGGCCCGCTGGCGCTGCTAGGCTTTCCGGGTTGGATAAGGCCCCAGGAAAAGAACCACTGTCGCGCCGCCGATGAGCAGCAGCGCACAGGCTTTGAGGATGCCCGAATAGGTGCCGGTGCTGTCGAACGCGTAGCCAAACAGGCTGGGGCCCACGAAAGCCCCGACCACGAAGATACCGTATAGTGTTGCATATGTCGTGGCGTAGCTCCGCATCCCGAGATAGCGGGAAACCAGATAGGCCATCAGGTCGAATTCCACCCCGGATACCAGGCCAAGCAATAGAATGGCGATGCAAGCCATGGCGAAGCTCACATCGTCCAGTGACAGGGTGAAGCAGGCGACCGCGCCGAGCGTCAATATGACCGTACCAACAGCCGGCGCCCAGAACCTGTCGACCAGAACGCCGCCCAGCAGCCGACCGGCTACAGCCGCTATGCCGACGAGCGAGGCGAGCTGGACGACTTCGGTCGGCGACAGATGCAGCGAGCGAAGGATGTTCTCGATGTTGGGAAGCGGAGCCGCGACGGCAAGGGACATCGGAATGAAGACGATGGCCAGAAGCCAGAACGAGCGTGAGCGGAAGGCCTCGCGTGCGGTCATGCCTTCCGACGCAATCCTTGGTGCCAACCCCGCGTCGACATTCCTGCTGCGCAATCCGGCAAAGCCCCAAAGCACCATCGGACATGCCATGACTATCGGCATTGTGCCCACGATGAGGATCGCGACACGCCAGCCGCCCGTCTCGATCAAAAATTGCGCCAGCGGCTTCACCACGAAGGCGAACAGCCCCGCGCCTGACAACGCGATGCCAAGGGCAAGCCCCCGGCGTTCCTCGAATACGCCGTTGATCACCCGCGTGAAGACGACTGGCGTCGCCCCCAGCCCGAAGATCGCGATGGCCAGCCACGAGAGATAATACTGTCCAATCGAGCCGCTCGATGCCGCAAGCGTCATATAGCTCAGGCCCAGGCACGACAGAGAGGTCGACGCCACCAGCCGTGCTCCAAACTTGTCGATCAAGATCGCGAAAAATGGCCCGACAGCCAGGACCGAAGCGGCCAACAACGACAGGCCGCCAAAAATTGTCGCGAACGACCAGCCGAATTCCCGCGCAAAGATCGGAGCGAAAACGCCGATCGTGTAAAACACTACGGCAGGCAAGCCAAAAGCCGTTCCAAGCAGGCTGGCCAGAACGATCCGCCAGCCGCTCCTGAATTCGGAGAAGTCCGTTCCCTTCATAAAGACTTCCCTCGTCGAAACCAATTGTCCGGCAACCGCGTCACGGCGCAAAAGTGTATGGGCAACCTATCTATGTCTGCAACTCATGCACGGTTGACCACAGTCGTAACACCAGCGGAACCTATTGGAAGGTGGCCGATCGGATGAGAAATGGGCTGTCTCCACAGTGGCCGCTGCGTTGATACGACGGCCACCATGTCCAAAACGGATATGAAGGCGAATTGCGGCCATCCCAACCGAGCCCGCTCGCCCTGATCGGAGATTTACCTTTTTTAACCGGCGACCTTCCTTGAGCGGTGATATCAAGGTGGGGGTCGGCGGATAACGAAATCCCACAGGTTACGGCCCGACAGCATCAACAGGTTCTAGCTTTCGGTGGTCGTTGTTGGCCATGCCTGCTTGCGCCTGGACGTGACTGGTCGAGGAACTATCGGATCGAGGAGGGACCATGCCTCGCGCGCTGAGCACGCTAACTTTGTCGGACGCCAAGCAGATGCTCCAAGCAGCTGAGGTCAAGGCGGCCAAAATTGGCATTCCCTACAACATCGCCGTGGTCGATGCGGGTGGCGCGCTGATCGCCTTCGCACGCCAGGACGGTGCGCTCGAAGGCAGCATCGATCTTGCCATCGGCAAGGCAAAGACATCCCGGATGTTCAACAAGACGACCGAATATCTCGCTGAATTGGCACAGCCCGGCGCACCGCTGTTCGGGATCGAGCAGAGCAACGATGGCCGTGTCGTGATTTTCGGCGGCGGTCTGCCTGTGACGATTGGCGATCAGATCGTCGGTGCGGTGGGCGCAAGCGCCGGTTCTGTCGAGCAGGACATCGCGGTCGCCGAGGCGGCGGCAGCCGCGATCATGAGAAATCCAACACGGTGAAGGAGACCTGTTATGAAGGCCGCGCGTATTCTCGAATACAACAAGCCCCTCGTTCTTGAGGACATCAAGGTTCCCGATATTCAGCCCGACGAGGTGCTCGTGAAGGTCGCCGCCTGTGGCATGTGCCGCTCGGACGTGCTCCTCATCGATGGCTTCTTCCAGGGCTATGGCGATATCCCGCCCCCCGTCATTCCTGGTCATGAAATCACCGGAACGGTCGAGAAGATCGGCGGCGTGGTGGCCAAAGCCTCTGGCCTTTCGGAAGGTGATCATGTCGTCGTCTCGCCCGGATGGGGTGACGGTGTCTGCAAGCATTGCCAGGTCGGCAATACGCATATCTGCCCCAATGTCCGCTGGCCGGGCTTCGGTACCTATGGTGGCTTTGCCGAATACATCCCGGTGCCAGCCCGCTATGCCATCAAAGTTGCCAAACATCTCAAGTTCGAGCAGCTGGCACCACTGACGGATGCCGGACTGACCCCCTATCGCGGACTCAAGAAGATCCGCGATGCCGGTGGCCTGGGACCCGATAAGGTCATCGGCGTATTCGGCATCGGCGGCCTTGGCACCTATGCCGTCCAATATGCCAAGCTGCTGGGCGCGGGCGGCCCGGTCGTTGCCGTCGCGCGGAACGAGGAAAAGCTTCAGGTCGCCAAGAAATACGGTGCCGACCATATCATCGCGATCGAGGGCAAGTCGTCGGAGGATGTCGGAAAAGAGCTCAAGAAGGCGACCGGCCAGGACAAGTTCGACGCGATCATCGACTGCGCCGGTGCTACGGAGATGATGCAACTAGCCTTCTCACGCCTGGCGATCAGCGGGCACTATGCCGACGTCGGCTTCATCGGCGACCGGATCAACATTCCTTTGTTTCCACGTGTCTCCGGCGAGCAAACCTTTCACGGCTCGTTCTGGGGAAGCAACGCGGATCTGATCGAGGTCATGGCGCTGGCAGCCGCGGGCAAGATCCAGCACACGATCAAGACGATCTCGTTCAAGAATATCAACGAATACATCGATCTCATGCGGGACAACAAGATCGTCGGGCGTGCCGTGGTCACATTCTGACGGGACGGCCCGCGAGAACCAACCGAACCATATGTCTAGGAGACAATCATGACCCAGCATGTCCTGTTCATCGTCACCAACGCAGCCGTGATCGGACCGCACAACCGGAAAACCGGCTTCTTCTTTGCGGAAGTTGCCCATCCGTTCGATGTCCTCGACACCGCCGGCATCGCCGTGGAATTCGCCTCTCCTGCCGGCGGTTGGACTCCTTACGACGCCTATGACGAAAAGGACCTCGCCCAGAAGGCGTTCTTCGAGAGCAAGGCTTTTCGGCGGCTAAATCGCAGTCGTAAACTCAGCGAGGTGGATGCGGCCGACTACGATGCCATTCTTGTGCCCGGCGGCCTGGGGCCGATGGTCGACATACAGCGCAATGCGCAGGTGCAGCAGGCGGTCGCGCGTGCCTGGACGACGAACAAGCTGGTGACCGCCGTGTGCCACGGACCCTGCGCGCTGCTCGGTGTGGACGTCGGAGACGGCAAACCGTTCGTCCATGGCAAAAAGCTCACGGGCTTCTCCACGAAAGAGGAATATGACTATGCCCGCGAGGACGTGCCCTACGAACTCGAGGACGCGCTCAGAACCGAGGGCGCCGACTATTCGTCGGTTGCCAATTGGCAGGAGCATGTCGTCGTCGACGGACGTTTGATCACGGGCCAGAATCCCGCTTCGGCAGGCGAACTCGGAAAGAAGCTGCTTGCGGCCCTGCGAGACCGCGCCTCTTTGGCCTAGGCAGCAACGTCAAACGGGAGAACCATCATGCCGCAATCATTCGTGAAAATCACCGCCAGCCTGACTGCACATCCCGGCAAGGCGGATGAACTGCGCGAGTTGCTGATCGGCATGATCCCGCATTGCCGGGCAGAGCCGGGCAATCTGCGCTGGGACATATGGCGAGACACCTCAATGCCCACGCGCTACGTGCTCGATGAGCTCTATCGTGACGCGGAGGCGGTCGAAGCCCATCGCCAGACGCAGCACTTCCAGGCCTATCTCGCCCGTGTTCCGGCGTTGGCGGATCGCTCGGCGCTTGTCCTCGAAGCTGTCGCGCTCGGAGAGTAACTGGAACGGAGGATCTCATGCTTGAAGTCGTGCAAGCCTATGATCGCGAACATATCGCCGATCTTCCGTAAGCGCGATTTTCGATGCGCATTGACGGCTGCTGCACTGCTGGCCTCGCATCAGTACCGAGATCCGGCTCTGTTAGGCGGTGGATGTTTTCG
>NZ_JANUBV010000007.1:0-314920 GCF_024808055.1 Rhizobium sp. BK176 | reverse complement strand
CGCCCGTCATCACGCACCGGATCGGAATTGATGACTTCCGGGAGGGGTTCGAGGCGATGCGCTCCGGCAACTCCGGCAAGGTGGTTATGGATTGGAATTGAGGAGGTTCGATGCTCTACGAAGGAAGCTGCCATTGCGGTAAGATCGAATTTGAAGTGGAGGGGGAGTTGACCTCCGCCCTCGACTGCAATTGTTCGCTTTGCCGACGGCGTGGGGGACTGTTGGCCTTCGTGCCGCGCGACAAGTTCACGCTGAAAACGCCGCGCGAGGACCTGTCGACCTATACGTTCAACACGCATACGATCCAACACCGCTTCTGCGGCACGTGCGGCATCGCTCCCTTCGCGGAAGCGCAAATGCCGAATGGCGCCGAGATGGCCTGCATCAACGTCCGCTGCATTCCCGTGGTCGATCTGGCAAGTCTTGAGATTCAACATTGGGATGGGCAGTCTCACTAAGCTTTGGCGTGGCGCAAACAACTAGCGGCGGGCATGACGAATCTTGGGGCAACTTTGCCGTTCAAGAAGAATGTTGGCTGCTCTTGTCTTCTTGCGGTGACATCCTATCTATGCTTGGCAATCGCTTGAGCGGTTCCGGGCCTGTGGATAAGGCTTTTTCCGGGTTTTCTGAGGCTTTTTTTCTGGAAAAGCTTGACGAGAACAAAAAATATGGGAATCACCGTTCGACTTGGAAAGCGGTGAACTGGGTCAAGGGCGGATCGCACAACCATGGCCGGACATTCGATGACTTTTAAGCTCTGTCGTCCGGCGCCGGCAATCGTGGTTAATCAGGCATTAAATCTCATCCCGTTAGGTGAGAGTTGGTGATTCGAGACGGTCGTTTGCGGCGTATCGGCTGCGTGCGGCCGTTCACTGCGGCGAGTTTGAATAGCGTCAGGAAGGCGACGACATAAATGGCAACCAAGGTCAAAGAGAACGAAGAAGCGGAAGTCGAACGCGACGGCGGCACCGACGGCCCTCTTCTTGATCTTTCCGATGACGCGGTCAAGAAGATGATCAAGGCCGCGAAGAAGCGCGGCTATGTGACGATGGACGAGCTTAACGCCGTCCTGCCGTCCGAAGAGGTAACCTCCGAGCAGATCGAAGACACGATGTCGATGCTGTCGGATATGGGCATCAACGTCATTGAGGACGAAGAAGCCGAGGAAGCCACTGCCAGCAGCGACGACGATGATTCCGGCTCCGACGATGAGAGCGAAGGCGGCGAACTCGCGCCTTCCGGCGGCACCGCCCTTGCTACCGCCAAGAAGAAGGAACCGACCGATCGCACCGACGATCCGGTTCGTATGTATCTGCGCGAAATGGGCTCGGTGGAGCTTCTGTCGCGTGAAGGCGAAATTGCGATCGCCAAGCGTATCGAGGCCGGCCGCGAAACGATGATCGGTGGTCTCTGTGAGAGCCCGCTAACATTCCAGGCGCTGATCATCTGGCGCGACGAACTCAACGAAGGCACGACGCTGCTTCGCGAGATCATCGACCTCGAAACGACCTATTCCGGTCCGGAAGCGAAGGCTGCACCGCAGTTCCAGAGCCCCGAGAAGATTGAGGCCGACCGCAAGGCGGCCGAAGAGAAGGAAAAGACGCGCCGCGTCCGTTCCGGCGACGACGACATCACCAATGTCGGCGGCGAGGGCCTGCCTCCGGAAGAGGAAGAAGAAGACGAAGACGAGTCCAACCTGTCGCTGGCCGCCATGGAAGCGGAACTGCGCCCGCAGGTCATGGAAACGCTCGACATCATCGCCGAGACTTACAAGAAGCTGCGCAAGCTTCAGGACCAGCAGGTCGAGCAGCGGCTTGCCGCCACCGGCACGCTGTCTTCCGCCCAGGAGCGTCGCTACAAGGAGCTCAAGGATGAGCTCATCAAGGCCGTCAAGTCTCTGTCGCTGAACCAGAACCGCATCGACGCGCTCGTCGAGCAGCTCTACGACATCAACAAGCGCCTCGTTCAGAACGAAGGTCGCCTGCTGCGTCTGGCTGAATCCTACGGCGTCAAGCGCGACTCGTTCCTCGAACAGTACCAGGGCGCCGAGCTCGATCCGAACTGGATGAAGTCGATCGGCAATCTGGCGGCGCGCGGCTGGAAGGAATTCGCCAAGGGCGAAAACACCACGATCCGCGACATCCGCCAGGAGATCCAGAACCTCGCAACGGAAACCGGTATCTCGATTTCGGAATTCCGCCGCATCGTGCACATGGTGCAGAAGGGCGAGCGCGAGGCGCGCATCGCCAAGAAGGAAATGGTCGAGGCGAACCTTCGTCTCGTTATCTCCATTGCCAAGAAGTACACGAACCGCGGTCTGCAGTTCCTCGACCTCATTCAGGAAGGCAACATCGGCCTGATGAAGGCGGTCGACAAGTTCGAATACCGTCGCGGCTACAAGTTCTCGACCTACGCGACGTGGTGGATTCGTCAGGCGATTACCCGCTCGATCGCCGACCAGGCCCGCACTATCCGTATTCCGGTGCACATGATCGAAACGATCAACAAGATCGTCCGTACATCGCGCCAGATGCTGCACGAGATCGGTCGCGAGCCGACCCCGGAAGAGCTGGCTGAAAAGCTTGCCATGCCGCTCGAAAAGGTCCGCAAGGTCCTGAAGATCGCCAAGGAGCCGATCTCGCTCGAAACGCCTGTCGGTGACGAAGAAGATTCGCACCTCGGCGATTTCATCGAGGACAAGAACGCGCTGCTGCCGATCGACGCCGCCATCCAGGCGAACCTGCGCGAGACGACCACCCGAGTTCTGGCATCGCTGACGCCGCGCGAAGAACGCGTCCTGCGCATGCGCTTCGGCATCGGCATGAATACCGACCATACGCTTGAGGAAGTCGGCCAGCAGTTCTCGGTGACCCGCGAACGCATCCGTCAGATCGAGGCGAAGGCGCTGCGCAAGCTGAAGCATCCGAGCCGCTCCAGAAAGCTCCGCAGCTTCCTGGACAGCTAAGCTTCCACCTTCGATAAGAAACATCCGAGAGCCGGGCCTTGTCCCCGGCTTTTGCTTTTCGCTGGCTGCGGTGTTCCTTGTTGTCGAATGGGGACAGGAGTAAGGTATCGGCCACGGGGGAAGGGACCGACCACAGCGCATGAGCGAGGGTCGCCATAGCCTGTTGCGAGACCAAGACCCTCCGTCGGGAGGTGCGCAATGACCACTTACATCGTGCTTATCAACTGGACGGATCAAGGCATTCGCAATGTTCGCGACTCGGCAAAGCGCCTGGACGCGGCCAAGAGGCTGCTCGGTGATATGGGTGGCTCGTTCCAGCAGTTCTTCCTGACCTTGGGCGATCACGACATGGTTGCCGTCTGCGATGCGCCTGACGATGCCGTGATGGCGCGCTTCGGTCTGTCGCTCGGGATGGCGGGCAATGTGCGCACCAAGACGTTGAAGGCATTTCCGGAGGCTGCCTATCGCGAGATCATAGGCTCGCTCGGATAGTTCTGCGGTTCCTCTTGGAGAGGGCGATTGCTGGCAATCATGTGGACGATGTGCCGTGCGCGCACGGTTGTGCTCGTGTACGTGAGGCTTTTTTGTTTTACGGCTTGATGATGCCTTCTTAAAAGGTCACATCGGTAGCGTGGCGCAGGGCATCGTTCGCAGGCATGCAGCAGGTTTCGACAAAGAAATGGGGAGCATTCGGCTGGGGCATTTTCGCCTCGGTGCTTTTGCACGTTGCCGTCGTCGCCTTCTTCCTCGTGAAGTTGCCTTTGCCTGCTCCTCAGCCGGAAGAAGAAACAGTCAGCGTCGACCTCGTGCCTCCACCGGAGGAAAAGAAACCCGAGGAGAAACCTCCCGAACTGAAGGTACCGGAACAGCCAAAGCCCGAGGAGAAAAAGCCGGAGGAGAAAAAGGCAGAGGAAAAACCGACCGAGAAGCCCGCGGAACCGCCGAAGGAAGAAAAGGCCGAACAACCGCCTCCGCCACCACCACCGCCGCCTCCGCCTGAACAGGCAAAGGCGCCGGAAAAGAAGCCGCCGGAAGAGAAACCGCCCGAAGCAGCTGCAAAGGATGCCGAGTCCGAGGAACCGGCCGGCAAGGGGCAGCCTATGCCGGTGCTGCGCCCGGTAACGGAATTTGGCGACAAGGATACCGGACCGAAAAAATCGACCGAGGGAGACGCATCCGTCACGGGTCTGAAATCGGATACGGCGAAGCTTTCACCGGAGCCCAAACCGGCACCCCCGGAGGATCAGGCGAGGCCGGAGGAAACGGCAGATGCGGCCAAGGCCCCCGAAAGCAAGGAGCCTCCTGCCACTCCGGTTCCGCAGGATGTCGAACTGCCCCAGATCGACTTGGCGGATAGTCATGCCGAGAAGAACGGCCCTGCATCAGGAGCCGAGAACGAAGCCAAAACGAGTTTCGAGCTTGCAAAGCCGCCCAAGGCAACAAAGCCCGATGCGACCGCAACCGCCCAGGCGGACAAGCCCGTCGAATTGACGGAGGCGAAGACGCTGTTTTCGCAGAGTATGACGAACGATCCGGTGGCAAGAACCGCCATGGGAGATATGCCACGCGGTGCCCGCGTGGCGGAACTGTGCAGCACGGAGCTTAAGCAGCAGTTGATACACGGATCTCCAGCATATCGACCGGAAATCCTGCCATCCTACAGTCTTAAGAAGGGTACGATCCTTCAAGCCAGCAATGCGTTTCGGGCATCTGGTCGGTGGTATGATGTCAGCTTCCGTTGCGAGGTGGACGACGGGGCGACAAAGGTTAAATCCTTCAGCTTTGCTGTGGGAAATCCCGTTCCGAAGAGCGAGTGGAAGAGTCGTGGGCTTCCAAGCTTCTAGCTGCCGGAAAGGCCGCTACAGAACTGGCACCAGTTCGGCACAAGACAACCGGAATAGCCTCGTCTCATCGCCACATGTCGGTGGCGCGGGAAAGGACAATGAGATGTCGAACGAAATCGAGCGCTTCTTTGAACTGCAGGACGAGGCGACGAAGGCCGCCTTTGTCGAGAACCGTGGCGACGAGCTCACCGACATCCTGGTCGCAGCGCTTGAGGATGTATTTGTGATTCTCGGCGGCGGCGATTCTCTCGACACAATCCATTGATCCGCCAAGCCGATCAATCGCTGCCGTAACACCCTGAACCCAGCGAATTTTCTTTGCATTGTTTTGAGCAACCTGGGCTGGCATTATGCGGCATCACGTCCGGAGCGAATGCATGGCCCGCAGTCAGTTTCGCATGTTCAAGTCAGCAATTTCCGGTGTCGAGGCCGTGGCTGCTGATAGCAGCCAGAGTTTTGCACGGCACACGCACGAGCAGTTTGGCATCGGGCTGGTCTCGTCGGGCGCACAGAAATCTCTGAGCGGACGGGGGATGGTCGAGGCGGGTGCCGGCGATATCATCACCGTCAATCCGAACGAAGTGCATGATGGCATGCCGATCGGCGAGGGGAGATCCTGGCGAATCCTCTACTTCGATCCTGAGATAGTCGCGACCAACGTGTCCGATCTCACGGAGGGACGGCGATCTGCTGTCGAGATAGAACACCCTGTACTGCACGACAAAACGATCGCCGCGCAGTTCGAGGCGGCGTTTGCACTCGTGGTAAGTACAGGCGAGCATCGGCTACAGCGGGAGGAAGCTCTTCTCGTACTCATCGCACATGTGATGTCGGAGGCCGTCGCAAATGATGCGCAGGCGGCGCCGCGGGCCATCCGGATCGCGCAGGAGATAATTGACTGCGATCCGACTGCGGCTATCTCTCTGTCCGACTTGGCCCGCGCCAGCCAGCTCAGCCGGTTCCAGGTGCTGCGTGGTTTTGCCAAGGCGACCGGCATGACGCCACATGCCTATCTCGTCCAGCGCCGCATCCATCTTGCCCGGCGTCTGATCGCCGGCGGTGTAGCGTTGGCGGAGGCGGCCCTTGCCAGTGGCTTTGCCGACCAAAGCCACATGACTCGCGTTTTCGTCCGGAAGTACGGGGTCTCTCCGCGCACCTATGCCAACGCCGTCGCCTGACTGCACTGCAATTTCATACAAGATCGCCCGGCGGTTTTCGTCTTTCCTCTGCGCAAACAGGAGAGGGCGATGCAGCGACACTTGCAGGGTTATGTCTATCTGACGTTGGCGATGATGACGGTTGGCAGCACCGTCGTTGCAAACCGCGTCATTGCGTCAGGCATGCCGCCGTTCACAGCGACGGCCCTTCGCTTCGCCGTTGCTTTCCCGTTCTTTTTGCTGTTGATGCGCCTGACCGGAATGCGCCTCCCAAGCCTACCGTCTCGCGATTGGATCATCCTCCTCGTTCAGGCTGGTGCGGGCAGCGTTGGCTACACGACCCTGCTGATTTCGGGCCTGAGGTTGACTGCTGCCGCCGACGCCGGCGTCATCATCGGAACGCTGCCTGTGGTCGCCGGGGCGCTTTCCATTGTCGTCCTGCGTGAGAGGCCACATTCGTCGATGGTGCTGGCGATTGCGTTGGCGACGGCAGGAGTTCTCTTTATCGCCATTTCGCCCGATGCTGGAGAGGGATCGCTGTTTGGCAATATGTTGGTATTCGGTGCCGTCATCTGCGAAAGCCTATTCATTCTCCTCAACAAGAAGCTCAGCACAAAGGTTCCGGCGCTGACACAGTCGGCGGTGATGACGGGACTTGGATTTATTGTGGCGATGGTCGCGGCCTTGGTGACGGAGGGCGTTCCGGGCGAATTTCCCGCGGGCGCAATGTGGGCGGTGATCTATTACGCGCTTGTGCCGACCGTTGCCGGCTTTGTTCTCTGGTACGCGGGAGCGGAGCGTGTCAGCGGAATTGAAGCTTCGCTTTTCACGGCAGTCGCACCGGTCTCCGCGCTCTTGATGGCATTCGTCCTGCTCGGTGAGCCTTTGCATTTCCGTCAGATCGCCGGCGTTGTCTGCGTGCTCGCGGCAGTCCTGGGCCTTGGCTTGTTTCGGCGGCGCGAGATGAAGGCAGAATAGCAATGCGGTGCTACGGCATTATCAATGCTGGAAGAGAGCGCGATAATCCCGTGGGGTCATGCCTTTCAGCGCTCGGAACTGCCTGTTGAAGTTCGCGAGCGAGCCATAGCCGGCCGCGTCGGCGACAACAGCGATGGGCTGCGTCGTGCCCGACAGGCGAGCGCAAGCATCGCCAATCCTGATATGGATGAGGTAGTCGGAAATCGTCTTGCCCGTGTGTTTGAGGAAGAGCCGATGGAGCCCGGAAAGGCTGAGGGCCGCGATATCGGCGAGTTCGGCAAGAGCGATGGGCCTGCCATAATTCATGTGAATGTGGTTCAGCAGCCGATCGATCCGCTCGCGATTCTCGCCGGCTGTTTCGCGCGGCGGCGATGTCGTTGCCAACGGCTGCGATGATGTATCCCCGGATAGTTGGTGCAGAATAGCGAGCAGGGTGAAGAGGCGTTCGGTCGGCGCAGCAACGAACAGGCTTTCGTACAGCGGACGAATCGCGATTGCGGCGCCGTGGCTGAACTGGAGCCCCCGATCGGCGCGGGCAAGCATGGCCTCGATGGCGCGGAGCTCGACAGAGGTCTGCGCCAGCCGTTGCGTCCAATCGGGATGAAACCACGTAACCAGTGCTACATGCGGCGCGGATGGAGCGATCTTCTCCCGCGAGGACCATGTGTGTGGCAGGTTCGGACCAACCAGCACGAGGTCACCATCGTCATACTCCCCGACATGATCGCCAATGAAGCGCTGGCCTCGCGAGTTCAGCGTCAGGGTCAATTCGAACTCGGGATGATGATGCCACTGGAAGGGAATGGAATCGTCCAGACGCCTATTCAGGCGGCTAAGAGAGCTCTCCGGTTCTTGTATCAGTTTTTCGAGATATGGCCTCATCCGGCGCCCGCATTTTTCATGACGCCAGAATAGTATCAGTATTTGCCAAGCCGCGACAACATCCGACTATCTGGCTTGGTATTCTTCGTCATCACCTGTGGAACAGGGATTGGCTCGATGGAGGATAAATATGCAGCAGTCACTCAAGCGGGACGCGCACCCGACAACGTCAACGACGACGACGCAACTCAAGGATATCAAGAAGATGTTGCCGCTTCGCGTGCTATCGGAGGCGGACTGGCAACATTGGATTACGAAAGGTTATGTCATCGTTCGCCAGGCCGTCCCTGCGGCGAATGTCGAGCGGCTTGTCGAAGTGCTCTGGCGTTTTGACGAGAAGGACCCGAACGACGCATCCACCTGGTATGCGCCGCAGCGCCGTGAGCACAAGATGAAAGAGCTCAACAACACCGGCATGCTGGAAATCTATAATCACCAGGCGCTGTGGGATAACCGTATGGAGCCGCGCGTCTACGGCGCCTTCGTCGATATCTGGGACCGGGAAGATCTGTGGGTGACCATCGATCGCGCCAATCTCAATCCGCCAAAGCAAGTCAAAGGCAATCCGAACGGCTTCATTCATTGGGACGTCGACACCTCGATCCGGCCGTTGCCGATCGGCGTGCAGGGCGTGCTCAGCCTGAAGAAGCAGGATGGCGATGTCGGTGGGTTCCAGTGTGTTCCAGAGCTCTTTCAGCATTTCGAGGAATGGGAGAAGACGCAGCCGGCAGACCGCGACCCCATGCACCCTGATATGACCGGACTGTCGATCGTCAATATCGACATGGAGCCGGGAGATTTGATGATCTTCAATTCGCTGCTCGCGCATGGCGTGCGACCGAACCACTCGGCCGATCGAGTCCGGATGGCCCAATATATCTCAATGCATCCCGCAGAGCACGACGACGTCGGCGAGCGGGACGAGCGCATCCGCCTGTGGCGCGAACGTGACCACCCTAAGCGTGACGCCTTTCCCGGTGATCCGCGCGAATGGGAGAGATACAATACGGCGACGGCAGAGCTTTCGCCGCTTGGACGCAAGCTGCTTGGGCTAGAACGCTGGTAGTTCCGAAATACGCGGAAGCTGAGCACGGCTCCTGCAATCTGATACAGCGGCTCCTATATCTGGTTTCTGGCCGAAAGGAGCTGCTGATGTCCGCACACCCCATGAAAGTCCCAGGTCCCGATCACCCGATTACCGTCAGGCCTAATCCAGCCCGCGTCGTCGTGAAGCTGCGTGGGCAGGTTATTGCCGATAGCCGCAAAGCCTTAACACTGAAGGAAGCCTCTTATCCTGCCGTGCTGTACGTACCGCGTGCCGATGTCGACATGGCGCTTCTCACTCGAAGTGATCACCACACCTATTGCCCCTACAAGGGGGAAGCATCGTATTTCAACATCATGATGGGTGAAGAAGATTTCGCGAATGCGATCTGGACCTATGAAAGTCCGTACGCGGCGGTCAGCGAGATCAAGGATCATCTCGCCTTCTATCCCGATCGGGTCGATTCAATCGAGGAGTTGCCGGGCTGATGCCGCGGAAGTGCGGTGGCATGCTTGGGAGGAGAAAAACAAGGACGGTCCGGCAGGGAAACCGGACCAGTCCCCGTAACTGATCGGAGGTCAATCGGATCAGAAAACGCGATACACACGGCGCCCAAGGTTGATCCAGGGCGCCGGGATTTTTTGGATTAGAACGCGCGCTGCAGGCGGAAGAAGCCCTTCGTCACTTCGTCAGCGTCATCCGGGTCGGTATAGTCGACAGTCGCCTTGGCATAGAGGTTGTCTACGATCTGGTAGTCGACGGTGATGCCGACCTTCCATGCGTCGCCCAGGCCGTCGAACGAGTGCGGGATAGCGCCGTTATCCGTGTCCGTAGCGTAGTTGCCGAAGTACTGAGCCATCGGGGTAACCGTCCACTTGTCGGTTGCCTTTATCGCGTATTCTGCAGCAACGGTCCATTCCGACTGAGCGTAGTAAGAGTTCGGACCAGACGCGTAGACAGCCGCCAAGCCGAGCGTGCCGGGGCCGATATCAGCGAAGATCATGCCGCGGACAGCACCTTCTTCGTTGTCAGTGTCATAGCCGCCAATAACCTGGTAGCTGACGACGCCAGCCTTGCCGCCGATGCCGAACGCAACGCCGACGTTGTTCGGGTTCTCACCGTCCTTGTAGTAGCCGTCCTCCAGCTCGTCTACGCTGATGCCGGCGTAGAAGTCGCCGTTTTCATACTGGTAGCGGATGGAGTTGTGCAGGGTTTCGAAGCTCGACAGAACGTCAGGCTCGCCCGAAAGATCGTCATCCCACCAGCTGTAGAACAGACCAGCGCGGAAGCCGGCGATGTCGATGTAGGCCGAGTCCAGGGTCGAGTTGGTCGACGTGTTGTCGCCGTTGTTGCGGAGAACGATTACGCCGGTGAGCGGACCGTATTCCGTGTCGCTCTTGGCGGTGAACTGAACCTGAGCGCGCGTACGGGCGTTCCAGTCCGAGGTACCCTTCTGATCCGGGCCGCCGTAAACTTCAAAACGCAGGTAACCGCTGACCTTGAGGCAGGTTTCGGTGCCCGGGATGTAGAAGTAACCTGTGCCGTACGCGTCGCAGACGCGGACGTATTCAACCGGCTCGGGTTCAGCTGCGACGATTGCATCAGCAGCGAAGACCGGCGTGGACCCAGCAGCAAACGCTGCGGCGGAGGTCAACAAAGCCATCCGTATGTTCATTTGAAATCCATTTCCTTTTCGACTGAACAGCCGCCATGGGAGATGGGGCCGTTCCGATAGTTTGCCTTTCGGCTGGCGGATCAGCGAACCGCTGAAGCCTTAATTTCATCCTTGATTAAATCTATCAATTCTCCCGGTATCAAAATGCCTCCTTGTGACGGTTCTTTGGTATTCTGTGTGGTTTTTATGTAACAATATCAAATACATAGGCGAAAAATCACACTGCACCGCAGTGCTGCGGGCATTGGGACGGCTAAGACTGTTTTCGGAGGCTCATAAGGAGCGCGTCTGGCGCCACCATTGCAATGGCGCCAAAGAAAATCTCCCCGCAGATAATCCCGCCATTCTCCCAATTGAAGGGCAGGGATTGGAACGCAGTGTTCCAAATTTGGAACGAAAACTTCTGTAGGGCGGTTGGCATTACCCGCCGCGAGCGGTAATCGGTAGCGATCGCAGGCCTATCGCTTTATGGAAAGAGGTTCCCCGATGCTCAACGCAGAGGGTGTTTTTCAGGATCTGAACGATTTCGTCTATTTTGCCGCAGTTGTTCGCCACAACGGTTTCTCCGCCGCGGGGCGGGTACTCAGCATGCCGAAATCCAAGCTCAGCCGGCACATCACTGCGCTCGAGACGCGGCTTGGAGTCAGGCTGCTGGAGCGGACTGTCAATCGGTTCCGGGTGACGGAAGTCGGGCGTGCTTTTTACAATCACTGTGAAAATATGCTGCGTGAAGCGGATCGAGCGGCGAAGGCGATCAACGATGCCACGGGAGAGCCGCAGGGACAGATCCGCATAAGTGTGCCACACGGATTGCTGGATGGTGCGCTTGGCACCATGATCCCGGAGTTTCTCAATCGATACCCCAAAGTTCAGCTGCAGATATTCACAACGGATCGACGGGTCGATATCATTGACGAGCGCCTCGACCTTGCTGTTCGCGCACAATTGACCGAGGAGACCGATTCTGAGCTGACGATGCGTGTGCTTAGCAAGGTGGATCTGATCCTTGTTGCTAACCAGAAGGTTGCAAGCTCGCTGCCGTCGATCGAAGGCATCGACTGTCTCGTCGATGCGCCAACGGTATCGTTTGCCGGACCGCTCACGGAATGGCAGGACTTGGATATATGGGAATTCACTGGACCCGACGGCACCCGGTACCGGCACCAGCACAAACCGCGCATGAGCTGCCGCAGCGTCTCCGCAGTGCTTGAGGCTATCTATGCCGGCGTAGGGGTCGGGCTCTTGCCAGACCACATTTGCGCCGAAGGAATACGCGACGGCCGGCTGGTTCGCCTTCTGCCAGATCATCAGATGTCCCAGGCGACGATCTATCTCGTCTTCACTGCATCGCGAGGACTGCCGACGGCTGTTCGGGCGCTCGTGGACTTTCTCGTGGAACAATTTCGCACGCTGCGCGTCACCACGCAGTGCCAGGAAGCCGAGATGCAAGCGCAATTGAAGGATCGGATACCGCTTTTCGCGCTTTCCGGAGGTCAGCCCGCATAGGCCTCGTCGAGCGTCGCGACATCGATCTTCACCATCTGCATCATCGCGGCCTGCACGCGCATGGCTTTTTCGCTGTCCGCATCGTTGAGATAGCGCATCAGCGCATCGGGGATGATCTGCCAGGAGAGGCCGAAGCGGTCCTTCAGCCAGCCGCACTGCTGCGGCTTGCCGCCATCGAGGAGCCTTTCCCAGTAATAGTCGACCTCGGCTTGGTCCTTGCAGCGGACGAAGAATGAGATGGCTTCGGTGAACTTGAACTGAGGGCCGCCGTTCAGTCCCATGAACTGCTGGCCCTCCAGGTCGAACGTGGCGGCGAATGCCCTACCGTCCGGGCCTCGCTTCACCTGCGGATCCACGGTGCTCTTGAATACCGCGCTATAGAAGCTGATGGCTTCATCGAGCTGGTTGTCGAACCAAAGGAAAGGCGTGATCTTCTGCATCGGTTGTCCTCCTGGGCGTTTAATCTGTGGCAAGGACGCCAAAAGAGGAGAGTTGCCGACAATCGAAGGCGAATTATTCCCGATGGGAAGTTGGCCGCACATCCTTGCCTGTCGTCGATCCCGCCTAGTTTTCTTTCGAAGAGGGATGTCGGTCCAAGCCAACTCCGTTCGTCCTTGGACGTGCAACAACGCAAAGGGAGTAAAACATGTCCTATGTCGATGGGTTCGTCGTGGCCGTGCCGCAGAAGAACATCGAGGCCTACAAAGCCTTTTCAGCCACAACCGGCGCTGTCTGGAAGGCCCATGGTGCCAAGGAATATGTGGAATGCATCGCCGACGATGTCCCCTACGGTGAACTGACCTCGTTTCCCCGGGCGGTTCAGGCGGCCGACGATGAGGTCGTGGTCTTTTCCTGGATCGTTTACGGCTCACGCCAGGAGCGAGATGAAATCATGACGAAGGTGATGGCAGACCCCCGTCTGCAAGGCGACGAGTGGAAGTCGATCTTCGACGGCAAGCGCATGATCTTCGGCGGGTTTGTTCCCTTCCTGCAGCTTTGAGCGGCGCGGGAAACCTGCATTGACATGAGGGCAGCGCGACGCCACGTCTCATAAGAGAGACGCAAGCGGAATCGTGGCTATGGCTCAGAAGATCATCAGCATTTCCACCAGAGGCCAGGGCCTTTACGAGTTTACTGCGGAAGCGGCGTCCTTCGTTCGCGCTAACGGCGCGGCCGAAGGGCTGCTGACCGTTTTCGTGCGCCACACGTCTTGCTCTTTGCTCATCCAGGAAAATGCGGATCCAGATGTTCGGACAGACCTCGATGCGTTCTTCCGCCGATTGGTGCCGCCGAGCAGCGACCCGTCGATGCGTTGGATCGTTCATACGACCGAGGGACCCGACGATATGCCCGCGCATATCAAGGCCGCCTTGACGCAGGTTTCCATCGGTATTCCCATGATCGGCGGTCGGTTGGCACTCGGCACCTGGCAGGGGATTTACCTGTTCGAACATCGCGACAGACCGCACCGACGCGAGATCGTGCTGCATCTGAGCGCCTGAACCGGAACTGAACGGAAGGTTCGAAGATCATTCATTTTCAGATAGTTATGGTCTGCACAATCCCAAACGGGAGATGCAAAAAAGAGCGTTTAGAGAGTAGTATGATGACCCATTTTCTCGCCAAGGCTTCGTTTGCGGCCCTTATCGCATTGGCTTCA
Source organism: Rhizobium sp. BK176 (assembly GCF_024808055.1). Taxonomy (NCBI): domain Bacteria; kingdom Pseudomonadati; phylum Pseudomonadota; class Alphaproteobacteria; order Hyphomicrobiales; family Rhizobiaceae; genus Rhizobium; species Rhizobium sp. BK176. Next base: position 301,208 of record NZ_JANUBV010000007.1, on the reverse strand, counting down.
ATTCCTTTCACGGCACCGAACGCCTCGGCTTCCGAATGGGGACGTCCGCCGGTCGCCAGTGTCCAATATCGTCCCGTCTACGCCTGCTCGTCCGTGCAGGCCGTTCAGAAGGCGCGCTGGGCAGGGGTGCGCTATGCGCGCGTCACCAATGTCACTCCGCGCCGGGTTGTCGTCTCCGGCCGGAATTACCGGGGCTGGGACCAGATGGTGTTCGCCAACGTTCGTGGTTGCCCGCTGATCCGCCGCTAAATCGCTTCGTCCACAATGGTGGCCCCCGCTTGCCTTGGCGACGCCATTTTCAGCCTGCTTTGTGCGAATCGCATATGACTGCGAAAATCCGGAAAGGTTGGACCTGAGCTTTTCCGGCAAGAGTGTATCGAATGGGACGGTCGTTTCCGTGCCCTGATGGAGAATTTTCGATGATGCAATTTCTGGCCAAGGCCGGCCTCGCGACTCTGCTCGCTGCCGGCACGGTTGCCGGAGCGGTTGCGCCGGCTTCCGCCCAGGTAGATGTCTACATTGGCAGCGGTCGTCCGCCACCGCCTCCCGGCTACTACCGCCCGCCACCGCCTGACTACAATCGCCCGCCGCCACGTCCGCGCGGCTGCGACCCGCGGCTTGCTGAAGATATCGCACGCGACTACGGCTTCCGCCGTGCCCGTGTGGTCGACGTGACGCCACGCCGTGTGATCGTGACAGGCTGGACGCGTCGCGGTGCTGACGAAATCAGCTTCGGCAACGTCCGTGGCTGCCCGGTCCTGCGTTAACGGTTGCCGTCGCCAAACTCTGACGAAATAGAACCGCCTTTGCCAACGGTCTTTCCGACCTAGGCAAGGGCGGTTTTTTTAGGCGTGGGAGACCGCGTGGGAGCCGCTCTGTGCCGGCCGTTCTGCGTGGTCAGTCTCTTCCGCCGAGGTTGCAAGCGGCGCCTGGCTGTCAGCCGAAACGACGGCCCGTGGCAGCGGAGTGCCGCGCTTCTTTTCACGTGCCAGCGTCAACAAGCCGGAACAGACGATGAGAACGATACCGGCAGCCATCGGCAGGTCGATGCTGTCGTCGAAGATCAGATATCCGAACGCGATTGCCCACAGCATCTGACTGTACTGAGGTGGGGCAACGAGGTTGGCCGGCGCCAGCCGGGCGGCGGTCATCAGCATCACGTTGCCAGCCGCGCCGAGAAGGCCGTAGCTTGCAATGAACAGCCATTGGCGTGGTGTCGGCACGACCATCTCGGACAGCATCATGATGCCGCTGACGGCGATCGTACCGAGCAGTGCCGCACCGTATAGCGACAGGCGCTTTTCGGCTGGCCCCATCTTACGCATCACGACAATCGAGATTGCAGCAACGAGACCGCCGATCGCCGCGGCCAGGTGACCGGCGGACAGTTCGCGGAAGCCCGGTCGCAGCACGACCAGAACGCCGAAGAAGCCGACGATGACAGCAGCCCAGCGCTGCCAGCGGACATCTTCCCTGAGGAAGATTACCGACAGGATGGTCACGAACGACGGCAGGAGAAACAGCAAGCAGAAGGCCTCGGCCATCGGCAGCTTCGTAAACGTGATGATCGACGCGATCGCACCTATCGCGCCGCAGGCGAACCTCAGTAGCCATAGAGGGCGGTTCGTGCTTCTGACAATATCGAACCAGGAGTCGCCCCTTCCTTTGATAAACGGCAGGGCAGCACCGCCGAAGAGCGCGCCGATAAAAGCGATCTGGTAAGCTGGCACGCCGCCATGCAGGAGCTTGATCGATGCATCGCTGAAGGCAAACACGGCATATGCACCAAACGCGACGAGAACACCGCGCAGTGCAGAGGAGGGGGCTGTCATGAGTCAGATTCGTCCGGAAGAGGGTCTTGCAATCTTTACGGATTGCTGACGGCAAAGCGACAGCCGATTGCGAATAGCTGCCATGCACAATCGCTGGCCAGCGTTCGCCGGACCTTAGGTTACATATATCTCTAATGGGCTCTGCGATCGCCTCCGGAGGAAATCCGCGAGCAGCGGCTGTTGGCCTTTCAGAATCTTTCGCTCGGCATCCGACAATGTGAACCATTCGGCCCGGTCGACTTCCGGAAACTCCGCCATCACCCCAGAGCGCGGCGGCCACTCCATCCGAAAGTTATTGCTGGCCACCGCTTCCAGGTCGATGTCGGCCTCAACGGCCCAGGCAGCAACAATCTTGCCACCGGGTTGCTTGTAGTCACCGAGATGATGAAAGCTGCCTTCGACTTCAATCCCGAGTTCTTCGCGGGCTTCACGCCTTGCTGCGTCCAGTTCATCTTCGTCTTCGTTGACGAGGCCCTTGGGGATCGACCAGGCGCCTATATCCTTCTTGGCCCAATAGGGTCCCCCCGGGTGGACCAGGAGGACCTCGTAGTCATCATCATGGAGGCGGTAGATCAACAGACCTGCACTTCGCTTCGCCATATCGACTGCATCCTTCGCTTATCGGGAGGAGCGCTGGGCGGGGAGCCCAGCGCGCTGTCTCAATTCGGAGTCTGGCGAAGCGCCGCGCCGTAGTCGCGGTAAACGCTCAGGCAATCGGTATAGCTAAGCGAGCCGTTGTCGCCGTAAATGACATGGGCGCTGGATGCGCTGGTCGCCGCTTCTTCCGATACGAAGAGGATCGCCTCGCCAAGCGATTTTCCCATGATCGGCTCCTCGGTGCCGTCTTCCTGCATGATGCCTTCAATAATTGCGGCGATCTGGCGGTGGCTAAAGACCGCCCGTCTGTCTTCCGGTGTCATCGTTCTTACCTCTGCGTGAAATCAATGCATCTATCTGCCCAGCCGAAGCGGTTCATGACTTCCTGCGCAGCCGTGGTCGAGTTGGCTGCTCCGCTTGTCGGAATGCCCTAACAATGAGGGGCGGCAGGCGCTTTACCTAACCGTCCGTATCGCCGTGCGCGCAAACCGCAGCTGCCGGCCGACTTAAGTCGCGATCCGCAATAGGTCGCGATAGGAACTAGATAGAGTCTTATTGTCGACCGGCAAGATGGCCGCTGACAACTATCACCATCTGGTGACGTGACGGTTCATGTCGCCCTTCACGATTGCGTTTGGCAAGTGGGATGCGTGCGACTATATCGTCGCTGATGAGACAAACAGGGCGATAACGGACATGTTTCAAGCCGCGACGATAAATTCTGCCAACAAGGCCGATTTCTACAAAGAGCTTTGCCAGCAATTGCAGGGGCTTCTGCATGGCGAGAGCGATGCGATCGCCAATGCTGCGAATACCTCGGCGCTCATGTTCGAAATGATGCCGGATCTGAACTGGGCGGGCTTCTATTTCCTCAAGTCGGATAGCGAGCTGGTTCTCGGACCATTCCAGGGCAGACCGGCCTGTGTCCGCATCGCGGTTGGCCGCGGGGTCTGCGGAACCGCTGTCGAAAAAGGGGCATCGATCCTCGTCGAGGACGTGCATGCGTTTCCGGGACACATCGCCTGTGACGCAGCTTCGCGTTCGGAACTCGTCGTGCCGCTTCATCACGACGGCAAGATCCTCGGCGTTATCGATCTCGACAGCCCGACGGCGGCGAGATTCGACACCGAGGACCAAGCTGGCGTTGAGGCGCTGGCTCGGATCTTCGTCGCCGCAAGCTACTGAAGTCTGCCAGGGTTAAGGAATACGGCAGCGGAAGCGCTGCTATCCCGCTAAAGAAAAGGGACGGTCCCTCGAAGGACCGTCCCTTTGTCGTTCTCAAATCGAGGCCGGAGCGCGTTACTGCTTTCGCTTCTTCGCCTCGTCATCCATCAGTTCGTACCACATCGCGTTGAGGACTGCGAAGGCGGCGGCCAAGGGCAGGCCAAGTATCCATGCGAAATACCACATTGTTGTTCTCCTTCAGTAGGCGTGGCCGCTCTTGTCGGTGACCGTCTTCTCGTCGACCTTTCCCCAGAGCACTTTGTAGACCCAGGCGGTGTAGGCGAAGATGATCGGCAGGAAGATCACCGAGACGACGAGCATGGTGAACAGGGTGGAATGGCTCGACGATGCATCCCATACCGTCAGGCTCGAGTTGGGCTCTAGCGACGAGGGCAGGATGAACGGGAACATCGAAAGGCCGACGGTGGAAATGATGCCAAAGATCGACAGCTTGCTGAAGAGCAGAGCCGCGACCTCCCACCTTGCCCGCAGCGCGAGGAAGGCAGCGGCGGCCCCCGCGAAGCCGAGGATCGGGGCGATCAGCATCCACGGATGAGTGCCGTAGTTGGCGAGCCACGAGCCGTCATGAGTGGCCGTCTTGAAGAGCGGGTTCGACGGGCCGCCAGGGTTGATCTCACTGGTAATGCTATAGCCGTTCACCCCAATCGCCAGGAAGATTCCGCCAAGCGCAAAGAGAACGATCACGGCGAGCGAGGCAAGGCTGCCATAGGTTCTTGCCCGCTCGGCAACCGGGCCTGTGGTTTTAAGGACCAGCCAGGAGGCTCCGTGCAAGACCAACATGGAGACCGAGAGCAGTCCGCAAAGCAGGGCGTAGGGGTTCAACAGTCCAAAGAACGAACCCTCATAGAAGATCCTCATATCAGCTGGATCGAAGCGGAACGGCACGCCTTGCAGCACATTACCGACCGCGACGCCGAAGATCAGTGACGGGACGAAGCCGCCAATGAACAGCGCCCAATCCCAGTTGCTGCGCCAACGCGCGCTCTCTCGCTTCGAGCGGTATTTAAACCCAACCGGACGCAGGATGAGCGCCAGCAGAATCGCGAACATCGCGAGATAAAAGCCTGAGAACGACACTGCATAAAGCGGCGGCCAAGCCGCGAAGATGGCGCCGCCGCCGAGGATCAGCCACACCTGGTTTCCTTCCCAGACCGGGCCGATCGTGTTGATGGCGACGCGCCTCTCCGTGTCCGTCTTTGCGACGAAGGGAAGCAGCGTGCCGACGCCAAGGTCGAAGCCGTCCGTGGCGGCGAAGGCGATCAGCAGCACCCCGAGGAGCAGCCACCAGATCATGCGCAGGATTTCGTAGTCTATGAGTTCGTGCAGGATCATGATGGATCACTCCGCTGCGGGGACGAGAGTTTCGGAGATGAGTTCGGCTTCCGGCTCGTTGTCAGGGTCCGGTCCCTTCTGGATGGCCCGGATCATGAGCGTCATCTCGACGACGATGAGGGCGGTATAGAGGGCAGCAAAGCCACAGATCGTCAGCAGAACCGTGCTTGCGCCGAGGCTCGACACGGCCATTGCCGTCGGCAGCACGCCTTCGATGACCCAGGGCTGGCGTCCGATCTCTGCGACGATCCAGCCGGCTTCGATGGCAATCCAGGGAAGCGGGATGGCGAAGACGGCGATCTTCAGCAGCAATGGGTACTTGTCCAAGTGACGTCGCGCCGACAGCCAGAAGAAGGTTGCCGTCAGGACGATGAAGAACATGCCGAGCCCGACCATGATGCGGAACGACCAGAAGAGCGTCGGCACATGCGGAACGGTATCGCGTGCGGCCTGGGTGATCTGCGCGTCGGTCGCCTGGCGTGGATCATCGACATAGCGCTTCAGAAGGAGAGCATAGCCAAGCTCGTGCCCGATTTCCTCGAAGGAACTGCGCAGCTGAGGTGCGATCGCATCCGGCGTTGCGGCCGCGCGGATCTGCATCAGCGCGTCGTAAGCCTTGATACCGTCGCGGATACGAGCCTCAGCCTTCTGTTCCAGTTGGTCGATGCCGGGGATTTCCGTTGTCAGGGAGCGGGTACCGATCAGGCCCATTACCCAGGGAATATGAACGGCGAAATGCGTTTCGCGAGCTTCCTGATCCGGGAAGCCGAAGGCGGTGAAGGCAGCCGGTGCCGGTTCCGTCTTCCACATGGCCTCGATGGCGGCAAGCTTCATCTTCTGGTTTTCAGTTGCGAGGTAGCCGCTTTCATCGCCGAGGACGACGACCGAAAGCGCCGATGCCAGGCCGAAAGATGCGGCAACCGTCATCGAGCGCTTGGCCATTTGCAGATGGCGACCCTTCAGCATGTACCAGGCAGAAACGCCGAGCACGAAGATCGAGGCGCAGACGTAACCAGCCGAGACGGTGTGGACAAATTTCGCCTGGGCGACGGGGTTGAAGACCACGTCGAAGAAGCTGGTGACCTCCATCCGCATCGTTTGCGGATTGAGCGCCGAACCGACCGGGTTCTGCATCCAGCCGTTGGCGATGAGAATCCAGAGCGCCGAGAAGTTGGAGCCAAGCGCCACGCACCATGTCGCCACCAGGTGACCCACCTTTGACAGCTTGTCCCATCCGAAGAAGAACAGGCCGACGAAGGTCGCCTCGAGGAAGAAGGCCATCAGCCCCTCGATCGCGAGCGGAGCGCCGAAGATATCGCCGACATAGTAGCTGTAGTAGCTCCAATTCATGCCGAACTGGAATTCCATGACGATGCCGGTGGCGACACCGATCGCAAAGTTGATACCGAAGAGTATGCCCCAGAACTTCGTCATCTGCCGCCAGATCTGGCGGCCGGTCATGACGTAGACCGTCTCCATGATAGCGAGCAATACGGAGAGCCCTAGCGTCAAAGGTACGAATAAAAAGTGGTAAAGCGCAGTCAGCGCAAATTGGAAGCGCGATAGCGCAACTATGTCCAGTTCCATTGTCTTTCTCCCACGGTCCCACGGGATATGAAGAGTCTCCGCCAAGCCGGATTGCCGGGCGGCCATGCGGTGTGGCTCAGTCCGGTCTCAGCCGGTTCAAAGCCTTTTCGAACGCCGCCTCTCCGCGACGTGAAACTTCTGTGATGCGCCCATCCTCCATGACGGCGATGACATCCGCGATTGCTGCTTCGCGACGGATATGCGTGGCGATGACAAGCGAGCGCCCCACGGCTTGCTCGGCCAGACGTTGCATGACGTCCCGCGCGGTTGCGCCGTCGAGGCCCTCCGTTGGTTCGTCCAGCAGCCAGAGTGGCGTGTCGCGGAGGAACAGGCGGGCAAGAGCAAGGCGGCGCGACTGACCACCCGAGAGCCCCATGCCGCCTTCGCCAAGTTGAGTGTCGAGGCCACGCGGTAGGGCTGCGACATCCTGCAGGAGGCCTGCAGCGATAAGTGCGTCGCGCAACGCGGCATCCGCTGCGTCGGGGCTCGCGAGTTGGAGATTGCCGCGAACGCTATCTTGGAAGAGCTCCGTCCGTTGCGTCAGAAGCGTGGCGTCGAGTCCTTCGGCGGCTCCTTCGGTTGGGAACATTTCGGCTGCGAGGAGCGACAGAAGTGTCGACTTACCTGCACCGCTGGCGCCGACCAGCGCCAGCTTCGCGCCTGCCGGTAGGTCGAGGTCGACCTCGTGAAGCACAGGCGTTTCCGCGTCGTATCCTGCGCTGACGCGATCCAGGCGAAACGCAAATCCGGGACGCGGAGTCGCGTTGCTGTGCGGGTCTTCGTTTGCCGACAGGCGAGGCGCGATGCGGCGGGCAGAAAGAAGCGTGCGGCCAAGTTCCATCGCTCCGCGACGCAGCGCACCGAAGGGTTCGACCGCGGCGAATGCGATCAGGATACCCAGCGTGGCAACCGCTGGGCTGATTGCTTGCGCTCCGGCCAATGCCGCAACGGCAAGTAGCGAACCGGCCAGAAGAGCGGTCGTCGCTAAGCCGAAACCGAAGGTAACGCCGGTTTCGATGCGGTTCAGGCGATCATCGGCAGAGGCTGCGTAGCGGTCAGCGTCGGCAATCGCAGCCCGTTGGGCGTCGAGGCGTCCGGCCATCAACAAGTCGGTTTGCCCAGCGACGAGATCGATGGTGCGGGCGCGAATGGCTTCGATGCCGTAGGTGCGGCGGCGGGCATGCTTTGTTGCCCGGCGTCCGGCCAACAGTGGAATGCCGAGCCCCGTGCCGAGGAGGGTGGCACCGACGGCCAGCCCGAAGAGCGGGTTCATTGGACCGAGGGCGATGCTTGCGGAAAGTGCCGCAATGATTGCCACGCCGGTCGGAACCAGCACACGTAGATAAAGGGAATCCAGCGCGTCGATGTCGCCGGTCAGACGGAAAAGCAGCCGGGCGGGCCGGCGTGCGAGTTCGCGTGCGGCGCCGGGTGCCGCCCATCCACGAAATAGGCGCTCGCGCAGGGCGGCGAGTACGCTCAGCGTTGCGTCGTGAGTGGTTAGCCGCTCGCCGTAACGCGAGGCGGTCCGGCCGAGTGCAAGCAGGCGGATGCCGGCCGACGGCATGAACACGTCGAACGTAGCGACCGCCGCTGCGGAAAGTCCGGCAATGCCGGTGGCAGTGATGAACCACCCGGAGAGACCAAGCAGGGCAATTCCTGCCGATACCGTGGTCGCCGAAAGCGCAGCTCCGAGGAGCAGGCCGCGGCGGCGTTCGGCAAGGAAAAGCTTGGCGATCGGCCTGAGGGTGGAAAGCGATGCGCTCATTCGGCGGCCTCCCGTACAGTTTCGCGATCGAGGAGGATCGTCTGCTCCATGCGGGCAGCAAGCTGCGGATCGTGAGTCGCGACAACGAGCGTGCGTCCCTTGGCAAGGGCAAGGAGGCTCTCGGTGATCTCGCTTGCGGTTTCGGCATCAAGGTGCGCGGTCGGCTCGTCCGCAAGTACGATACACGCTTCCGCATTGCAGGCGGCACGGGCGATGGCGAGGCGCAACGCTTCGCCGCCTGATACTCCCACACCACCATCGCCAAGCGGACGGCGAGCGTGGCTGCGGGCGAAACGGTTGAGCTTTGCGAGATTGAGTGCTTCTGCCACAGATTGCATGGAAACGTTCGGTCGGCCGAGCGAAATGTTGCCCGCGATGGTGCCGGCAAATATGTGCGGCTTCTGGCCGACCCAGGCGATCTTATCATGAAGGGCGGGGCTGACCGGCTGTCCGTCGATCGTGACGCTGCCGGTGTCGCCGGTCACGTGACCAGCGATCAGCGCGAGCAGGGTCGATTTACCAGAGCCGCTGGGGCCGAGAAGCGCAACATGCTCGCCAGCACGGACGCTCAAATCAAATCCATCGATGGCGGCGTTGCTGTCCTTGCCGTAACGGAAGCCGACATTGGCCAGGCGGATGGCGCCGGCCGGTGCCACGGCGGGTGCGTCGGTTGCGGTGGGCAGTTGAAGGCCTTCCACATTTAAAGCATCGATTGCCTTCATGGCGGCCTCGCCGGCGGCGCGATCATGCCAGACGGCAGAGAGCTCCCGCAGCGGCTCAAAGAACGCAGGTGCAAGCAGCAGCACGAAGAGGCCGCTCGTCAGATCGAGGCCTCCGGCCCAGGCGCCGAAACGGATTTCGCCGAGCAGCGAGAAGCCGACGTAGACGGCGACCAGAGCGACGCCCAGCGCTGCGAAAAGCTCCAGAACAGCCGACGACAGGAAGGCGATCTTCAGGACGGCCATCGTTCGGGTTTTCAGCGACTCAGAGTCTGCCCTGAGTCTTGTTGCGGTAACATCGACGGCACCCAGCGAACGGATCGTCGCCATGCCACGCAGGCGATCGAGGAGGAAGCCGTTGAGGCCTCCGGTCGCGGCCAGCTGCTTCTCGCTGGCCGCCTGCGCACGCCAGCCGATCAGCGCCATGAAGACCGGGATCAGTGGCATGGCAAACAGGAGAATGAGGGCGGCAATCCACGAAATCGGGACAACGCAGGCTAGGATGACCGATGGTACGGCACTCGCCTTGAAACGGGCCGGCTGAAAGCGCGAGAGATAGGGAACGATCATTTCGGCCTGCTCGCCGATGACGCTTGCGGCTTCGCCGGAACTCGGTCTTGTGCTGTCGATCGGCGAGCGTCTGGCGAGGGCTGCTGTGGCAAGTTCGCGCCGGGCCGTCAGTTCGGTTCGGGCGGCACGAAATGCCATGCGACCGCCCGCCGCTTCGAGACAGCTTTTCGTTATCCCAAGCAGGGCGATATAAACGGCGAGCCCGAAGACCTCGTTGAAGCCGCCGCCATCTGCGATCCTGCCGACTGCGGTGGCGAGAATGGCCGCCTGCGGTATCCAGATCAGCGATGCGAGCGTCTGGACGGCTGCTGCCATTCGAAGCCCGCGATGTCTGGGCACAGGTTTTTCCGGCTTGCCGAAAGCCTGCTTTCCACTTGCGTCTAAGTAAGCACTCCCCATAGCGCTAACTCTTGTTCGCAGGATTGGGCCGGCGGCTGCGGCCGAGCGAAACAACTCGATCCTTGGCCTCCAACAGCTTCGTCACTTTCGCACCTAAAGAGAGTAGCGTTGCAAGGCGCTCGGTTTCAAGTTGTTTTACGTCTTCATACCAATGCGTTAGCTGCTCGATCAGCGCGTGCATCTCGCTCATGCGCTCTTGCGCATGGCGCTCGGCTTCACTTGCCGGCCGCTGCATCAGGATTTCGCGAAGGACCGAGAGCGTCGGGTCTACCTCTCGCTTCTTGCGCTCTTCGGCCAGAGTGCGCAGAATCTGCCAGACATCGTCGGGCGTGGTGAAGAAGTCGCGCCGGTCATCCGGCTTGTGCTTCAGCAGCACCAGGTTCCAGGTCTGAAGTTCGCGCAGGCTCATCGAGACATTCGAGCGCGAGATGCTGAGGGCATCGGCGATTTCCTCGGCGCATAGCGGCGAAGGAGACACGTAGAGCAGCGCATAGATCTGGCCGACCGTGCGGTTGATGCCCCAGCGCGAGCCCATTTCACCGAAGTGGAGAACGAAGGATTGAACAAGCGGCGGAAGGTTCATCGGGGTTTCCGTTATGTCTGTGATTTCAGAAATTTCTGAAATTACTATAACTGGCTTGGCTCTATGGGCAATCGGGGAACAAAGGCTGCGGCAATTTGGTGTCGCGGCGAGTCATAGGAAGATTCGCCGCGACAGAACTTGATCTGGATCAAACGGCGATCGAATGTTTCGCCCGCCCCTGATCGAGATAACGATCGAATTTCGCAGCGATCGCCCGCACGAAGGGCCGGCCTTTCGGTGTGATCGCGAAGGTGTTGCCGTCGAATGTCGTCAGTTCATCCTCGTTGAATAGATGCGCCCGCATCGCATCGGTGACGACAGCGTCGGCGGCGCGTCCAAAGCGTGATCGGAGATCGGAGACAGAGAAGGCGTAGCTGCACATCAGATCCTCGATGGCGGACGCAGCTGCGCGGTCGCCGTCAGAGAGGGAAAAGCCGCGAGCAACAGGTAGACGACCGTCCAGGATTGCCCGGCAGTATTGCCCCGTCGCCGTGATGTTCTGGACATAGCCCTGCGGCAGCCGCCCGATCGAGGACGCGCCGAAACCGATCAATGCGTCCGCCTCGTCGGTGGTGTAGCCTTGGAAATTGCGTCGAAGCGTGCCGTGGGAAAGCTTCTGTGCCATGCAGTCACCTGGCTTTGCAAAATGATCGATCCCGACAGCCACATATTCGGCGGCAAGAATGGCCTCGGCACCGGCAGCCACCATCTCGAAGCGTTCCACCGGACCGGCCAACGTCGCTGCATCAATCTGCGACTGATGCTTCTTCATCCAGGGGACATGGGCATAGCCGAACATGGCGATCCGATCGGGCGCCATGGAGAGACATTGTTCGATCGTTCTCAACAGCATCGTTTTGTTTTGGTGCGGCAGGCCATAGACGATATCGAGATTGATCGAGGAGACACCGAGATCTCTTAGCGTGGTCACGACGTCAGCCGTCTCCTCGAAGCTTTGTGGGCGGTTGATCGCGGTCTGTACGATCGGCTCGAAATCCTGCACGCCGACACTTGCCCGCGTTATGCCCAGGGATCTCCATGCCTGCAGGCGCTCGGCGTCGACATGAGTCGGGTCGATCTCGACGCTGATCTCGGCGTTCGATGCAATATCGAAATGCCGATCCAGTGTGTCGCGCAATCTCTGCAGGTCTATTGGGTTCACGATCGTCGGCGAACCGCCGCCGAAATGGATCGCACTGACCTTGCGCCGCTCGGGCAGGCACCCGGCAACAAGCTCGATCTCCCTGTTGAGAACATCGAGATAGGCGGCGATCGGGTCGTAGCGGCGCACCTGCTTGGTATGGCAGCCGCAATAGGAGCAGAGCCGATCGCAAAACGGGATATGCAGATATAGCGACAGCGATCCATCCGCCTCCTGGCCGAGCCATTCCCGATAGACCGCTTCGTCGACGCCGTCATGGAAGTGCGGAGCCGTTGGGTAGCTGGTGTAGCGTGGCACGCGAGCGGCGTAGCGGGCGATGAGTTCGGCGTTCATGGCGTGTCCTTTTGGGGAAGCCATAACCGGCCCCGAACGGCGACACTTTGATCTCGATCAAGAAAACGCTGTTCTCCCGCTGCAGCTGTAGTCTATGCTTTTGCGCGGAGCTGATTTGATGCGCAAAGACATACATAATTCAAACATACCAGTGCGTTGCATGAGCTGCGAGGTTCGCCACAAGGGCATTTGCGGTGCGCTCAGCGCCGATGAATTGCTGGCGCTTTCCGCGCATACGCGCCTGGTCAACCACGAATCCGGCGATGAGCTTGCCGGCGAGAAGATGCCGGCCGAGTCCTACGCGACCGTCATCCGCGGCGTCGTGAAGCTCACCAAGACGCTGGAGGACGGACGCCAGCAGATTGTCGGCCTGCAGTTCGCGCCCGATCTTCTCGGCAGGCTGAACGCGAATGAGAATGCAGTGTCGGTGGAGGCGGCTTCCGACGTCAACCTCTGTCGCATTCCGAAGGCGGCGCTGGAGCGCATGGTCAAAAGCAATCCTGCGCTTGCCGAACGCCTGATGTCGCAGACGCTGCGCGAGCTCGACGAAGCCCGCGACTGGATGGTGACGCTTGGGCGCAAGACGGCGGCGGAGAAGGTTGCGAGCTTCCTGCTTTTGATCGCAACGCATCTCGATCCCGAGGCCGTCGGCGAAAAGCGCAAGTTCGATCTGCCGCTATCGCGGGCTGACATTGCTGACTTCCTTGGGCTGACGATCGAGACGGTCTCTCGCCAGATGTCGAAGCTGAAGGCCGATGGGGTGATCTCGATCGTTGCCAACAGGCATATCGAGGTGCCGAAGCTCTCGAAGCTCAAGGCCTGCTGCGGCTCCTGACGATCTCTGTGCGACACCCTTCAATGCCGGTTGCCGAGGAAGCTCATTCCGTGCAGGAGTGACAGTTCACCTCGTTTGAGAAGAGAGCTGCATGTCTGCCTTCGCCAATCCGCTTGTCTCCCGTCTGTCTCCGCCTCCCATTCCCTCGGTGCTCGCCTGGGCTCGCGAATACAAGGGCGACAAGGGGCCGTTGGTCGATCTTTCGCAGGCGGTGCCCGGCTATCCGGCCCATCCTGAAATGCTGCGGCTGCTTGGCGAAGCGGCATCGTCGCCGAAGACGACGGGCTATGGTCCGATCGAGGGCGAGGGCGTGCTGAGAGAGGCTTATGCCGGGCATATGTCCAAGGTCTATGGGGCGTCCGTTTCGGCAGCCAACATCCATATCACCGCGGGCTGCAACCAGGCCTTCATGTCGGCGGCAATCGCGCTTGCCGGTTCCGGCGATACGGTGGGACTGACCAATCCGTTCTACTTCAATCAGGAGACGACTTTGTCGATGCTCGGCATCAAGCGCGTTCTGGTCGAGTGCGACCCCGAGAACGGCTTTTTGCCGGAGATTCACTCGGCGGAGAAGGCCCTGGCTGATGGCGCCAAGGTACTGGCGGTCGTGACACCGAACAATCCGACAGGCGCGATCTATCCGCCTGAGTTGCTGCTGGAGCTGTTCAACCTCTGCCGCAAGCATGGGGCGTGGCTGATCGTCGACGAGACCTACCGCGACTTCCTTCCCGACGGCTACGGCGCTCCGCATCCGCTGCTTGCGATCCCCGGTTGGGAAGACACGCTGATCCTGCTCTACAGCTTCTCGAAGTCCTTCTGCATTCCCGGCCATCGCCTCGGGGCGATCACGGCAGGCGTCGACGTCGTTGCCGAGATCGCCAAGGTCATGGACAATATGCAGATCTGCGCGCCACGCGCGGCCCAGGTTGCGGTTGCCGCGGCGATGCCGATCCTTGCCGACTGGCAGGCAGAAAACCGCCTGGAGATCGCACGTCGCGCTGATGCGTTGCGGGCCGTGATATCAGGGTTGCCCGGCTGGGAGATCGGGGCGCTTGGCGCCTATTTCGCGTTCATCCGCCATCCGTTCGCGGAGCTCAGCTCAGCCGCTGTCGCGGAGCGCCTGGCGAAGGAGGCCGGTGTCGTCTGCCTGCCGGGAAGCTATTTCGGGGAAGGTCAGGAGCACTATCTCAGGCTTGCCTTCGCCAATGCCGACGCTGCTTCGATCAGCCTGCTCGCGGATCGTCTGCGGTAGTTTGAAATGATAAAGGCCCGCATCGGCGGGCCTTTATTCCTCTTGGCGAATTCTCGTATCAGACGACGACCGTTAGCGGCGGTATCCGCTTGTTTGCCGGGTTAGCCTGCTCGGAGGCCTCCAGCAGATTGAGCTCCCGCCGCTCCTTCTCCGACACGATCGCAAGGTCGAGGACCTTCTGCAGGTTTGCGGCGTGGCGGAAGGTCGGGTCGTCCTGCTTTCCGGTTCTGACGGCTTCGGCAAAGCGTTGGTAGTTCGTCAGAACGGCGGGCACTTCGATGTCGCGCCAGGTGGCGGTCTCGATGTCCTCGCCGAAGCAGCCGCGCAGTTCGGAACCATCCGGGCGATGGATGACCTCGAGGCTGCCCTTTTCGCCATAGATGCGAAGCTTCAGCTCGTTGAGGTGGCCGGTTGCCCAACGGGTCGCATGGATGACGCCAAGCGCACCGTTGGTGAAATCGACCGACATCGTGAAGCTGTCGTTGGCATCCAGCAGATATTCGCCGATCTGGCCGCCGGGAGCCTTGTTGAAGGTCTTCAGGCGGGCAAAGACGTGGTCGATATCGGTCGCTGCGCCATAGGCGGCGAAGTCGAGGATGTGGATGCCGACATCGCCAAGCACGCCGTTCGAGCCGTGGCCGGTCGACAGGCGCCACAGCCAGCGCGATTCCGTGCGCCAGTCACCCCAGGCGCGCGAGACCAGCCAGCTTTGCAGGTAGGAGGCCTCAACGTGTCTGATTGTGCCGAGCTCACCAGCCAGCACCATTTCGCGGGCGCGCTGCAGGGGCGCGACGTTGCGATAGGTGAGGTTGACCATGTTGATGACGCCGGCAGCTTCAGCGGCTTCCGTCATCTCGAGTGCATCGGCATAGTGCTCCGCCAGCGGCTTTTCGCAGAATACATGCTTGCCTGCTGCGATCAGCGCCAGGCTGGTCGCATGGTGGATGCGATCCGGCGTGACGTTGGTCGCCGCGTCGAATTCACCCCATGCGATCGCTTCTTCGAGGGAGAGGAAGCGATTCTGGATATGGAAGTGATCGGCAAATTCGGCAAGGCGTGCCGGATCGGTATCGACGGCGCCGACAACCTCCACGCCATCGATGGCGAGGAAGTTGGCAACCTGGTTTCTGGCCATCGAGCCGGTACCAAGAACGAGTAGACGCATATGTGTGCTCCTCAGCGGTAACCGGCTTCGCCGGCCTGATGCAGACGCGGGCCGCGCTCGACGATCGGCTCAAGAGCCCTTTCGACGGGGACATTCGGGGCATCGGTGATGCTCTTCAGATCGCCTTGCGGGTTATAGGCCCATTTCACGCCGTTGATGAGTACCTTCTGGACGTTGGCATCATGATAGGTCGGATAGGTTTCATGGCCAGGGCGGAAGTAGAAGATGTTGCCGGCGCCGCGGCGCCAGGTGAGGCCCGAACGGAAGACTTCGCCACCCTGGAACCAGGAGATGAAGACCGTCTCCAGCGGCTCCGGCACGGAGAACTGCTCGCCGTACATTTCCTCGTTTTCGAGGACGAAGTTTTCATCGAGGCCAGCGGCGATCGGGTGGCGCGGGTTGATCGTCCACAGACGCTCGCGCTCGCCGGCTTCGCGCCACTTCAGCGCGCAGGGGGTGCCCATCAGGCGCTTGAAGATCTTCGAGAAGTGGCCGGAGTGCAGGACCAGCAGGCCCATGCCTTCCCAGACGCGCTTGGCAACGCGCTCGACGACGACGTCGGAGACCGCGCCGTGATCCTTGTGACCCCACCAGGTGAGGACATCGGTTTCGGCAAGGCGGGCTTCCGTCAGGCCGTGCTCGGGCTCCTGCAGCGTGGCCGTCGTCGCCTGGATCGCCGGATCGGTGTTCAGGGCATTGGCGATGGTGGTGTGCATGCCTTCGGGATAGATGCCCCGAACGATGGCATTGGTGGTTTCGTGGATGTTTTCACCCCAGACAATGGTGCGAATAGCCAAGTGATTGCTCCTTCATGCGGATGGTCGATCGACCTCGATGGGAAGCGAGGCGGATCCTGTGGTTTCGGGTAGGTGTCAGGCCGCGCCCTTGAGGGGTACTCTTTCGAGCGCGCGTCCGGATTGGTCGAAGCGGTGAACACGGCCAGCCATCGGGGAAACCCCGAGTTTCTGGCCGGGCTGGTGGCCGGAGACGCCCGTCTCGCGCACGACCAGCGGCTCCGATGTGCCGATGTCGAGATAGACGAAGCTGTCCGAGCCGAGAATTTCGGAATGAATGACGGTGCCGCTCCAGGCGGCGTCCTGCTGAACGATCTCCATATGCTCGGCGCGAACACCGATGGTGTGGGCACTGTAGGGTGCCGCGAATTCACCGGTCAGGAAGTTCATTTTCGGCGAACCGATGAAGCCGGCGACGAAGACGGAATTCGGTGTCTCGTAGAGTTCGAGCGGCGTGCCGACCTGCTCGACGACGCCATCCCGCAGGACGCAGATGCGGTCGGCCAGCGTCATCGCCTCGACCTGGTCGTGGGTGACGTAGATCATCGTCGTGCCGTGCATGCTGCGGTGAAGCTTGGCGATCTCCAGACGCGTTGCGACGCGCAGCGCCGCATCGAGGTTCGACAGCGGCTCGTCGAACAGGAACACCTTGGGATCGCGGACGATGGCGCGGCCGATCGCGACACGCTGGCGCTGGCCGCCGGAGAGTTGGCGGGGCAGGCGTTCGAGATAAGGCGAGAGCTGCAGCATGCCGGCGGCCTGCTCGACGCGGGCCCTGCATTCTTCCCTGGTGCGTCCTGACAGTTTCATCCCGAAGGCCATGTTCTCGAATACGGTCATATGCGGATAGAGCGCATAGGATTGGAAGACCATGGCGATGCCGCGCTTCGACGGTGCGTAGCGGTTGACGGCCTCGCCATCGAAGGAAAGCGTACCCGAGCTGATGTCTTCCAGTCCGGAGATCAGCCGCAGCAGCGTGGACTTGCCGCAGCCGGACGGGCCGACGAAGACCATGAACTCGCCTTTGCGGATATCGAGCGAGACGCCCTTGATGACTTCAAGCGCACCGAAGCTCTTACGGATATTGTCGAGTCGAATCTGTGCCATATCGTGCTTTCTTCAACCTTTGACGCCACCGGCAGTCAGGCCGGAAATGATGCGCCGCTGGAATATCAGGACCAGGACAACGACAGGGACCGTGACGATGACGGATGCTGCCATGATGTTGCCCCACGGGATTTCGAACTGGCTGCCGCCTGAAAGCAGGGCGATGGCAACCGGCACCGTTCGCTGAGCGTCCGATGAAGTGAATGTTAGGGCGAAGAGGAATTCGTTCCAGGCCGTAATGAAGGCAAGCAGGCCGGTCGTGACCAGAGCAGGCCACATCAGCGGCATGAAAACCTGGGTGATGATCACCCACGGCGAGGCGCCATCGACGATCGCCGCTTCCTCGATTTCAATCGGCAGATCGCGCATGAAGGTGGTCAGAACCCAGACCGTGAAGGGCAGGGTGAAGATCATGTAGGAGAAGATCAGCGCGAAAGGCGTGTTGAAGATGCCGATCCACCGGATGAGCTCGAACAGGCCGGCGAGCACGGCGATCTGTGGGAACATCGACACCGACAGGATCGTCAGCATCAGCAGCGCGCGACCGCGGAAATTGACGCGGGCAAGCGCGTAAGATGCGGTGACGGCGAGCAACAGCGAAGCCGCGACAACCAGGATGGCGACAAGCAGCGAGTTACCGAGGCTGCGGATGAAGCTGCCCGTGGTCAGGACCGTCGTGTAGTTGGTGAGCGAGATCGAGGTCGGCCAGTAATTGACCTCGAAGAGGGCCGTGCCGGCTTTGAAGCTCGTCAGGATCGCATAGTAGAACGGGAATACCGCGATGACGACGATGACGGCGACGAGCAGGTAGAAGAGGGTGTTCTTGGTAGCGGTCAGCAGCATCAGCGTTCGCTCCCGCCGAGTTTGACGCGACCGAGCCACATGTAGAGCACGGTGATCGTCGCGATGATCAGGAAGAGTACCGTCGAGGCGGTTGCGCCATAGGCGAACTTGTCGAAGTCGAAGAGGTTTTCGCGGGCCATAACCGACATGGTCTTGGTCTGAGCATTGTTCGGCGTCAGCACGTAGATCAGGTCGAAGATGCGCAAGGCGTCGAGCATGCGGAAGATCACGGCGACCATGATGGCTGGGCGGACCAGCGGCAGGGTCAGGCGCCAGAAGACCTTGATCGGGTTGATGCCATCGATCTTGGCGGCTTCGTAGATATCGGCGGGAACCATCTGCAGGCCGGCGAGGATGAGCAGCGCCATGAAGGGCGTTGTCTTCCAGACGTCGACGATCAGAACGGCAATCATGGCCGTGTCGGGATTTGCGGTCCAGGCAATCTTCTGGGTGATCAGGCCCATGCCGAGGAGGATGTCGTTCAGGATGCCGAACTGGTCGTTGAGCATCCAGGCCCACATCTTGGCGGAAACGATTGTCGGGATTGCCCAGGGAACGAGGATGGCGGCGCGCACGATGCCGCGGCCGGGGAAATTGGCGTTCAACACCAGGGCGACGACGAGGCCGAGAATGGTTTCGATGGTCACCGACAGGAACGCGAACTTCATCGTGTTCCAGACGGCGCGCCACCAGTTCGGGTCCGCAAGCAGGCCGCTATAGACGGTGCGCCCGCTCTTAAGCGTGATCCATGAGAGATAATTTTTGAAGCCGACGAACTGGGCGTCACCGAGGCTCGTGAGGGATGCGTTCGTGAAGCTGAAATAGATCGTTCTGAAAAGCGGCCATCCGGCAACAACGGCCAGAATGAACAGGGTGGGGGCCAGGAATATCCAGGCGGAACGGATGCGCTCGGAGCGCAGGTCCGACGAGGTATTGACGGCGCGCGCTCGCGATCCGACGCTTGAGGAAACTGCGGCTTCAGTCATGAGGTACCCGCTTCTTGAGGCGATTTGACGATGGCGGCTTCGGGGAAGGGCAGCGGCGGACGCCCGCCGCTGCCGATGCCGTCGGTTACCAGTTCTCGCCCTTCAGCGTCGTCAGGTCGGCCTCGAGAAGCTCGAGGTTTTCTGCGGAGGTGCCGTTACCCGAAAGCGAGTTATGAACGGCGGTCCAGAACTTCGAGGAGACCTCGTTGTACTTGACCTTGGCGGATGCCGATGGACGCGGAACGGCGTTCTGGAAGATCGGCTTCCAGTTCGGCATGAACGGTGCTGCGGCCGCGATGTCCTTGTCGTCGTAGAGCGCAGACAGTGTCGGCAGGTTGGAGAGCTCGATGGCGCGCTGCTTCTGGCGTTCCTTGGAGGTCAGGAACTTGACGAGCGCAATTGCGACGTCCGGGTTCTCAGAGTACTTGGAGACGGCGAGGTTCCAGCCGCCGAGCGTCGAGGATGGCGTGTCGCCTTCCTTGGCAACCGGAAGTGTCGTTACGTCGAACTTGCCCTTGACGGCGCTGTCCCCGCCATTGCCGAGAGCGTAGGCATAGGGCCAGTTGCGCATGAAAACGGCATTGCCGGTCTGCCAGACGCCGCGGGACTCTTCTTCCTGGTAGGCGAGCACGCCGCCTGGCGAAATCGTTCCGACCCAACCCTTGGCGCGGTCGATCGCCGCTGCTGCCTTCTCGTTGTTGATGGAGATGGTGCCGTCCGGCTCGATGATCTGGCCGCCGCCTGAGGACTTGACCCACTCCAGCGCATTGCAGGTCAGGCCTTCATAAGCGTTGCCCTGGAACACATAGCCCCAGAGATCCTTCTGGCCGGCTGCGCGTTCCTTGTCCTGGATTTCCTTGGCGGTCGCCGCCATTTCGTCCCAGGTCTTCGGCGGCTGTTTGCCGTACTTGTCGAGCAGGTCCTTGCGGTAGAAGAGCGCCGGCGCATCGGTGTAGAGCGGCATGGCGACGAGGCGACCGTTCACGGTCTGCGAGGCGATGATCGACGGGAAGAAATCGCCGACGACATCCTTTGCGGCATCCTTGAGGTCGACGAACTGGTCGGCGAGCTGCGGCGCCCAGATGACGTCGGTCTGATAAACGTCGACGTCCTTGTTGCCGGCGGCGAGCCACAGGCGATACTGCGAGAACTGCTCCGTCGAAGACGACGGCATGGTCACGATGCTGACCTTGTTGCCGGTTGCCTTCTCGAACTCGTCGAGCTGCTTGCGGAACAGGTCGAGGTTCTTGCCGGTCGAGCTTGCGGAAATACTGATGTTGGCGGCGAACGAGGGCTGTGCGACACCGAGCAGCGCGGCCGCGATGGCGACCGCTGTGAAATGAAATTTCATATCTTCCTCCCAAAAGAACCAAACATTGGAAAAATTGAAAACGGTTTGGCTGGAAAAAATTGTCAGAAGGTCGATATTGAGTCAAGCGGGCACACGTGTCAAAGTCGCACAACCGCGATCACATATTGATAACAAAGAAAAATCATAGGGATGGCGGTAGTTTCGGTTGTGGGAAAAAGAGACAAACCTCACTCGAAGGAATATCTAAAATTGAAAACGGTTTGGTTATTTGCGAACTGATACGCTTAGGCCATAAGGGAGACAGCACCTGCTGGCGTCCAGCCAGCCAGGTCAGGACGAAAGACGCACTGTCGGATGAAGCTTAAAGAGTTCGCGAAGCAGGTAGGATTGTCCCCGACCACGGTCAGTCGGGCGCTGAGCGGCTACCCCGAGGTGAGCGAGACCACGCGCGCCCGTGTGGCGGAAGCTGCTGCGCGGCTGGGCTATAGCCCGAACGTCAATGCCGTGCGGCTGAAAACCGGTCGAGCAGGGGCTATCGGCGTGGTAATGGGGCGCGCCGGCGAATTTCACTTCGCGGAGTTCATGGCCGGCATGGCGGAGCGGCTGGTGGCGGAGGAGACCGACATTCTCGTCATCCCGATGGCGGATCCCAACCATGAGGATGAGATGCAGCTCTACCGTCGACTCGTGGAGAGCCGGCGTGTCGACGCGATCATCGTGCACTCGCCCAAACCCAATGACGAGCGCATTGCGCTGCTCCACGAACTCGGCATGCCGTTCCTCGTGCACGGGCGGTCGGCCATCGATGTGCCGCATGCCTGGCTCGACATCGACAACGAAGCTGCGATCAAGCGCGCCACGTCGCACCTGATCGATCTTGGCCACCGGCGCATTGCAATGATCAATGGTCGGTCGGGCGCGACCTACGCTCTTCACCGGGACAGTGGCTTCCGCAAGGCACTTCAAAGTCACGGCATCGAGCCTGATCCGCAGCTGATGGCGAGCGGCAACTTCACGGACGAGCTCGGTTTTCGGTTTGCGCGGTCCTTCCTGGAGCAACCGAACCCACCAACAGCCTTTGTGGCGGGATCCATGATGACGGCGCTCGGTGTCTATCGCGCGGTCCGATCGCTTGGGATGCAGATCGGGCGCGACGTCTCGGTCATCGCCCATGACGACGTCTTTCCGTATCTCACCGCCGACAACATGGTGCCGTCGCTGTCGGCGACGCGGTCCTCGATGCGGGCGGCCGGAACGCGATGTGCGGATCTTGTCCTGCAACTGCTGTCGGGTCGGTCTCCATTGGAAATCCACGAGCTCTGGCCCGTCGAACTCATTCTGCGCGAATCGACGGGGCCGGCGAGACCGTCCAGGTCCTAGTCTTCCTCGTCCGGCGCGCCGCGAGCGAGCCGTTTCAGGGCTGCCTGCGAGTAGAATATCGCGCGGTTCCCCTGGAATCTGGAAAGTTGATTGCCTCAAGCAAAGGATTTCGGTGCCTCGTTGATTGAGCCGGCGGCGCCAACGCGGCATATTGCCGGCAGTTGCTGACGCATGTCGGCCATCCTCCCGGTCGATGAAGCAACTGTTCCCTCTGGAGGTTCTTGACCTCACACCTTAGCCACCGCGGGAGCGGTGGCTTTTCTTTTTGTGCGCCGCTCCCTTTCCAGCAACTTGGAACCTTCGGTTGTCGCTTCCGTTCCTTCAAAGAAGAGATGTTTAAGGAGAGCGTCATGCAGGTCGTCGGTACGCAGGTCATTCCCGAAATGGGCGGCAAACGGGGCTTTACCATCGAATTCGTTGGCGATGGTGGAGAGGTGGTTTCCGTGCTGCTACGGAACGACGAGGCGCAATCGGTCAACCCAAGAAACGCGGTCGAACGCGCCAAGGCGCTGATGCTGGAGATCGCCGCCGCGACCGACGAGGGTACTTCCGATCCCGTGACAGCGCGGCCCAGCGCTCGTGCGTCGGGTGATCAAAGTACAATGGAAGAACAGCTCGACGAGGGACTGGAAGGCACATTCCCGGCGAGCGACCCGGTTTCGGCAACCGGCTCCACGGTCCCGAGGGGGCCGGCAAAACATTGAGCGGAGCAAGGAGAAGATCGGTTTTTCCGTTCGCCGGGTGACTTTTAGCAAAAAAAGCGAGCGGAGGGCCCGGATTCCCGGAACTTTTTCGCCTTTGATCTGTTGAATCCCTTCGTTGCAAACGCGGGCGGGTGACACGGTGCCTCACATCCCAAAAATCGATCGCAAGAACGGTCGGGTGGATGCGCGAGACAGGCTGATTATCGCGCTGTACGCGCAGCTCAAAGCCGAGCGCCAGACACGCGAAACCCTTGAATGGGTGATCCGCAACGGCGGACTGTCGACCGACGTGCTTGAAGCGATCGCC
This sequence comes from Rhizobium sp. BK176, assembly GCF_024808055.1. NCBI lineage: Bacteria > Pseudomonadati > Pseudomonadota > Alphaproteobacteria > Hyphomicrobiales > Rhizobiaceae > Rhizobium > Rhizobium sp. BK176. The sequence continues at coordinate 278,399 of NZ_JANUBV010000007.1, read as the reverse complement.
GCAGATCCCGTTCCTGTCGTGACGAGCGACGACGTCGCGGCCGTCGAGAAGATCGTAGCATTGGACGAAAGACGGCGGCGCAAACTGCAAAACGACAACTGAGGGAACGTCATGGCGGCTCGGGCAAGCTGGAAGGGTCATCTGAAAGTCGGGGATCTCGTTTGCGCGGTCGGATTGTACACCGCCGTCTCCACCTCGGATCGCATTTCGTTCAACATCATCAGTCGAAAGACCGGCCATCGCGTCGAGCGGCAGTTCGTCGACAGCGAGACTGGCAAGGCCGTCGAACGTGATGATCAGGTCAAGGGATACCAACTGGACAACGGCGAATACATTGTGATCGAAGGCGACGAGATTGCGGGCGTCATGCCTGAGAGCGACAAGGTGCTGAACGTCCAGAACTTCGTGCCCTACAACGAAATCAACAAGCTCTATTTCGACAAGCCGTACTACTTGGCGCCCGTCAGCGGGGATGACGGGGAGGCGCTCGGGCTGATCGCTCGTGCGATGCGCGATCAGAAGGTGGCGGCGATTGCCGAGGCGGTGCTGTTCCGCCGTAACCGCACAGTTCTGATCCGGCCGCAGGACGACTATATCGTCGCCACCACGCTGAGCTTCGACTACGAGGTCCGCAAGCCCGATACGGTCTTCAAGGACATTCCGGAGATGAAGTTCGACGAGGAAATGCTTGAGTTGGCCGGCCACATCATCGGTACCAAAAAGGGTACGTTCAATCCGCAGGAATATGAGGATCGATACGAGACGGCGCTCTCGGAGCTTGTAAAGGCGAAGATCGAGGGCCGGGAGCTGCCCAAAGCAAAACCAAAGCCGCAGGGCAAGGTCATCGACCTCATGGATGCCCTTCGCCAGAGTGCCAAGCTGAGCGCCAAGCCACGGGCGGCGAAGCGCGCCTCTAGCGAAACGAAAGCGAGCTGAGCATGGCTTTGGAGGCCTATCAGGCGAAGCGCAATTTCAAGGTGACGCCGGAGCCAAGAGGAAGCCGGCGTTCCACCAAATCCACATCACCAGCCACGCTCAATTTCGTGATTCAGAAACACGACGCGTCACGCCTTCACTATGACTTCCGCTTGGAACTCGATGGTGTGCTGAAGAGCTGGGCCGTCACCCGCGGACCGAGCCTCAATCCCGATGAAAAGCGGCTTGCAGTGCATGTCGAGGATCATCCGCTAGACTACGGAGACTTCGAAGGCACCATCCCGAAGGGTCAATATGGCGGCGGCACAGTGCTTCTATGGGATCGTGGAACGTGGACGCCGAATGGTGATCCTCACAAGGGTTACAAGAAGGGTCACTTGGAATTTGACCTCGAAGGCGAGAAACTCAGCGGTCGGTGGCACCTGGTTCGCATGCATGGCAAGCCGGGCGAAAAGCAGGAGAACTGGCTGCTGATCAAGGCGGAGGACGAGGATGCGCGCCGCAAAGGCGATATCCTGAAACAGCGGCCGGAATCGGTGAAAAGCGGCCGCAAGATTGAAGAGGTGACAAAGCACCCCGACGCCACCTGGGACTCCCGTCGCAAGGGTGCATCGAAGCCCGCTGCAAGGGCTGTGGCGACTCGAGCGAAGCCGCAACGCCACGATTGGCCGAAGGGCGCCGAAAGGGCAGCGATGCCTGACTTCGTCGAGCCTGAGCTTGCCAAGCTGAAGGCGAAGGCACCATCAAGCAAAGGCTGGATTCACGAGATCAAGTTCGACGGATACCGGCTTCAGGTTCGGCTTGAAAATGGCAAGGCAGGGCTGTTGACGCGCAGCGGGCTCGACTGGACCGAGAAGTTCGGCCGGGAGATTGCCGATGCCTTCGCCGCGCTGCCGGCAAGGTCGGCGATCCTTGATGGAGAAATCGTCGTCGAGCGGGAAAACGGAGCCTCGGATTTTTCGGCGCTGCAAAGCGATCTCAGCGAAAGGCGGCATGATCGGTTTGTCTTTTATGCGTTCGACCTCTTGTATCTCGACGGCTATGATTTGCGGCAGGCAAAGGTGACTGACCGGAAGCGGCTGCTGGAGGCGCTACTCGCGGGCGACTCCGGAATGATCCGCTACAGCCAGCATTTTACCGAAAGCGGCACAGTGGTTCTGGAGCATGCCCGCCAGCTTGGTCTTGAAGGCATTGTGTCGAAATTGGCTGACAGCGAATACGTTTCGGGACGTACCGGCGACTGGGTGAAATCGAAATGCCTGGAGAGACAGGAATTTGTTATCGGCGGCTATGTGCCCTCGACCGCGATGAAGAATGCAATCGGCTCGCTGGCCATGGGCGTTTACCGCAAGGGCAAGCTCGCGCATGTCGGCAGGGTAGGGACGGGCTTCAGCGTTAATGTTGCCCAAGGACTCTATGAGACGTTGTCGGCAATGGCGCAAAAAGACAACTCCTTCGACGATGATCTCACCACCGAAGAGCGCCGTGGGTTGGTCTATGTCACGCCAAAGCTCATCGCCGAGGTTGAATTTCAGGCATGGTCGGCTGACGGCAACTTGCGGCATGCTGCATTTCGTGGACTGAGGGAAGACAAGGCGCCAGAGGACGTGATGCCGGAACTAACAAACGCACCCGCTCGAGAACTGCCTCAGTCCAGCGTGACGCTCACGCATCCAGATCGCATCTATTGGCCCGAGGAGGGCGTCACCAAAGAGGGGCTGGCCAGCTACTATGCACGGGTATGGCGCTTTATCGAACCCTATGTGACGAAGCGGCCACTTGCTCTGTTGCGCTGCCCCGATGGCATCGCCGGCCACCAGCGGTTTTTCCAGAAGCACGCCTGGAAAGGCATGAATCCAAACATCGAACAGATCACCGATCCGAAGGACAAGGGCGGCGAGAAATTGCTGCGCATCATGGACTTCGACGGGATGGTGGCGCTCGTCCAGTCCGCCGTGCTGGAAATCCACCCCTGGGGTGCCACGACTGACAGCTGGGAGAAACCGGACATGATCACCATGGATCTTGATCCGGCCGATGGCGTCAGCTGGTCGGATATCATCGCTGCCGCCAACGAGTTGAAGGAGCGTCTCGAAGCGGCGGGTTTGGCGGCCTTCGTCAAGACCTCCGGCGGCAAGGGGCTGCATGTCGTCACACCGCTAAAACCGAAGGCCAGCTGGGTACAGGTCAAGGCCCTCGCCAAGGCGCTCGCCGATGGGATGTCAAAAGATCAGCCTGACAAGTATCTTGCGACCGCTACGAAAGCGAAGCGGACCGGCAAGATTTTCATAGACTATCTGCGCAATGGGCGTGGCAACACGGCCGTCGCCGCCTACTCCACCCGCGCCCGGCCAGGGGCTGCTGTCTCCATGCCGCTTGAGTGGACCGAGCTGACCGAGGAAATCGGTCCGGCCTATTTCACCGTCGACAACGCTCCGGCGCGTCTCGATGGCCTGCGGAGCGATCCGTGGGCGGATTTCTTTGCCGCCGCCGTTCCGCTGGAGAAGCGAAAGTAAGGGACGGTCGCTTGCGATCTGTCAGTGAGATTTCGGACGCCCCGTTTCCTTGGCGAGGCTTTTCTTCAGGGCGTCCATGATGTTGACGACGTTGCCTGTCGGTTTTGTTGTCGGCCGCTTGGAGGATGGCGGTGTGGCTTTGACCAGGCTCTTTTGCTTCGCGCGGATCATCGCTTTCAGGCGTTTCTGGATAGGATCCTGCACCATGGTCGGTTGCCATTCCTCGGTCCGGTCCTTGACGAGTTTCGTCATCAAGGAAAGCACGGTGGCATCGACCTTACCATCGCCGTCGAGCGTGGCTGCCGGCGGACGAACTTCGTCGCCGAAATGCAGCGTCCAAAGGATGATACCCTTGCCCTGAGGCTCCAGCAGGACGGCGCGCTCGCGCCGGTAAAGGACGAGCCGGGCAATGCCGACCACATCGTTTGCCTTCATCGATTCGCGGATCACGCAGAATGCCTCCGTACCGACCTTGTCCTCCGGTGTTAGGAAGTGCGGCTTGTCGTACCAGATCCAGTCGATCGAGCCGCGTGGCACGAATGTATCGATGTCGATGGTCTTGGTGCTCTCCAGTCCGACCTCTTCGAGCTCCTTGTCCTCGAGAATGACATAGTCGTCTTCGCCGCGGGGATATCCCCGGGCTTGATCCTTGTCGGCAATTGGCTTGTGGGTGACGCTGTCGACGTAGCGGCTTTCGACGCGGTTCTTTGTCTTTCGGTTCAAGACGTGAAATCGAAGTTGGTTGCTGTCCGTGGTAGCCGGGGTGAGCGACACCGCGGCGGTGACGAGTGACAGCTTGAGATAGCCCTTCCAATAGGTCTGACGTGCCATTTGCGCCCTGGCGCCCTGGCGCCATCTCCCGTGGCCGCATTCGCGGCGATTTCCCATAACGGCCTGGGGCGTGGTTTGGTTCCATCGCGATCGTAGCTAAGCGGCGGATGTATGAAACGGCTGCCCTTAGCGCCCGTTCAGGCCTTTCAGCCAGCGCAGCACAGCGATTTCACCCTGGTCCATCCAGCGCAGTAATCTGGCGCTTCGGCTCGGCCGGCCGGCAGCGAGCTTGGCAAGCTCACCTGCTTCGAAGCTCTCGAATACCTTCGGATGGATGTAGGACGACCTGCAGACGGCGCGCGTGTTGACCAAGCGTGCGGCAACTGCATCGACGACCTCGTTCATTTGTCGCGCTCGCCCGCGCTGGCTTTGCTCCGGCTCAAGCGCGGCGAGCGCGATTGCTGCCATTTGTGTTGCGCCCCATGTGCGGAATTGCCGGGACGTGAAGTCGGTTCCGGACGCCTCCCGTATGTAGGCGTTGACGTCCTGCGACTGGATCGGATGAGAGGCGCCGCTGTCATCGATATACTGGAACAGCTGCTGGCCGGGCAATTCCTGGAGCATGCGCACGGCGCGGGTGATGCGACGGTCGCTGTGGCTGAGGCGCCATTCCTTCCCGGACTTGCCCTTGAAGCGGAAGTGGATGCTCGAGCCTGAGATTTTCACATGCCGGTTTCGCAGCGTTGTCAGGCCGTAGGAGGCGTTGTCTGCGGCGTAACTCGCATTACCGACGCGGATATAGAGATTGTCCAGAAGCCAGACGATGGTCGCCAGCGCCTTGTCAATATTGGGCGTCCGGCGCCGCAGGTCGGAGTCTACTTTCTTGCGGATCGCAGGAAGCGCCGAGCCGAAATCGGCTAACCGCTCGAACTTGCTTTTTTCTAGCTCAGCCGTCCATTTGGAATGGTAGCGGTACTGCTTGCGGCCGCGCGCATCACGGCCGGTAGCCTGCAGATGAGAATTCGGGTCGGCGGAGATGAGAACCTCCGTGTAGGCGGGCGGAATGGCCAGCGCCGAGATTCGCTCGAGCTCCGCCTGGTCGGCGATGCGCGTGCCCTGGGCGTCGTGGTAGACAAATCCGTTCTTGACGGCTCGCCTTGTTATGCCCGTCACCAGGTTCGCAATAAAGACGATACCCCCGGTCGCCGGTGGCTCGGTGAGCGCAGCCGCCAGTTTCTCGTCAAGTTGCTGTTTATAGGTCGCTCTCTGGTCCACAGTGAGCATGAAACGCCGTTGCCGTCGGTAGGTTCCGATTCAGCCCGGCAGCCTACCAACAGCCACTCAAAAGCTCCGCAATCCTGCTATTCGATGACCACCTGAACGTAGGTAGCGCCGCTCTTGGCGTAGTAGAGCGATCCACACCGGTAGTAGTAGCCCCCGTAGTACGGCCCGTAGACGCAGCCTGCCGGCAGCGTGTTCACGTAGACGGTCGTTCTGCGCACGACGCGGCGTGTCGTTCGACGAGCGGCGCCCGCATAGGACAGCGGTGTCAGGGGGCGGCCGATTTCGGCTTGTGCCGGGGTGGATGCGCTGATGGTTACCGTGGCTAGGTCGTTCCCCTCCATGCTGACATCGAGGGAGGCGAACGCAACCGCGAGCGCAATAGCGAAAATCCGTACGGAGGTTTTCATTGTGCATCTCCCGTCTCTGTCGGCGCGGGCAGTTCATCGATCTGACCAAGTTCGCTGAGATCAACCTTCTTGGCATCGCCGGGTATTTCGATGGCAAAGTTTGCCACCTTCACATCTTCTCCTGTGCGGAAGTTCCGGACCTCGAGCATGTATTCCGGCGCCTGCACCACGTGTTTGCTGGTCACCACATAGCGCTTCGGAACAGGCTTCGCCCCCGATTCTATCCATATCTGCCAGTCGACATCATTCTTCCGGAATGTCAGGTATTCGCATTCCACACCGTCGACGACAGCGCTTGAAATGTGCTTGGACTCCGTGACGCCGTCCATCAGCGTATCGAAGCTGTTCGAGAGCAACAGATCGGAGCCCGGGATTTCTGCACCGGCGTTCTGAAGCCGGTCGAAAAGCTCGTCGAGGCTGCCCTTTGCGTCGATCTGGGCGTAGGCGTCGAGGTTCTTTCCGTGAACCGTGAACTTCGTGCCGTCAAAGCTGACGTCAAGGTCGGCAAAACCTCCGGTGCGCGTCACCCGGATTTTGTCCGGCCGGCCGACCGTTGCTGTGTCGGAGCTGACGAATTGCAGCTTCTCGAAGGTCGGAGTCACAGCTTCCACGGAAGAGACATAGTCGAAGGAGAATGTCTTTTGAGCCGCCATATAGTCGGACATTGCCTTCAGCAATTCCTTCGAGTCGTCCGCCCACGCCGGGCAGTTCGAGCCTGCGGTTATTGCGCACAAGGTCACCAATACCTTGAAGCGTGTCGCCAACATTAATTTCGCCATGTCACGGCCCTCACTTTCGCAACGGTTGATTGGGTACGCGTCGAATGCTGGGTACGTTAAGGTCGCCGGCGGCATTGCCAGCAAGGCCACGCTTTCGAGTGCCTTCGGGGCATCAAAAACCGCGGAGACCGTCGGATTGGACGGAAGCCCGGCTACTGTACGTTTCTTTTTCTTGCGGCCGAAATGTAACTGCAAGTTCATCTTTTGTCACATGTTTCATCCCGTATCGCCAACTATTTATCGCGCGTGCCTCTATTGCTTTTCGCGGAAATGCGGAAATATTGGTTCATACTATACTCTGCCCAGGCGCATGGACTGTTGGGATACGCCAGGGGCGCACATGAAATCCGAAGCTCGTGCATGCATCGGGGCAGAAAAATGCGCGAAAGTTCGTATCGAGGGCTGCATCATATCGGTATTTTGACGGTGGTCGCTGCGTTATCGGCATGCGACAGCGGGAACAATGCGTATGTGCCGCCGCCGCCGCCGAAGGTGAACGTGGCGCAGCCATTGCAGCAGCCGGTGGTTGAATATTTTGAGCTGACCGGCAACACGGATGCGATAAACGCGGTCGACATCGAGGCCCGCGTGCAAGGCTTTCTTGAAACGATAGACTACAAAGACGGTACCCCGGTAAAGAAGGGCGACAAGCTCTTCAGCATCCAGCGCGACACCTATAAGGCACAGGTTGACCAAGCCCAGGCGCAACTGGCTTCGCAGCAGGCGTCGCAAGTCGGCGCGAAGCAGGAATACGACCGGCAGCTCAATCTGATGAAGCAGGAAGTGACTACACAGACAGCCGTCGACAGCGCCAAGGCGACACTGGATGAAGCAAACGCCTCCATCCTGAACGCGCAGGCGAGCCTCGATCTTGCAAACATCAACCTCGGATATACGGAGGTGGTCGCGCCCTTCGATGGCACCGTAACGAACCACCTCGTGGATGTCGGCGCGCTGGTCGGCGTGTCAGGCCCGACGAAGCTTGCCACAATCGTTCAGACCGACCCGCTCTACGTCTATTTCAACGTCAGTGAGGCTCAGGTGCTGATGATCAAGCAGAGCCTCGCCAAGGCCGGGCGCAAGCTGACCCAAGCCGACCTTCCCAATATCCCGGTGGAAATCGGGCTCGGCGACGAGGAGGGCTATCCACACAAGGGGCACCTCGACTACGTCTCACCGCAGATCGATGCCTCGACAGGCACGCTTTCGGTTCGGGGCATCATCGACAACAAGGACCACGCACTTTTGCCGGGTCTTTTTGTCCGCGTTCGTGTTCCTGTCGCCCACCAGGACAAGGCGCTCGTCATTCGTGATGATGCGATCGGTACCAATCAGCAGGGAAATTACGTGCTGGTGCTCGGCAAGGACGACGTGATCGAGCAGAAAGTCGTCAAAATAGGCCAGCGCAATGGCCAGATGAGAGTCATCGAATCCGGTCTCGATCCCGCGGATTGGGTCGTCATGGCCGGGATCCAACGGGCCGTACCCGATATGAAAGTCACGCCTGAGAAAATCACGATAGAGGCCGCGGCAACGGGGGATCCGAGCGGATCGAAGGTCCCATGAGCCGGCAGCGGATCAGCTCCAGGAGGCGAAACGGATGATCTCGCGCTTCTTCATCGAGCGGCCGGTACTCTCGAATGTTCTCGCGCTGGTTTTCGTCCTGATCGGCGCCGTCGCATTGTTCCAGCTGCCGGTCGCCCAGTACCCCAACGTAGTTCCGCCGACCGTTCAGGTGACGACGCGTTATCCCGGCGCGAGTGCCAAGACTCTGGTCGATACCGTGGCATTGCCAATCGAATTGCAGGTCAACGGCGTCGAAAACATGCTCTACATGCAGTCGACCAGTGCCAGCGACGGCACCTATTCGTTGACGGTCACCTTTGCAATCGGCACCGATCCGGATCAGGCGCAAGTCCTGGTCCAGAACCGCGTCGCCATTGCGATGCCATCGCTGCCGCAAGCCGTTCAGGTTCAAGGCGTGACGACGCAGAAGAAGTCGACGTCGATCCTGGGGTTCGTCACTCTCACTTCGCCTGACAGCCGCTTCGACAGCCTCTTCTTGTCGAATTACGCGGTCATCAACCTTCAGAACGAACTGGCTCGGCTTCCCGGCGTCGGCAATGTCAGCGTTTTCGGCGCGGGCCAGTATGCGATGCGGATCTGGATGGATCCGGATCTGTTGCAGGCCCGCGGACTGACGCCGCAGGACGTTATCAGTACGGTGCAGCAGCAGAGTCAGGAGGTCACGGCGGGGCAAGTCGGACTGCCTCCAGTGCCTAGCGGACAGGATTTCCAATATACGCTCAATGTCAGCGGTCGTCTCAACGACGCTCCCGACTTCGAAAACATCATCGTGAAGGTCGATTCTGCCGATGGCGGTCGGATAACGCGTATACGCGATATCGGTCGCGTCGAACTCGGCGCGCAGACCTATAGCCAGTCCTTCCTGCAGAACCGGCGACCGGCGACCGGTATCGGCATTTTCCAGCTGCCGGAGGCGAATGCCATTGCGGTTGCCCAATCCGTTCGAGCGAAGATGGCGGATCTGTCGAAAAGCTTCCCACCCGGCCTTCAATACACCATGCCGTTCGATACGACGAAGTTCGTTGAGGCGTCGATCAAGGAAGTCTACAAGACACTGATCGAGGCGGGCGTTCTGGTCCTGATCGTGATCCTGCTGTTCCTGCAAGATTGGCGGGCGATGCTGGTTCCGGCGACGACTGTGCCTGTGACGATCATCGGTGCGTTTGCGGCGATGGCGGCGCTTGGTTTCACGGTCAATCTGTCGACGCTGTTTGCGATCGTCCTTGCGATCGGCATCGTCGTCGATGACGCGATTGTCATCGTCGAGGGGGTTTCGCGCCATGTCGAGGAGGGGATGCCAGGTCGGCAGGCGGCAGAGAAGGCAATGGACGAGCTTCTCGGTCCGGTCATCGGCATTACGCTCGTTCTCATGGCGGTCTTCATTCCGGCCGCCTTCCTGCCAGGCTTGACCGGCCAGCTCTACCGGCAGTTCGCGCTTGTCATCGCCGCGACGGCGCTGATCAGCGCAATCAACGCGATCACCCTGAAGCCGACGCAATGCGCCCTCTGGCTGAGGCCGCCTGTGCCGCCCGAACGGCGCAACTTCTTCTATCGCGGCTTCAACCGAGTTTACGATGCGGCCGAGAATGGCTATTCGCGGCTTGTCGGTGGCCTTGTGCGGAATAGTACGATCTCAGTCCTCGTGGGCTTGGCACTGATCGGTGTTGCCTTCTGGGGCCTAACCCGTCTTCCGACTGCGTTTCTCCCGACCGAGGATCAAGGCTATGTGCTGATCAGCGCGCAATTGCCGGACGGCGCCTCGAAGCAGCGCACGGATGCGGTGATGCAGCAGGTCAGCGAGATCGCCGAGGCGACGCCCGGCGTCGATCAGGTGCTGACGATCAGCGGGATTTCGGTGCTGGACAACAGCGCAAGCCTGCCGAACGCCGGTGTCGCCTATGTCATTCTCAAGGACTGGGACGTGCGTGGAAAGGAAAAAGGCCAGGACCTGCTGTCGATATACCAGCACCTGAACGGCGCGCTGGATAGTATCATGACGGCAAAGACGCTTGTCCTGGTTCCTCCTGCAATCCAGGGTATCGGCAACGCCAGTGGGTTCACCATGCAGGTGCTCCTCAAGGACGGCAGCTTCGATTTCGCGCTGCTGCAAACACTGGCCAATACGATCGTCGAGCGCGGCAACGCGCAGTCCTCGCTGCAGCGGCTGCAGACCTCGTTCCGAGCGGACGCTCCGCAGCTCGAGGTTTCTGTCGATCGCATCAAGGCCGAGACACTCGGCGTCACCGTCGGGCAGGTGTTCTCTGCGCTTTCGGGCTATGTCGGATCGAGCTATGTGACACAGTTCAACAAGTTCGGCCGCACCTTCCAGGTCTATGTGCAGGCGTCGCCGGAATTCCGCGTGCGGCCGGATGACATCCGCAATCTGAAAGTCAAGGCGGGCGATGGCACCATGGTGCCGCTGGGTACAGTAATCGACGTGACCAGCGTGCCGGGACCGTCGCTGATCAGCCTCTACAATCTCTATCCTACCGCCACGATCGTTGGCGGCGCCGCGACCGGCTTCAGTTCGGGGCAGGCGCTGAATGTCATGGAGCAGATCGCGGATCAGACATTACCAACCGGGGCCGGCTTTGAATGGACCGCCTTGTCCTACCAGGAGAAGGCAGTCGGCACGCAGATCTACTACGTCTTCGGGCTCGCCATTCTGCTGGTCTATTTCGTTCTGGCCGGCCAGTACGAAAGCTGGATATTACCTTTCGCGGTCATTCTCGCGGTTCCTCTCGCGCTCCTCGGCACGGTCGGCGCCCTGACGGCGCTCGGCGTCGCCAACAATCTCTATACGCAGATCGGCCTCATTCTGCTTATCGCGCTGTCCTCGAAGAATGCCATTCTGATCGTTGAATACGCACGTGAAAAGCGAATGCAGGGAATGGAAATCGCTGCCGCGGCAGTGCTTGCGGCACGATTGCGTTTCCGGCCGATCCTGATGACGTCGTTCGCCTTCATTCTCGGCGTTTTGCCCCTCGTGCTGGCGACCGGCGCCGGGGCCAATGCGCGCCGGTCGATCGGTATCTCAGTCTTCAGCGGCATGATCGCGTCGACTTGCCTAGCGGTTTTGCTGGTGCCGTCCTTCTATGTGATCCTGCAACGCTTCGAGGAATATCGAAAGCGCCGCACTGCGGCAGTACCGGATACACAGACATAAATGCCGTGGCGTCAGAGACGCGACTGTCAGGTCATTGAGCAACACTGACGCCCACAATTGAGGATTTGTTGTCCCAGACAGAGGCGAGCCCATCGTGGCCCATCCTCTGTGCCGTGGATAGCAAGGGCGCGCCCTCCCGAAGAGGGCCCCCAGAAGCAGCCTCACGATGCCGACGTGGTCGACACTGTGATTTCCGCAGGGAGAGGAACTATGAAGGATTTCTCGTCGTCATCATTGGATGTCTCATCCGCGAAACGCGCCACTTGGAGAACGAGACTTGGCCTGCCGCTGCTTTGCGCAGTCACGCTGTTTGCGGGCACGACAGTTGCGCAACAGCCGACGGATGCGCAGCGCAACGCCATCAAGTCCGCCTGCCGCAGCGATTTCCTATCGAATTGCTCCGGCGTCACGCCGGGCGGCAAGGAAGCGCTCGCCTGCCTGCAGCAGCATGAGGCGTCACTGTCGTCCGGATGCAAGCAGGCGATCAGCGCGCTCGGCGGAAGCGGCAAGGCCGCTACTCCGAAATCATCGTCCGACGCATCGACAGCCCCGGCAACGCCGGATAGCGGCACGCCCAAGGCCGCCGCGCCTGCTGCCGCAGCCGCACCGGAACTTTCGCCGCGCGAGGAGATGGTCATTGCCCGCGAGGCGTGCGGGCCGGACTTCCGATCTTACTGCCGTGCTGTTCCGCTCGGTGGCGGCCGCGGCATCGCCTGCCTGAGGGAGAACATGTCTCGCCTGTCGCCAGGCTGCCAGAAGGTCTTGGCGCACGGGCTCTAATTCGTCGCGTGTCCCATTTCCGAAACCGGTGCGCAGATGCGCCCGATTCGCAGCTTGGTCACAAAGTCGTCAGACCTAAGTCCGACTAGCCAAGCGGACTGTCGGCACTAACTGACCCTTGTCCTTCTGCCCCGAAGGATGAGGGAGGCTTTAGGATGTCGCGGACCAACCCTCCTTCAGCCTCCCTCTTTTCGATCGGACCTTTGTCCAACTTCCCAAGTAGCTTCACTCAGCCTAAGTTATTGTTGTCCTTCCGCCAAAAAGGACGCACAGGGGTACCTTCGGGTCCCTGAGGGCTCGAGAGGATCACCGCGGGTAGGCTGACCTCTCGGCTCTCCCGCTGTCGCATGCAAACGTGAAGTTTCGAACTCGCCCAAGCTCAGCTATTTGCCGGTCGTTATGACCATCCGGAACCGCGCCGCCCCACTCATCATTCGCTCATAAGCCTCTGCGGCCCGCTCCAGCGGCATGGTTTCGATCATCGGACGAACGTTGGCGAAAGCGCTGAATGCGAGCGTGTCTTCCGAGTCGCTCGATGTCCCAGAGGGCCATCCCTGAATTCCGCGACGACCGCCAATCAAGAGGAATGGCGAGACTTCAATCGGCTCGGATGAAGCGCCAAGCACTATCATCTTGCCATTGACTGCCAATCCACCAAGCACCGCGCTCATCGCCTGTGAATTGGTGACGGTCGACAGGATCACGCGGGCTCCGCCGAGCTTGCTCAATTCGGCGGCGACATCCTGCGTGGTGCTGTCAAGATAGCGATGAGCTCCGAGCTCACGCGCCAACGGCTCCTTGTCGGCACCCCGCGCAATGGCGATCGTGCGACAGCCCATTTTCGCGGCGAATTGCACGCCAAGGTGGCCGAGCCCGCCGACACCAAGCACGGCAACCGTATCGCCCGCCCGAACGCCGCTGTTGCGCAATGCGTTGTAAGTGGTGATCCCGGCGCACAGAAGGGGCGCGGCCTCGGCGGCATTGAGTTCATCGGGGATTACGGCCAAGGCTTCAAACGGTGCGACCATATACTCCGCATAACCACCGTCATAACTGATCCCCGGAATTTGTGCCGTCTCACAGGTCACGAAATCGCCCCGGCGACAGGAGGAGCAGTGCCCACAATGACCGCCGTGCCAGCCAACTCCGACGCGTTGGCCCGCCTTCCAACGCGGCACGCGTTCGCCGACTTGGTCGATAACGCCGACGACCTCGTGGCCCGGTATGCGCGGGTAGGCGATGCCGGGAAAGGCTCCCAATACAGTGAAGGCATCGCTATGGCAGACTCCGCACGCTTGAACCTTGATCAAGACCTGGCCGGCAGCGGGGGTCGGAATCTCGCGTTCGACCAGTTGCAAAGGCGCATTGGCATTTCTTACTTCGACAGCGCGCATGCTCGGCATGGAATCCTCCTCAGATTTCGTTACCTCACGTTCAGCAGGCATTGCCAATCGTATCACCGCGGCAGGCTTTCGCATGCGTGGCCGCATCTAGTGCGGTGGAGGTGTTCTTCAATCCGCTCACCCAACCGAGCATAGGGCAGGGTTTCGGCTGGCGTGGGTCAACCAAATCCAGCGTGCCGCCCTGTCGGAGGTCAATGGTACATTCCCACCAACTGCGTGGTGGTTTTCTCTCACAAGATCACGGGATCGTTGCGATAGTTGCTTTTTCTCAGGTCGTCTAGAATTGCCCGGCCTACTGGAGTCGTGTCGTGACCGAGACAATTGTGCAGCAACTGATCTTTACATTGGGCGTCGCCCGCGAAATGGCATCCTGGGAAAGTCCTGACTACGATTTTGTCATACTGCTTATCCAGCAGGCTTTGCGAGCAGCCGAGGAAGAGGCGTTGCGTCACGGTATCGTCACCGATTTTGATGCTGCATCGGAGCACCAACAGTAATCGGCAGCGTACGGTCGGAACCAATTCGCCAAAGGCGCCAACCGTACGCTCGTCGATCCGGGAGAGGCTGGGGTCGGCTCCAGGATCGACCCAACGAAAACTAGGGGAGCGCAGGCGGACTGGTATTTGCGTCTTTGCTGATGTTTCGATTTTTGTTCTTGCGCCAATTGGATGTCTTCTGATCGTAAGCGAGAATGAGGCAATGCCGGAGAGCGAACTCATCGAGCTGATTTTTGCACTTTGCTTTGCGCGCGAAATCGCCTCGCGCCGAAGAACGGCGGTCTATGAGCTCGTCATCTATCGTATCGACCAGGCCCTACGGCTCGGATGCCCTCAGCCGTGGCATTGCGATCGACGTTGATCGCACCGACGTGACCTAGGTTTAGAACTCTTAATAGCTAATACGGTCCTTAAGCTTTGAATGCCTCGCCGAGATCCATCTGAAGGCTCTGTTTCTCACCCAGAAAGGGGACCGATCACAACAAACGCGTGTAGATCGATAAGTTTCCCCTCATATACGGCAAGCGAAGAAAAAGCCCCGCAGTCGCGGGTGCGGGGGCAGAGGCGCGAGTTGCACTTTGAGGGGTTTCACTTCCCAAAGCATAGCCAAAACACAGCGGGTCGGATTTTGTTCCTGGCGTGTCCACAAAAAAGAGGCCCGCATTTTTGCCGTTCAGGCAGTTGATCGATTGGCGGAAGCGCAGCTGGTCGCCAATTCTTACCGGTGACGAAGCTTGGACCTGGTCTCAATGGGAGGCTTTCCGCCCGAGATGGCGGTCCTTCGTTCCTTCGAACTCTTGTGTATGAGCGACGCACGTACGTCATTTCGGCTTCGCACATGCGGTAATTGTCATATGATTCGAAATGCTAAAAAATCACAAAAATCAGTTGCTTGCCTTGGTTTTCTCGAATACGTTCACTTCACAGGGCAGTTCCCACTAACAGTACTTCCGGCAGCACTCCGCGGCGCTTTGACCTCACTCGAGGAGGGTGATGACGTTGTTTCTACGACTTGGTTTCTTCGCAACGGCTCAACGAGTGCGTGATCTCGTGTCGATCCGATACCGACCGACGACGACAAGCTGACTCCGTCGTCAATCCTTGATCCAATTGCTCGATGGTGCGTGCGCCCACGCCCGAGGTTTGTCTATGCGAAAGCAAGCTGTCGTATTCAACGGTCAGGAAGTCGGGATTGCGGTTCCCGTCGAAAACCGCCTCAAGTTCATCGCTGTCCGGTTCAGTGTCATTGACCTCGACAACAAGCTTTTCGATACGGTCACGGAAATCCGGCGCGCGATCACTGAACATCTCGCGTCCAGCGGTCGTCGCGCCGTCGCTTCACACTGAATGCCAAGCCGGAATCTTCGGCATCGGCTCAACAGAGATTGCAGGCTTACAAATGAGGGGCTGTAAAGCGGTCGCCTCAATCTGGGGGAGATCAGGAATGCTAGTCACGAGTATCCTTGAAACCGAATTGGCCGTGCTCTCGCTGTCCGTTCAGTCTTGGTACAGGCATTACAAGGCCAAACCGGACGACAAGAGATCGGAGATGATCTGCAGCGCGGCGCTCGACCTCTTCAATCGCGGTCATCGCACCCAGGAGGAACTCACTGGTATGCTGATCGCGCGGTTTCCTCTGGCAACCGTGGATGTTTTCATCGCTCCGGCATCCCCGGTTGTCCACTAGTCCCAACGGCCGACTCAGCGTTGCTATGGTGCCGTTTACACAGGGGGCCGCCCAAACGAGAGGCGCCGAAACGATGAAGCTGCTCAAACTTTTCCGGGTGCTCGACATCGCCGATCTATGCGCACGACGCGGTAGCGGACAGGCCGTCGAGGCTGTGCAAAGGCAGACGCGAGTTCAGCTCTTTGCAAAGTCCGCCGCTGTGAGGGGAACAGGTCGGTAGCCGTCGATGTCAGCTATGTCGTATTGCCGGCCCAGCTCTGCTGCGACCAAGGCGTGCCCGGATTTCGACATCAGCGCAGGGTCTCGCCAAAGTCCGGCAATGACGTGCCCGATAAACCTGGGGGACTCGGAGTTGGACAAGTCGAAATAATCTGCGTTCCGCATGACCGCTTCAGTGCGGACCAGACCGGGATAGAGTGCGACGGCGGCGACGTTGTGGGGACGCAGCTCGTGCGCGAAATCTGCGGCCATCTTGTCGGCAGCAGCTTTGGCGATTCCATAGATCGCATTCCCCTCGTAGAGTTGAGCTGCCCAGAATGAAATATTGACGATTAGACCGCGATGGGTTGAGATCATCATCGGCGCCACTTCCCGCGACATCATGAAAGCAGCCTTCAGTGCAGTGCCGATCATGGCGTCCCATCGCCGGCTTGGTTGCTCCCAGAACGGTCGAGGCCAGGTGAATTCGCCATCCTCGACCATACCTTCATAGCCGGGCCACGCATTGTTCACCAGAATATGCAGCCCGCCGCCGGTTCGGATCCCCGCGGCCACACGCTCGGTTTCGGCGTCGTTGCTGTGGTCACAGTGATGAATGACAACTCGTCCGGGTAGGTTCGCGGCCTCAAGCTCCAGCCCTTGGAGCGATCCGGCGCGGTTACCCTCGGGACCCGCCTCTACCTCGGAAAACGTCCTGCCAGTAACGTGTACCGTGGCTCCCTCGGCGAGCAAAGCAAGCGCAATCCCGCGGCCGACGCCACGGCTTCCGCCCGTCACCAATGCGACGACATCTTTCATGTCGGATAGCCTCCCTCTTGCTCGGGAGCTTTTGTGCGCGAGCGCGTTTGAACAGTCAACGACAGCGCGTGAAGGCCACTCCATCCTGGCCGACCTGGACGTTCCTATTAAGGCCGCGCATGAGTTTCGATCCGTCGCCCAAAATGGCACAGGCGAAGCGCGCAGAAAACTCTGAAGAGAGTGGTGGGCCCGGAGGGACTCGAACCCCCAACCAAGCGGTTATGAGCCGCCGGCTCTAACCATTGAGCTACAGGCCCGGCGGCAACGTCGCTGCCGTGTCCGGCGCAATGGTTCCCCGGAACGGGTTTCGCTCTAACGCAATTCTGCAGCGGTCACAAGGGACTGCCGCAATAGCTTCACAATCAATCGGCAAGACGACAAACGAGACTTCACAATCACGGAGTGAAATATCGTGTTGCCTAACACCAGAACAATCGCCTTCAGCCTTCTGCTGAGCCTTCCGACCGCTGCTGCCACGGCACTGCCGACGCTGGCTGCCGATTCCCAGTCTCGCGAGCCCGTGATTTCCGTTAGCGGCGAGGGCCAGGCCAGCGTAGCGCCCGACATGGCGGTGCTCAACCTTTCCGTTGTGAAGCAGGCAAAAACCGCACGTGAAGCGCTCGACGAGAACAATAAGGCGATGAGCGAGGTGCTGGCTGCGCTGAAAAAGGCAGGTATTGCCGAGCGGGATCTCCAGACCTCCGGCTTTTCCGTGCAACCGCAATTCAATTATCCGCAATCCAACGATGGCCAGCCCAAGCCCCCGGAGTTGATCGCATACCAGGTGTCCAATTCGCTGAGCGTGCGTGTCCGCGACCTGTCCAAGCTCGGCGCCATCCTCGACGAGGCGGTTACGCTCGGCGTCAACCAGGGCGGCGACATCCAGTTCACCAACGACAAGCCGGAGAAAGCGATGGAGGAGGCACGCAAGAATGCCGTTGCCAATGCCATCGCGAAGGCGAAGACGCTTGCCGAAGCCGCCGATGTCAAGCTCGGCCGCGTGGTCGAGATCACCGAGACCCTGCCGCGCCCGCAGCCGGTGCCGGTTTTTCGGGCAGCAATGATGAAGGAGGGGGCCGACTCAGCCGTTCCCATCCAGGGCGGTGAGACGAGCTACAACATTACCGTCAACGTGACGTTTTCGATCGCGCAATGATCGTCGGGTGGCTCGGCCGCCTTCCATTTGAGATTAAACGGCCATTGATATTCGCTGCAATATCAATGGCCTATTTCTTTTCTACGGTGCGCGGGAACCGTGAGGCCGATAAAAGGCTTTCTCACGCATATATTACACTATAACATAGATCGTGTTATTCGGTCCCGCAGGGGAAACCTGAGTTCTGCTTCCCACGTAGCTGCCCGGCCGAAAAGGAGGAATGGCACTAGCCCTAAAGAGGAGACAGACATGACGAATGCCTTGCCGCCGCTTCACAATGGACACGCCCCGTTCACCCTTCAGGAACTCTTCCGCGAAGCACTCTATGCCTTCGAAGAGTGGGATACGGAACTCACGGAACCAATCGTCACCTTCGAAGGACGCGTCGTTCCCATCAGCCAGGTCTTTGAAGCGATGCGCCAATGCGACGATATCGTTCCGATGAATATCGTCGGGGCCGTCACCGAACGGCTGACAAAGCCTTGGGAAGGCGAGGGACCGCTCGACCAAATGAGTTTCTCGACCGCCGCCCGCGTCATGGGCGTCCTGGTTCGCAAGCGCCTTCTGGCCAACGGCGTGCCTGAAATCGCCGCCGTTGCGGAACAGACGGCTGAACGCCACGCCGACAGTTGAGTGGCGGACTGCGGTGATCCGTCGCGCTTCCGGCATGAAAATCACAGGGGCATGAAGGACTGCTTGAGGCCGGCGCAATTGTCTGCGCCGGCCCCCGCCGCGTTATGTGGTGCGTCAATCCATTTTGTGGCCGGTGCCGATACGACTGCGCTAGACCGCGATGCCGACAATCCGCGATCATTCACAATGCTCTCCTGTAGCTCTAGGGTATCGCCACGATTCTGCTTTACTTTTCCCTTCCGCTTGCATTTGTTCAGAAAAAAGCATTGCAGGAGAGGGAACAAACATGACCATGCCCGATGAAGACCTCGGACGGATCGCCGACCAGGAGAGGCTGCTAAGCTTCGACACCTTCGATCTCACGACGGCATGGCAGCTCGGCAGGCTCCTGCAGGAACTCGCGAGCGAACGCGGTCTCGGCGTCGCGATCGATGTCACGCTGCATGCAATGCCGGTTTTCTATGCCGCGCTCCCGGGCGTTACGCCGGATAACGTTCAATGGGTACGGCGCAAGCGCAACCTGGTGCTACGCTATTTCAGAAGCAGCTATGCAATCGGCCTCGACCTCAAGCAGAAGGGCAAGACGGTTGCCGACAACGGCCTGTTGGATGCCGACTATGCGCCACACGGCGGCAGCTTTCCGATCAATGTAAAGGGCACCGGCTGCATTGGAGCAGTCACCGTCTCCGGCTTGCCACAGCGCGACGACCACAACCTTGTGGTCGAGGCGCTCGCCCTGATGCTGGCGAAGGATCTCGACGCGTTGCGTCTGGCATGATTGCCATTCCAGCTGGCGTAGTTTGAAGCGCGAGCTCTGTGCTGCCAGCGATCCCTTCCGGAGAAAGTTGCAGTTCGATCAGGTCGAGCCAAACCTCGTTCGCGGCCAGCGCTTAGCCTTCACCTGAGCCGAATACGACGGTTTCCAACCACGGGTTGGAGAACGTCCGCTCCGGATCCATCCGGTCTCGGAGGCGGGCAAATTCGGCAAGCTTTTCATATTTGCCGCCGACGTGGTGGCCCGTGAAAACCTTGCCCCAGTGTGGCAGGGGCGCGAAGGGCGACAGCGCCTGCTCAATGTGCCTCGCAGCCGCGTTCACCGCGTCTTGATCCCGAGTCCAGGTGAAGTGGATCGAGAGCGTGTCGCGGCGATATTGCGGGCTGAGCCATAGTTCATCTGCCGCAACTGTCCGGAACTCGGCCGCCTGCACCAGATGGGCAAACTTCTCACGGATCGACAGCAGAGCGTCGATGGAAGCCGCTCCGTATTCCCGTGGGATGTGGAACTCGGACTGTATCTCCTCGCCGTTGCTCGGCGTGAAGCCCATCTTGAAGTGCGGTAGCCTGTCGGACCAGCGCCCATACTGCCCGAGTTGTTCGGTGGAGTTTTGTGCATCCAATCCGCTTATCGGATGCCGGTTGACCGTTGCGCGCGTTGCACCGTGGATGTCCGCAGGCCATTTATCGTCTGATGCGGTTCTCTTGACCCAGATCGACCCCACTTGCTGGCCCCATTGGGTGAACACACTGACGCTGTAACCCAAAGCCATGATTTCATCGAGGTTAGCCAAGAGCTTGTCCCAAGCCAATCCGTCGTAGACGCACTGCGCGACCTGAAACTCCGGCTGAACGTCAAGCGTCACACGTGTAACGACACCAAGGGCGCCGAGGTGCACGACCATGCCGGCGAAATCGGCATCGCCGCGAGCAACTTTCATCAGGCGGCCGTCGCCAGCGACAATTTCGAGTCCTGAGACCGCCGTCGCCAGATTGCCGTTCCGATTGCCCGAGCCGTGCGTCGCTGTTGCGATCGCTCCGGCGATGGAGATGTGGGGTAGGGAGGCCAGGTTGTGAACGGCCAGACGATGGCGATGGAGGAAAAGCGCAAGCTCGCCATAGGTGCAATGACCGGCAACGGAAACTTGCGTTCCGTCACTCTCGACGAGAGGGTTGATTGGCAGATCGGCGAGCGACAGGGCAACTTCGCCATCCGCGATCGCATTGAACGAGTGGCCGGATCCCAGCGTCTTTATCTTTGGCGATCGCGCCACGATTTCGCAAACCGCGTCCAGGGAAGACGGGTATAGGCAGTCTCGGAATCCATAGTGAAAGCTGGCCGCCCAATTGGCCGTTGGGATAAGCGTCATACAAAACCTCGCACCGATCTGTTTTTCAGCGCACAATCATTCCGGCTGCTTGTCGTCGCTTGGCGACAGTGGGCCAGCGTCGTGGCCTGCGCTCGAAAATAATGGTCAAGCGCCACGGAGGTGGCGCTTGCTCAAATCAGATTTTGCCGCCCGCTTCCGCGATGACCTTGGTCAGGCTGCCGGTCGCCGGGAAGAGGGGGATCAGGCATGCCTGCAGGGCGTGGTAGATGTCGCCCTTGCCGGGGAAGAGGCTGTGCGAGGGAACGAGATCCTCCGTCAATTCCTCATGCCAGCCGCCGTTCTTGTGGTCGATGAACGAGCGCTCGATCACGTTCCAGATCCTGCGGTAGTGTTCCTCGTGGTAGTCGCTCGGCAGGTGATCATTGAGGAAGTGCGCGGCAGCGGCGCCTTCGCAGGCCGGCCACCACAGCTTGTTGCGCTTGGCCGGCTTGTCGTCCCAGTCGAGCGTATAGAAGAAGCCACCCTTTTCGTCGTCCCAACCGAGCGCGATCGACTGCGAGAAAAGGCTCCTGGCCGCATCCGGCATCCACTCCTGCTTCTTGCCGCCGAGCACCCAGAGCTGGAGGAGGAGGCGTGCCCATTCCAGCCAGTGGCCGGGCGTTGTGCCTGCCGGCCGGAACATCTCGTTTGGATGATAGTAGTCCTTGTCGAGGCTCCAAGCCGTGGTGAAATGCTCGCCGACGCGCCAGCCGACGGAACCGGCAGCGCGACGGATGACGAGGTCGGCGATGCTTTCGGCCTTGGCGAGATAATCGCGATCACCCGTCGCCTCGAAGGCGGCCATCAGCGCTTCGGTGAGATGCATGTTGGAGTTCTGGCCGCGGTAGTTGCCGCCGTCGAGTGGCTGCCATTCGGCGGTGAACTCCTCGGCAATTGCGCCGTGCTTGGCTTCCCAGAACTTGGTGTTCAGGACCTCGGTGATGTCGGCAAGCATGCCGTCGGCCAGCGGATGGCCGATCGTCTTGGCGGAAGAGGCCGCAAGCAGCACGAAGGCGTGGCCGTAGCCCTGCTTGTTGGTGTCGACCGGGCCATTGTCATCAAGCGACCAGAAATAGCCGCCGTTTCTGGTGTCGCGGTGATGGTTCCAGATGTACTGCATCCCGTGGTCGACGACGTCCGAGGCGCCCGGGCGACCGAGCAGGGTGCCGATCGCAAAGCAGTGGACTGCGCGCGACGCGATATGGATCGGACGGACCTGGCCGGCGGCATCGAGCGGCTTGCCCGCGTCGTCGAGATCGAAGAAGCCGCCCTTGGGATTGATGGAATTGTGCTGGAAGAAATCGAAGAGCCCGTTTGCCTGCGCAAGCAGCCAGTTGCGGTGGTAGCTGCGGGTGGTCCAGTTTCCGAGCGCGGCGTCGCCGTTTGCAGGTGCCATGATACTCCTCCGATTTCGTGCACAAAGCCTTTGCAACCGCCTATATAGAGGCCGCCCGAGTCTGTCATCTGCCAAGCGCCGCAAAGGCGCCACATGACACGGATATATTGACATAAAGATATCTTTATGTGATTGGACCATCTGGTCCGTAACGACGTCAAGGAGTCCGCCCGTGTTTGATACTCTGTTTGGTTCCGAAGGGGCAAAGCGCGACGGTAGTGAAGTGTTTGCTGCGCTGAAGAAAGCCGCGAGCGAACGCATCCTCGTTCTTGATGGCGCCATGGGCACGCAGATCCAGGGTCTGGGCTTCGATGAAGACCATTTCCGCGGCGATCGCTTCATCGGCTGCGCCTGCCACCAGAAGGGCAACAACGACCTTCTGATCCTGTCGCAGCCGGATGCGATCGAAGAGATTCATTACAAATACGCCAAGGCCGGCGCTGACATCCTTGAGACCAACACCTTCTCGTCGACCCGCATCGCGCAGGCTGACTACGCGATGGAAGGCGAGGTCTATGCGCTGAACAAGGAAGGCGCCGAGATCGTGCGCCGCGCTTGCATCCGCGCCGAGCGCGAGGATGGCCGTCGCCGCTTCGTCGCCGGCGCAATCGGCCCGACGAACCGCACGGCCTCGATCTCCCCTGACGTCAATAATCCCGGCTTCCGCGCCGTCACCTTCGATGACCTGCGGGCGGCTTATGCGGAGCAGATCGACGGCTTGATCGACGGGGGGGCCGATATTATCCTGATCGAGACGATCTTTGACACGCTGAATGCGAAGGCCGCCATCTTTGCCTGCGAGGAGCGCTTCGAGGCGAAGGGCATTCGCCTGCCGGTCATGATCTCGGGCACGATCACCGACCTTTCCGGCCGCACGCTCTCCGGCCAGACGCCGACCGCCTTCTGGAACTCGGTGCGTCACGCCAACCCGTTCACGATCGGCCTGAACTGCGCGCTCGGCGCCAACGCCATGCGTCCGCACCTGCAGGAGCTGTCGGGCGTTGCTGACACCTTCATCTGCGCCTATCCGAATGCCGGCCTGCCGAACGAGTTTGGCCAGTATGACGAGACGCCGGAGCTGATGGCGGCGCAGATCGACGAGTTCGCCCGCGAGGGTCTCGTCAACATCGTTGGCGGCTGCTGCGGCTCGACGCCTGAACACATCAAGGCGATCGCCGAGGTGGTGGCGAAGTACAAGCCGCGCCCGATCCCCGAGCATCGGCCGTTCATGTCGCTGTCGGGCCTCGAGCCGTTCGAGCTGACCAAGGATATTCCTTTCGTCAACGTCGGTGAGCGCACCAACGTCACTGGCTCCGCCAAATTCCGCAAGCTGATCACCAATGCCGATTACACGGCGGCGCTCGACGTGGCGCGCGATCAGGTCGAAAACGGCGCGCAGATCATCGACATCAACATGGACGAGGGCCTGATCGATTCCGAAAAGGCGATGGTCGAGTTCCTGAACCTGATCGCCGCCGAGCCGGATATCGCCCGCGTGCCTGTGATGATCGACAGTTCGAAGTTCTCGATCATCGAATCCGGCCTGAAGCGGGTGCAGGGCAAGCCGATCGTCAACTCGATCTCGCTCAAGGAAGGCGAAGAGAACTTCCTGGCGCAGGCGAAGCTGCTGCATGCCTATGGTGCGGCTGTCGTCGTCATGGCCTTCGATGAGACCGGGCAGGCAGACAGCTACGAACGCAAGGTCGAGATCTGCGCCCGCGCCTACAAGCTGCTCACCGAGAAGGCGGGCTTCCCGCCTGAAGACATCATCTTCGATCCGAACGTCTTCGCGGTCGCGACCGGCATCGAGGAGCACAACAACTACGGCGTTGACTTCATCGAGGCGACCCGAACGATCCGCAAGACGATGCCACTGGTGCATATTTCGGGCGGCGTGTCGAACCTGTCCTTCTCGTTCCGCGGCAATGAGCCGGTGCGCGAGGCGATGCATGCCGTGTTCCTCTACCACGCCATCCAGGCGGGCATGGACATGGGTATCGTCAATGCCGGCCAGCTTGCCGTCTATGACCAGATCGACGCGGAATTGCGCGAGGCCTGCGAGGACGTGGTGCTGAACCGCCGCAGTGACGCGACTGAGCGGCTGCTCGAAGTGGCCGAGAAATTCCGTGGCGGGGCTGCGCGCGAAGGACGCGTGCAGGATCTCTCCTGGCGCGAATGGTCGGTCGAGAAGCGTCTCGAGCATGCGCTGGTCAACGGCATTACCGAATATATCGACGCCGATACCGAAGAGGCGCGCCGGAAGGCCGAGCGTCCGCTTCACGTCATCGAAGGCCCGCTGATGGCCGGCATGAACGTGGTCGGCGACCTGTTCGGCTCCGGCAAGATGTTCCTGCCGCAGGTCGTCAAGTCGGCGCGCGTGATGAAGCAGGCTGTGGCCGTGCTCCTCCCTTACATGGAAGAGGAGAAGCGCCAGAACGGCGGCGACGACCGCAAGGCTGCCGGCAAGATCCTGATGGCGACCGTCAAGGGCGACGTCCACGATATCGGCAAGAACATCGTCGGCGTCGTGCTCGCCTGCAACAACTACGAGATCATCGACCTCGGCGTCATGGTGCCGGCGACGAAGATCCTCGAGACCGCCGTTGCCGAGAAGGTTGACGTCATCGGCCTGTCGGGCCTGATTACGCCGTCGCTCGACGAGATGGTGCATGTCGCCGCCGAGATGGAGCGTCAGGGTCTGGACCTGCCGTTGCTGATTGGTGGCGCGACGACGAGCCGTGTCCACACGGCCGTCAAGATCCATCCGGGCTACAACAAGGGTCAGGCTGTCTACGTCACGGATGCGAGCCGTGCCGTCGGTGTGGTCTCGACGCTGCTGTCGCCTGACAATCGCGACGGCTACGTGGCCGACATCCGCGCCGAATACGCCAAGGTGGCGGCGGCACATGCGCGCAGCGAGGCCGAGAAAGTGCGTCTGCCGCTTGCCCGCGCCCGCGAAAATGCGCAACAGGTCGATTGGGCGGTCTATAAGCCGACCAAACCGAGCTTCCTCGGCACCAAGGTGTTCGACGGCTACGATCTCGCTGATATCGCCAAGTACATCGACTGGACGCCGTTCTTCCAGACCTGGGAGTTGCGTGGTCGGTTCCCGGCTATTCTCGAGGATGAGAAGCAGGGCGAGGCCGCTCGTGCGCTATGGGCCGATGCGCAGGCGATGCTGAAGCAGATCATCGACGAGAAGTGGTTCCACCCGCGTGCCGTCATCGGCTTCTGGCCGGCGAACGCGGTTGGCGACGATATCCGCCTGTTCAAGGACGAGAGCCGCAAGGACGAGCTTGCAACCTTCTTCACGCTGCGCCAGCAGCTGTCGAAGCGTGACGGCCGGCCGAACGTCGCGCTGTCGGACTTCGTTGCGCCGGTCGAACGCGGCGTTCAGGACTATATCGGCGGCTTCGTCGTCACGGCCGGTATCGAGGAGGTCGCGATCGCGGAACGCTTCGAACGCGCCAACGACGACTATTCGTCGATCCTCGTGAAGGCGCTGGCCGATCGCTTCGCCGAAGCCTTCGCCGAGCGCATGCACTTACAGGTACGTCGCGAATACTGGGGCTACGCCAAGGACGAGCATCTCAGCAATGAGCAGCTCATCACCGAGGAATATGCCGGTATCCGCCCGGCACCGGGTTACCCGGCACAGCCTGACCATACCGAAAAGAAGACGCTGTTCGGCCTGCTCGATGCGGAGAAGGCGGCTGGGGTGACGCTCACCGAGAGCTATGCGATGTGGCCGGGCTCTTCCGTTTCCGGCATCTACATCGGCCACCCCGATTCCTACTACTTCGGCGTCGCCAAGGTGGAGCGGGATCAGGTCGAGGATTACGCGAACCGCAAGGGCATGAATGTTGCGGAGGTCGAGCGCTGGCTTGGGCCGGTTCTTAACTACGTGCCGCGCAAGCGCGACGAGGAGATCGAGGACGCGGCCTGATTGGCTGCGTCTTCAGTATTTGATTCAACGGCTGCATTGATTGATTCAGGTTTTCGGCGCAAAGCACTGATTCTGAATCGAAAGTTGTCTCAGGCGTCAGGCGTCAATTCGACAAGCAGGGCGGTGGTATCGTCACTCTGCTTGTAGCGCGGGTAGCGGAGGCCTTCGGGATCGATCTCGCGTTCGAAGTGCCTGAGTTCATCAAGCATTGGCCGCAAGCCCTTGTCGCGTGCGGTGCGTACGAGGCCCGCTGAATCATAGGCTGCGTAAAGGACCGCGAGATCCGAAAGGCCGTCGCTGCAGACAATTGCGTGCGCCTTGCGCCCGACATCCAGCCGTTCAGAAATCAGGTGGTCGGCTGCCTCCGGTACGAGGCCTAGGGTCCAGACCCCGCTCTCCGGCGTATTCTGCCGTTCGCGGTGCTGGCGCAACGAGGCGAGGGTCTCGGTATTGCCGAGCGCGCCACCTTCCTTCGTGATGCCGCCTGTGCGCGCAATGTGTTTTCGGGCTTGGTTCTGCTCATATTGATAGGCACCCGGGATTGCCATGTGCATGGTGGCGGAGCCGTCTTCCTGTAGCAGGAAGACGCTGGAGTCGCCGAGGCCGATGAAGTAGAAGCCATCGCGTGTCTGATGCAGCATCGCGAATGCTGTCAATGGCCAGGCATAACGCGGCACGTTCTCGTTGTGTCGGAGAAAAGCTGCCCGGGCTGCGACCGAGAGGCCGCGCGCAACCTCCGAGATGCTGGACTCACGAGTGATCTGATCCTCAAAGCCGCGAGCGAAATGCTGGGCGATCCAGGCGGCGTCACTGCCCGCCACATCCATATATTGGCGGTCGCCGAGCCCCGTGGCACCGTCGATGACGAAGGCGCAGGACTCGTTGCAGCCGAAGCTGTCGTCATTCGGCTTTGCGGGATTTCCGGGATCGGAGATGCTGTCGAGGAGTGTGATGCGAGCTGTCATGGTACATGGAATAGACGCCATTCGCCGTCTCTTCAATGCGACCAGGCATCACGGCACGCCGATCGTCAGTTCGGCGACAAAATCATAGGCATCGCCGCGATAGAGCGAGCGCGTAAATTCAACCGCTCGCCCCGAGCCGAGATAGGAGATACGCTCGATCGACAGCCCTGCAGCGCCGACGGGTACGCCGAGCAGATGGGCGTCGGCTTCCTTCATGTTGGTAGCGGAAATCCGCTGCACGGCGCGGACCGGGCGGACCTGACGGCGCTCGAGTTCGGCATAAAGCGACGTTGTCACGACAAAGGGATCGGGCAGGAATTCTCCAGAGACGCTGGCGTTTTCGATAGCCAGCGGCTGGTCATCAGCGATGCGCAATCGGCTGAGGCGTGAGACCCTGACATCCGTCGCGAGGCCGAGAATCATCATTTCATCCGGCGAGGGCGTATGAATGCCCTTGTGCAGCCATTCAGAGCGCGAGGTCATGCCCCGACGGGCCATATCCTCGGTAAAGGACGTGAGCTGCGAAAGGCGCTGCTCGACCTTCGAAACGGGCTTGGTCACGAAGGTGCCGGAGCCATGGCGGCGAACCAACAGTCCGTCGGCAACCAGTTCATCAATTGCCTTGCGCACAGTCACCCGGCTGACTGTTGCAAATTCCGCGATGTCACGCTCGGGTGGCAGAGCGTCGCCATGGCCAAGCGTGCCTGTTCGAATGGCATCTTCCAACGTGCGGCGCAGTTTGACGTAAAGCGGGCCGGTGCCGCCGGCCTGAAGGCGTTCGGGGGAGAGAAGGTTTGCAAAATCGTCGGTCATACCGCGCCGGCTCCTTCCTCGTGCAGAAACTTCACAGCGAGATCGATGGCGCCCTGCAGGACGTCGCCGCGCGGCTCGCGCAGCAGAGCAACGTGACGTTCTGCGAGCCACGGGCGATAGGCGTTCGCCAGCCCGCCCAACAGGCAGATCGCCTCGCATTCCGGCCAGAGCAGTGCATCAAGGCTCTCTCCGATCGAGGCTGCTGCGTTCCGAACGATCGCCGTCGCAACCGGGTCGCCCTTGGCTGCAGCCTCGAAAACGACGGGTGCATAGCGGGCAAAGTCATTGGGACGGGATACATGGGCGAACTCGACGACGCGCTCGGGATTGTCGCCATACTCGGCCATGACGGTCTGGGTCACAGGCGAGGACGGGCGCACCCCGTCATGCGCAAGCAGGGACTGCTCCAAGAGGTCGCGGCCGAGGCGAGCGCCGCTTGCCTGATCACCGACAACGAACCCCCAGCCTCCAATGCCGTAGAGCTTGCCGTTGCGGCGCGCATTGTAAACGGACCCTGTGCCGAATGCGCCGATCACGCCGTCGTAATCGCCGAGAGCTCCCTGCAGGGCTGTCGTTGCGTCAGTGACAACCCGGCGTCTGGCAAAGGGCAGGGCGCGCTCGATCCGTTCGGCATAATCGCCGACGTTCGCGCCGGCAACGCCAACCACGGCAGCGACGGTGGAAACGGTTTCAGGCGATAGGCCGGCGTCGCGCAATGCGTTTCTGGCCGACGCCACGATGTTGAGCAGCGAATTGTCGAGGTCGGAGAGGATGTTCGACGGACCGGCTGTGCCACGGCCGAGGATATGCCCCGCCGCATTCGTGACCGCGGCGCGGCAACTGGAGCCGCCGCCATCAATGCCGATCGCAAGTTCTGTCATTGAACCACCGAAAATCCGCTCGTTTCCCTCGTTTTTATTACAATACCAAAAAAATACCATTTACCAAGTGCAAAGCGTAGCAAAAATTCATCTTTTTATATTATTGATTTTGAACGATAAAATTTTTAATGCAGCATTTCTGTCGTTCAGATGTTAAAATTGGCTGGACAATTGGTATTTTTTTGGCCTTAATTCAACTCAAAGGGAACAGCGCATCGGGCAGCGATAAACCGGCAGGACTGAGATAAGCCGGGCCACTCGATGAAATGCGGAATCGGTCGTGGCGGCTTTGTCGCCCTCAAGCCGTTCTTGCCGTCAGTTTTCCCTTTCATGGCTGTGCCGGATCGGTTTCTTGTTCGGGTACGCTGTCTGGTCGACGGGTGTTTGCCTGTCGTGCCGATCGAGCTTTCGGGCCGGCAGTTGTTGACGGCCCTCAATGGGGCGCTGCGTGTCACCTCGTGCATGCAGTCGCTCGTTTCAGGTCAAGAACGGCGCCTTATCGGCGCTCAAAACAGGAGAGGGAAATGAGACACACTGCACTGAAAGGCTTCCTGCTGGCTTCGAGCCTGCTGACATCCGTCGGCTTCGCTCATGCCGCCGACGTCACGCTGACGGTCGAAAGCTGGCGTAACGACGACCTGCAGATCTGGCAGGAAAAGATCATCCCGGCGTTCGAAGCCAAGAACCCGGGCATCAAGATCGTCTTCTCGCCGACCGCGCCGACGGAATACAACGCTTCGCTGAATGCCAAGCTCGATGCGGGCTCCGCTGGCGATATCATCACCTGCCGTCCGTTCGATACGTCTCTTGAACTCTTCAAGAAGCAGCAGCTCGCCGATCTCACGAGCCTGTCTGGCATGGAGAATTTCACGCCGGTTGCCAAGGCTGCCTGGTCGACCGATGACGGCAAATCCACCTTCTGCGTGCCGATGGCTTCGGTCATCCACGGCTTCATCTACAACAAGGACGCCTTCGACAAGCTCGGCATCTCCGTTCCGAAGACGGAAGACGAGTTCTTCGCAGCTCTGGAGAAGATCAAGGCGGACGGCACCTATATCCCGCTCGCCATGGGCACGAAGGACCTCTGGGAAGCCGCAACCATGGGCTACCAGAACATCGGCCCAAACTACTGGAAGGGTGAAGACGGTCGTTTGGCGCTGATCGAAGGCAAGCAGAAGCTGACGGATGCCGACTGGGTCAAGCCGTATGAAGAGCTCGCCAAGTGGAAGCCGTACCTTGGCGATGGCTTCGAAGCTCAGACCTATTCGGATAGCCAGAACCTCTTCACGCTCGGTCGTGCGGCGATCTACCCGGCCGGTTCCTGGGAAATCGCGCTGTTCAACAGCCAGGCGCAGTTCAAGATGGGCGCCTTCCCGCCGCCGGTTCCGAAGGCTGGCGACCAGGGCTACATCTCCGACCATCCGGATATTGGCGTCGCGCTGAATGCCAAGAGCACGCATGCCGAAGAAGCCAAGAAGTTCCTGTCGTGGGTTGCGTCCGGCGAATTCGCCGACATCTACGCGAACTCGCTGCCGGGCTTCTTCAGCCTGAACTCCAACCCGGTGAAGATGAGCGATCCGCTGGCTCAGGAATTCGTTTCCTGGCGCGGCCCGTACAAGTCGACGATCCGTTCGACCTATCAGATCCTCGGGCGCGGCACGCCAAACCTCGAAAACGAGACCTGGATTGAGTCGGCGAACGTCATCAACGGCACCGACACGCCGCAGGCAGCCGCCGACAAGCTCCAGAAGGGCCTCGACGGCTGGTACAAGCCAGGCAAGTAATGAAAGCCGAGGGGCGGCGTCAGCCGTCCCTCACGCCGGCTCAAAGCCAATTTCGTATCCGCTTTTCCTCTCCCCGCCGCCTTCGAAACCCGAGCGGACGGGGAGACGATTAGAGGAAAGGGCGTTCTGCCCGCCGTGTCAGATGCGCTGCGCCAGAGGCGCCGCCAAGAAGAACAGGCAAAAGCCATGAGCGAAGCCCTATCCGCTGTCGATGTCGTTCCCATCAAGCGCCCCGTGCGCTGGCACATCGGCGTCTTTCTTTTCCCGGCATTCGTCGTCTACTCGGCGATCATGATCCTGCCGCTGATCGAAACGCTGAGGCTTTCGTTCTACAACACGGTCGATGGCGCGCCTGCCTTCGTCGGTCTCGCGAATTACAAGGTGCTGTTCGGCGATGCCCGCTGGGCCCGTGACTTCTGGAACGCGCTGGTCAACAACTTCATCTTCTTCCTCATTCACATGTGCGTGCAGAATCCGATCGGCATCGCGCTGGCCGCGCTGCTGTCGACGCCGCGGCTGCGCTTCGTGGCGTTCTACCGCACCGCGATGTTCCTGCCGACACTGCTTTCCTTCGTGATCGTCGGCTTCATCTGGAAGCTTATCCTGTCGCCGATCTGGGGCGTTGCGCCGTGGCTGATGAGCCTTGTTGGCATGAAGTCGCTCTTCGCTCCATGGCTCGGACAATCCGGACCGGCGCTGATCGCCGTGTCGCTGATCTCGAACTGGCAGTACATCGGCATTCCGATGATGCTGATCTACGCAGCGCTTCTCAGCATCCCGGAAGAGGTGATCGAAGCCGCCGAGTGCGACGGCATCACCGGCTGGGCACAATTCTGGAAGATTAAGCTGCCGCTTATCCTGCCGGCGATCGGCATCATCTCGATCTTGACATTCGTCGGAAATTTCAACGCCTTCGACCTGGTTTATACAGTGCAAGGTGCGCTTGCCGGGCCCGATATGTCGACGGACATCCTTGGTACGCTGCTCTATCGCACGTTCTTCGGTTTCCAGCTGCAGCTCGGTGACCGCTCAATGGGGGCGACGATCGCGACAGTGATGTTCCTGATCATCCTCGCCGGCGTGTCTTTCTATCTCTTTGCCATCCAGCGGCGCATGCGCCGGTACCAGTTCTGAGGAGGGTGTCATGTCCAACAGAGCACGCACATCCCCAATCCGCACCGGTCTCGTTCACCTGGCACTTATCGGCTATACGCTGGTTGCCATCTTCCCGGTGTTCCTAACGATCATCAACTCGTTCAAGGACCGCAACGCGATCTTCCGTTCGCCGATGCAGGTGCCGACGCCCTCCACATTCAGCCTTGTCGGGTACCAGACCGTGCTGGGGCAGGGTGACTTTGCCACCTATTTCCAGAACAGCTTCATCGTCACGGTCGTTTCGATCTTCTTCGTGCTGTTGTTCGGCGCGATGGCCGCCTTCGCTCTCTCCGAATACAAGTTCAAGGGCAACACGCTGACGGGTCTTTACATGGCGATCGGCATCATGATCCCGATCCGCCTCGGCACGGTCGCCATCCTGCAGGGGATGGTGGCAGCCGGCCTCGTCAACACGCTGACGGCGCTGATCCTCGTTTATACGGCGCAGGGTATTCCGCTGGCGATCTTCATCCTGTCGGAATTCATGCGGACCGTCTCCGACGATCTGAAGAATGCCGGTCGCATCGATGGGCTGTCGGAATATTCGATCTTCTTCCGGTTGGTGCTGCCGCTGGTGCGCCCGGCCATGGCCACCGTTGCCGTCTTCACGATGATCCCGATCTGGAACGATCTCTGGTTCCCCTTGATCCTGGCGCCGTCGGAAGCAACGAAGACGGTCACCCTCGGATCGCAGATCTTCATCGGTCAGTTCGTGACCAATTGGAACGCAGTGCTTGCGGCACTTTCGTTGGCGATCCTGCCGATCCTCGTTCTCTACGTCATCTTCTCGCGGCAGCTGATCCGCGGCATTACTTCGGGAGCGGTCAAGTGAGTGCGTCCGACAAGTCAATCCGCGTTCTCGTCGCCGGCCTCGGCAATATGGGACGCAGCCATGCGTTGGCCTACCACAACAATCCCGGTTTCGAGATTGTCGGGCTGGTCAACCGCTCCAAGCCAAAGCTGCCTGAGGAGTTGCGGGGCTACGAGATCTATTCGGATTTCCTGGCAGCACTTGTCGAGTTAAAGCCGGATCTCTGCGCAGTCTGCACCTATTCTGACACCCACGCCGACTACGCGGTCGCTGCCTTCGAGGCAGGTTGCGATGTCTTCGTCGAAAAGCCGCTGGCGACAACTGTCGCCGATGCTGAGCGCGTCGTCGCGGCGGCAAAGAAGGCTGGCCGGAAGCTGGTGATCGGCTACATCCTTCGCCACCACCCATCCTGGATGCGATTGATAGAAGAGGCGCGCAAGCTCGGTGGCCCTTATGTCTTCCGTATGAATCTCAACCAGCAGTCCAGTGGTCCGACGTGGGAGACGCACAAATCGCTGATGCAGACGACGTCGCCGATCGTCGATTGCGGCGTGCACTATGTCGATGTCATGTGCCAGATCACCGATGCCAAGCCGGTGGAGGTGCGAGGGATGGGATTGCGGCTCTCCGACGAAATTGCACCCGACATGTATAACTACGGCCAACTTCAGGTGCTGTTCGAGGATGGTTCCGTCGGCTGGTACGAGGCCGGCTGGGGGCCGATGATCTCGGAAACGGCGTTCTTCGTGAAAGACATCATGTCGCCGAAGGGATCGGTCTCGATCGTCATGGACCCGAACGCCAAGTCTGACGATATCGACGCTCACACAAAGACCTCGGTTATCCGCCTGCACACCGCGGAGACGGGACCTGACGGAAAGTTCATCCGACCGGACCAGGACATGACGATGGAGGGCGAGCCCGGCCATCAGGAACTCTGCGACCGCGAGCAGGCTTTCATGCTGAAGGCCATTCGCGAGGACATCGACCTCAACCGCCACATGGCAGACGCCGTCGCTTCGCTGCGCATCTGCCTCGCCGCCGACGAAAGCGTGCGTATCGGCCAGGCCGTCAGGCTCCAAGAGCCGGTCAAACTGTAAGGAATACGACTAGTGGGATCGCTTCAACTCAAATCCATCCGCAAGACCTACGGCACGCATGAGGTGCTCAAGGGCATCGACCTGGAGGTCAAGGACGGCGAGTTCGTCATTTTTGTCGGACCTTCGGGTTGCGGCAAATCAACCCTGTTGCGCAGCATTGCCGGACTGGAAGACGTCACCTCGGGTGCCGTTCTCATCAATGGCAAGGACGAGACGCTGACGCCTCCCGCCAAGCGCGGCATCGCGATGGTGTTCCAGTCCTACGCGCTCTATCCGCACCTGACGGTCAAGGACAACATGGGCCTTGGCCTCAAGCAGGCCGGCACGCCGAAGGACGAGATCGAGACGCTCGTCAAGAAGGCCTCCTCGATGCTGTCGCTTGAACCGTATCTCGCGCGGCGCCCGGCGGAGCTTTCTGGTGGCCAGCGCCAGCGCGTCGCCATTGGCCGTGCGATCGTGCGCGAGCCGGCGCTCTTCCTTTTCGACGAACCGTTGTCGAACCTCGACGCAGCCTTGCGTGTTCAGACGCGCCTCGAAATCGCCCGGCTGCACCGCAGCCTCAAGGCGACGATGATCTACGTCACCCACGACCAGGTCGAGGCGATGACGCTCGCCGACAAGATCGTGGTCCTGAATGCCGGCGCGATCGAGCAGGTCGGTTCACCGATGGAGCTGTACAACCGTCCCGCAAACACCTTCGTTGCGGGTTTCATCGGTTCGCCGATGATGAACTTCATTCCGGGTGACAAGGTTGGAGATGCGGGCGCAAAGACTGTCGGCGTGCGCCCGGAGCATCTCACCCTTTCGCGCGAGCAGGGAACATGGCGGGCGAAGGTCGTCCACGTCGAACATCTCGGCGCGGACACGATCATCTATCTCGAATCCGAGCAGTGCGGCCTGATCACGGCGCGGCTATTCGGGGAGCATAAGTACGAGCCGGATGAGATCGTCTATGCGACGCCGGACACGGGCCACATGCATCGGTTCGATGCCAATGACCAGGCAATCCGCTAGAGCCCGACTTCAAACTGAAAGCCCCGCCATAGAGCGGGGCTTTCCATTTCTATCGATCAGCCAAGGACAGGGCGCATGAAACTGCGCTCGTAGCTGATGATGCTGCGATTTCGTTTGTCCAGATCGAATGCGGCCTGGCATTCGGGATCGCTTGCCATGCGCGTGCGATAGTCTTCGTAGGCCGCGAGGCTCGGGAACGAAAACAGCGCAATGGCAATGTTGTTCGCGCCCTCGGACGGCAGGAAATAGCCGTGATGCGTGCCTCCCATTCGATTGACGATCGGAATCCAGAGGCGCGCATACTCCTCGAATTCGGCAACCTTGTATGGGTCGATCGTGTAACGCAGATAGCAAGTAATCATTGAAGCATTCCTTTGAAGCAAAGCCGGACGGTGGCCACACGCCTCCGACAGCTAGGCGGCGAGGCGCTCGGTGAGTTCCTCGATGCCGACGTCTGCCTCGACGCTGTCTCCCTTGGCGATCAGATAGAGCCCTAGCACGAAGGCGAGGGCGGCGATGAAGAGCAGGTAGTAGGCATGAGCCATCGGATTGATTGGCAGCAGCGATGCGACTGCAAGAGGCGTCAGGCCGCCGAAAATCGCATAGGAGACGTTGTAGGAGAAGGAGAGGCCGCTGAAACGAACGCGGGCCGGAAAGGCGCGGACCATGACGTAGGGTACTGCTCCAACCATGCCGACTGAAAGCCCCATGATAGCGTAGAGCGTGAAGAGGACGGTCAGCGAAACGCCCGCGTAGGTATAGAAGGCGAAGGTTGCTGCACCAAAGAAGATGCTGGAGACAACAAAGAAGCGTCCTGAGCCAACCCGATCGACGATTGCGCCGGCAGCAGCGGTTCCGAAGATCAGGAAGAGCGTACCGAAGCTGGTGGCCGCAAGCGACTGCAGAGCGGTGTAGCCATAGAGCTTCTGCAGGAAGGTCGCGGTCATCAGAGTCGTCACGACAATACCGGCCGACAGGATCCAGGTCAGCAGCATGGAGATGATGACGCCGCGCGGGTAGTCGCGCAGGACGGCTTTCAGCGGCAACTCCGGAACGAGTGAGAGGGCTTGCTTCATCTCCGCAAAGATCGGTGTCTCCTGCAACCAGCGGCGCAGATAGACGGCAACCAGGCCGAAGATGCCGCCCAGGAAGAAAGGGATGCGCCATGCATAGGCGGCGACATCATCTGGTGTGAAGACTGAGTTAATGATCGTTGCGACGAAGGATCCGAGCAGGATGCCAAGCGTCAGGCCGGAGCAGAGAAAGCCACAGGCGAAACCGACCCGGCGGAAAGGAACGTGTTCGGCCACGAAGGTCCAAGCGCCGGGCACTTCACCGCCGATCGCCGCACCTTGCAGGATGCGCATGAGCACAAGGAGGATCGGAGCGGCAATGCCGATGGTCGCATAGGTCGGCATCGCCGCCATGCCGAGCGTAGAGAGCGCCATCAGCAGGATCGAGAAGGCAAAAACGCGCTTGCGGCCAAAGAGGTCGCCGAAATGGGCGAGGATGATGCCGCCGAGCGGACGAACCAGATAGCCGGCGGCGAAGATCCCGAACGTCTGGATCGTTATCAGC
The DNA here is from genome assembly GCF_024808055.1 of Rhizobium sp. BK176. NCBI lineage: Bacteria > Pseudomonadati > Pseudomonadota > Alphaproteobacteria > Hyphomicrobiales > Rhizobiaceae > Rhizobium > Rhizobium sp. BK176. Next base: position 242,193 of record NZ_JANUBV010000007.1, on the reverse strand, counting down.
CATTCCGGCATGTCGGCTGGAAAGAACAGCTTGCCAATCACCGCCGCGAAGAAGACGAAGATGATGAAGTCGTAGAACTCAAGCGCACCCCCGAGAGCAGAAAGACCGAGTGTGCGAAAATCCTGCGAAGTGAGGCGGCGAGGCGCGGAGGCTGTCGTCGTGGGAGACATCATGCTGACTTTGCTTAACGAAAACGTTTCAGCCGTCGTTGCGCATCGACGTCGCCATTTCAAGCAATTTCCGGCGCCTCAGCTATGGCGCCGGAAATGCGGGAACGAGTGTGGCAAAACCGCAAAGGTTAGGGCGCGCTCAGTCTCGGATGACGAGCAGGTCCGCTGCCATGAAACGGAGCGTTACGGTTTCTCCGGCTTGTGGCGGCGTTACGCCGGGGCTGTTGAACATGTCAAAGGAAATGACGTTGCCGCCGACGTTCATGCGGGTGCGGATAACCGAACCGAGGAAGTGCGCGGAGACGACCTGACCGGTCAGCTTCGTGTCGCATGGTGCGCTCTCGGCCAACGATCCGGCTTCCGGACGTAGCGCCAGAGACACCGTATCGCCCGCTTTGAAAGCCGCGACGGACTGCTTTAGCGTGACCCCCTGATCGCCGATCTGGATACGGTTGACGGCGGGATCGACGACCTTGGCCTCGATCATGTTGAGCGTGCCGACGAAGGAGGCGACGAAGCGCGTGGCCGGCGTGTTGTAGATCTCGAAGGGTGTTCCGATCTGGTCGGCGCGACCAGCGTTCATGACGACGATGCGGTCGGAGATCGACAGGGCTTCCTCCTGGTCGTGCGTCACGAAGACGGTGGTGATGCCGAGCTTCTGCTGGATCGCGCGGATTTCCTCGCGCAGTGATACGCGGATCTTGGCGTCGAGGGCAGACAGCGGCTCGTCGAGCAACAGCACCTGTGGGCGCACCGCCAGCGCACGTGCCAGCGCCACGCGCTGCTGCTGTCCACCTGAGAGCTGATAGGGATAGCGGTCGGCGAGGTGGTCGAGCTTAATCAGCCCGAGCATTTCCTTTACCCGCTGATCGATTTCGGTTGCCTGCTCACCGGCGACCTTCAAGCCGAAGGCTACGTTGTCGTGAACTGTCATGTTGGGAAACAGCGCGTAAGCCTGGAAAACCATGCCGATATTGCGCTTGTTCGGCTTCAGATTGTTTTGTTCCTTGCCGCCGATGGCTATGCGGCCGGCGGAGGGCGTTTCGAAGCCTGCGATCATGCGCAGGACGGTCGTCTTACCGCAGCCCGAGGGGCCGAGGAAGGAAATGAATTCACCCTTCTCGATCTGCATGTTGAAGTCATGCACGACCTGCGTTGCGCCGAAGGATTTCTTGAGGTTTGCGAGTTCGAGGAAAGCCATGAAAACCAGATACCTTACGACTTGGCCGGAGCGGCTCGGTGAAAGCGGGAGGCGAGATTGAGCAGGCCCATGCTGAGCCAGGTGATCGAGAAGGCGATGACCGCCAGCGCCGACGGCTCGTAAGCGCGGTTAGCGCCGACCAGCTGCAGGTAGGGGCCGAAGGCCGGACGATTGAGGAGAGCGGCCATGGTGAATTCGCCCATGACGATCGCGAGCGTGATGAAGGCGCCCGAGAGCACGCCGCTCATGACGTTCGGGAAGATGCACTTGAACATGATCGTCGTCCAGCTGGCGCCGAGGCTCTCGGCCGCCTCCGTCAAGGTGCGGACGTCGATTGCGCGCATCGCCGTGTCGACCGCACGGTACATGTAGGGTAGTGACAGCGTCATATAGGAAAGGACGAGCAGGACGTTGGTGCCTGAGGTCGAGCCCGTCAGCGGCAGGATCGAGGATGAGTTGTACATTCTCAGATAGCCGAAGACGATCACAATCGCCGGGATAACCAGTGGCAGCAGCGTGATGAATTCTACGACCGGGCGGATTTGCGGCAGGCGCAGACGCACCCAGTAGGCGGTCGGTACCACAAGCAGCATGCCGAAGATGATCGTCAACAGAGCCATCAGCATCGAATAGCCGAAGGTTTCGCGGAACTGCGCATCGGAAAAAACCGAGGCGTAGGCGTCGAAACTGTATGTGCCGCGGCGCATACGCAGCGAGAATTCGATCGTGGCGATGAGTGGCAGCAGGAAGTAAATCGAGCCGAACGCAATGGCGATCCAGGCTCCAAGGCGTGAAGTCTTCATTTTTGCCACCGTTCAGCGCGCATGCGCAGCAGGATGTAGAGGAGATTGGAGAGGCCGGTGATGACGATCATGCCTAGCGCCAGCGCATAGCCGAGGTTGGCATTGTGAAGAACGTCGCCGCGGATCTGCGCATAGAGCAGGATCGGCACGATGTTCAGCGAGCTACCGGTCAGCGCGTAGGCGGTCGCGATGGCACCGAAAGCATTTGCAAAGAGCAGCAGCGTCGTGCCCATCAGGCTCGGCCAGAGGATCGGGAAGGCGACCATCCGCCAATACTGACCGTTGGTGGCGCCGAGGATCAGCGCGGCTTCCTTCCACTCCTTTTTCATCCCGTCGAGAGCCGGCGTCAGGATCAGCACCATCAGCGGGATCTGGAAGTACATGTAGGTGAGGGTGAGCCCGAAGAAGCTCAGTAGGTTGAAGCCGGTGGAATAGAGATTGAAGCCGAACCAATCGCGCAGCAATACGGTGACGAGCCCGGTGCGCCCAAGCGTGGCGAGGAAGGCGAAAGCAAGCGGCACGCCGGCGAAGTTTGAAGCAACGCCGGAAAAAGTCAGAAGGCCCGAGCGGACCCAGTTTGGGAGGCCGCCGAGGACGATGGCCCAGGCGAGAAAGAAGCCGATCAGCGCACCGCCGAGGGCGGAGGCGACCGAAACCCGAATGCTGATCCAGTAGGCGCTCAGGATCGACGGCGTGAACAAGTCGGCAATGTTCTGGAGCGTCAGATTGCCTTCAGGCGTCAGGAAGGCGCCTGCCACGAGATAAAGCGTCGGCACGATAAGGAACAGCAACGCGAAGATCATGAACGGTGCGATGCCGAGCCAGTCTACGATCTTGTCGCGGTTTATCATGGACGTGGTCGTGACCACGGATGTTGAAACGGTGCTCATAGACGACAGCCTTATCGGGGCAATGAAAACGAAACCTCTCCGCCCAAGGGCGGAGAGGCCTTGTGTCAAAGATTACTTAACGTTCGCGCCGACAACGCTGTCCCACTTGCCGGTGATGGCAGCCTTGCCAGCAGCCTGCTCGTCGAGCGTCGGGAAGACAGCCTTTTCATAGGCAGCAGCCGGCGGCAGCTTGTCGAGAAGCTCCTGCGGGATCTTCTTGTTGGCTGCGAGGTCGTTGAAGCGGATCGGGTGGCAATAGCCCTTCAGCCAGCCAAGCTGACCTTCGTCCGAATAGAGGTATTCCATCCAGAGCTTTGCAGCGTTCGGATGCGGAGCGAAGGCGGAGATCGCCTGGACGTAGACGCCAGCGTTAACGCCCGATGCCGGAACGACGACTTCAACCGGCGGGTTGCCCTTCAGCGTATCGCGCCAGGACAGGCCGTTGTAGTCCCAGGCGACGACGATCGGGGTCGAGCCCTGAGCGAGCGAGGCAGACTTGCCGATGACAGGCACAAGGTTGCCGGCCTTGTTGAGTTCGGCGAAGTAGGCGAGACCGGCTTCACCAGCCTTGGTCGCATCCTTTTCACCGGCTGCGATACCTGCGGCGTAAACTGCCTGGACAGCTTGGTTCGACGCGCGCGGATCACCAGCGAGGGCGATGCTGTTGGCGTAGTCCGACTTCTTCAGGTCGGCCCAGTCCTTCGGGACTTCCTTGACGATGTCGGTGTTCACGACAAACGAGAGGACGCCGTAGTAGTCGCCGTACCAGAAGCCGTCAGCATCCTTGGCGCTATCCGGGATCGAATCCCAGGTGGAGACCTTGTAGGGCTGGATCAGGCCGTCGGCCTTTGCTGACGGACCGAAGGAGAGGCCGACGTCGATCACGTCTGGAGCCTGCGGGCCGGTGTTGCCCTTGTTGGCCTTGATGGCTTCGATTTCATCGCCCGAACCGGCGTCCGGGTTCAGCTCGTTGACTTCGAGACCGTACTTGGCCTTGAAGCCGGCGATGACGTCGCCGTAGCCGCACCAGTCGTGCGGAAGCGCGATGGTGGTCAGCGTACCTTCCTTCTTGGCGGCAGCGATGAGTTCAGCGCTCGGTTCAGCGGCTGCGATTGCAGTCGAAGCAACAACAATTGCAGTAGAAAGTGAAAGAATTCTAGAAATATTAGAGATCACTGTTGTTCTCCTTCGTGGTTCAGTGTCTGACGATGCTGTTACTGACGTTACGTGAAGCTTTCGTGACAGTTTGATGACCTTATTTTTTCTTTGTATAGCAGGCATTTGGCGGCGGTGTTTCATTTACGACACGTTGTTCACTCAAGCGCGGCCTGTCATCTCGCTGTCGTATTTTCCCTCCTAACTGAGTTTGCGGAAGAGCCTGGTTTGTTCGAACAGACCCTCCAGCGTTTTCATGCGTTCTTTCGTTTCGTCCCATGTCGAACTCTGAACGGCTTCGATCAGCGCTTCGACAATAAAGAGAGTGACGACTGATGAATCCCAGGCCGATGGGGCCTCGATCTGCACACGAAACGTGTGGCGCGCGAGCTTGGCGGCAGGCGATCCCCATTGATCCGTAAACACGACAATCTCGGCTCCGCGCTTGCGGGCCGCGGTCGCGAGACTGACCATCTCCTGCTCGTAGCGGCGGATATCGAAGATGACCAACAAGTCGCCGGGATTCAAATTGAGGACGTATTGCGGCCAGCTGCTCGAATTAGATGAGAGCAGAGCGGTGTTCGGGCGAATGACCTGCATATGCGTGAAGAAGTATTCGGCGAGCGCGCCGGTGATGCGTCCGCCGACAAAATAGAGGCCGCGCTTGCGGTCGGAGAGGAGGGAGGCGACGCTGTCAAACGTCGCTGTATCGAGCGCGCTCAGCGTCTGGCGCAGATTGCCCATGATCGCGTCGGCAAAGCGGTTCAGAATATGCGTGCCCGGCGCATTGGAGGCCCAGCGGTCGTGCTTGGCGATAGGGTTTGAAATCGTTGCTTCGACTTCCTGATGGAGGTGCGACTGAAAGTCGGGATAGCCCTTGAACCCAAGCTTCTGGACCATGCGCACGACCGTTGGCGTTGACACACCGGCGTTCTCAGCAATCGTCGTTATGCTTCCCAGTCCGGAGACAGGGTAGTTGTCCAAAAGGCTCTCAGCCAATTGCTTTTCAGCCCGCGTCAGCGTGCCAAAATGCGAATGGATTACGTCCGAAACTGTCTTCGACGCAGCGGTCACGCGATCATGCTCCCCGGGATTGGTCTTGTGCCACTTTCCCACTGAAAGTTAACAACGCTGTCACAATCCATGTCAACTACTGTCATGAAAAGAAATTTTCAGAGTGCGCTTGACAGTCGTCGAAACGTGAAGAATTCTTTTCTTATACATACTTTATTAATGATCGGGATGCGCCTGTGGTGGCTGCTCAGTTCAAGGTCCTAAGCGAAGCGGAAGGCGAATGCGTTTCGGTCGAGCGACCGAACGGCAGGAGCTCGTTGCTGGTGATCTGCGAGCATGCTTCCCGATTGCTGCCTGAGCGGTACGGAACACTCGGTCTCTCCGATGAAGCGCTGGAAAGTCATATTGCCTGGGATCCGGGCGCTTTGGCCGTGGCCCGCGGGATTTCGGAGGCTCTCGATGCCACACTCATCTACCAGCGATTTTCTCGGCTGATCTACGATTGCAACAGGCCACCGGAGTCAGCCGGAGCCATGCCTGAGAAGAGCGAAGTCTATGAGATACCGGGCAATGCCCATCTCAGCGGGGAAGAACGCCTCGCGCGGACAGAAGCGTTGTATATTCCTTTCCATGACGCCATTCGCGCACTGATTCGCGATCGTAAGGCGAGGGGGCGGGAGACGGTGATTGCAACGGTCCACAGCTTCACTCCGGTGTACCACGGCAAGACGCGCGCTGTGGAAATTGGTATACTGCACGACGAAGACAGCCGCTTTGCAGACAGCGTTTTGAACGCCGCATCGTCCGGCTCGCCTCTCTACAAAATCGAACGCAACGAGCCCTATGGCCCTGCGGATGGCGTGACCCACACGCTGATCCTGCATGGGCTGTCCAATGGGCTCCGCAATGTAATGATCGAGGTCCGCAACGACCTCATCTCAGACGAAGACGGTCAAGGGGTCGTGGCCGACTATCTGACAGGGCTTCTCCAGCAAAGCCTGGACGCCTGACAATGAAAAAAAAGACCCCAGGGAGCAGTCTAACTGCGATCCGCCCGTAGGCGAAAACGTCACGGGCACTTTGGCACTGGATGATCATCCGCAATCCCGCGGATGATCGCTAAACAGGGGGAAGTCATGTCCGATTACACGGATCACGACAAGAAGCAGGATATGCATATCCTGCACTCCATGGGCTACGCCCAGGAGCTGGAACGGCGGATGAGCTCGTTCTCGAACTTTGCCGTTTCGTTTTCCATTATTTGCATCCTCTCCGGCGGTATCAACTCACTGGCGCAAGCCACGGCGGGTGCCGGCGGTGCGGCGATCGGCATCGGTTGGCCGGTCGGTTGCTTCGTCTCGCTGGTGTTCGCTGTCGCGATGGCGCAGATCAGTTCGGCCTATCCGACCGCGGGCGGCCTCTACCATTGGGGCTCGATTCTCGGCAACCGCTTCACCGGCTGGGTAACCGCATGGTTCAACCTGCTCGGTCTCGTCACCGTTCTGGGCGCGATCAACGTCGGCACCTACTACTTCTTCATGGGCGCCTTCGGGACAAGCTACTTCGGCCTGACAGACACCACGATGGTCCGCATCGTCTTCCTGGTTATCATTACCGGTGCGCAGGCGCTCGTGAACCACATGGGGATTGGGTTGACGGCGAAGCTGACGGACTTCTCCGGTTATCTGATCTTTGCGACGGCGATCGTACTGGCCGCTGTCTGCCTGTTGGCAGCACCGTCCTATGACATTGGTCGGCTTTTTACCTTCGCCAATTACTCCGGCGAAGCGGGTGGCAATGTCTGGCCGTCGACTTCGGGCGCGTGGGTCTTCCTGCTCGGTCTCTTGCTGCCAATCTACACGATCACCGGCTACGATGCTTCGGCGCATACCTCGGAAGAAACGGTCAAAGCCGCGCATTCCGTGCCACGCGGCATGGTTTCCTCGGTCCTGTGGTCGGCGCTCTTCGGTTACATCATGCTGTGCGCTTTCGTGCTGATGCTGCCGAACATGGACGATGCAGCCAAGCAGGGCTGGAATGTATTTTTCTGGGCGATGGACAGCCAGGTGAACCCTGTTGTCAAGGATCTGCTCTACCTCGCCATCTTCGTCAGCCAGTGGCTGTGCGGCTTGGCAACGGTGACCTCGGTCTCGCGTATGATCTTCGCCTTCTCGCGTGACGGCGGTCTGCCTGCATCGAAGGCGCTGTCGAAGGTCAGCCCGAAGTACCGTACTCCGGTCGCGGCCATCTGGACCGGATCGATCCTCGCTGTCCTTTTCGTCTGGGGCTCGTCGCTCGTTTCGATCGGTGAGACGCCGGTTTACACGATCGTCGTATCGTGCACGGTCATCTTCCTGTTCTTCTCCTTCGCGATCCCGATCACCCTCGGCCTCTTTGCCTGGGGCACGTCGAAGTGGGACAAGATGGGGCCGTGGAACCTCGGCGAGGGCATGTTCAAGCTGTTCGCGATCCTGTCGATCCTCGCGATGGTGCTGATCTTCGTTCTTGGCATCCAGCCTCCGAACGATTGGGCTCTCTACATCACCGTCGGCTTCCTCGTGCTGACCGCGATCGTATGGTTCGGCTTCGAAAACCGCCGCTTCAAGGGACCGCCGATCGGCGACGAGGTTGCGCGCCGTCAGGCGGAGATCGCAGCAGCCGAAAAGGCAGTCGGCGAAGCCTGAGGTTCTCGACTTCCCTCTCCGACTCCGGGGCCGCGATAGCGGCCCCGTTCTCCGGATCAACGAAAACGCATCACGGCGGCTCACTCGTTTCACTGCATGCTCTTTCGTTGCACCGATTTCAGTTCCAAGTTCAGGCGGATTCACCATGAGCATCTATACCCTCGACGATCTCAAGCAGGATGTAGCCGATGGGCGCATCGATACGGTTCTGGCGTGCCAGGTGGACATGCAGGGCCGCCTGATGGGCAAGCGGTTTCAGGCCGAATACTTCCTGGAAAGCGCGTGGAAGGAAACGCATAGCTGCAACTATCTCGTTGCCACCGACATGGAGATGGAAACCGTGTCCGGCTACAAGGCGACAAGCTGGGAAAAAGGCTATGGCGACTACACGATGAAGCCCGATCTTTCGACGCTGCGCCGCATTCCATGGCTCGAAGGCACCGCGCTCGTGCTCTGCGACCTCCTTGACCACCACACGCATGAAGAAGTACCGCATTCGCCGCGCGCGATCCTGAAAAAGCAGGTCAAGCGACTGGAAGACATGGGCATGAAGGCGTTCATGGCCTCGGAACTCGAATTCTTCCTATTCGACCAGACCTACGAATCTGCACACGCATCCGGTTATCGCAACCTCAAGCTCGCCAGCGCCTACAACGAAGACTACCACATCTTCCAGACGACCAAGGAAGAGGAGGTCATGCGGGCAATCCGAACCGGATTGCAAGGCGCCGGTATTCCGGTCGAGAACTCGAAGGGTGAGGCGTCGGCGGGCCAGGAGGAAATCAACGTGCGGTATGCCGACGCGCTTACCATGGCCGACCGCCACTCCATCATAAAGAACGGCTGCAAGGAGATCGCCTGGTCGAAGGGCAGGGCGATCACCTTCCTCGCGAAGTGGCACTACAATGCCGCTGGTAGCTCGTCGCACATCCATCAGTCCCTCTGGAGCGCCGACGGTAAGACACCGCTTTTCTACGACGAAGGCGGCAAGTACGGCATGTCACCGCTGATGAACAACTATGTGGCCGGTCTTCTCGCACACGCCAGCGAGATCACCTATTTCCTTGCGCCTTACATCAACTCGTACAAGCGCTTCATGGCTGGCACGTTCGCGCCGACGAAGGCGATCTGGAGCAAGGACAACCGCACGGCCGGCTATCGGCTCTGCGGCGACGATACCCGCGCGATCCGCATCGAGTGCCGTGTCGGCGGCTCGGACCTCAACCCTTATCTCGCGTTTGCGGCACTGCTCGCCGCCGGCATCGAGGGTATCGAGAAGAAGATGGAGCTGGAGTCGCCGTTTGTCGGCGACGCCTACGGCGCTCGCAGCGTCCGCGAGATCCCGCGCACCCTGCGTGCAGCAACCGCTGCCATGACGGAATCGAAGATGCTGCGTAGCGCCTTCGGCGATGACGTTATCGACCACTATACCCGTGCTGCCGAGTGGGAGCAGGAAGAATACGATCGTCGCGTTACCGACTGGGAAGTGGCGCGCGGTTTCGAAAGAGCATAAAGCGTAGCCAAGGCCGGACGGCGTCCTGTCACACGATTTCCATATCTCGGGAGATTGTTTGGGGCGTCCGCCGGTTTCGGCATGCCAAAACATAGGATGAAGATCATGGGAATGATCCAATGCATTTCACCGATCGACGGATCGGTTTACGCCGAACGCCCGGCGCTTTCGCTGGAGGCGGCGAAAGACGCGGTGGCGCGTGCGCGCAAGGCGCAGAAGGCCTGGGCAAAGCGGCCGCTGGAACAGCGCGTTCAGCTGGTGTTGAAGGGCGTCGCGCGGCTCAATGAAATGTCCGACGTCGTCGTGCCGGAGCTTGCCTGGCAGATGGGCCGACCGATCCGCTACGGCGGTGAGTACAAGGGTTTCAACGAGCGCTCCAACTACGTCGCCTCGATCGCCGCCGATGCGCTGGCGCCGCTTGTCGTCGAAGAAAGCGACAAGTTCGAGCGCCGCATCGAGCGCGAAGCGCATGGCGTCGTCTTCGTCGTGGCGCCTTGGAACTATCCCTACATGACAGCGATCAACACGATCGCGCCGGCGCTGATGGCGGGCAACACCGTTGTTCTGAAGCATGCGTCGCAGACGCTTGTTGTCGGGGAGCGGCTGGTGCAGGCGTTCGTCGAGGCCGGCGTTCCCGAGGACGTCTTCCAGAACGTATTCCTCGACCACGAGAGGACGTCGGCGCTAATTGCCGCCGGCAGCTTCAACTTCGTGAACTTCACCGGCTCGGTCGAAGGCGGGCGCTCGATGGAGCGTGCGGCGGCCGGCACGTTTACCGGTCTTGGCCTCGAGCTCGGCGGCAAGGATCCGGGCTACGTCATGGAAGACGCCGACCTCGATGCAGCGGTCGATACGCTGATGGACGGCGCGACCTATAATTCCGGTCAGTGCTGCTGCGGTATCGAGCGCATTTATGTGCATGAATCGCTGTACGACAGCTTCGTCGAGAAGTCGGTCGCTTGGGTGTCGAACTACAAGCTCGGCAATCCACTTGATCCGGAGACGTCGCTCGGCCCGATGGCAAACAAACGTTTCGCCAAGGTGGTGCGCGAGCAGGTCGCCGATGCTGTCTCCAGGGGTGCCAAGGCCCTGGTCGATCCGAAGCTCTTTCCGCAGGATGATGGTGGCGCTTATCTTGCGCCGCAGATCCTCGTCAACGTCGATCACTCGATGGCCTTCATGCGCGAAGAAACTTTCGGCCCTGCCGTCGGCATCATGAAGGTCAAAAGCGATGACGAGGCAATCGCCCTGATGAACGACAGCCAGTATGGCCTGACGGCTTCGCTCTGGACGAAGGATCCGGAGCGGGCAGGGCGGCTTGGTCGCGAGATCGAAACCGGCACGGTGTTCATGAACCGCGCAGACTATCTCGATCCGGCGCTCTGCTGGACCGGCGTCAAGGAAACCGGCCGTGGCGGCTCGTTGTCGATCATCGGCTTCCAGAACCTGACGCGTCCGAAATCCTATCATCTGAAGAAAGTCACAGCATGAACATCACAGCCAACTGGAGCTACCCGACAGCCTTCAAGCTCGGTCGGGGGCGCATCAAGGAACTGGCGGACGCCTGCAAGAGCCTCGGCATGAAGAAGCCGCTGCTGATCACCGACCGCGGTCTGGCGTCGATGGCGATCACCCAGACGGGGCTCGACATTCTCGAAGAAGCTGGTCTCGGCCGCGCGATCTTCGCGGATGTTGACCCGAACCCGAATGACAAGAACCTTGAAGCTGGTGTCAAGGCGTTCAAGGATGGTGGCCATGACGGCGTCGTCGCCTTCGGCGGCGGTTCGGGGCTCGACCTCGGCAAGTGCGTCGCCTTCATGGCCGGCCAGACGCGGCCCGTCTGGGACTTCGAGGATATCGGCGACTGGTGGACGCGTGCCAGCCTCGACGGCATTGCGCCGATTGTCGCGGTGCCGACCACAGCAGGCACCGGCTCGGAAGTCGGTCGCGCCAGCGTCATCACCAATTCCGAAACGCATGTGAAGAAGATCATCTTCCATCCGAAGTTCCTGCCGGGCGTTGTCATCGCTGATCCGGAACTGACGGTCGGAATGCCGAAAATCATCACCGCCGGCACCGGCATGGATGCTTTCGCGCATTGCCTGGAAGCCTATTCTTCGCCGTTCTACCACCCGATGTCGGCAGGCATCGCGCTTGAGGGTATGCGTCTCGTCAAGGAATACCTGCCGCGCGCCTACAAGGAAGGCACCGATCTCGAAGCCCGCGCCAACATGATGTCGGCCGCAGCCATGGGTGCGGTCGCGTTCCAGAAGGGGCTTGGCGCCATCCACGCGCTGTCGCATCCGATCGGGGCGGTCTACAACACGCATCACGGCATGACGAATGCCGTCGTGATGCCGGCGGTGCTTCGCTTCAATCGTTCGGCGATCGAGGAGAAGATCGCGCGCGCTGCTGCCTATCTCGGCATTTCCGGCGGTTTCGACGGTTTTTACGACTACGTGCTGCAGCTTCGCTCTGAACTTGGCGTTCCCGACAGCCTTTCTGCGATGGGAATCAAGCCCGACCGAATCGATGAGCTTTCGGCCATGGCGATCGAAGATCCGAGCGCTGGCGGCAATCCGGTCAAGATGACGCTCGAAAATACCAAGGCACTCTTTAAGGATTGCTTCTGAACTTAGAGAAGAAGGCGGACCTGAACTGGCCCGGAAAGCCTAGGCTTTCCGGGCCTTTTTTGTTCATGGCGTCGTGATTGTGCCTAAGTGCAAGAAATGCTGGCCGCAATTTCAGGTGTCGCGTTTAGAAGTTGTTAACCATGATTAGAAAGGATGCATTAACCGCACGATGCTTCCGAGAGTGCGCGACAGAGCCATAGAGAGGCTCACATTTTCCCTTCGAGGACCGACCATGCCAGTCATCACTTTCGCAAACACCAAGGGCGGCGCCGGCAAGACGACAGCCGTACTTCTCCTCGCCACTGAGCTTGCCCAAAAGGGCTATCGGGTGACCATCCTTGATGCCGATCCGCAGCACTGGATCACGCGATGGCATGAGGTGTCCGGCCACGTGCCCAACATCTCGGTGATCGACTTCGTCACATCGGCGTCCCTGCCGCTGCACATTTCGGAAAACAAGCACAATACGGATTACTTCATCATCGATCTCCCAGGCGCGCGCAATCCGCTGTTGGCGACGGCCATCGGGCTTTCAGACCGCGTGCTGATCCCGATCCAGGGGTGCGCGATGGACGCGCGCGGCGGTGCGCAGGTGCTCGAGCTGCTGCAATATCTCGATGAGAAGGCGGGTATCCGCATTGGGCACTCGGTTGTCCTCACGCGCGTCAACTCGATGGTAACGACGCGGGCACTCTCGATCGTCAAGTCGCTGCTGAGCGAGCGTCAGGTGCCGGTGCTCGATACTGCGATCATCGAACGCTCAGCCTTCCGCGATCTCTTCGACTGCGGCGGTACGCTGCATTCCCTCGATCCAGCCCGTGTCAGCAACCTCGACAAGGCGCGCGAGAACGCTCGCTGCTTTGCTGAAGAGATCATGGCGAAGGTACCAGTCAAACTGCCGGAGCCGGCGCGCAGTACTGGCCCCCTGATCCGCTCTGCCGCTTGAATAACCTGATCGACAAATGAAAAATGCGCCCGTAGAGGCGCATTTTTTCTGGTTGGTGCCGCCTGGGATCAATCGACGAATTCGACCGTGACGCCGGGCTTGACCATCTTCGCCAGTTCGGTGGCATCCCAGTTCGTGAGACGGATGCAGCCGTGGCTCTGCGTGCGGCCGATCTTCGACGGCTCCGGCGTTCCGTGGATGCCGTAGGTCGGCTTCGAGAGCGCCATCCAGACCGTGCCGACAGGTCCGTTGGGACCCGGTGGGATATTCAAGATCTTGTCGTTGGCGCCCTGCTGAAAGTTGATCTTCGGATTGTAGGTGTAGCCCGGGTTCAAGGCGACGCGCTCGACCGTCACGGTGCCGGAGGGCGAGGGCGTGTCCGTCGATCCGATCGAGGCCGGGTAAGCGGCGATCAAGTTGCCACTGTTGTCATAGGCGAAGACCTGCTTGCGGCCCTTGTCTGCCACGATGCGCGCAACTGCTCCACCCTTTGCGTCGCCCGGATTAACGACCTTGATGATTGTGCCGGGGACGGTGAAATCCACGCCTGGGTTGATTTCCTTCAGGAAACCTTCGTCCATGTGAAAGCGCTCGGCGAGCATCTCGGTTGTCGAAGTGTAGCCGAGAGACGACATGGCGGCCTTGTGGGCGTAGTCCTCCGGGATTTCCGCTACGTAAGGGCCGGCGGCGTCCGCCGGCGTGATCGTGTAGCTGACGAGCGGTAGACCGCCCGTCATCCGCAACTGCTCGAGAATGGCATCGGTGTTGTTGGGGTCAAGCGTCTCGCCGGCCATCTGCTGGTAGGCATAGATTGCCTTGGTGACGTTCGCGCCCATGCGGCCATCGATGGCGCCGGGAGACACGCCAGCGCGATCAAGGAAAACCTGCAGCGCAACAATTTCGGACTTCGATTTGTTCTTGAGCGTGATCACCGGCTCCTGGGGCGGCTTCGGCTCCAACATCTCGGGTGTCTGCTGATCCTGCTCGATGGACGCATAGTTATCGCCGCCCGGCGGGTAAGGCTGATCGTCAAGCGGCTGTCGGTCGATCGCAGCGTCGCGTGGGATCGAGCCGGTGACTGCACCGCGTTCGGAGTAACGGGCATCGCCGTACGGATCGTTTCCGTAGTAGCCATCGCCATTGTAGGCGTCGCGCACCGGCGGGCGCGGGTAGTAGCCACGCGCACGCATCTCGGTTGCGATCACATTGCCGTAGGGATCGATGAGGACACGGTTGCCGCGCCGGTCGCGTGCGTAGGCTGCGCCCGAAGGGATGTAGTCGAGGATATCGCCGTTTGGCGCCACGAAGACGACGTCACGTTGGCGACCATTATAAAACTGCTGCGCCTCGGCAGAGGGTGCCGCGACAGCGATGGCCAGCAGGGCTGCTGCGGCAGACAATCCCGATATTACAAAGCGATTCACGTCTTTAGACCCTTCAGTGACTTGGCCGACACACACCTGCGAATTTTGACGCTAGTGTGGAATTTATGAAATCGTGCTGAACAAAAGATAAAAACTCCGTGATTTTTCCTTTGGTCATAAACATTTGGGGGCATGGGTCGGTTCCGGTGCGCTCAGCGTGTGGTCGCGATTGACGAATTCGGCGGCACGACATAACCGTGCAAAGGTGGTCAGAACGGGAGGAAGTTGGACGATGATCGAGTTTGCCGCCGCTAAGGGGCCGAAACTGATGCTTGACGAGACGTCGCTGATGGATGTCGGCGGATGTGTTGTCAACGGCGTCGATGTTGCTCCCAAGGAGGCGGTTCCGGATGACGGCGATGCGCGCATTTCGCATTCCGTGCAGGGCTTCCTCTTTACCTGCGGACCGGATCATATCCGTCATCGTGAGCCCATACCCGGCCGCGCCGACGGGAAGGTATATCCCTTGCATGGATCAGGCCCCGGCCATGCAGCCAAAGTTCTCTGGACGAAGTTCGAGAATGGCAATGCCGAGTGCAGGGCGGACATCGATATCGTAACCGTCGAAGGCTTGCCGGCGCGCATCGAGCGCCATTGGTTCATCCACGGCGGGACAGGCGAAGTCAGCCTCAGAGACAAGGTCGTCAACACGAGCGACAAGGTCGTTCCGACCTTCCTGATGTACCATATGAACATCGGTGGGAAGTGGTTCGACGCGGGCACCCGACTCGAAGGCAAGATGCTCGATGGCGGTGGCTTCCCTTGGAATTTCGGCGAGGAACCGGGCGGCATCTTCTGCGTGGAGGCGCCGGCAACGGAAGGCGGCTTCGCCGAGGTGCGGCTTGGCCCGATTGCTGCCACTGGTGGCAGGGTTCTCAGAGTGCGAATTCTTGCCGAGACGCTGCCGCACCTGCAGGTCTGGCGCAATCAAAAGACGCCTGTCGATGTTCTCGGCATCGAGCCGGTGTCGCATCGATGGGTATCACGCTCCGAGTTGGAAGCGGCGGGCGAATTCGTCATGCTGAAGCCCGGCGAGAGCCGCGATTATGCGCTCAGCTTCGCCTTCGTTTGAGTGATCTGCGGTTGACGCTGCGCATGGGGCGGCGTAGTCATTCACCCCACGATTTCAGGAGGATTAGCGATGGACATTCGCCAGATCGACGACGAGTACTCCGTTTCCGGGCAGATTTCGGTCGAGGATCTCGACCAGATCAAGGCTTTGGGTTTCAAATCGATCGTCTGCCATCGTCCGGACGATGAAAGCCCCGACCAGACGCCTTTTGCGCTGGTAGCAGCGCGCGCCAAGGAACTCGGTCTCGATATCGCGCATGTGCCGGTCGGCCCTATGGGCGTCAATGAGGAGGCTATTGCGGGCATGGTCGATGCCTTGGACGAGTTTCCGCGTCCGATGCTCGGCTATTGCCGTTCCGGTGCGCGTTCGACCGCGATCTATCAGAAGACGCACCACATCCGCGCATAGTACTGATCACTGATCCAGGTTCGACGCCGCTTCAATCCAGCGGCGTCTTTCATTTCGTCAATAGGAGACAATCATGACAATCAAGCGCATCGACGTCGGCGCCCGCATGAGCGGCGCAGTCATCCACGGCAACACCGTCTACCTCGCTGGCCAGGTGGGCGAAGGCGAAAGCGTCACGGAACAGTGCAAGTCGGCGCTCGCCGAAGTCGATCGTCTGCTTGCTGCAGCCGGCTCGAACAAGTCGAAGATCCTGCAGACGCTGATCTATCTTTCCGACATGTCCTACTTCGCAGAAATGAACGCTGCCTGGGAAGCCTGGGTCGATCCGGCGAACACGCCGGCTCGCGCAACCAGCGAAGCCAAGCTTGCTGCGCCGAAGTACAAGGTCGAGTTCACAGTTACGGCCGCCCTCGACTAAGTCGACGGCACCGCGATTTGTAAGGCCGGTGAGTTTCGCTCACCGGCTTTTTGTTTGGGCGATTTCGGACAGCGTGCGCGTCGGCGTAATGGCTTCCGGGTCGAGCTTTACCTCGATGATCGAGGGTTTGCCGCTCGCCCTTGCACGCTCGAAAGCGGCTGCGAAGCTTTCCGTCGTCTCGACCGTCTCCCCATGGCCACCATAAGCGCGTGCAAGGGCGGCAAAGTCCGGGTTGGTCAGATCGGTGCCGCTGACGCGCCCTGGGTACTCGCGCTCCTGATGCATCCGGATGGTGCCGTAAATGCCGTTGTTGATGACAATGGCGATGATCGGCAGGTCATAGCGCACGGCGGTCGCAAATTCCTGGCCGTGCATCAGGAAGCAGCCGTCTCCGGCGAAACAGATGACCTCGCGTTCGGGAAAGAGCTGCTTGGCGGCGACTGCGGCGGGCAGGCCGTAACCCATGGAGCCGGACGCCGGTGCCGCTTGGGTGTTGAATTGACGAAAGCGATGGAAGCGGTGCAGCCAGGTGGCATAGTTGCCGGCACCGTTGGTGAAGATCGTGTCTGGCCGCGTGTTTGCCTCGATCCACTCCATGATCGGTCCCATATGGACCGGGCCGGGACCGGTTTGCGGTGGCGTCGACCATGCCATGTAGGTCTGATGCATCCGTTCGGTTCGTTCCGCCCATCTGAGTTCGCTGGGCGCCTCCAGATCAGCAAGATCCGCAACGAAGTCGCTCGGGCTCGCGCTGATTGCGAGGTCGGGTCGGTAGACACGGCCAAGCTCTGACGGATCCGGATGAACGTGGACGAGTGATTGCTGCGGGTAAGGGATGTCGATCAGCGTATAGCCGGAGGAGGGCATTTCCGACATCCGTCCGCCGAGCAGGATCAGCAGATCGCTCTCCTTGATCTCCTTAGCCAGCGCGGGGTTGATGCCGATGCCGACATCCCCGGCGTAGTTTGGGTGCAGGTGGTCGAACAGCATTTGTCGACGGAACGAGCAACCGACAGGGAGCGCGAAGCGTTCTGAGAACGCTTTCAGGTCGGCCACCGCATCCGCATCCCAGCGCGTACCGCCGACGATGACCATCGGTCGCTCGGCCTTCAGTAGCCGCAAGTAAAAGTCGTCAATCTGGCGGCGGCCGGGATGAGCTTCGACGCGCGAGTAACGCTTGGCGCGGGGCGCCTCTACCTCGTCTCGGAGCATGTCTTCGGGCAGTGACAGGACGACGGGGCCGGGGCGGCCGGATGTTGCAATTGCAAAGGCACGGGTGACGAATTCCGGGATGCGCGCTGCGTCGTCGATCTCGCCTACCCACTTGCTGAACTCCGTCAGCGCACGGCGGAACTCGACCTCCTGAAAGGCTTCGCGTTCCCTTGCATCGCGTTGGACTTGCCCGATGAACAGGATCATCGGGATAGAATCCTGCCTGGCGATATGCAGCCCTGCGGTGGCATTCGTAGCGCCCGGACCGCGGGTTACCATGCAGATGCCGGGCTCGCCGGCGAGCCTGCCCCATGCGTCTGCCATCATGGCCGCGCCGCCTTCCTGGCGGCAAACCATCACGTCGATGTCGCTATCGTAGAGCGCGTCGAGTACGGCAAGGAAACTCTCGCCGGGCACGCAGGAGAGGCGTTTCACCCCATTTGCTTTCAAGGCCTCGACGATCAGTTCTCCGCCAGTCTTTTTCATGATGGTCTTTTCCCCTCCAGTTCGGCGAGTTCCGCCAGAACCTCCTCCTGATGTTCTCCCAGCCGCGGGCTCGGCCGCTCGTAACGCAACGGCGTCTGCGACAGCACGACCGGCGTCCTGACGCCGGGAATGACCGTACCCTTTGCGTCGGCGAGATCTACCCGCAATCCACGCGCCTCAATTTGTGGATCCGCAAACATTTCTTCGATGGTGTTGATCGCACCGGCCGGAACGGCGTTGGCCTCACAGGCTTTAAGAAGGTCGGCTTTCTGCCATTTCAACGTTTCGGTGGAAACGAGCCTGCGGACCTCGTCACGGTTCGCGACGCGCGCCTTGTTCGTCGAAAAACGTAGATCGTCAGCAGTACCCTCGAGACCGAGGATCGCACATAGGCGGCGGAACTGGCCATCGTTGCCGACCGCGAGAATCAGATAGCCATCGGCGGCGGGGACGACTTCATAGGGCGAGATATTCGGATGTGCGTTTCCAAGCCGTGTCGGGGCGCGGCCGGAGACCAGGTAGTTCATGTTCTGGTTGGCCAGTACGGCTGACTGGACATCGAGCAGCGCCATATCGACCAACTGCCCTTCGCCGGTCTTCTGTGCGTGAATCAGCGCTGCCTCGATGGCTGCGACCGCATAGATGCCGGTAAATATGTCGGCGATCGCAACGCCCGCCTTCATCGGCTGCCCGTCGGGCTCACCGGTGATCGACATGAAACCCGACATGCCCTGAACGATATAGTCGTAGCCTGCCAGGCTGGCATAGGGACCGTTCTGGCCGAAACCCGTGATCGAGCAATAAACAAGCTTCGGGTTGATCTTCTTCAGGCTCTCGTAGTCGAGGCCGTATTTCACGAGCCCGCCGAGCTTGAAGTTCTCGATGACCACATCGGCCGTGGCGATGAGGCGGCGAACCAGTGCCTGGTCTTCCTCGCGCTTCAGATCGGCAGTGATCGAGCGCTTCCCGCGGTTGGCAGAGTGATAGTAGGCAGCGGAAAGGTTTTCTCCGTTGGCACCCTCGACAAAGGGTGGGCCCCAGTGCCGGGTGTCATCGCCTCCATCCGGGTTTTCGACCTTGATCACATCGGCGCCCAGATCGGCCAGCATCTGGCCGGCCCATGGGCCGGCGAGCACGCGTGCGAGCTCGATGACGCGGATGCCGGACAGCGGCGGCTTTTGGGGCTGATTGTCCGTCATGTTCCTCCCACGAGCAGATCAGGGCGCCAGGGCCGATTGAGGTGTATCGGATACGGGCTTCGATGCAAAGCGCCGCTCGCGCCATATAATGTACAGCCCCGAGGCGATGATGATGAAGATGCCGAGCCACTTGAGCGCATCCGGGAAGTCGCCGAAGACGAGCCAGGCAAAAATGGTTGCCGACACGATCTCGAAATACTGAAGGGGCGCCAATGTGGAGGCGGGCGCGGCGCGGTAGGCATAGACACCGAAGATGCCGGCAATGGCCGCCGTGACGCCGACGCCGAGCAGGTAGAGGTAGCCACGGCCATCCGGCATCACCGAGTCAAAGACGTCGGAACCCGTGCCGCTGCCGAGCGCGAGCAGAATGGCGCAGAACAATAGACCCCAGATGCCCATCTGAAACTGCATCGCCCACGGGTCTTCCCGGTGTGAAAGCACGCGTGTCATCAAGGCGAAGATGGCAATGCAAAAGGCGCTGACGACGGGCAGAAGCGCCACGTACCCTACCTCTTGAAAGCTTGGCTGAATGATCAGCATTGCTCCGAAGAAGCCGACGCCGCAAGCGGTGTAGCGGCGCCAACCGATCGTCTCCTTGAGGAAGATGCTGCTCAGGATCGTCAATATGATCGGCTCGACGAAGAAGATCGCGATAGCGTCGGCAACCGGCATGTACTTCAGCGTCGTGACAAAGGAGACCATCGAGATCGTTATGATGGCGCCGCGGATGGCATGAAAGATGTTGGCGCGCCACGAGAAGCCCTTCCAGCTTCCGCGCCAGACAACGATCGGCAGCATGCAGAGGGCCTGGACAACAAACCGAGCGCCTGTGATTTCCGCCGCGGGAATCGTCGCGATCGCAAGCTTGGAGAAGATGTCGATGATCGGCGATACGAGCACCGATAGGAACATCAGCAGAATGCCGGTCGAAACCTCTGAAGCAGAAACGGGACGGGAAGAAATACCATGGCTCATCGCGAAATCCTTCGGTTCAGGATCTCGCGATCGCTTCGTCGCACCAGTCGGCGAATGCGGCGATGGCCGCGTCCGCTCCAATTTCATTCAGCGTTTCGTGGCGCATGTCCTGATATATCTGTGTCGTGATACGGGAGAAGCCATGCGCTTTCAAATGGTTTGAAAGCCAGATCACCGCTTTTCCGCCATCCGTCGCCGGATCCTGCCCGCCACCAACAAGATGGATCGGTGTCTGCTTCGGCAGACGGTCCAGATGCGGCGTTTGCGGCGCGCGAAACGTCAGTTCGAAAATATCGAGCCAGAGGGAAACGGAGGCATCGAAGCCGCACAGCGGGTCGGCGATATACTTGTCGACCTCGACAGGGTCGCGGCTTAACCAGTCGAACTCCGTTCGACGATTGGCAATGGACTTTCCCCAAGTGCCGAAGGTGAGCTTCGGCAAAATGCCGCTTGGCACATCGGAGCCCTTCAAGGCCCGTTCGGCCAGCAGGATCGCTTGTGCTGCCCGCCCTGCGACGCCTGGGCTAAAATTGGAGTTCCAGACGGCGACGGCGTCATATTTCTCGGGATGGGTCACAGCAGCGTTCAGCGCGATGAGACCTCCCATCGAATGCCCGAAAACGATGACTGGCAGGCCGGGATACTGTGCCACAGCGCGGTCGCGTACGGCAGAGACGTCATCGATCACCTGCCTGACACCATCGCGGCGGGCAAAGCGTCCGATCGGAGCATCCGCAGCAGTCGTCTCGCCATGTCCACGGTGATCGAAGGCAAAGACATGATAACCACGCGTCGCCATCGCCGCCGCAAAACCGGCGTAGCGCTTGGAATGCTCGGCCAACCCATGGGAGACAACGATAATTCCGCGTGCCTCGGATTGTGCCGCTTCATGATGAAAGCCGAGCGAGGCGTTCGCCGTTTCAAGGCGTTGCGTATCTGCAAACATCAAATCCTCCCGTCTGCGCGAGAAGATCAGATCGTCCGCGAAATGCAACACATCCCAATATTTATGCGACTGGATTTTAGCACCCTAGGGATTGAGGGTTGTGAAAACAGACCCACCATGATTTCTTGTTCATGAATTGTTCCTGGGAGGGATGAAGATGAGCAATCCATTTCTGCGCACGGCTTTATTCCTGATTGCGATCACGACTGCTGGCACCGCTGGAGCCCAGGATGCGGGTGGAAGGACACGCTTCATTTTGGCAGCCAGCTGGCAACCGGCCTTCTGTGAAACCAACCAGCGCAAGCCGGAATGCAGCAGTCAGACCAAGGACAGGTTTGATGCGACCAATTTCTCGCTGCACGGGCTTTGGCCGATGCGCAAGGACTATTGTGATGTCTCGGGCACGCTGCGGACCGCGGACAAGGAAGGTAACTGGAAGAAACTGCCTGAGGTAGAGCTTTCGGCGGAGACCAAAGCCGCGCTTGAGAAGGCGATGCCTGGAACGCAATCCGGGCTGGAGCGCCATGAGTGGATCAAACACGGTACTTGCACAAAGATGAGTGCCGACGACTATTTTGCGACGTCGGTTCGCCTCATCGATCAGCTGAACGCCTCTGCTGTCCGCGATCTTTTCGCTGCCAACATCGGCAAGCCGCTGACGGCGGAGGCGATCAAGGCTGCGTTCGACAAGAGCTTCGGCCCGGGCGCCGGCGATCGGGTCAAGATGAGTTGTCGGCGCGCCGGCGGCGGAGGCCGTGTCATTGACGAGCTCACGATCGGCCTGTCGGAGGACGCCACCTCGAATGACGGAGCGAGCCTGCGCGACCTCATTCAAGGGGCAGGGCGAACCTCGTTCGGCTGCGATCAGGGCGTCGTGGACGCTGCTGGGTTTTAGTGTTTTTGCTCATGTAGCCGAATATTAATCGGATTGGATTAATGTCTGGCCGCTGTTTGCTGGGGCGAGTGCGGAATGGATGCAGTTCTATCGCGAGCCGACTTGAAGGTCTTGCCTGACAGCAGGCCATTTCTGCGCACCTTTCTCACAGTCTACATCACAGGGCTTGCCATTGTTCTGTTCGATCTCGCCGACGGGGTGTTGTTCCTCGGTGATCTCGATGACCAGATGCGTGAGTTGCAGATCCGGTATCTGATGTCGCCGGATGGTCGGTGGTTCGATCTTACGCTGCCGTTCATTTCAATGCCCGAAGCTTACGTTTCGCCCTGGTCGAGATTGATCGATCTACCTTACGCGGCAATAGCGACGTTGCTGCGGCCGTTCATGCCCATCGATCAGGCTATCTCCTTCTCTTTCCGCATCTGGCCGCCGTTGATGCTCGCCCTTTTCTGCCTGCCGGTTGCGTCCACCGTGAAACGGTTGATGGCCGATCAGCCGACGTCGCGCTTGTCGTCGTTGCTGATGTTGATGCTGATGACAATTCTCATGGCGGTTGCCGTGTTCGAATTCTCGCCGGGCCGCATTGACCACCACGATGGCCAACTGGTCGCGATGATGCTTATGGTGTCCGGTCTTGTTCGCTGGGATCAGTTGGGCGGCGCGCTCGTGGGGGGCGCTGCGGCGCTCTCCATCGTCATCGGACTGGAATGCCTGCCGCTGGTCGTTGTTGCCTACGCCGGGCTGGTCCTCTGCTACATTGCCGGCGTCAGGGATGCGCGGGCGATGATTATTGCCAGCGGTCCCGCAATGAGTGCCGTCGCCGGTGCTGCCGCGCTTGCCTTCATTGGCCCGGACGGCATCGTTTCGACGCAATGCGATGCCTTTTCCGCACCCTATCTGTTTCTGTTGATCGGAATGTCCGCCACCCTGTCCTGCGTAGTTTGGGTGGTGCCGGATCGCTCATCGATCTTCGCAAAAATCCTATGGCTGGGCCTGTCAAGCGCATTCGTCCTTGGCCTGGCTGCGTGGTATTTTCCACGCTGTCTCGGCGGCCCCTATCAGATGATCGATCCGGTATCGCGCGCGTTTTGGTTCTCTCGCATTTGGCAGGAGAACAGCTTCCTCTACCTTTACGAGAGTGCGCAATACTCCACCGTTGCGCTGCTGGCGCTTTCCACTTGCGGTGCCCTTCTGGCTGCACCTTACGTCGCCGCGCAGATACGACAGCAAAAGTTCGGCGTGGGGGTTGCATTCGCCGTGGGTCTTGCCTCCCTGCTTCTGACGTTTGACGTCTTGCGGAACATCCGCTTTCCGATTGCGCTCATACCGCCGTTTCTGCCAGCGGCGATTGCCTATTATCTAAATGCCCGATCGCCAACGCGAGGAGTGCGAGTGGCTGTCGGATTTGCCCTTGCATCCGTTCTTGCGCCAGCGGTTCTTTGCCTTGTCATCCGACCGCCGATGCACGTATTCGATGCGGTCGATTACATGACGGCCAGCGACTGCGACGGCGAGGATTTCGGTGTTCTGAATTCGGTCGCCGCGGGACGAATTGCGCTTCCTCAGGGCATCGCGTTGCGCGTGTTATTCGCACGTCCTGCAGGATTTTCTGTCGGCGCAGTGCCATTCCACCGTGCGTCGCCCGGTATGAGACGCATGTTCGAGGCCTTCACCTCGTCTGACGCGGCGGTCCGCCGCGCGGCGTTGGAGCCCTTCGACTATGTGGCTGTATGCCGATTTCCGCTGGCGGCCGATCTACAGCAGGCTCCGCTCTATGCGGCTTTGGCGGCTGGGAAAAGTTGGCCGGGTCTCGAGAGGGTTCCTTATGCGAAGCCGAGCGATTTCCAACTCTTTCGCATCGATCACGCGAAGCTTTGGTAGTGACGCCGTCCCTCTGCAAAATGTCCGCAAGGCCACAAAAGCCTCTGGTTTTTAGCCTTCGCGCGTTGCTCCTTGAGCCCAATTCGCCTACATAGCGGCAAACTTAAATCCCGCCGCGGAGCGAACAATCAATGGCACGTCAGTTCATCTATCATATGGCCGGCCTCAACAAGGCGTACGGCAACAAGAAGGTGCTGGAAAACATCCACCTTTCTTTTTATCCTGATGCCAAGATCGGTATCCTCGGACCAAACGGCGCCGGTAAGTCGACGGTACTACGCATCATGGCCGGCCTCGATAAGGAATACACCGGCGAGGCCTGGCTTGCTGAAGGTGCCACACTCGGCTACCTCGCGCAGGAACCGCAGCTCGATGCCGCCAAAACCGTGCTCGAAAACGTCATGGAAGGTGTTGCTCCGAAGAAGGCGATCCTCGATCGCTATAACGAGCTGATGATGAATTATTCCGACGAGACGGCGGAAGAGGGCGCCAAGCTCCAGGACGTCATTGACAGCCAGAACCTCTGGGACCTCGAAAGCCAGGTCGAAATGGCCATGGACGCGCTGCGCTGCCCGCCAGGCGACTCTTCGGTCGAGAAGCTCTCCGGCGGCGAAAAGCGCCGTGTAGCGCTCTGCCGCCTGTTGTTGGCGCAGCCCGACCTGCTGCTGCTCGACGAACCAACCAACCACCTCGACGCCGAGACGATTGCCTGGCTTGAAAAACATTTGCGCCAGTACCCCGGCTCCGTCCTGATGATCACCCACGATCGCTACTTCCTCGACAATGTCACGGGCTGGATCCTCGAACTCGACCGTGGTCGCGGTATCCCCTACGAGGGCAACTACTCCGCCTATCTGCAATCGAAGGCCAAGCGCATGCAGCAGGAGGGGCGCGAAGAGGCCTCCCGCCAGAAGGCAATCAGCCGCGAGCAGGAATGGATGGCCGCCAGCCCGAAGGCCCGCCAGGCGAAGTCCAAGGCGCGTATCCGTGCCTATGACGAGTTGGTCGCAGCGGCAGAGGCCCGTCGCCCCGGCGATGCGCAGATCGTCATCCCGGTCGGCGAGCGTCTTGGCCAGGTCGTCATCGAAGCCGAGAACCTCACCAAGGGCTATGGCGATACGATGCTCATCGAAAACCTCACCTTCAAGCTGCCGCCCGGCGGCATTGTCGGTGTCATCGGTCCGAACGGCGCCGGCAAGACGACGTTGTTCCGCATGATCACCGGCCAAGAGAAGCCCGATAGCGGCGACATCCGGATCGGCGAGACTGTCGATCTCGGCTATGTCGACCAGAGCCGCGATGCGCTCGACGGCAACAAGACGGTCTGGGAGGAAATCTCCGGCGGCAACGACATCATCAAGCTCGGCAAGCACGAAGTGAACTCGCGCGCCTATTGCGGGGCTTTCAACTTCAAGGGCGGCGACCAGCAGCAGAAGGTCGGCACGCTTTCCGGCGGTCAGCGCAACCGTGTCCACCTGGCCAAGATGTTGAAGGCCGGTGGCAACGTCATCCTGCTCGACGAACCGACCAACGACCTGGATACGGAAACGCTCGCAGCCCTCGAGGACGCGCTCGAAAGCTTCGCCGGCTGCGCTGTCATCATCAGCCACGATCGCATGTTCCTCGACCGCCTGGCGACGCATATCCTCGCCTTTGAGGGCGACAGCCATGTCGAATGGTTCGAGGGCAACTTCGAGGACTACGAGAAGGACAAGATGCGCCGTCTCGGCGTCGACTCGATCAATCCGCACCGCGTGACCTATAAGCGCCTGACGCGCTGATCGCCAAAGAGCGACTCCAGCTATATGAAAGCCCCGGTTCGCCGGGGCTTTTTTTTGCGCGCACCTATGTCGTGATCCGAGCAGCTAATTTCGTGAATGGATGGAATTCCAGCTTGCCACACCTATTCAAATCACATAAAGATATCTTTATATGTTGATTGGATCGGGTATGGGTGAGCCTATCAGACTTGGATTGGATGCTTTGGTGGACGTCCTCAGGGCGGCCGGCGAGCCGACGCGTCTGCGTCTTCTGGCTCTGCTGGCGGCGGGCGACCTGACCGTGACCGATCTTACGGAAATCCTTGGCCAGTCCCAACCGCGTATTTCTCGTCACCTCAAGCTGCTGGGCGAAGCGGATCTGATCGACCGCTACCAGGAAGGCGCCTGGGCCTATTTCCGCCTTCGGCAGGATGGCAAAGCGGCCGCTTTCGTGCGCAGCCTGCTGGCGCATGCCTCCGAGAACGACCCCGTCGTCCTTCGCGACAGCGAACGGCTGGCGACGGTCAAACGTCAGCGGGCCGAGCGCGCGCAGGCCTATTTCAGCCGCAACGCGGCGGAATGGGACGAGCTTCGCCGCCTGCACGCCGCCGATGAAGAGGTCGATGCCGCCGTCATACGGTTGCTCGGCAGCCAGCCGATCGACTCGCTTCTCGATCTGGGCACCGGGACAGGACGCATCCTCGAGCTTCTATCTGGCCTCTATCGCCGGGCGATCGGCGTCGACGCCAGCCGCGACATGCTGAGCGTGGCGCGCGCCAACCTCGACAAGTCAGGGATCACCAAGGCATCCGTTCGTCACGCCGATATCCTGAATTTGCCGTTCGAGGCGCAGGATTTCGACGTGGTGACGATCCATCAGGTGCTGCATTTCTTCGATCAGCCGGAGATCGCAATCGGCGAGGCCGCGCGCATGCTGCGGCCAGGCGGACGGCTTCTTATCATCGATCTTGCCCCACACGGGCTGGAATACCTTCGCGACG
Source organism: Rhizobium sp. BK176 (assembly GCF_024808055.1). NCBI lineage: Bacteria > Pseudomonadati > Pseudomonadota > Alphaproteobacteria > Hyphomicrobiales > Rhizobiaceae > Rhizobium > Rhizobium sp. BK176. Next base: position 215,507 of record NZ_JANUBV010000007.1, on the reverse strand, counting down.
AGCACGCGCATGTTCGCCTCGGCTTCTCGCATCAGTCGATGTCCGACTGGCTGCGCAAGGCCGGGCTGGATGTCGAGCAGGTCGTCGATCTTCACCCGGGTCATCAAAGCGGGCAGGGGCTCACCGTCACTGTTTGGCTTGCGCGCGACCCTCGGCGCCTCACGGCCTCAGCCGTGAGTGAAGGCGCCGAACCCATACTTGCCGGGAGATAATGAAATGGCTTTGAACAGCGACGCGCGCCGCAAGATCGGCATTTCCTTCGAGTTCTTTCCGCCGAAGTCGGAAGAGATGGAAGGACAACTGTGGAACGCGGTCAACGAGCTGCAGGACTGGAACCCGGACTTTGTGTCGGTGACCTATGGCGCCGGTGGGACTACCAAGGCACCAACGTTGGCGACCGTGTCGCGCTTCCTCGCCGAAACCCCGCTTGCCACGGCGTCGCATCTCACCTGCGTCGGCGCGACGAAGGACGAAACGCACAGCGTGATCGACAGCTTCCGCAAAGTTGGCGTCAAGCACTTCGTTGCGCTTCGAGGCGATGCCCCTGGCGGCGTCGGCGCACCCTACCAGCCGCATCCCGGCGGCTATGCGAATGCAGCAGCACTGGTTGCCGGACTGCGTGAAATCGGCGACTTCGAGATTTCGGTCTCGGCCTACCCCGAAAAGCATCCGGAGAGCCGTGATACCGCCGCCGATATCGATATGCTGAAGCAAAAGGCGGACAACGGCGCGACCCGCGCGCTGACGCAGTTCTTCTTCGACAACGACAATTTCGAGCGCTATCTGGAAAAGGTGCGGGCTGCCGGCGTCAATATTCCTATTGTGCCGGGTATCATGCCAATCCAAAACCTGACGCAGCTGAAGCGGTTTGCCGGCGCTTGCGGCACCGTGATACCGGCGTTTCTGGATGAGCGCTTTGCGGGCTTCGACGACAAGCCCGAAGAGAGAGCAAAGGTTGCCGCCGAGGTTGCGGCCGAGCAGATCGAAGACCTCGCTCGTCGCGGGCTCACCGATTTCCATCTGTACACGATGAATCGCTCGCCTCTCGTGTCGGCAGTGCTGACCAATCTCGGCTTTACCCGGGAAGGGGCCAGAAAGGCCGGCGCTGCCGCCTAGGCTGGCCCAGATTAGAGGACAAAAAGAAAAGCGCATCTCCGTGGGATGCGCTTTTCCGATTCATTGAACTGTTTCGCTACTCAGGAGTCTCGGCACTGTTCAATCGGCACGACGTTTAGATGAAAAGCATTGTCAATACGAATGCAAACGCCGCGCTGACCAAAAGGACATTCAAGGATTGTGTAAGTCCCATGTCTGTCTCCTTGCGTTAACGCCGCGATAATATGTCGCGAATGTGTCGCTTGGAAAGCAGATTTTATACTGCACTGCGGCGAAAATGTCACATCGACAATGCTGGCTTGCGGGCAACGTGATGAAATCACTGGCAAAATTGCGACGGAAAAATATTCACAGATTTTAACTTGGCGTTAAAGTCAGCGATCCCGCCTTCACACATGCGGCAAGATGAAGGCTAGGCGAAGTCTCTGAAACGATGGAACAAATGAAAAAGCCGGGTCTGAGACCCGGCTTTAAGCGTGCTGAATCAGTAATCACAGCGAATTCAGAAGTGTCGGCGTTGCCCAGCCGTCGGCCGGCATGCCGAGACGCTGCTGCTCCTTCTGGATGGCTACGCGCGTGCCCGAACCCAGGATGCCGTCGACCTTGCCGACGTCGTGGCCGAGGGTTCCGAGCTTGGTCTGCAGTTCCTTCATCTGGTCGTTGGAAAGACCCTGCTCCGGCGTGCCCTTGAGGTAGGTCTCCGCACCAGCAAGACGGGTCGCGAAGTAGGCTGCCGACGTCGTGTAGATGAACGACTTGTTCCATTCGAGATAGATCTGGAAATTCGGGTAGGCGATGAAGGTCGCTCCGAGGCGGCCCTGCGGCAGGATCAAGTCGGCGTGCAGGTTACCGAAGTTGGTGTTCCCATCCCGCGGCTTGACGCCGAGGGCAAACCATTCGCCGGCCGTCAGGGGACCGCCGATGCCCGACTTCTCCCAGGGCAGGCCTTCGGGAAGGGTGACTTCCTGGATCCACGGCTGGCCCTTCTGGAAGCCGAGATGCTGGATGAACTTTGCTGCCGTCAGAATCGCATCAGGAGCGCTCTGCTTGAGGCGCACGTGGCCATCGCCGTCGCCGTCCATGCCATAGGCAACGATATCGCGCGGCAGCATCTGGACCTGACCGATCTCTCCCGCCCAGGCGCCGGTGTTGGTTGCCGGGTCGAGGTCACCATGCTGAACCATTTCGATGAGGGCGATCAGCTGCGGGCGGAACAACTCCGGCCGCCGGCAATCATGGGCGAGGGTCACGAGGGCGTTGCGGGTGTTGAAGTCGCCCTGCACTGCGCCGAAATCCGTTTCCATGGCCCAGAAGGCGGTGATGACGCCAGCGGGCACCCCAAACTCTTGCTCGGCGCGGGCGAAGACATCCGCATATTGCTTCATCTTCTGGCGGCCGATATCGAGGCGAGCCTGGCTGACGGTGCGCTGCGAGAACTCCAGGAAGGTCTGCTTGAACACGCCTTGAGCGCGGTCGCGGCTCAAGACCTTCTGGTCGATCTGCGCGCCTTCCAGCGCCTTGTCTGCGGCCTCGGCCGATGCACCGGCGGCAATTGCGTCGGCCTTCACGCCGGCGAGAAAGTCCGTGAGGTCGCCGTCACATGCCGGGGCTGCTGCCTGCGAAGCCGGTGCACTCGATGCCGGCGTTTCTGCGGCGGCGCCGGTGGCGAGACCAGCGGCAAAAAGGAGTGCAAGTGCCGTGCGGCTTGCGGGCGAGCGGTACATAGTTTCGATCCTCGTCATCAAATGGAATTTCAGTCGATTTCCCAAATGATTGTGACGGAAGCAAGAAAGACCGCCGGACGTTGCTAAGAATTTGTGTCCCTCGATACCGCTGCCACCCAGTTGTGCCAGTTCTGCGTCGATCCGGCGAAAACATTGATATCCGTCGGTCCCTTGATGCCGGGGATGACGCCCGTCGACGTGTACTGCCAGAAGGCCCAACGGCGGTCGGCATACGTGACCTCGGGATGCTTGGCAGTGGAGCGAACCCAGAAGTGATAATCCTGGAAATAGCCGACGAGATTGTCGCGGTGGAAGTCGACCGAGGTATAGATGATCGGCCGCTTGCCGTAATAGGCCTCGAGGCGATCCATGAAGCGCTGAAGCTGGGCGCGAACCGTCGCCGGATCCGGGCGAAGGCGGCAAGTCTTCGATTCCGCATTCCATTCGGCGTCGAGGACCGGCGGCAAGCGCATCGATTCCTTTGGCACGTTACGGATGAACCAGTCAGCCTGCTCGTCGGGCGTCGAGCAGAAATAGTAGAAGTGATAGGGCGCGTGAGGAATGCCGACGGCGCGGGCGCGTTGCCAGTACTCGTTGAAGCGCGGATCGATGCGGTCCTTGCCTTCGGTCGCCTTGATGAACGCAAAGGCAACGCCAGAGCCCTTGACCGTCTGCCAGTCGATATTGCCCTGCCACTTGGAAACGTCGATGCCGTGGATCGGCTGCTGCTCCGGATGCTTTGCGCCGAAGTCCTGGGGATCGGTGTCCTTGAAGCGCGTTTTCGGCTTTACGGACGCTGTTTCGAGATAGTCATAGCCCGATGACGTGCATCCGGCGAGCATGATAGCCAACGGCAAAACGCAAAACAGAAGCCGGCGCATAGGTGTTCCGTCGCGAAACGAATGGATTTTTTGCCCCACAGCTCGACCTTCGTGAAAGACGTGTCCAGCGAGGAATGTCCCCTCTATTTCCCATATCAACGTAAAAATTCGGTTAGTTTCAAGCGAAATGTCAAGCTTTGGTCACAATGACAGCCCGCCAGGCATACCCGCCGCCCATGGTTTCGAATATTAGTCGTGCTTGATTTTCAGAGGCTTGGGACTCGAGAACCTGTCGCAAATCAGCGCGCGGCGAGACATGAAATTTTCGCAGCCATGCCTTGAGAAAGCGCGCGAACCACCCTGGCAGCCGCTCCTGCTGGCCAAAATCGACTATGTGCAACTCGCCGCCGGGGGCAAGAGCGGCAAGGGCTGAGTCGACGGCGCACTCCCAGTCGGGGATCATGGAGAGCGCATAGGAGATCAGGATCCGGTCGAATCCGCTGACGCCAAATTCGCGAGGCGTGAATGCCGTTGCGTCGGCGACGCGGAAGTCCGGGATCGTGGCCTTGCTCTCGAATGTCTTGCGCGCGGAGATCAGCATCTCCTGTGAGATGTCGAGGCCGTAGAGCCGAGCTTGCGGATAATGCTTATGGGCCAGCGCCATGTTGCGACCGGTGCCGCAACCGACTTCCAGCAAGGTGCCGCCCGCCGGCACATTCAGATCGCGGATCGTCTGATCACGGCCAAGCAGGTAGTATTTGCGCGTCAGATCATAGATGTGGCGCTGGTAGCGGTACATACCATCCATCAGGGCGGCATGGCCGTCGTCTTTGGCCACCGGGTTCGTGTCGACCCCGCTCACGCCGTCTTCCTGTAAATATGGAAGCCGCCGTAGATTGCCGAGCGATCGAGCGCCGTCAGCTCGAGGGAACGTTCCTCCATGTAGGTCCACTGATCACGGATGGCAGGCGACAGACGCCCTTCGATGATGCTCTTTTCCGCGGCGGTGCGGAAAATCACCCGAGCACCTTCACGCGCCGTCCGGCTAATTTCTGCCCAGAGATCATTGAGTTGCTCGTCCGTCATCCAATCCTGCGCATCCAGGAGGATGTAGCGATCGCGCGAGGCAGCCGGCTCTCCTGAAAGGAGCTCGGTGAAGCTGGCGTGATGAACGTTGACGCGATCGACGTTCGCGCGGATCACCTCGTAGTTTACAGGCTCGAGATAGGTCGGAAGCGGTCCTTCGCCTTCGGGGGCGTAGCGGCGCCCGAAGGCCTGCCAGGCAAAATAGTTCTCCTGCATCGGGAAGTGGCAGGCCAGCTTCTCAAGCCGATGCCGCAGAACCGGGGCGATCGACTGATCTGCCGCGAGGCTTGCCAGTTCGTCGTACTGCTGCGGCGGGATGCCGAGGCCGAATAGCGAGCTTTTGCGTCCGGTAATCCAGCGCACGACGGGTTTGTCGAACAGCGGTGCGATCCTCTCATCGAAGAACTGGCGCTGCTCGCGCAGCGAACGCGCCTTTGTCATCTCCGTGAGGTCGACGCCGTGCAGGCGGGCAAGAAGGTGAGCCGCGCCGATAAACCGTCCGAGCAGACCGGTTTCGTAGATATTGCGGTCGAAGACGGTGACGCGCCGGCGACCGAACTTGCGGCTGTTCCAGTAGTTCCGGGTTGCGTCGTCGAGGTTTGCCGCGAGGAACTGGTCGAACGCGTGGCTGTTCGACGTTTCACGCGGCTTTGCGAGGAAGCGAACGAGGTCGGTGTGTCCGGGAAGGTGACGGAATGCCGCAAGCTTCAGCCGATTGAGGGCGATATGATGCGGATTGAGGTCGACCACATCGATCGATGCTGGACCCTTAGAGAGATAGGCGAGCATATTGCAGCCGCCGGAGCCGATTGTCACGACGCGATGATGGGGCTGAAGCTCCATCGCCAGCATGTCGAGATCGGGATCTTCCCAGATTTGCGGATAAACCAAACCGGAAAACAAAAGGCCAAAGAGCCGTTCCGAAAAGCCCGCCTTGGAGAAGGCGTTGTGGCGGAGAAGGGCTGCCTTGAGTTTCCGGTTCTTGCGGAAGCCGGCATCCGGTGCAAATTCCGTCATATGAGTCTTTCACCCTTTTAGCGTTCAGGGCGTTTAGCGCGTCGTGACTACAGTTTGATGACGCGGGCTGTGGGCAGGGCGGCCGACGACAGGAAATGCAGGGCCAGCCGCACCCTGGGGTCTTTCGCTGTACGGGCTTTCCTGCTTCTCTTGCACGCAGGGAGGACCGTAGATGCGATTTGTGCTGCGTGTCGTAAAATCACTTGCTCTTCTGCTGGTAGTGATTGTCGCCATGGGCGCCGCCTGGCTCTATGTCAGCCCGCCGGAACTGCTGCGCGTGGGGGATGGCTATGCGGCCAAGATCGTTTGCTCGAACGTCTTTCTCGCGGGAAGGGATCCTGAACAGGTGCTCCATGAGGACGTGCAGGCGCCGGGAAACCCGCTGCTGCGGCTGGTGCGTGTGGCTGTCGACCGGCAGGAAAAGCGGGTTACTGCCCGTATCCTTGGGCTTTTCGCACCGGGTTATGCAATCTATCGCGGCGCGCTCGGCTGTAGCAGCGTGCCAGACGGGGACTTTGAAACGGCAGCGCGCGCGGTGCCAGACGGGCCGGAAGCTCAAAGCTCTCCAAATGAGGCGATATGGCCAGAGGGTAACACCGTCGCTGATGTCCATGATAGCGGTGTCGACGCGCTGCTTGCGAACAAAGATTTGCTCGGTCCGGCCATGCGCGCCGTCGTCGTCGTTCACAATGGCCGCATCATCGCCGAGCGCTATGGCGACGGCTTCGGTCCAACGACGCCGCTGACAGGCTGGTCCATGACAAAGACCGTCAACGCTGCGATTGTCGGGCGGCTGATGCTCGACAACAGAATAACATTTGATGACATAGCGCTCCTGCCGCAGTGGCAGGGTGGTGATCACTCGACAATCAAGCTCAGCGACCTCATGGGCATGCAGAGCGGCCTAGCCTTCAACGAAAGCTATGGCACGGTCGCTGACGTCACTCGGATGCTTTATCTCGATGCGGATATGACGGTACTGCCAGCGAGCCTCCCATTGGAGGCCAGTCCTGGCGAGCGCTTCAACTACTCCAGCGGCACATCGGTTCTCATCTCGAAGATATGGATGGATCGCATCGGCAACATGCAGACAGCGCTTGCCTATCCCAAGATGGCCCTGTTCGATCCGATCGGCATGTCGAGCGCGGTTCTGGAGGTCGACGCACGCGGCACATTCGCCGGCAGCTCCTATCTCTACGCCACCGCGCGGGACTGGGCCCGTTTCGGGCAGTTCCTTCTTCAGGACGGCGTCTGGAATGGGGAGCGGCTGCTGCCGGAACGCTTCATGACGGCGATGAGGACGCCGACGGCATCCTCAGGCGGCAAATATACGCAGGCGCAAGCCTGGCTTGCCGCGCCGGGTGGCGATAGCAGTGCATTAGCCGGTCTTCCCGACGATACATTCTGGATGGAAGGACATGACGGGCAGAGCGTGGCGATCGTGCCGTCGGCGAAACTCGTCGTCGTCAGACTTGGGTTAACGCCAAGCTGGCTTCGCTACAAGCCGCAGATGCTGGTGAAGGAGCTACTCGCTACGCTGGACCATAATGGTCAATAATTGCCCTGGGCGACGTCGTCCATACCTTTGCGCTTGGCCTCGTAATAATAGCCACGGGCGTAAAGGCGGACGGCATTGTCTTCGCTGCTGTCGGACACGAGCCAGGCGCCGCGCAGATACTTGGCGGCGTATTTGATGTTGGTCTCGGCGTCGAACAGACCGGCGGGCTCGCCTTCGTAGCCCATCGACTTCGCCGTGTTGTACTTGATCTGCATCAGGCCGAAGTAGCCACGCTTGTTGTAAGCCTTGGCATTGTAGCGGCTTTCGCGGTGGACGACGCGGTGAAGCAGCGAGGCGGGCACCTCATACATCTTCGAATACTTGTCGATGATCTTGGTGATCGCGCTTTTTTCCACGGTCGGCGCGCCGTCGTCGTCGCTGTCGCTGAACATCGGCGGGGCAGCAGGCGGGTCGGATGGACCCGAAGTGTCGAAGCCGTAGTCCATCATCGGGTGCGGCGTGGTGTCGATTGCGGAAAGGGCGGCGATGGCGCCGCTGCCGGCCTGGGGCGTTGCGGCAAAGGCGAGCTGCGTTGACGGGGAGGGGGTGCCAGGACGCGGAATGGGTATGACGGACTGTATTGCCGTCATCTCGGGAGTAAGGGGAATCTGCGCATAACCCGTTGCGGCGGTAGGCTCGATCTGACCGCCTGGTTGTGAAGGCGCCGCGGTCGGCATGGCTGGGGCTGCGAGAGCAGCCGCTGTCGGGTCCGTGGCAGGGACCATCGCCGTTTCAGTGCTGCCTTCGCCGGCAGGCACGGCGGCAAGTGTGGCATCTTCGCCCGGCTTCGGTGTCGGTACAACTGTCTGGAGAGCGGTCAATTCTGCCTGCGAGGTGTATTCGACGCTCGTGCATCCGGCAACAACGCCGCAGAGCATCGTCGAAACGACGAGACTGCGTTTCAGGCCGGAAAAACCGATCGCTACCATACTCTCACTTTCGTGAACGCGCCGCCCCGGCAGCGTTAGAAGTTACCAAAAACCTTAAGCCCGGATTCCGCCATTAACGTATTCGTTGCTTTGCTGCAACCCGCCGAAAATATTTACGCGGCGATGCGGCGATAGCCGGCCGTTACGGCGCCCGCGGCAATGAGCAGAGTGCCGCCGGTACGGTTGACTGCGCGTTGAACGCTCGCCTTACGGATGAGCCCGCGCGCCGCGTTTGCTGCCAGCGCATAAGTCGAGGCATTGATGGTGGCGAGCACCAGGAAGGTGGCTTCCATGATGAGCATCTGGCCGAAGAACGGCTGAGACGGATTCAAGAACTGCGGAACGAATGCGACGAAGAAGACGATGCTCTTCGGGTTGAGAGCCGTGACGACATAGGCGTGGAGGAAAACCTTGAGGGATTTCTTTTCGGGCAGGTTGTCATTGTCTGCCATCGGTTCGGAAATCACCGGCGCCCGCCAGAGCTTGATCCCGAGCCAGATCAGATAGGCGCCGCCGATCCACTTCAGCACCGTGAACAGGGTTGCGGAGGCCGCGAGCACGGCCCCCAATCCGAACAATGATGCGGTCATCGCGGTGAAGTCGCCGAGCGCCACGCCGGTTACCGTCGCAAGCGCCGTCTTGCGTCCGTGCCCGAGCGCATAGGAAACAACGAGGAGAATCGTCGGGCCAGGGATGGCCAGCATGATTGCAGACGCAGCGGCAAAAGCGAACCAGGCTTCGAGCGACATGGAATCTCCTCCTATTCCCTAGGACAAAAGCAAAGACACCATATCAACCCTCAGTCAATCATGCTGCCCGGTATTTCTGGCCAATCGTGTCCATGACTTCGCCGAACCACTTGGTGGAGGTGTCGAAGGCCTTGCCGCCCTTGATGCGCGGGAACTCGATCGTCCTGAGCTTGCCGTTTTGTGCTTCATCGTGGCCAGTCACACCGGACACCTTGTTGAGGGCGCTTTCAACGGCGAGGTCGGTCATGCTCTGAATCAGGCGAAGGTCATCGCCGTTAGCGGGAGCCGAGCGCGCAAAATAGCCGGACTTCTGCACGAGCGAGCGTTCGGCGTTGATGAGGCCAGCGAACTGCTTCTGGAACCAGCCGCCGACATTGATCGTGTCAATCTTGACGTGTCCGAAAGCGTCGCGCTTGACGGTCTCGCCGGCGGCTTCGCGTTCCGCGACGATTGCATCGAGGCAGGCGCCTTCCGAGACGAACACGGTCGCATGGCCAGTACGGTCGATGATTTCCTTCAGGCGTGCCGCTTCCGCATCGAGGTCGAAAGCCATTTCGGGCAGGTAGACCGCGTCGATGCTCTTCATCTTGGCGTTCGTCATGAAGCCGCCAACGTACTCGTAGTTCTTCGTCCGTTGCAGATAGGCACGCGCCGTCGCGGCCGTCAGCCATCCGCAGTGGCGCCCCATGACTTCATGGATGATCAAGGTGCGCGGTGCTGCCGTCTGCTCGTTGCTGACGTTGTCGAAGAAATGCGCTCCGACTTCGGCCGCCGTCCACGCGCCGAGTGACTGGCGGATAGGAACGACGTCGTTGTCGACCGTCTTCGGGAGGCCGACGACCGTCAGATTGTAGCCGTTGGCAGCCAGATATGCCGCGAGATCGGCGGCGGTGGTGTTTGTGTCGTCGCCACCGATGGTGTGAAGGATGGTTACGCCATCGTTGGCGAGGCGCTCGGCGGCAACGCGCAGCGGATTCTCGCCTTCCTTGACCAGGCCGCGCTTCACGCAATCGGCTGCGTTGGTGAGCTTGACGCGGCTATTGCCGATCGGCGAACCGCCGTAGCGATGCAGAAGCGGCGCCTTCTGGCGCATGTCTGCGTTGATCTTGATGCTGTCGCCGAGAAGCACGCCCTGATAGCCGGAGCGATAGGCGACGAGTTCGATGTCGGGCGCGACGTCGCTATAGCGTTCGATCAGCCCGCCAACCGCCGACGACAGACAGGGCGCCAGGCCTCCAGCCGTGAGCATTGCGACTTTCTGTTTGGCCATGATCCCTCCATCGTGTCTCTTATCAGAGCACCTGCGTGCTGCCTACCTAACGCATGGATGCGACAGGGAAAGGGGCATGTAAAGTGTAGTTATTGTGAAAATCCTGCACCAAAACGGCGAAGATAGGCTGAACGACGATATAATCGTTTCAAGCTTCGGATAGCCGTTGAGATCGATTGTGGAAATCTCCGAGCGCGCGCGGAGCAGCGGTGCGCCGGGCGCCGTGCCGTCGTCACCGCAGCCTATCCTTTGGTGTCATATGAGGCAATGCGAATGCGGCGTATGCTTCAGCATCGGGGCGACAATTACCGAAATGTGAAAGCTGTATTCGCTCCTACGACCAATCGCCGCCTTGCAAACGCAGGCTTTATTTGGTCAAGGTGTCTAACCTATTTGCGCTGCGAGAGACTTTTATGTCCTTCTGGGAAAAACTGCTGAATGCCATTGGCAACACCGCGGGCAACGTCCTTTCGGCGGTGGTCGAGGCTATCCGGACAGTTTTCGAGGGCGATCCCGAGACGCGCCGCAAGGTGGCCTTCTCGGTCGCCATCATCGCTCTGTCCGCAAAAATGGCCAAGGCCGATGGAATCGTGAGCGAGCGGGAGGTGGATGCCTTTGGCGAGATATTCGAGTTCCCGCCGGAGCAGGCAAAGAATGTCGCACGCCTCTACAATCTGGCGCGTCAGGACGTTGCCGGCTATGAAGCCTATGCGGAGCGCCTGTCATCCTTGTGCGTGACATGCGCAGCCAATTGCCCGGTCCTGGAAGAGGTGCTGGACGGTCTTTTCCATATCGCCAAAGCGGATGGGCTCATCCATGAGAAGGAATTGGCGTTCCTGCGGCACGTGAGCGAGATCTTCCATATGAATGAAGATCATTTCGAACGAATTGCAGCGCGGCATGTTTCCATGGGCCGCGATCCCTACAAGGTGCTCGGCGTTTCGCCCTCCGACGACTTCACGACGATCCGTCGCCGCTATCATGGACTTGTCAGCGAACATCATCCTGATCGCCTGATTTCGCGGGGCGTGCCGGCCGAGTTCCATGCGATTGCCAATGAGCGCATGGCTGCGCTGAATGCAGCCTACGAGGCAATCGAGAAGGAACGCCGCGCAGCATGACCTCGTTCGAGGCCGACTACCGGAAAGCAACCGTTCGCCCATCGCCAAATCACGGCGAACGTGCTGATGGGCGCAGGCCAGACATGATCCTTCTTCACTATACAGGCATGCCGACGCCTGACGGAGCCTTGGAGTGGCTCTGTCGGGACGAAAGTCAGGTCTCGAGCCACTACTTCGTTGGTGAAGATGGCGAGGTTCTGCAGCTCGTCCCCGAGGAGCGCCGTGCCTGGCACGCCGGCAAAAGTTACTGGCGGGGGGAGACCGATATCAACTCTTTGTCGATCGGGATCGAGATCGCCAATGCGGGTCATCCCGGAGGGCTCCCTGAGTATCCGCAAGAACAAATTCAAGCGGTCATTGAATTGTGTCGCGATTGCGGCCAACGTTGGTCCATTACCCCCGAAAGGGTGCTTGGGCACTCCGATGTAGCACCGATTCGGAAGGTTGATCCGGGAGAAAAATTTCCTTGGTCAGGCCTGCACAAGGCCGGTGTGGGGCATTGGGTTGAGCCTGCTGCGATCTCCGGTGGAAGATTTTTCCAACGCGGCGACAGCGGCCAGCCGGTCGAGGCTCTGCAGTCGATGCTCTCGCTTTACGGTTATGCGACTGAGATCACAGGCCAATTCTCCGACAAGATGGCGGGCGACATCGAGGCTTTCCAGCGCCATTTTCGGCCCGCTCGAATCGACGGGATCGCGGATTTTTCGACGATCGACACGCTGCACCGTTTGCTGGCGTCGCTGCCGCGATACGCCGCATAAGTAGTACTTTAGGGTGGCGCGGATTCTCAGGATTTTGAGAGTCTGCTGCGTCGCCACATCATTTCCCTATTATCTCCTCATTGCGATGGTCTAACGCCAACCGTCGAACGGCGCCGCTTGTGTTGTTTGGGGTTTCGAGCGGCCGTCAATTGAAACAAAAAGAATTGCTGCAGAATATCTAATATGTATCTGCTGCATACGACCGGATTGTTATTTCAACTGCGATCCGGAAATTCTTTGGGTCGGAGTAATTAGACTAAATGAAGAAGATCATTTCTGCTGCAGTGTGCGCCAGCGCACTGTTGATGGGTATCAACTGCGCCTTCGCAGGCGAATGGGGCGCAAGATCTCAGACAATCCCCTTGAAGACCGTTGACCGCACCAGCGGTTATGCAATGCCGGATTTCACAGCCAACAAATATTCCGCGATCATCGTCAAGTATGCCAACCAGTACAACGTCCCCGTCGAGCTTGCTCGTGCGGTCGTGCGCGTCGAGAGCAATTTCAATCCGAATGCACGCGGCAGCGCGGGCGAAATCGGCCTCATGCAGATCAAGCCGGCGACGGCACGCATGATGGGCTACTCGGGCCCTGCGAAGGGCTTGTTCGACCCTGAGACGAACATCAAGTTCGGCATGAAGTATCTGGCTGCAGCACATCAGCTAGGCGGTGGCGAAACTTGCGGTACGATCCTGAAGTACAATGCCGGCCATGGCGCAACCCGCATGAACCCGGTTTCCAAGGCTTACTGCGGCAAGGTCCTGGCGATGCTTTGATCGCTTGAAAGTGCTTGTTCGAGAATCGCTTCGAGCTGGCACTTAACAATATGATTCAACGTGGCGCCTGTGTTATCCGACCTCGGAAAATGAGGTGACATATGGCAGTTGATTTCAAGGTGATGATCGTCGGACGCGGAATGATGGGCGCGGCTGCTGCCCGCCATCTTTCGGGTATGATCGAAGGCGTAGCGCTTATCGGCCCCAGCGAGCCGGCCGAGCGCAAGAGCCATCACGGCGTCTTTGCCAGCCACTATGACGAGGCTCGCATTACGCGGTCCTTCGATGACAATAGGGTCTGGGCGACCCTCGCTGCACGTTCGCTCGATCGCTACGGGGAGATGGAAGCGAAAAGCGGAATCTCCTTTTTCTCGGAAGCGGGTTGTCTGTTTACCGGGCCGCCCGCGCGACCGGGCGAGGGATTTCTCGGGCGGGCGCTGCAGGTCAGCGAAACCCTCGGTCTTGACGTTGAAGCGCTTACGCCGGCAGCGTTGCGTGAGCGCTTTCCTCAGTTCTCCCTCGATCCGTCCCACCACGGCTATTTCGAAGAGCGGCGGGCGGGGCACATCAATCCGCGCGCTTTGGTTCGGGCACAAACCATGCTTGCCGAGCAGGCAGGCGTAACGGTCGTAGATGCAACTGTTACCTCGGTTCGCGACCGGGGCTCATCTGTCGAAGTTGAAGCTGGTGGCAGGAGCTATACCGCGGAGCGTGTGCTGGTTGCCGCTGGCGGTTTCAGCAATTTCAACGATCTCCTGCCAACTCAGATCGACATCAGAATTGCCGCCCGCACCGTTGCCTTCTTTGAGCTTGGCGAACGGGAGATGGCGACTTTCTCCGATATGCCTTCGACGATTGTCTTCGGTGATCGCGATGAGGACCACGTCTATATCCTGCCACCGGTGCGATACCCCGATGGTCGGACCTACCTGAAGCTCGGCGGCGATCTAGAGGCGCGGTCATTCGAGACGCTCGGGGATATCGGAACGTGGTTTCGCTCTGACGGCGATCCACTGGAGCGCGACAATCTGGTCTCAACGGCACTGCGGCTGATGCCGGCCTTGGCTGGCTGCCCAACAACCTCCGCGCCGTGTGTGTCAACCTTCACGACGACCGCGTATCCTTATGTCGGCTATACGGATTCACCGCGGATCGCTGTCCTGGCGGGCGGCAATTTCGTTGCCGCGAAATCGTCCGACGAACTCGGCCGGCTAGGGGCCGTCGTCATGACGCAGGGCTGGCTCGGGGCAGAGGACTTCGGCCGGGAACTGACACCGGTTTTCCGCTAGGCCCAGAGTCTTGTCACTAGACAGAGCTTTGTCGTCGCGAAGCCGGTAATATTTCGGTGGCATTCGCTCCGTGTCTCCGCTAAGGGAGCCTTGCCAGTTGGCCGGGCAGCCGCGCTTTACCAATGCCGAAAGGCGGTAGGGTGAGGAAAGTCCGGGCTCCACGGAAACACGGTGCCGGATAACGTCCGGCGAGGGCGACCTCAGGGAAAGTGCCACAGAAAGCAAACCGCCTGCCTCGGCAGGTAAGGGTGAAAGGGTGGGGTAAGAGCCCACCGCATCTCCGGTAACGGCGATGGCAAGGTAAACCCCACCGGGAGCAAGACCGAATAGGGATGACGTGGGAGGCGAAAGCCTTCCGGCCGGTTTCCAGGTCAGTCATCCGGGTGGGTTGCGTGAGGCAGCGTGCGAACGCTGTCCCAGAGGAATGGCTGCCACGTTCCGGCTTCGGCCGGGGCCATACAGAACCCGGCTTACAGGCCAGCTGGCGAACTACCCTTGCGGAAGCATGTCTTTGTGATTGCCGTCGATTGCTAGTGGGCGGTCGGCGCCTTCGCCAGACATTCCTCGCAGGTCGTGCTGCTGCGGGCGAGAATGGACCAGCGCTTGAATATCTTGCCGCAGGAATCGCATTGGATGTCAGTCGTCATTCCCGACTGCGACAGCGGAATACGCTTTTCCGGCTCAAAGCGTCCGTAAAGAAGTCCCTTTAATGTGAAGTTTGTCATAATGTTACTCCACGGTTACTTATTTAGCTTCAAGTAATATGCGGCAGCAGTGAACTAATTCAATTCTCCCGCCGTTCATTATTTTGCACGTGGCAGCAGCCGAATGGCTCGGCCTATTACTTCAAAGGAGATAGCGGCTGCATACCTCTTCGTGCGAGCGCTCGAGACGGGTGCTCCCACTCTTGAAGAGGATGCATTAAGCCTCTGTTTAAAAGCGCATATTTTGCTGTGCCAATTTGAACCATATGTGGCCTTTGAGGGCGCTTCGGCGGTTGGGCTGTCCGGTGTCCGCAAGCTCGATCCTAACCCTTTGTTAAACTTAACAGCTTATAAATTTCGGATACTTCGCTCATCGTGAGACGGGCGTTTCCCATTGACGCCCATATGGTCCCATGTTATCCCATTCATGCACTGCGCAAGGGCAAGTAGGTGCCCAACAATCGCAAAGCCAAGGTGTCTTCCGCTCCGGAAGCGCCGGGTGGGATTTCGCCCATTCGGCTCGCGAAGCTGTGCCTGAATTTCGAGGTTCCGGGCTTTTGAGTTCAGTCCGGGCTCTTTCGGGAACGGATGTTTCGTGTCATGAGCCGCTTCCTTTCAAATGCGACCAACAGAATCGATTCCAAGGGCAGGGTTTCCGTGCCGGCGGCGTTTCGATCCGTGCTGGCGCAGCGCAATGTTCAGGAGCTCTATTGCTTCCAGGACTTTGTGTTTCCGGCGATCAGTGTCGGCGGTCCGGATCTCCTGGAGAGGTTCGAGCGTCAGATTTCTGCGGAGGATCCGTTTTCGCCGGACGCGAACGAGATGTCGCTTCTCATCCACGGGGGCGGTATCTTCATGAAGCTCGATGCGGAAGGTCGGCTGATGGTCACGGATTTCATCCGCGACTTCACCGATATCTCGGACGAGGTGGCCTTCGTCGGTCGGGCGGATCATTTTCAGCTGTGGCAGCCGCAGGCATTTCAGGCCGCCCAGATGCAGGCACGAGGAGGGCGTCGGCTGGCGGGCAGGCGTTCCTAACGGTACGAGGGAACGGAATGGCGGCGAATCCTGGCGAAGATTCAACTGATGCCGGTGGCGGACCGGTTCGCCACATTCCGGTTCTTCTCAATGAGGTCCTCGCCGCGCTCGAGCCGTTGCCCGGCAAGATCATTCTCGACGGCACCTTCGGTGCGGGTGGCTACACCTCTGCCATTCTGGGCACCGGCGCCAACGTCGTCGCCCTGGATCGCGACCCGACCGCTATCGAAGCTGGTCAGGCTCTTGTCGCCGAGAGCCAAGGTCGTTTGAGGCTCGTTCATTCGCAGTTCTCTCGACTGGCCGATGCTGCTCCATCCGGCGGACTGGATGGAGTTGTGCTCGATATCGGCGTGTCCTCGATGCAGATCGATGAGGCCGATCGTGGCTTCTCGTTCCTGAAGAATGGTCCGCTGGACATGCGCATGTCGGCGGCAGGTGTTTCTGCGGCTGATGTGATCAATCGCGCCAAAGTGGCTGATCTTATCCGCATCTTTCATTTTCTCGGAGAGGAAAGCCAGTCGCCGCGCATCGCGCACGCGATTGAAAAGCGGCGGGCGGAAAAGCCGTTCGAGACGACGCGCGATCTGGCCGGCCTGATCGAACTCGTCACGCCGCGCAAGATGAAGGACAAGATCCATCCGGCGACCCGTGTCTTCCAGGCGTTGCGAATCTTTGTCAACGATGAGCTTGGCGAATTGGCGCAGGCGCTGTTTGTCGCCGAGCGTGTGCTGAAGCCCGGCGGTCGTCTCGTTGTTGTTACCTTCCATTCGCTCGAGGACCGGATCGTCAAGACCTTCTTCGCCGATCGTGCCGGCAAGGCTTCGGGCTCGCGTCATCTGCCTGTCGCGCACGAGCGTGCTGCAACGTTCGAGCGGATCGGCAAGCCGATGGTTGCTGCGACGGAGGCGGAAGCGCAAGCAAACCCGCGGGCGCGATCTGCCAAGCTGCGGGCAGGGCTGCGCACTGCCGCGCCTGCCGAAGCGGCAGATATTTCCATCTTCGGATTGCCGAATCTGGCGAGTCTCGGAAAGCTCGGAGCCTGATATGCTGAGAACCTTGGACCTCATCCTCGTCGGTGTCATGACAGCCGCTGCTGCTGTCACCTACACCATCAAGCACCATGCCGAGCTCAAGCTCGAGGAGGTTCATCGCCTCGAAGCGGAGATCAAGCTCGAGAGGGACACAATCGACCTGTTGAAGGCGGATTGGGCTCTGCTCTCCCAGCCGAACAGGCTCGAGCGCCTCGTCAACAACTACAATGGTGAGCTTCAGCTGCAGCCGACGGCGTCCACATCGCTGGTTCACGCCAAGGAACTGCCGATGCTGAAATCGCAGGTTCCTGTTCCCGAGATTACAGAAGCGAAAGCCGGTTCGGGCAAGGCAAAGCCAAAGCCAGCGACGCCTGAACCCGAAGAAGAAGACATGATGGCAACCGGATCGGTGGAGTAGAGATGTCGTTTCTTTCACGCATCATGGTCTTGAAGAGCCAGGCGCATTTCTCCGCCGGCACCAATAACCGCCTCGGCGGCAATAGGCCGATCGAGGGATCGCGAAAGAAGAAGGCGGGACAGGCGAAGAGCCGCGTCGGGCTCCTGATCGTCGGCTTTCTCGGCGTTTATTGCGTGATCGGCGGGCGCCTCGTGGAATACGCAGTCCGCGATCCTGATGTCGTGTCCAGCATCCTGCCACCGGATCGTCTGATGGCCTCGCGTCCGGATATCCTGGACCGAAACGGCGAGGTGCTGGCGACCGATATTCGCACGGTCTCGCTTTTTGCCGAGCCGAACAAGGTGGTTGACCCAGACGAAGCGGTCGAGAAGCTCGCGACGGTTCTGCCCGACCTCGACATGAAGGGCACCTACAAGAAGCTCGCGAACCGCACATCTCACTTCGCCTGGCTGCGACGCCAGTTGACGCCGAAGCAGCAGAGCCAGATTCTCGCACTCGGCATTCCCGGCATCGGCTTCCGCCCTGAGAAACGCCGCTTCTATCCGGGCGGCGCGACCGCGGCGCATATCCTCGGTTACGTCAACATCGACAACCGCGGCGTTGCCGGCATGGAGAAATACATTGACGATCAGGGCCTTGCCGACCTCGCTTCAGTCGGCATGACAAGCGACCAGCCGCTTGAGCCCGTTCGCCTGTCGATCGACGTTCGCGTTCAGAACATCGTGCGCGATGTCGTCGTCAACGCCGTCAAGAACTACGAGGCAAAGGGCGCTGGCGCCGTCATCCTCGATATTCATACCGGCGAAGTGCTCGGAATGGCATCGGCCCCTGACTTCGATCCGAACAACCCGCTGGAAGGCGCCAAGGAAGGCTGGCTGAACCGCATGTCGAACGGCACGTTCGAGATGGGGTCGACCTTCAAGACCTTTTCGCTCGCCATGGCGCTCGATACGGGCAAGGTCAGCCTCAACGACAGCTTCGACGCGACGCAGCCGATCCGCATCGGCGGCTTCACCATTCACGACTTCCACGGCCAGCGCCGTTGGCTGACGCTGCCGGAGGTGTTCCAGTATTCGTCCAACGTCGGTACCGCCCGCATCATCGACATCGTCGGCATCGATGCGCAGAAGGACTACCTGACGAAGCTCGGTCTGCTCACCAAGATGCAGACGGAACTCCCCGAGGTGAAGATGCCGAGCCAGCCGAAGGTCTGGAAGAAGATCAACTCGGTGACGATCTCCTTTGGCCACGGTGTTTCCACGACGCCGCTGCAGACGGCGGTTGCGGGCGCGGCGCTCGTCAACGGCGGCAAGCTCATCGAACCGACCTTCCTGCCGCGCAACCGCGAACAGGCAGACGAAGTTGCGGAAGTGGTCGTCAAGAAGACCACCAGCGATGACGTTCGCTATCTCTTCAAGCTGAACGGCATCAAGGGCTCCGGGCGCAATGCTGACGTGCCCGGCTTCAATGTCGGCGGCAAGACCGGCACGGCTGACAAGGTGGTCAATGGCCGCTACGCGACGAACCTCAATTTCAATGCGTTCCTCGCGGCTTTTCCGATCGACGATCCGAAGTATGTCGTGCTGACGTTCTGCGATGAGCCGCACAATGGCGAGAAGGGCCAGAACATTGCAGCGTACACGGCAGCGCCGATGGTCAAGAACATCATCGCCCGCGCGGCCCCAATTCTCGGTGTGGAACCCAAGTTCGGTGACGACGGATCGGCCATGTTGGTGTCTTATTGAGTCTGAATGAATGTCGGAGCCGATTCGCCACGGGGGCGCGGCGGCTTGAGAGAGAAAAGTACATTCGATGAACTTGCGAGACATCGCCGGAGATGCATTTCCGGAACTTGAAGATCAATTGGCCGGGTCTGTCGGGGCGCTGGCGGTTTCGGGTATCTCGTCCGACAGCCGCAAGATCGAACCCGGCATGGTGTTTGTGGCTGTCGCCGGGACGAAGGCCCATGGAGCAGGCTTTATCGCCGACGCGGCGGCGCGCGGTGCTGTCGCGGCCATTGCGTCCCATGGCGTTGATGCTTCCATACCTGTTCTCGTGGTGAACGATCCGCGCCGCTTCCTGTCGATCGCGGCCTCTTATTTCTATGGCAAGCAGCCGGAAACGATGGTTGCCGTGACCGGTACCGCCGGCAAGACGTCGGTTGCTTCCTTCACCCGGCAGATCTGGGCCTATGCAGGCCATCCAGCGGCGATGATCGGCACGACTGGCGTCGTCTCGCCGACACGCAATGAGTATGGCTCGCTGACGACCCCGGATCCGGTTTCGCTTCACAAATTGCTCGCGGAGCTTTCCGAGGAGGGAGTTACCCATGCCTCGATGGAGGCCTCCAGCCATGGCCTCGATCAGGGCCGTCTCGATGGCGTCAAGCTAGCAGCGGCTGCCTTTACCAATCTCGGCCGCGATCACATGGACTACCATCCCACGATCGAAAGCTACATGGCCGCGAAGATGCGGCTGTTCGATACGCTGCTGCCGAAGGGCGCACCGGCCGTGATCTTCGCCGACGATGCGTGGTCGGGGCAAGCCGTCAAAGCGGCGCGCGACGCGGGTCACGACGTTCGCACCGTCGGTCGCAAGGGCGACTACCTCACGCTGAAGCGCGTCGAGCATTTCCGGCACAAGCAGGTGGCTGAAATCCACGCCGAGGGAGAGATCTTCGAGGTCGATATTCCGCTTGCAGGGGACTTCCAGGTGGCCAACGCGCTCGTGGCGGCAGGTCTCGCCATATCGACGGGCGTGCCGGCGAAGGTCGCCATGGCGGCCCTCGAAAAGCTGCAGGGCGCATCCGGTCGTCTCGAATTGGTGGGCCATACCAAGGACGGTGCGCTTGCTTATGTCGACTATGCCCACAAGCCCGACGCGCTTGCCAACGTTTTGGAGTCCGTTCGGCCGTTTACCACGGGCCGCGTCATCGTCGTGTTTGGCTGCGGCGGCGACCGCGATCGTGGCAAGCGCCCGATCATGGGCGAGATCGCCTGCCGTCTGGCCGATGTGGTGATTGTCACCGACGACAATCCACGCTCGGAAGAGCCGGCGACCATTCGCGCCGAGATCATGGCGGCCGCGGGCTGCGCGAGCGAAATCGGCGACCGTGCCGAGGCGATCCGAACGGCCGTAGGAATGCTGACGTCGGGCGACACGCTGATTGTCGCCGGCAAGGGACACGAGGAAGGGCAGACGATCGGGAGCGTCACCCTACCGTTTTCGGATCATGCCGAATTGCGTAAGGCTTTGGAGGAGCTGAAACCGTGAACTGGCTTTGGACGACGGAAGACATGGTTGCCGCCATGGCAGGGCGGCCGTTCGGAACTTTGCCTGAGGGCATTACCGGTATTTCCATCGACAGCCGCTCCATTGCGCCCGGCGAAGCTTTCTTCGCCATCAAGGGCGACCGCGTTGACGGCCACGACTTTGCGTCGATGGCGATGGCAAACGGGGCTGCTCTGCTCGTTGTTAACGAAGCGCGCCTTCCAGCCATGGGGCGGCTTACCGTTCCTGTCATCGTCGTCGAAGATGTGCTGGCGGCACTCGGCAAGCTCGGTCAGGCTTCTCGTGCCCGTTCGCGTGCTCAGATCATTGCCGTGACCGGTTCGGTCGGAAAGACCACAACCAAGGAGATGTTGCGGCGCGTCTTGTCCCCATCGGGCAAGGTGCATGCATCCGTTGCCTCGTTCAACAATCACTGGGGCGTACCCTTGACGCTCGCCCGGATGCCGCTCGACACCTATTTCGGCGTTTTCGAAGTGGGGATGAATCATCCGGACGAAATCCGCCCACTGGTCAAGATGATCAGGCCGCATGTTGCCGTGGTGACAACGATTGCGCCGGCTCACCTCGGCAATTTCAAGAGCATACGAGAGATCGCAACGGCGAAGGCCGAGATTTTCGAAGGTGTGGTTCCCGGCGGTCAGGTCGTGCTCAACAGGGACAACGACCAGTTCAACTTCCTCGAGCGCACGGCGCAGGCCTGCGGCATCCAGCACATTCATTCGTTCGGTCAGCATGCGAAGGCCGATTTCCGCCTCGCGGAGTTCAATGGCTCCGACCAGAGTTCGACGTTGTGGATCACCATCGATGGCGACACCAAGGAGGTCGCGATCGGCGCGCCGGGCCGGCACATTGCCGAGAATGCACTGGCCGCCCTTGGCGTCGTCAAGCTTGTCGGTGCGGACATGCATCAGGCAATCACCTCCCTTTCGACGCTGCAGCCGGAAAAGGGCAGGGGACGGCGTCACCGCCTGGCAATCGACCGCAGCGCCTTCACGGTCATCGACGAAAGCTACAACGCCAATCCCGCTTCGATGCGTGCCGCGATATCCGTGCTTGCGAGTTCCGTTCCGGCAGGTGCTGGGCGGCGCATCGCCGTGCTTGGCGATATGCTGGAGATGGGTGACTACGCGGAGAAAGTCCATTCGGATCTGGCGGGGCCTTTGCTCGCTGCTGGTATAGAGCATGTCTGGCTCGCGGGGCCTGAAATGGTTGCGCTGAAAGAATCGCTCCCCGAGGGCGTGCAGGTCGTCCACTATGAGAAGACCGAAGAACTATCAGAATATGTATTGAACGCTGTCGCGGCTGGCGACGTGCTGATGGTAAAATCGTCACTGGGCATAGGTTTCGGCAAGATCGTTGCCGCGCTCCTTGACAAGTTCCCGCCATTTGCCGACACGCAACGCGATTTTTGAGCGGGTAAACAAGGGGCCCTGAATGCTGATTTGGCTTGTCGAACTGTCGGAACACCTGAAATTCTTGAATCTGTTCAGGTACATTACCTTCCGCACGGGCGCCTCCCTGTTTACGTCCGCCTTCATCGTCTTCCTGTTCGGACCGATGATCATCAGATCCTTGCGCATCCGCCAGGGTAAGGGGCAGCCGATCCGCGCCGACGGTCCGCAGACGCACTTCAAGAAGGCCGGTACGCCGACCATGGGCGGTCTGATGATTCTCGCCGGTATCGTCGGGTCGTCGCTGCTCTGGGCCGATCTTTCGAATGTCTACGTGGTTGCCACGCTGCTCGTCACTCTCGGCTTCGGGGCGATCGGCTTCTATGACGACTACCTCAAGGTCACCAAGCAGAGCCACAAGGGCTTCTCCGGCAAGGCTCGCCTTGGCATTGAATTCGTCATTGCCGGCATCGCCGTCTACTTCATGATGCGCACGGCGCTGGCGTCCGGAACCGCGGGTTCGACCTTCGGGTCCTCGGTCGCGTTTCCGTTCTTCAAGGACTTCATGATCAATCTCGGCATCATGTTCGTCGTTTTCGGCGGCTTCGTGATCGTTGGCGCCGGCAATGCCGTGAACCTGACCGATGGCCTTGATGGCCTTGCCATCGTTCCGGTCATGATTGCTGCGGCGTCGTTTGGTGTGATTGCCTACCTCGCGGGTAATGCAGTCTTTGCAAACTATCTGCAGATCAACTTCGTCCCGGGCACGGGCGAGCTTTCAGTCGTTCTCGGCGCGGTTATCGGCGCTGGTCTCGGCTTCCTTTGGTTCAATGCGCCGCCTGCCGCTATCTTCATGGGTGACACCGGCTCGTTGGCGCTCGGCGGCACGATCGGCACTGTTGCCGTGGCCACCAAGCATGAGATCGTCATGGCGATCATCGGTGGCTTGTTCGTGATGGAGACGTTGTCGGTCATCATTCAGGTCGGCTACTTCAAGATGACGGGCCGACGTGTCTTCCTGATGGCGCCGATCCATCACCATTTCGAGAAAAAGGGCTGGACTGAAAGCCAGGTGGTGATCCGCTTCTGGATCATTGCGGGCGGTCTCGCCCTGCTTGGTCTCTCGACCCTGAAGCTGCGGTAAGCGGCGATGATTCCCGTCACAACCCTCTCGGGAAAGAAGGTCGCGCTCTTCGGGCTCGGTGGTTCCGGTTTTGCTACTGCGCGAGCTCTGAAACTGGGCGGAGCCGAGGTGACGGCATGGGATGACAATCCGGATAGTGTCACCAAAGCCGCCGCCGAGGGAATCCATACGGCTGATCTGCGTTCCCTCGACTGGAGCGCACAATCTCTCTTCGTGCTTTCGCCGGGCGTTCCCCTGACGCATCCGAAACCGCACTGGACCGTCGATCTCGCTCGCGCCGCCGGCGTTGATATCGTTGGCGACGTCGAGCTCTTCGTGCGTGAGCGCCGCGCGCATGCGCCCGATTGCCCGTTTATTGCCATCACCGGCACCAATGGCAAATCAACGACAACGGCGCTAATCGCGCATATCCTGAAGTCGAGCGGGCGCGACACGCAGCTCGGCGGCAATATCGGGACGGCTGTCCTGACGCTCGATCCGCCGAAGGATGGACGCTTCTATGTTGTCGAGTGCTCATCCTATCAGATCGACCTCGCGCCGACGCTTAATCCGTCGGCGGGCATTCTGCTCAACCTGACGCCGGATCATCTCGATCGTCACGGCACGATGCAGCACTATGCCGACATCAAGGAGCGTCTGGTTGCCGGCAGTGGTGTGGCAGTGGTCGGCGTGGACGACAGCCACTGCGAGATGATCGCGGATCGCATCGAGCGAGCCGGCGGCAAGGTCACGCGAATTTCCCGCCGCCATGCGCTGCCTTATGGTATTTATGCGGAAGGAACGAAGCTCGTCCAGGCTTCGGGAGGCGCAACGAAGCCGATCGCCGATCTTGACGGCATCCAGACATTACGTGGCGGCCACAACGCACAGAATGCCGCCGCGGCGGTTGCCGCATGCCTTGCGGTCGGCGTCTCCGAGGAGGAGATACGCGCCGGACTTGCGTCCTTCCCTGGCCTCAAGCACCGGATGCAACCGGTCGGTCGTCGCGGCAATGTCGTTTTCGTCAACGACTCGAAGGCCACGAACGCGGATGCGGCCGCGCCGGCTCTGTCGAGCTACGATCGCATCTACTGGATTGCCGGTGGGTTGCCGAAGGCTGGTGGCATAACCTCGCTGACCGGGCTCTTCCCTCGTATTGCCAAGGCCTACCTGATCGGCGAGGCGGCGACGGAATTTGCTGCAACACTCGGCGAGGCCGTCCCCTACGAGATATCAGGGACATTGGAGCGTGCCGTGGCGCACGCGGCCGCGGACGCCGAAAAAGATGAAAGCGGCCCGTTGGCCGTGATGTTGTCCCCGGCTTGCGCAAGCTTCGACCAGTATAAGAACTTCGAAGTCAGGGGCGATGCATTTGTCAGCCATGTGGCAGCGCTCGACGGAATCACCATGCTGATCGGTTCGGCAACAGGAGATAAGTGACATGGTAAGCCGCGCGGAACGTGGGCCTCTGGCCGATTGGTTTTGGACCATCGACCGCTTCTTCCTGGCGATGTTCATCTTCCTGATGGGCATCGGCTTCATGCTGTCGTTCGCGGCATCACCCGCAGTCGCCGAGCGCATCGGGCTGGAGCCGTTCCACTTCGTCAAGCGCCACGCGGCGTTCATGATCCCGTCGCTCGCCGTCATGTTCGGTCTGTCGTTCCTGACGCCCCGCCAGGTGCGGCGAACGGCGATCATCCTGTTGATCGTCGCGCTTGGCATGATGCTGCTGGCGCTGTTCTTTGGCGTCGAGGTCAAGGGCTCCCGCCGCTGGGTCACCTTGGCCGGCATCTCGATCCAGCCCTCGGAGTTCATGAAGCCCGCTTTTGTCGTTGTCTGTGCCTGGCTCTTTGCCGAGCACGCAAGGCAGCCGGAGATACCGGGTAACCTGTTTGCCATCATCCTCTTCGGCATTGTCGCTGCACTTCTGGTCGCGCAGCCCGACCTTGGGCAAACGATCCTGACGACGGCCGTGTGGGGCGGCATGTTCTTCATGGCCGGCATGCCGTGGATCTGGATCATCCTGCTCGGTGCAGGCGGTGTCGGCGGTCTTGTCAGCGCCTATTACATCTTCCCGCACGTGGCGCTGCGCATCGACAAGTTCCTGACCGGCGAAGGCGATACCTTTCAGATCGACACGGCACGCGAAGCCATCATTCGCGGCGATTGGTTCGGCCAGGGACCGGGCGAGGGCATCGTCAAGCGGATCATCCCCGACGCGCATACCGACTTCATCTTCTCGGTCGCGGCCGAAGAGTTCGGCATCGTCTTCTGCATGGCGCTCGTCGCGCTGTTTTCCGTCCTCGTGCTGCGCGGTCTCTCGCATGCCTATAAGGAGCGGAACGACTTCAACCGCTTTGCCGTCGCTGGCCTCGTGCTGCAGATCGGCATACAGTCCATCATCAACGTGGGCGTCAACCTCGAACTGCTGCCGGCGAAGGGCATGACCCTGCCGCTGATTTCCTACGGCGGTTCGTCCATGGTCGCGATCTGCGTCACCGCCGGGTTTATTCTCGCGCTGACGCGCCATAGGCCGGAAAAACGTGCGCAGGACCGGAGCCTCTTCCGCGTCGCGCATGGAATGCCGGCGGAGTAAGAGTTCATGAGCAAAGGCATCGTCCTGCTTGCCGCCGGGGGGACCGGCGGCCATGTGTTTCCGGCGGAGGCTCTGGCCTACAAGCTGAAGGAACGCGGCTATTCTGTGCATCTCGTGACTGATAGCCGTGCCGAGCGCTATGCCGGCAAATTTCCGGCCGACGAGATCCATGTCGTCCCATCGGCGACAATCGGCTCGAAAAACCCGGTTGCCGTTACGCGCTCGTTGTGGATGCTTTGGAGCGGCATGCGCGCGGCCAAGAAGCTCATTTCACGGCTGAAGCCTGTTGTCGTCGTTGGTTTTGGCGGCTATCCGACCGTACCACCACTGCTGGCGGCGACGCGCCTTGGCGTGCCCGCCATGATCCACGAACAGAATGCGGTGATGGGACGCGCAAACAAGGCGCTGGCGAGCCGGGTGCAGGCGATTGCCGGCGGCTTCCTGCCTGAAGGCGGCGGTCAGTTTCCTGACAAGACGGTGACGACAGGCAATCCAGTGCGCCCGGCGATCATCGATGCGGCGAAGGTGCCGTACTCTCCGTCCAAGTCAGGCGAGCCTTTCAATCTTGTCGTTTTTGGCGGCAGTCAGGGCGCGCAATATTTTTCCAAGGCGATGCCGACCGCCATCAGTTTGCTCGATGACGAGCTTCGCGACCGCCTGCGCATTACCCAGCAGGTGCGACCGGAAGACACTGAGATGATGAGCGTATGCGTCGCTCGCCTGAAGATGGCGGCTGACACGGCACCGTTCTTTACTGACATGGCCGAGCGGCTTGCCGCCGCCCATCTTGTCATCTGCCGTTCCGGAGCCTCGACCGTTTCGGAGATCTCGGTGATCGGACGTCCGGCAATCCTCGTGCCTTATCCGCATGCGTTGGATCACGACCAGGCGGCCAACGCGGCAGCGCTGGCTGCGACCGGCGGCGCCAAGGTGATCACCCAGGCGGAACTCTCGCCCGAGAAGATCGCAACGATCCTGACCCATGTGATGAACGATCCGGAAAAGCTTGCCCGGATGGCGGCTGCCGCCAAGCAAGCGGGCAAACCCGACGCTGCGAACTTGCTTGCTGACATGGTAGAGGCTATTGCGGCACGACGTACAATTGCAGAGTTCAAGGGGAAACGCGCATGAAAATGCCGAAGGCCATCGGCCTCGTTCATTTCATCGGCATCGGCGGCATCGGCATGAGCGGCATTGCCGAGGTGCTCCACAACCTCGGTCATCGCGTGCAGGGGTCGGACCAAGCCGACAGCGCCAACGTGCAACGCCTGCGCGACAAGGGCATCGAAGTCTTCGTCGGCCACAAGGCGGAGAACCTTGGTGACGCCGAAGTCGTGGTCGTCTCGACGGCGATCAAGAAGAACAATCCGGAGCTTGTTGCGGCGCGCGAAAAGCTGCTGCCGGTCGTGCGCCGGGCGGAGATGCTTGCCGAGTTGATGCGGTTCCGGAATGCGATCGCGATCGGTGGAACGCATGGCAAGACGACGACCACGTCGCTGGTGGCAACGCTGCTGGAAGCAGGCGGCCTCGACCCCACCGTAATCAATGGCGGCATCATCAACGCCTACGGCACCAATGCCCGTATGGGCGAGGGTGAGTGGATGGTGGTTGAGGCCGACGAATCCGACGGCACCTTCCTGAAGCTGCCTGCCGATGTTGCGGTCATTACCAATATCGACCCGGAACACCTGGACCACTACGGCAACTTCGATGCCGTGCGCGCCGCGTTCCGCCAGTTCGTCGAGAACGTGCCGTTTTACGGTTTCGGCGTGCTGTGCCTCGACCATCCGGAAGTCCAGGCGCTCGTCGGTCGTATCGAGGACCGCAAGATCGTGACCTACGGCGAGAACCCTCAGGCGGACGTGCGCTTCATGAATGTCCGCATTGATGGTCCGCGTTCGATTTTCGACGTAGAGATCCGCCGCCGGCGGACCGGGCAGGTGATCAGGCTCGACAACCTGGTCATGCCGATGCCCGGCCGTCACAATATTTCCAATGCAACCGCAGCGATTGCCGTCGCCAACCGTCTCGGTATGTCGAGTGAGGACATCGCCAAGGGGCTGGCCTCTTTCGGCGGCGTCAAGCGTCGCTTCACGCTGACCGGCGAATGGAACGGTGTGCAGATCTTCGACGACTACGGACACCATCCGGTCGAGATCAAGGCTGTGCTGCGGGCCGCGCGCGAAGCCTGCAAGGGGCGCGTGATTGCGGTTCACCAGCCGCATCGCTATTCGCGGCTGTCCAGCCTCTTCGAGGAGTTCGCCTCCTGCTTCAATGATGCGGATAGCATTTTCCTTGCTCCCGTCTATGCCGCGGGTGAAGATCCGATCGAAGGAGCGAACTCGGAAGAGCTGGTGTCGCGGATCAAATCCGGCGGTCACCGCGATGCCCGCTTCCTGTCATCCCCAGAGCTTTTGCCTGAAATGGTCGCAGAGATTGCAAAGCCGGGGGATTTTGTGGTTCTGTTGGGGGCTGGGAGCATCACGTACTGGGCGGCGGCGCTGCCCAAGCAATTGCAAAGCCTTTCGGGAATATCTGCATGAAACAGGTGAATGGGGAAAAGCTTCTTGCGTCGCTTGGCGACGGCGTAAAGGACATCCGTGGAAGGATCACGCCGGATGCGCCGATGGACCGTGTCACCTGGTTCCACGCCGGCGGTCTGGCCGAGCTGATGTTTCAGCCGCATGACGAGGAAGACCTCGTTGCCTTCCTCAAGCTTCTGCCGGAAGAGGTGCCGATCACTGTTGTCGGTGTTGGATCCAACATTCTCGTACGTGATGGCGGCATTCCCGGCGTTGTCCTGCGCCTTTCGGCGAAGGGCTTCGGTGCGGTCGAACTTGCCGGCGAGAATCGCATCCGTGCCGGCGCAATCTGCCCCGACAAGCATGTCGCGGCGATGGCAATGGACAACGGCATCGGCGGCTTCCATTTCTACTACGGCATTCCCGGTAGCATCGGCGGCGCCGCGCGCATGAACGCGGGGGCCAATGGCGGAGAGACACGCGAACGCCTCGTCGAGGTGAATGCGGTTGATCGCAAGGGCACCAAGCACGTTCTGTCGAACGCGGATATGGGCTATTCCTACCGTCATTCGTCGGTACCAAGCGATCTGATTTTTACGTCGGTGCTTTTCGAAGGGTACAGCGAAGATCGCGCCAAGATCCGCGCCGAGATGGATGCCGTTCGCAGCCATCGCGAAACGGTCCAGCCGATTCGCGAAAAGACCGGCGGCTCTACCTTCAAGAACCCCGAGGGGCATTCGGCATGGAAGCTCATCGATGAGGCCGGATGCCGCGGATTGGTCATCGGCGGCGCGCAGATGTCTTCGCTTCACTGCAACTTCATGATCAACATGGGGCAGGCAACTGGTTACGATCTCGAATATCTCGGCGAACAGGTCCGCCGTGAAGTCTTCGAAAACTCCGGCATCAAGCTTGAGTGGGAGATCAAGCGTCTCGGCGTCTTCATGCCCGGCCGCGAAGTGCGCCCCTTCCAGGGTGTCACCAGCGAATAGCGGGCGGTGACATTCCTGGCTTAGGTGACAGGAACAGTCTTCTTAATTTCTCTAAGAACTAAAAAGGCCGCGAA
The DNA here is from genome assembly GCF_024808055.1 of Rhizobium sp. BK176. Taxonomy (NCBI): domain Bacteria; kingdom Pseudomonadati; phylum Pseudomonadota; class Alphaproteobacteria; order Hyphomicrobiales; family Rhizobiaceae; genus Rhizobium; species Rhizobium sp. BK176. The sequence continues at coordinate 186,110 of NZ_JANUBV010000007.1, read as the reverse complement.
ACATGTGTTTCGCGGCCTTTCTGTTTCAGTCGCGGTAAACCTCAGACTTCGTCGCGGCCGGAGGCCAGGATGCAGATCAGGGTAATGACTGCAGAGAGGCCGAGATAGTAACCGACATACTGCATGCCGTAGTTCGCCTGTAGCCAGGTGGCGATGTATGGCGCCAGCGAGGCGCCGAAGATGCCGGCAAGGTTGAAGGTGATCGACGATCCGGTGTAGCGCACCGCCGTCGGGAAGGGGGCGGCAAGCGCCGTGCCGATCAGACCATAGGTCATCCCCATCAGCGCCATGGCAACGATCGCGAAGACCACGATGCTACCTTCGCCGCCCGTCATCAGGCCGGGCAGGAAGAACGAGAAGATGCCAATCAGGACGGTGGTCAGGATCAGCACTTCGCGACGGCCGAAGCGCTCGGCGAGCTTGCCCACGATCGGGATGAAGACGCCGAAAGCGATCGAGCCGACGATCTGGATTTCAAGCGCGTCGAGGAACGGGATCTTCAGGACCTTGACGTTGTAGGACAGCAGGTAAGCTGAGCCGATATAGAACAGCACGAAGGTCGCCAGCGCCACGAAAGTGCCGAGGAACAGGCTGCGCTTGTGCTTGCGGAAGAGTTCGGCAACCGGAACGGCCACGCGCTCCTGCTTGTCAATTGCCTTTTGGAAGGCCGGCGTTTCGGTGATCGAAAGGCGGACCCAGAGGCCGATGACGATCAGCAGGATCGACGAGATGAACGGCACGCGCCAGCCCCAGCTCAGAAGCGCATCCTGCGACATGACCTGAAGCAGCAGCCAGAAGATGCCAGAAGAAAGGAACAGGCCGACGGGCGCCCCCAGCTGCGGGAACATGCCGTACCAGCTGCGCTTGCCCTCCGGCGCATTCTCTGTGGCGAGCAGAACGGCGCCGCCCCATTCCCCGCCGAGGCCGAAGCCCTGGCCGAAGCGGCAAAGGGCGAGGAGCAGCGGCGCGAGGACGCCGATCGATTCGTACGAGGGCAGAAGGCCGATCACCACCGTCGAAATGCCCATGGTGAGCAGGGCGGCGACGAGCGTCGTCTTGCGGCCGATTCTGTCACCGAAATGGCCGAAGACCACGGCACCGAGCGGACGGGCGAAGAAGGCGATCGAGAAGGTTGCAAAGGAAGCAAGCAGCGCGGTCGTCGGGTCGCTGTTCGGGAAGAATAGCGTCGGGAAAACCAGCACGGCGGCGGTTGCATAGACGTAGAAGTCGAAGAATTCGATCGTGGTGCCGACGAGGCTCGCGATCAGAACGCGCGCCGGCGAGTTGACTTGCGCACTGTTCGATGAAGCGGGGGTCGGCGATACTCTGGATATCGCGTCAGACATTTTCATTCCAATCGGGATTATAGCTGCGCCTTGGGAAGGCAGGCGGCTCTTAACGCAATTTTAATTCGGCGCAAATGGTCATCGCGTAAGAAACGGAAAAAAGATTAGCGTGCTTCGCATTTTTTTGCCGCCCGTCGGTTTGCTCGACCAGAATCACCAATACCTCGAACGCGGACTTGGATCATTGATCTCGCCGATCTCGGCGGCGCCTCGTCGGAAAGTTAACGTTCCAAGAAACCCCGAGCTGGCTCAACTTCTTGATGAAACCTCGTGCGCTATGCCCTGGCGCTGCTGGTTTCTTTGCGTCTGGCGCGGTTCCGAGGAGATGGTCGCGAGAGGCGAAAATTAACGAAAGTAAACACTTCATTAACCATAATCGGGCTCTAATACATCTGCATCACCGAGCGAGATTCGGACGAGAAACAAGCTTGGTGCAAGCGTCGGAACTCAGAGTGCAGGTTATTTTTGGGGGTGTTGATGAGTCGCAAGCATGTCGCTGTCCTGATGGGCGGGTTTTCCTCGGAGAGGCCGGTAAGCCTTTCTTCCGGGACGGCGTGCGCGGATGCTCTCGAGGCTGAGGGTTTCCAAGTGACGCGGATTGACGTCGACCGCGATGTGTCCGCAAAGCTTGCCGCGTTGCGACCGGACGTCGTCTTCAATGCGCTGCATGGCCCGTTCGGCGAGGATGGCACCATCCAGGGTGTCCTCGAGTATCTCGAGATCCCCTATACGCATTCCGGCGTGTTGGCGTCGGCGCTTGCCATGGATAAGGAAAAGGCAAAGGGGGTTGCTGCCGCTGCGGGCATTCCTGTTGCTCAGTCCGAGGTGATCAATCGATTCGCCTTTCCGGCGGAGCACCCCATGAAACCGCCCTACGTCGTGAAGCCTGTCCGTGAAGGTTCGAGCTTCGGCGTAGTGATCGTTCAGGAAGATCAATCCCACCCGCCGCAGATCATCAGCTCCCCGGAATGGCGCTACGGCGAACAGGTTCTCGTCGAGCGCTACATCTATGGTCGGGAACTGACCTGCGGCGTTATGGGGGATCAAGTGCTCGGCGTGACCGAGGTGGTGCCGATGGGGCACGGCTTCTACGATTATGATGCCAAGTACGTCGCCGGTGGATCGAAACACGTCATCCCGGCGGAAATTTCACCGAATATTTACCAAAAAATACAATCATTGGCGTTAAGGGCGCATCAAGCAATTGGTTGCCGTGGCGTCAGTCGCTCCGACTTTCGTTACGACGATCGCTTCTCCGAAGATGGCGAAATCATCTGGCTGGAAATCAATACTCAGCCGGGCATGACGCCAACCTCCCTGGTGCCCGAAATGGCCGGTCATGCCGGCTACTCGTTTGGGGAATTTCTCCGTTGGATGGTGGAGGACGCTTCTTGTTCTCGGTGACGGTCAAAAGGATAGGGCGCCCAAGTCATCAGGCTGAGCCTTCGTATCCCGAGGGTGATGGTCGGCTGATTCTGCCGCGGCCGCTGCGTCGCGTGGTGCGCTTTCTTGTCAGCCTCGGAAGCGGTCGCATCCATATTCCGGCTCATGTCGGAACGGTCTCCGCCCTGGCTTTCTTTGCTGCGACCGGCCTCTATGGCATGTCGCTCGGTGGTCACACCGAAGCGGTTGCTCAGGCGACGACGACTGCTGCCGGCTTTGCTATCGACGATGTGAAGGTTTCCGGCAACGCCGAGACTTCCGAGATCGAGATTTTGCAGTTGCTGGGGCTTGACGGTACGACCTCGCTGGTCGCTCTCGACGTCGATGCTGCGCGCCAGAAGATTGCCAAGCTCCCCTGGGTCGAGAACGTAGAGGTCCGCAAGATCTATCCGAAGACGATCGAGGTTAAGCTAAAGGAGCGCCAAGCCTATGCCATCTGGCAGCATGGCCAGGATCTCTCTCTCGTGGAGAAGGGCGGCTCGGTCATCGCGCCCCTGCGCGACAACAAATTTTCGCAGTTGCCTCTGGTTGTTGGTCGCGGTGCGGAAGTTGCGGCAACTTCGCTGGAAACCGAGTTTGCAAAGTGGCCGGACATCAAGGCGCGCGTGAGGGCTTACGTCTGGGTTTCGGGCCGTCGCTGGGACCTGCATATGGATAACGGCGTTGCGGTGAAGTTGCCGGAAGACGAAGTGGATCTGGCTTTGGCGCGGCTGGCGAAGTTCATGAAGGAGCAGGATCTTCTGGATCGCGATATCGCAGCCGTCGATCTCAGGCTGGTCGACCGCACGGCAATTCAGTTGACACCGGAAGCGATGGCGCGCCGGCAGCTTGTGCTCGATCAGCGGGCTAAGGATTTGAAGAAGGCGGGGCAAAATATATGAGCTTTTTCGGTTCGTCCCATTTCGGATTGCCGCGCCTGAAGCCGCTTTCGTCGAAGCGGTCCCACGTCGTTTCGGTGCTCGACATCGGATCGACGAAGGTCGTCTGCATGATCGGCCGCCTGACGCCTCGCGAGGAAAGCCAGGTGCTGCCCGGTCGCACGCACAACATTGAAATCATCGGGATTGGCCATCAGCGCTCGCGTGGCATCAAGACCGGCGCGATTTCCGACCTCGATGCGCTGGAAAGCGTGATCCGCCTTGCCGTCGACGCGGCCGAGCGTATGGCGGGCCTGACCGTTGAGAGCCTGATTGTCAATGTCACGGCGGGCCGCCTGACGAGCGATATCTACACTGCAACCATCGATCTCGGTGGACAGGAAGTTGAGCTGAACGACCTGAAGAAGGTTCTGTCGGCAGCCTGCCAACAGTCGCTGCGACAGGATCGCGCCGTGCTGCATTCGCTGGCGACCGGCTTCTCGCTCGACGGCGAACGAGGCATTCGCGATCCGCTGTCGATGTACGGCGACGTTCTCGGTGTCGACATGCATGTCGTGACCGCTGAGCGCACCGCGCTGAAGAATCTCGAGTTGAGCGTCAATCGTGCGCACCTCTCTGTTGAGGGAATCGTTGCAACACCGTACGCTTCGGGTCTGGCCGCGCTTGTCGATGACGAAGTCGAGCTTGGCTGTGCGGCGATCGACATGGGGGGCGGAACGACGACGATTTCGGTCTTTGCAGAGGGTAAGCTGGTGCACACGGACGCCGTCAGTCTCGGTGGCCATCACGTCACGACCGACCTGGCACGCGGTCTTTCGACCCGGATCGAAGACGCCGAGCGCCTCAAGGTCGTTCACGCTTCCGCAATGCCGAACTCCTCAGACGAACGCGAGTTGATTTCGATCCCGCCGATCGGCGAAGACGAACGCGATCTGCCGACGCAGGTGCCGCGCGCTTTGGTGTCGCGCATCGTTAGCGCCCGTATCGAGGAAACAATGGAATTGATCCGTGACCGCATCCAGCGTTCGGGCTTCAGCCCGATCGTCGGCAAGCGTGTCGTGCTGACGGGTGGTGCGAGCCAGCTGACCGGCCTTGCCGAAGTTGCGCGCCGCATTCTTGCCCGCAACGTCAGAATCGGTCGTCCGATGGGCGTCTCGGGCCTGCCGACTGCAGCGAAAGGCCCCGCCTTTTCGACGGCCGTCGGCCTGATGATCTATCCGCAGGTCGCGGACCAGGAAACACATGCGTCACAGAGCGGTCTGCTCATGTCGCTTGGGGGAAATACCAGCCGCTTTGCCCGCATGGGGCAGTGGTTGAAAGAAAGCTTCTGACAATTGAGTGAATTGGCCGGCGTGGCGATGCGGCCATAAAGAGAAGGAACGGTAACATGACTATCAAGCTGCAAAAGCCGGATATCACTGAGCTTAAGCCGCGTATCACCGTGTTCGGTGTTGGCGGTGGCGGTGGCAACGCTGTCAACAACATGATCTCCGCTGGCCTCCAAGGCGTCGACTTCGTCGTTGCCAACACGGATGCCCAGGCCCTGACAATGACCAAGGCAGAGCGCATCATCCAGCTCGGTGCCAACGTCACGGAAGGTCTCGGTGCTGGTTCGCAGCCGGAAGTCGGTCGTGCGGCCGCCGAAGAATGCATCGATGAAATCATCGATCATCTGAACGGAACGCATATGTGCTTCGTTACCGCCGGCATGGGCGGCGGCACGGGTACGGGCGCTGCTCCGGTTGTTGCCCAGGCAGCCCGGAACAAGGGCATCCTGACGGTGGGCGTCGTTACCAAGCCGTTCCACTTTGAAGGCGGTCGCCGTATGCGGCTTGCCGAGCAGGGCATCGAGGAGCTGCAGAAGTCGGTCGATACGCTGATCGTTATCCCGAACCAGAACCTCTTCCGCATCGCCAACGACAAGACGACCTTTGCCGACGCTTTCGCGATGGCTGACCAGGTTCTTTATTCTGGTGTCGCTTGCATCACCGACCTGATGGTGAAGGAAGGTCTCATCAACCTCGATTTCGCCGACGTCCGTTCGGTCATGCGCGAAATGGGTCGTGCGATGATGGGCACCGGCGAAGCATCCGGTCAGGGCCGCGCGATGCAGGCTGCCGAAGCTGCCATCGCCAACCCGCTGCTCGACGAAACCTCGATGAAGGGTGCACAGGGCCTGCTGATCTCGATCACGGGCGGTCGCGACCTGACCCTCTTCGAAGTCGACGAAGCGGCGACCCGTATCCGCGAGGAAGTCGATCCGGATGCGAACATCATCCTCGGCGCGACGTTCGACGAATCGCTCGAAGGCATCATCCGCGTTTCCGTCGTTGCGACCGGCATCGACCGCGCGATCAACGCGGCAGCCGGCAAGACCTTCCAGCCGGCGGCAAAGCCGATCGTCCGTCCTTCCGCGGCCGTTGCTCCGGCGCCGGCCGCAGTTCAGCCTGCACCTGTCATGCAGCAGGCACCCAAGCCCGTCGACACGGTCGCGCAGGCAATTCGCACGGCCGAAGCCGAAATGGAACGCGAACTTGAAATCCATGCTCCGCGTGCTGCAGCTCCGGTCCAGCAGCCCGTAGCTCAGGAAACCTTCCGTCCGCAGAGCAAGATCTTCGCTGCTCCTGAGGCCGCTCCGATCATCCGTCCGGCGCCGGTCCAGCAGGCTCCCGTTCACGCACCTGTCATGAGCCAGCCGGTTCAGCAGCCGGTCATCAGCCAGCCGGCTCCGGTCATGCAGCAGCCGATGGTCGCCCAGCAGGCCGTTCGCATGCCAAAGGTGGAAGACTTCCCGCCGGTGGTTCAGGCTGAGATCGACCATCGCTCGCAGCCGGCTGCTCCGTCGCATGCCCATGAAGAGCGTGGTCCGATGGGCCTCCTGAAGCGGATTACCAGCTCGCTTGGTCGCCGCGAAGAGGAAGTCGCTCCGGAGATGACCTCGGCCCCGGCGGCTGCATCGCAGCAGCGTCGTCCGCTTTCTCCCGAAGCAAGCCTCTATGCGCCGCGCCGCGGGAACCTGGACGATCAGGGCCGCAGCGTTCCTCAGGCTCGCATGATGCAGGAAGACGATCAGCTTGAAATTCCTGCGTTCCTTCGCCGCCAGTCGAACTGACGCAAGGACGGAATCGCCACAACGATGCCCGGGAGTACGCTCCCGGGCATCGTTGTTTTTGGTCGCAAAAATTGGTGCGAATTATGCAGTTATTTCAATGGCATGCTTTCGTAACAAAGCGAAAGAAACAGTGATTTGGAATGGAACCCCGGCGCACGTATGTATGTGCTCGAAGAAACCGTCTTCGTGCGCTTTATGGTGCGAGTTTGACGGAGTGAAATGAACCCTGGCGGATGGCCGGCATGTTAGCCGCGACGGATTACCAGGGGATAATAAAGGCAAAATTTATGGTTATTGGCATGTTGGGTTTTCAGACGACGGTATCACGTCCGATCACGCTCTCGGGCATCGGCGTCCATTCCGGTGCTGACGTTTCGATTACCTTCAACCCGGCGGAAGCCGACACTGGCGTCGTCTTCAATCGCATGCACGAGAACGGTGAGGTTTCCGAATACCGCGCTGTGTCGTCGCAGGTTGGCAATACGGATCTGTGCACGGTTCTCGGCTTTTCTCCGGCGCGCTCGGTCGCGACGATCGAACATGTCATGGCCGCTGTCTATGCGCTTGGTCTCGACAACGTTGTCATCGAGGTCGATGGAGCGGAAATGCCGATCATGGACGGCAGCTCGATGCCGTTCATCGAAGCGATCGAGCAGGTTGGCCTGGTGTCGCTCGGCGTGAAGCGCCGCTATATCCGCATCACCAAGCCGGTTCGCATCGAGCATGGCGGCTCGTGGAGCGAGTTCCGTCCCTATGACGGTATGCGCTTCGAAGTCGAGATCGATTTCGACTGCCCGTTGATCGGCCGTCAGAAGTGGGAAGGCGATATGACTTCCGCGACGTTCAAGTCGGAGCTGTCGCGCGCTCGTACCTTCGGCTTCATGCGGGATGTCGAGCGTCTCTGGGCCTCCGGTCATGCGCTTGGTTCGTCGCTCGAAAATTCGGTCGTCATCTCGGACGACAACACCGTCATCAACGTCGAAGGTCTGCGTTACGCCAAGGACGAGTTCGTACGCCACAAGGCGCTCGATGCCGTCGGCGACCTCGCGCTTGCTGGCGCTCCGTTTATCGGCTGCTATCGCTCCTATCGTGGCGGCCACAAGATGAATGCCAATGCTCTCAAGGCGTTGCTCAGCGATCCGACCGCCTATGAAGTGGTCGAGACGTCTGCGCCGCGCCAGCGTGTTGCTCCCCGGGACTTCATCCGGGTCAACGCACCGGAATTTGCTCCCTGGTCGGCATGACCTCCATCGCAGTTTTTAGGCCAGGGCCGCCTCCTTCGGGAGGCGGTTTCTTTATGGGCTGTGAGCTGTCGGCGAATCCTGGATAGGTGTTTTGCCGCAGATGTTTAGAGGCAACAGTTGCAGCTTTCCCGGTGCAAAACTGGCGATTATGGCCCGCCTCGCCACAAAAATGCGTTAATGCATCATCATTGCGTTGCTCTGGCTCCACATTTGTGGCTAGAAACGCCAGCAGGGCGTGGCTGCCGTTGAGGGATGGCGGCGTTGGGATTGTTCCGATGGGTTATGCAGGGTCTGAAAGTATGATGAAGACAGCGCGCGCTTTGTTCGCATCGCTCTTGGTGCTGAGCGCAGGTGCCTTAATTTCCGGATGCCAGTCTGACCCCGATATCGACATCACCAAGCTCGGCCTCGAGAATGATCCGCCGGATGTTCTCTATACGCAGGGTCTCGCCAACATGAAGGCCGGCAACATGGCCGAAGCGGCGCGCAAGTTCGACGCGATCGACCGCGAGAACCCGTTCTCGGAATGGGCGCGCAAGGCCCTCGTGATGAGCACCTTCGTCAAGTACCGCCAGGGCCGTCTCGATGACGCGCTTGCTTCGGGTAACCGCTACATGGCGCAGTATCCGAAGTCCAAGGATGCGCCTTACGTCCAGTATTTGATCGGCCTGACCTATTCGAAGCAGATCGTTGACGTCACGCAGGATCAGCGCGCATCGGCCAAGACCGTCGAGGCCATGCAGGCGGTCATCGACAACTATCCGGATTCCGAATACGTCGACGACGCACAGGCGAAAATCCGCTTCGCACGCGACCAGATGGCCGGCAAGGAAATGCAGGTCGGCCGCTACTATATGGAGCGTAAGGAATATCTCGCCGCGATCTCGCGCTTCCGCACGGTGGTCGAGAAGTATCCGAATACCAACCAGATCGAAGAAGCCCTCGCGCGCCTCGTTGAGGCTTACTATGCAATGGGGATCGTCGACGAGGCGCAAACAGCTGCGGCGGTTCTCGGCCACAACTACCCTGACAGCCAGTGGTACGCGGATTCCTTCAAGCTCCTGAAGAGCGGTGGCACCGAGCCGCGTGAAAACCCGGGCTCCTGGATCGCTGCCGCAGGCAAGAAACTCCTGCTCGGTACCTGAGGCCAATGCTGATCCAGCTTTCGATCCGCGATATCGTTTTGATCGAGCGGCTGGATCTTGCCTTCGAGACCGGCCTCTCGGTGCTGACCGGTGAGACCGGCGCTGGCAAATCCATCCTCCTCGACAGCCTTTCGCTTGCCCTTGGGGGTCGCGGCGACGGCGGCCTGGTTCGCCATGGCGAAGACAAGGGCCAGGTTACGGCCGTCTTCGACGTCGGCCCGGATCACGGTGCCCGCAACCTGCTGCGTGAGAACGGCATCGATGATGACGGCGATCTGATCTTCCGCCGTGTTCAGAACTCCGACGGGCGCACCAAGGCCTATGTCAACGACCAGCCGCTCAGCGTTCAGCTGATGCGTCAGGCCGGACAAATGCTCGTCGAGATCCACGGCCAGCACGATGATCGCGCACTCGTCGACGCGCATGCGCACAGGATCCTGCTTGATGCCTTCGCGGGCGCGAACGAAGACGCTGCCGCCGTTTCCAACCTCTACCGTATCTGGCGCGATACTGAGCGAACGCTGAAGAAACAGCGCGAGAAGGTGGAGAACGCCGCCCGCGAGGCAGACTATCTGCGCTCCTCCGTAGAGGAACTGGAGAAGCTTTCGCCCCACGACGGCGAAGAGGACGAACTTGCCGACCGTCGCCAGAAGATGATGAAGGCAGAGCGCATCGCGGGCGATATAGCCGAAGCGTCCGAGTTCCTCAATGGCAACGCTTCTCCCGTGCCGCACATCGCCTCGCTGGTGCGCCGGCTAGAGCGCAAGAGCCACGAAGCCCCAGGCTTGCTGGAAGACACTGTGGCGCTTCTGGATGCTGCGCTCGATCAACTTTCCAATGCGCAAATGGAAGTCGAGGCTGCGCTGAGGAAGACGGAATACGATCCCAAGGAATTGGAGCGTGTCGAAGAGCGCCTGTTTGCGCTTCGCGCCGCTTCGCGCAAATACTCTGTTCCGGTGACCGAACTGCCGGCGCTCGCCGTTCGCATGATCAGCGATCTTGCGGATCTCGACGCCGGCGAGGAAAGGCTCGCCAAGCTTGAGGCCGAAGTTGGTGTCAGCAAGGCGAACTACCACGCCGCGGCTCGCTCGCTTTCCGACAAGCGCCATCATGCCGGCGACGCCCTGGCTGCTGCCGTGATGGCGGAATTGCCGGCACTGAAGCTCGAGCGGGCGCGGTTCATGGTGGAGATCACCACCAATCCCGAGGATGCGACATCCGAGGGCATCGACATCGTCGAGTTCCATGTTCAGACCAATCCGGGTACGCGTCCGGGCTCCATCATGAAGGTCGCCTCCGGCGGTGAACTCTCGCGCTTCCTGCTCGCCCTAAAGGTGGCGCTCGCCGATCGCGGTTCGGCACCAACGCTCGTCTTCGACGAAATCGATACCGGCGTCGGCGGAGCGGTTGCGGATGCGATCGGTCAGCGACTCAAACGCCTTTCCGACCGCGTGCAGGTCCTTTCCGTCACGCATGCGCCGCAGGTTGCAGCGCGAGCGGCTACGCACCTGCTGATCTCCAAGGGGCCTACTTCCGACGGCTCCGAGAAGATCGCGACGCGCGTCGCGACGATGGCGCCCGACGATCGCACCGAAGAAATTGCCCGCATGCTGGCCGGGGCTTCGGTGACCGAGGAGGCGAGGGCGGCTGCTGCCCGGTTGCTGGCTGGCAGCGGCTGATTCCACAGCTCTTCGAAATGGGGAGCAGGCACGGTTAACGATCTCTCCCGCTCTTTCAATCCATACGTTTTGCTCTAAAACCGACTCCAGATTCGTGGAGCGAGAGCCGTATGTCGACTGAAGCCATAGCCGTTGATGCCCTGACGATCGAAGATGCCGCAGCCGAGCTTGAGCGGCTTGCCAGAGAGATCGCCCGCAACGACGAGCTCTATCACGGCGAGGACCGTCCGGCGATCTCGGACGCCGAGTATGATGCGCTGAAGCGACGCAACGACGCGATCGAGGCGCGTTTCCCTGAGCTCATCCGCGAGGACAGTCCGTCGCGGCGCGTCGGCGCGGCACCCTCGGTGACCTTCGCGCCTGTTGTGCACGCACGGCCGATGCTGTCGCTAGACAACACCTTCTCGCAGGAGGATGTGCAGGACTTCGTTGCAAGCGTCTATCGTTTCCTCGGCCGCTTGCCGGACCAGTCGATCGCGTTTACGGCAGAGCCGAAGATCGATGGCCTCTCCATGTCGATCCGTTACGAGAACCGCAGGATGGTAAGCGCTGCAACCCGCGGCGACGGTACGACCGGCGAAAACGTCACCGCCAACATCCGGACGATCAAGGAAATTCCTCAAACCCTTCCTGCGAGCGCGCCAGCAGTCGTCGAGGTGCGCGGCGAAGTCTATATGGCCAAGAGCGATTTTCTAGCGTTGAACAAGCAGATGGAAGCCGAGGGGAAGCAGACCTACGTCAATCCGCGCAACACGGCCGCGGGTTCGCTACGTCAGCTTGACGCCAAGGTGACGGCAAGCCGCAAGCTGAAGTTCTTCGCCTATGCCTGGGGCGAGATATCCGACATGCCTTCCGACACTCAGTTTGGCATGGTCGAGGTATTCAAGAGTTGGGGCTTCCCGATCAATCCGCTGATGAAGCGGCTGAATTCGGTCGCCGAGATTCTGGCCCATTACGATGAGATCGGCCTGAAGCGGCCGGATCTGGACTATGACATCGACGGTGTCGTCTACAAGGTCGACAGTCTTGAGCTGCAGGCCCGCCTTGGCTTCCGCTCACGCAGTCCACGTTGGGCGACAGCCCACAAGTTCCCGGCCGAGCAGGCGTTCACGACGGTCGAAAATATCGATATCCAGGTCGGCCGCACCGGTGCGCTCACTCCGGTAGCGCGGCTGACGCCGATTACGGTCGGCGGCGTCGTTGTGACCAATGCGACACTACACAACGCCGATTATATCGAAGGCATCGGCAATTCGGGCGAACGTATCCGTGAAGTCGGGCATGACATCAGGATCGGTGATACCGTTATCGTACAGCGGGCAGGCGACGTCATCCCGCAGGTGCTTGATGTTGTCATGGAGAAGCGGCCCACAGACGCCGTCCGCTACGATTTCCCGCAAAAATGCCCGGTCTGCGGCAGTCATGCTGTGCGGGAAAAGAACGAGAAAACGGGAAAGCTCGATTCAGTTACCCGATGCACCGGCGGTTTCATCTGCCGTGCACAGGCAACCGAGCATCTGAAGCACTTCGTCTCCCGCAATGCCTTCGATATCGAGGGCCTGGGGTCGAAGCAGGTCGACTTCTTCTTTGAGAGCGACGATCCTGCCCTGCAGATCCGCACTGCGCCCGATATTTTCACTCTGGAGAAGCGGCAGGCGAACTCGCTGACCAAGCTTGAAAACATCGAAGGCTTCGGCAGGGTCAGCGTCGGAAAGCTCTATGCGGCAATCAACGAGCGACGCAGCATTGCGCTGCATCGGTTCATCTATGCCCTCGGTATCCGCCACATCGGAGAGACCACGGCGAAGCTTCTGGCGCGCTCCTACGGCACCTACGCCGATTTCGAGGCAGCGATGAAGGATGCTGCGCCCCTGTCCGGCGATGCCTGGAACGACCTCAACGCGATTGAAGGCATCGGGGAGATCGTGGCGCGCGCCATCGTCGAATTCTACAAGGAGCCGCGCAATGTCGAGGTCATCTCGCGGCTGCTTGCCGAACTGAACGACGGCACACCCCTGGCGGCCGAAAAGGTCGCGGCTTCCAACAGCCCTGTTGCCGGCAAGACCGTCGTCTTCACCGGTTCGCTGGAGAAGTTTACGCGTGACGAGGCCAAGGCGCGGGCAGAGAGCCTTGGAGCCAAGGTTGCCGGTTCGGTGTCGACGAAGACCGATATCGTCGTCGCAGGACCCGGAGCCGGCTCGAAGCTCGACAAGGCACGTGAGCTTGGCGTCCAAACGATGGACGAGGACGAGTGGCTGGCACTGATCAGTGGGTGAGGACGCCAGCCTTCGCCTTTCTACAGCCTGACTCGCGCCATCGTGTACGCGTCGACATAGGCGCCGTCTCGGAAGCCGAAGGACTTTAACAGGCCTTCCGTCTCGAAACCGAACTTCTTGTAGAGTGCAAGGGCGGCAGCGTTATCCGTGTAGACCGTGAGTTCCAGCCGCTTGATATCAAGCCAATTGTCCGCCGTATCGACAAGCGCCTGCATCAACGCGCTGCCGACGCCCTTTCCGGTGAAATTATCGTGCACGCCCATGCCGATGCTCGCCGCGTGGCTGCGCCGCCCCAGAAGGCGCATGAGATGCGCGTCGCCGATCGGCACCCCGTCGACCTCCGCGACAATGCTCACGTTGCCCTGTGGCATCGACTCGAAACGCTTCCGTGTTTCCTCGACGCTCTGATAAGGAAGACGGAGCGTGCCGTGGCGAAAGCCTGGCAGGTTGAGCATGGCCGTTACCGCCTCGATGTCGCTTGCGCGCATCGCGCGGATCGTCACGCCCGTCACGGGCGGTTTGAGGGGTTTTTCTTCCGGATTATCCAAGACGCTCTCCTTGAGTTGTTGGAGGAGAGCAAGCTTCGAAAACCCTGCTCACCTCGGCAGGGTCTTCGGGATCGATCGGTCGATTAACGCGCCAATGCTCCCCCGAGCCCTGCATGGGTCGTGGTGTGGTGCATGGTCGTAAGAATTGCGCGTGATCCGATCATGCGACGAAAGTCGTTGATGGCGACGCTTGAGTCAAGCCGGGGTGTTTACCTCCGGCTCCCTACAACGCTAAATCGGTGAAAAGATATCGACTCGGAAGCCTCGGTTGAAGACCATCGCCATTGACTTCGAAACAGCCAACGAACAGCGCGGCAGCGCCTGTTCGGTCGGTCTGGCATGGATCGAGGACGGTAAAGTGACCCGCGTAGAGGAGCGTTTGATCCGACCGAGGGAAATGCGGTTTTCCGGCATGAACATCGCCATTCACGGCATTCGGCCGGAGCATGTCGAGGACGCACCCGAGTTTCCCGAGGTTATGGACGAGTTCCACCACGATTTCCGGGGGGCGACCATGATCGCGCACAATGCTGCTTTCGATTTCAGCGTCTGGCGCGCAAGCCTCGATCTCTATCGGCAATCCTATCCGGAACTGACCTATCTCTGCAGCCTGAAGATGGCTCAGCGGATCTGGCCGCATTTCCTGTCGCATCGGCTCAACATCGTCGCCGAGCACCTTGGCCTGCGCTTTGCGCATCACAACGCTGCCGAAGACGCAGCCGTCTGCGCGCACGCGGCGCTCGCGATGGCAAAGGCCGTCGGTGCCGCTGCCGTCAATGCCATTCCCGCTCTGATCGGGATGAAGCCGGGAAAGTTGACACCGGAAGGATATGAAGCCTGCACCTGCCGGAAGGCGTGAAGGTTCCTTGTAAAGGCATCCGTCGGACTTACCTTAGAATCGGATGTAACCAGGGAAACACCATGTCTGGAAAAAGCTGCATCATTCTCGCTGCCTCGCTCATCGGTCTCTGCGCCGGCACGGCATCGGCTGACCAAGTCGGCAAGGTTGGTGTCGACTGGATCGGTAACGACATCATCATCGACGCAGTGGCAGACCCTCAGGTGAAGGGCGTAACCTGTCACGTCACCTATTTCGACCGCAGCGTCATCGACCGCGTGAAGAACGGCAACTGGTTTGAGGATCCCTCGAACAATTCCATTTCCTGCCGCCAGACCGGGCCGATCGAGATCGACGACATCAACCTCTCGAAAGGCGGCGACGAAGTCTTCAAGACGGGCATGTCGCTGATCTGGAAGAAGCTGGTCGTCAACCGGATCTACGACAAGGAAAACGACACGCTGATCTACCTCGCGCATTCCCGCGAATTGACCGATGGCTCGGCCAAAATGGCGATCTCGACGATCCCGCTTTATGGCCAGAACGTCACCTGGAAAAACGGTAAGCCGCAATAACGCCTGCACGCCGGTTCGGATGGAATCGGCGGCAGGCCCAGATATGGTCCGATGGCGGACCAAACCGAAGGGAACGCTCATGCCAAGCCACGCGCGGATCGGCAACCAATATCTGACGGTCGATGTTTCCTCACTAGGAGCCGAGATGCAGTCGCTTGTGACAAGCGACGGCCGGTCGTGGTTGTGGAACGGAGATGCGGCTTTCTGGGGCGGACGTTCGCCGGTGCTTTTTCCGATTGTCGGCAAGGCGCCCGAGGACATGTTGGCGATCGACGGCGAGACCTATCCGATGGGGCAGCACGGTTTCGCGCGCCGGACGGAATTTGCCCTTGCCTCCGCGGACGCAACGACATGCCGGTATGAACTCGCCTCATCGCCGACGACGCGGGCGGTCTATCCTTTCGACTTCCTGTTGGCGGTAGAACACACGCTGGAGGGACGGGCACTGACCGTCGCAGCCGAGGTCACAAATCGCGATAGCCGGCCGTTGCCCTTCGGCCTCGGCTTTCATCCCGCCTTCGTCTGGCCATTGCCTGGATTTGCCGGGCGCGATCACGTCATCACCCTCGACAATCAGGGAGAGCCAGGTTTGGTGCGATTGCAGGGTGGGTTGATCTCGCCCGCGAAGCTGGCGTCGCCATTCAAGGCCGGACGGCTTGTGCTGGACCGCGGCATGTTCGAGCAGGATGCCATGATCTTTCCCGAGGGGGCGGGGAAGGGATTAAGCTACGGTGTCGATGGTGGGCCGACGATGCATTTCCGTTTTGAAAATCTGCCCAATCTGGCGCTCTGGCAGAAACCGGGCGCACCGTTCATCTGTATCGAACCCTGGCATGGAACGGCCGCTGAGAAGGACGGCTCGAACGAGATTGCAAAGCGCCCGTACAGCCTGACATTGCCTCCCGGCGAAACCAGCCGCTTTGCATTCACGGTCGAGATCGTGGAGTAGTTAAAGCTGGCATCTTTCCACGCGCGAAAGACGAAAACCGCCTGCAAGTAGTCTTGCAGGCGGCGAGTTTGCTTATGGGACGTGACCGCGCAAGACGGGCTATTACGCAGCTTCGCGCGTCAATTCGTCGGCGATGACGGTGTCGAGGTTCAGGAAGCAGACCATGGTCTTTTCGAGGGCGACGATGCCGCGGCAGAAGGCGCGCTGCGCTTCCGGGATGATTTCCGGGGCCGGCTGCAGGTCTTCGCTCTTGATGGTCATCATGTCGGAGACCTGTTCGACCAGCAGGCCGACGAGCTTGCCAGCAATGTCGGTGACGATGATGGCAGAGCGCTCTGACGGCTCGGTCATCTTCATGCCGAGACGGCAGGCCATGTCGATGACAGGGATCACAGCGCCACGCAGGTTGATGAGGCCGAGGACGTAAGGCGGCGTGTGCGGCATCGGCGTCACCGGCGCCCAGCCGCGAATTTCGCGGATCGCCATGATGTCGATGCAGAATTCCTGCTCGCCGAGATGGAAGGAGACGATCTCGAGATGCGAGCCGGTCTGGTTGATGACGGTGTTGTTCATGATCAGAATTCTTCCCAGTTGTCTCCGGCCGGTGCGGCCATGGCTCTGGCGGTTGCGCCGCCGCTGAATGCGCCCGCGACCTTGCCGATCAGGCTTCGTGCGGGAGATGGTTTCGGATGCGAGACTGCGGTGGCTTCCCGCGGCGTGGAACGGGCATTCATGCCCTCGCCGATCTTGAACGTCCGGATCAGGTGGATCAGGCTGTCGGCATCGGTGGCGAGCGCATGGCTTGCTGCGTTCGTCTCTTCCACCATGGCCGCGTTCTTCTGCGTGACCTGGTCCATCTGGCTGATGGCCGTGTTGATTTCGTTCAGTCCGGTGGATTGTTCGCGTGCAGAGGTTACGATTGATTTAACATGCTCGTCGATGCGCAAAACATCTTCGCCGATCTGGCGCAACGCTTCGCCTGCAGCGGTCACGAGTTCGCCGCCGGCCTTTACCTCAGCCCCGGATTTTCCGATCAAGGCCTTGATATCCTTGGCAGCCCCTGCTGCCCGACCGGCGAGTTCGCGCACCTCCTGCGCGACGACCGCGAAGCCCTTGCCAGCTTCGCCGGCACGCGCTGCTTCGACGCCGGCATTGAGGGCGAGCAAGTTGGTCTGGAAAGCGATCTCATCGATGACGTTGATGATCGTTCCGATCTCACGAGAGGCCGTAGCGATTCGCTCCATGGCGGCCATGGCGTCGGTGACGACCGCATCTGATTTCGTCGTGTTCTGTCGGGTATGGGCAACCATGTGGCCGACTTCTTCGGCGCGGTTGGTGGCGTTACGGACCGTTGCCGTGATCTGATCGAGTGCCGCGGATGTTTCCTCAAGCGATGCGGCTTGCTGCTCCGTGCGCTTGGCGAGATCGTCGGCGGCGGCACGCATCTGCTGGCTGCTTGCCTGGATGGACGTACCGTTCTGAGAAATGCCGGCCATCGTCTGGCGGAGTGTTGCCGTGGTCAAATTGAAGTCGCTGCGCAGGCGCTCCAGTTCAGGCTTGAATGGCTGGTCGATGGTGACCGTTACGTCGCCGCCAGCGAGCCGGTTGAGGCCCTGGCCCAATGCCTTGACAGCATTGTCGAGCGCCTCGGCATCGGCCAGCTTTGCTGCTTCGCGGCTGCGACGCTCTGCGTCGCTTTGCTGACGCTCGCTGTCAGTCCGCGCCTGGAGTTCCAACTTGTCGATTGCGGCAAGCCGGAAGCTTTCCGCCGCGCGTGCCATGTCGCCGATCTCGTCGCCACGCTCGGTGGCGGGGACGTGGCTGGCGAGATCGCCCCGCATGATCGCGTGCATGCTCTTGCGGACGGCCTCGATGCCGCGGCTGATGGAGCCGCCATGAATGTACTGCAGGATCGCCATTGCGAGGATGGCAACGATACCGAGTGCAAGCTGGATGTGGATTGCCCGCTGCGAGATCGCGTTTGCCTCGTCGATTCGAGCCTTGGCGAGTTCGCCGCCATCGCGCGCGAGCTTGTCCAATGTCGCGCCTACTTTGTCGCCACCTCCGTCGATAGCGTCGTCGAGCCTGTCGAACTCACTGTCTGGCGCGCCGGCTTCGACAGCCGCCTTCAGGTCGCCGACGATATTCTTCCCGAGCGTCGCGACGTCTGCGTCATACGTGGATAGCAGGCTTCCAGCGTTCAACTCTTCGGCCAGACGGTGCAATTCCTTGGAGCTGTTTTGTAGCCCCGCAATTGCGTCATTCATCAGCTTCAGGCGTTCGGGCATCACTGTGCGATCGCCACGATCGACGATGGTGTCCATGGCGGCAAGAATCAGAGTGAGGTTTGCGGCTCGCATCTCGTTGATGTGGTCGACGCTGACCTGGATTTCGTTGGCGTGTCTTAGACCGGCATCAGCGCTTGAATTCTGGTACCAGCCAACCGCGATCATCGAGCCGAACCCGATGAACGCAGCGCCCGCAAGGGTGCCGAGCCTCTGGCCAACAGAGAGGCTGCTGCGCACTTTCATATCAGTCATGTGATGATTATCCCCCTCCGCGATGAGACGCGGTATCCATTTTGCGCTCACGCGGATAGCCGGGATCGAAATGCCAGGCAGACGTCATGTCACGGGAGCGGCGGACGCTCCATCCAGTGCTAAATATAGATGTGTATTTTTAAGTATTTACTAACCCTCAAAGATTGTAGGCTGCCTCCTCTCGTACCAGCATGTGTTGGTAACTATCTGGGCTTTTTAGTTCGATTACGCTTTTTCCGTGTGCCTGTGGGGCAATCGGTCGCCGGCGGGAAACGTCTTGTTGAATTGCGCCGTCGAGAATGAGGCGATATCACCCGTGAACGGGAATGGTCCCGACATCAGAGGTTTGATCGATGAAGACTGTCCGCGTTGCGGTGTGGGTTGCGGTGCTGTTGATGGCCGGGATTCTCGGCTGGCTGACCCTCAATGTCACCAAGACGAAAGACGCGGTGTCCGAGGGACCGTTCGGCGTGCCGTTCACGCTGGTCGCCCAGGACGGCCAACCGATCACCGAGCAGGCCTTCCGCGGCAAACCGACGGCGCTGTTCTTTGGGTTCACTCATTGCCCGGAAGTCTGCCCGACAACGCTGTTCGAAATGAATGGTTGGCTGGAGAAGGTCGACCCAGAGGGCAAGAAGCTTCAAGCGTATTTTGTGACCGTCGATCCGGAGCGCGACACGCCTGACGTGATGAACCAGTACGTCTCCAATGTGTCCAAGCGCATCGTCGGTATTTCAGGCGCGCCCGACAAGGTCGCCGATGTCATCAAGGGCTACCGGGTCTACGCCAAGAAAGTTCCTGTCGACGAGAGCAAGCCGGACGGCGACTACACAATGGACCACACGGCTTCCGTCTTCCTGCTCGACTCGGCGGGGCGCTTCGCCGGCACCATCGCCTATGGCGAAAACCCCGATACGGCGGTAAAGAAATTGGAGAACCTCGTCAGCAAGGGATGACGGCATGGCGTCAGGGCATCGCAGCATCTTGATCGCCGGCGCCGGCACGACCGGCCTGACTGCCGCCCTCGAACTTGCCCGGCGCGGGCACGTTCCGCGTATCATCGACGGTGACGCCGGCCCTGTGCCGTTGGCGGAAAGCCGGGCTCTCGGCATCAATGCCAGAACACTGACGCTGCTTTCGCCTTCACGTGTAAGCGACGCCATCCTGCAGGAAGCACAGCGGATTGCGCATTTCCGCATCGTCTCCGGGAACAGACTGCTTGCCGACGTCGACACGACAACCGTGCCCGGTCCCTACAGCGCTATCCAGATGCTGGCGCAGGGACATACCGAGCGGCTCCTGTTGGGCAAGCTTTCCGATTTTGAGGTTGCTCCCGAATGGCAGACCGTGGTGGAGACGGTTTCGCGGGATACCTCGAAGCCGCGAGTAACTCTGCGGAAGCCCGATGGATCTGTAGAAACGGCGGATTTCGATATTGTCATTGGCGCCGACGGCGCTCATTCGACGGTGCGCAAGGCTGTCGGCATCGATTTCCCCGGGCAGGCGCTGGAGAGCAGCTTTTATCTCGCGGATTTCCGCTACGACGAACCGGTCGATACCGGCTTTGTCGAGATCAATCTGCTCGACCCGGGGATGATCGGACGTCTGCCTGTTACGCATGATGTCCTGCGCTATATCTCGACGCTCCCCGATTTCGAGAGCCGCATCCGGCATCCTGCACGGGTCACCGAGCGCGTCTGGGCCTCCGATTTTCGCATTCACTTCCGTCGTGCTTCGGAGATGGCAAGGGGTAACGTGTTTCTCGCAGGTGACGCGGCGCATATTCACTCGCCGGCCGGTGCGCGCGGGATGAACCTTGGCATAGAAGACGCGTGCTGGCTCGCCTGGCTCATTTCTGAGGGGCGGGAACGCGAATATGCGGCTCTGAGGATGCCGGCGGTGACGACGGTGCTGAAACAGACCCACCAATTGACGTCGCTGATCACCATGGAGAATCCGATGGCGATCGCGGTCCGAAACCTTGCCGTCCCCTTCCTTTTGCGAATACCTGCCTTCCGACAAAAATTGCTTCGCGGCGTGTCGGGATATGATACGCAGTCGCCTCCCTGGATCGCTGGCGCGCTATAGAAGAAAGACCGATTGTGGAAATACGCCTTTATGTGACGACAACCGAAGTACTGGCCGGCGAGATCCTGGATCTGTTGTCCGATGTCTTTGGCGAAGAAGACTTCGCAATCGCGACGACTGAGATCGACGAGAAAAAGGACATTTGGGAAGCGTCTGTCTACATGATGCGTGAGGACGAGGCGGAGGTCAGAGCGCGTGTCGAGGAAGCGCTGAAGACGAGTTTTCCCGACGCAAAGGTAGAGCGTGAGGTTATCCCCGATGTCGATTGGGTTGCGAAATCACTCGAGGGGCTGAAGCCGGTGCGGGCGGGGCGGTTTCTCGTCCACGGCTCGCACGACCGCGATAAGGTGCGTCCGGGCGACATCGCTATTGAGATCGATGCGGGCCAGGCGTTTGGTACCGGTCATCATGGCACAACGGCCGGCTGCCTGGAGACGATCGATCGCGTTCTTCGTTCCCGCCCAGTGCGCAATGCGCTTGACCTCGGAACCGGCAGCGGCGTTCTGGCGATTGCCGTGCGGAAGCTCCGGAACATTCCTGTTCTCGCGACCGATATCGATCCGATCGCAACGAAGGTTGCGGCCGAGAATGTCAGAAGCAACGGCATTGCGTCAGGCATTTCGACGGCAACGGCCCCGGGCTTTCACTCGACCGCATTTTCCGCCCACGGCCCCTTCGATCTGATCATTGCCAATATCCTGGCGCGGCCACTGATCAAGATGGCGCCGCAACTCGTTAATCATCTGGCGCCCGGTGGTTCGGTCATCCTCTCCGGAATTCTTGCCGCGCAACGCTGGAAGGTGCTGGCCGCCTACAATGGCGCGCATCTGCGGCATGTCCGCACCATCTGGCGCAACGGCTGGGTGACGATCCATCTCGACCGCCCCTGAAATGAAGGCAAAAAGAAAAGGCGGTGCCAATGGCACCGCCTTCGGACCAGTTTCCCGGTCATGCCCGCGAGCTCGAAGGAGGAGGAGCGCTCGAGCGGGCTTCTACTGGTTCTGATCGCCGATCCCGTGAGGGAGGAGGAGAAGGGAGCGGCGAGTTGCTCAGAACGCGTAGCTGGTTGCGACCTGATGGCGCGTAACCCTTTGGCCGGCGCCGAGCATCTTGAGGGTGTCCTCATGCAGCGGACGGCGCGAGCCGATGATGTGACGCACAGTCTGGCGCTCGCCAGCCTGTACCGGGCTGCTGTAAGCGAAGCGCGACAGAGGGGCAGTCATATCTGAATTCCTTTTGTTTCGTTTCAGGTTCGTCTCGAACCTGTTTGATGGCGCCTATATAGCGATTTAGAAAAGCGGAGGGAGAGGGTTTCGTTCATGGGAGCCATGCGCTGAATGCATAAAGCGTGCCAGTTTGTGAATCGATGCCTCATTTCCGCCGAATTATTGGGCGGCTTTTGCTCAGGCATCACTTTGCAGATTTCTCGTATTCGCCTGAAATTCCGATAACATAGCCGAATCCCGTCGCTGAGGGATTCGCACAAAACCGGGTTATTGAGCATGTTCCAGTCTTTTGAAGTCACTTCGACGCCACAATTCGGCCGCGATCGCGTCTCCGCTTTGCGGGCAAGTTTTGATGCGCTTGGCATCGACGCCTTTCTGGTGCCGCGCGCCGACGAGTTCAACGGCGAATATGTCCCGGCTTGTTCGGAGCGTTTGTCCTGGTTGACGGGCTTCACCGGATCGGCGGGCATCGCGCTGGTGACGCGTGCGGCGGCGATTGTCTTCGTGGATGGGCGCTACGTGACGCAGCTTGCCGAGCAAGTGGATAATTCCGTCTTCACCGGCGGAGACCTTGTGAACGAACCGCCCCACGCTTGGCTTGCGAAGAATGGTTCGAAGGGCCTGCGTCTCGGTATCGATCCGTGGCTGCATTCCGGCGCGGAGGTGCGGCGATTAGAGAAGGCGCTCGCCGAAATTGGTGGTTCGCTTGTCGTCCTTCCCCACAATCCCCTTGATGAGCTCTGGAGCGACCGCCCGCAGGAACCGCTGGGGCAGGTGGCAATCCAGAACGTCGTGCAGGCGGGCATACTCGCGACCGAGAAGATCGCGACGATTGCAGCCGATCTCGCAAAGAAGAACTTGAAGGCGGCCCTGATCGCGGATCCGTCTTCGGTGGCCTGGACCTTCAATATCCGCGGTGCCGATGTGCCGCATACGCCGCACCCGCTGGCGCGCGCGATCATCCATGCCGACGGCAAGGCCGATCTCTTCCTCGACAAGCGCAAAACCGGCATCGAGGCGGAAGCCTATCTTGCACAGATGTGCGTTCAGCTTCCACCGTCGGAACTCGAAAAGAAACTGTCGACCGTTGCAAGGGATGGTGGCCGCGTCCTGGTCGATCCGGATCTCACCTCGTATGCCCTGGCGGAGATCATTCGCAAGGCGGGTGGCGAGGTCGTGGAAGGCAATGATCCCGCGAAGCTGCCACGGGCCGTCAAGAACGGCGTGGAGATCGATGGTTCTGCTGCCGCGCATCTCCAGGACGGCGCGGCCATGGTCGAGTTTCTCTACTGGCTGTCGCAGACCAAGCCGGGAACGGTGACCGAAATCGAGGTGGCGGAGAAGCTGGAAGCGGCACGCGCTCGCGTCGGCCAGAGCATGCAGAACCCGTTGAAGGACATCTCCTTCGACACGATCTCCGGTGCCGGTGAGCATGCGGCGATCATGCACTACCGCGTGACGACGGAAACGAACCGCAAGCTTCAAGCCGGGGAACTCTTCCTGATCGATTCCGGTGCCCAGTACATCAACGGTACGACCGACATTACCCGCACCGTCGGTATCGGCTCGGTCACCGAGGAACATAAGCGCTTCTTCACGCTGGTGCTGAAGGGGATGATCCAGATCAGCACCGCGCGCTTTCCCAAGGGCACCCGCGGCTGTGACCTCGATCCGCTGGCCCGCATCGCGCTTTGGCGAGCAGGGGCTGATTTCGCCCATGGCACCGGCCACGGGGTCGGGTCCTATCTTTCAGTGCATGAAGGGCCGCAGCGCATCGCCAGGCTTTCAACGCAGGAGCTGCTGCCAGGGATGATTCTCTCGAACGAGCCTGGCTACTACAGGCCAGGCGCTTTCGGGATTCGCATCGAGAATTTGATCTATGTCCGAGAGGCGGAGGCGATCGACGGCGGTGACTTGCCGATGCTTGGCTTCGAGACGCTGACCTTCTGCCCGATTGACCGGAGCCTGGTCATTCCGGAACTTCTGACGCACGACGAACTGCATTGGTTCAATGGCTATCACGAACGCACGCGTGAGGCGCTGATGCCGCTGATCCACGACCACGACGTCAAGGCGTGGCTGGAGAATGCCACCCTGCCGCTCGAATATTGACTAGCGCCGGCGGCGTCACATGCCGATGGTGTGACGCCAGGCCATCACGACGAGCCATGCGACAATCAGCATCCAGGTGTGCGAGGCCCTCAGGCCGACGACGAGCGCGGCGAGTAGGGCGAGCTTCGACTCCCAGCCACCGGTGAAGAAGGCCGGCGCGACAAGCGTCGTCAACACAGCGGCCGGAACTGCGGCAAGTGCTGCCTCCATGCGCGGCGGGATGCGCTTCATAGTCGTGATGAGGATATAGCCACCGATGCGCGTCGCGTAGGTCGCAGCCGCTGCCGCCAGGATCACGAGCGCCATGTGAAGATCGAAGGCCATCATCATACCTCGTGCAGATCGGATTCGAGTTCCTGTTCATGCGGCGGCGGCGGGAACAGGGCGGCAAGCACGATGCCGGCAGCGGCGCCAAGGCTTACGTGCCAAGGCGAGCCGACATAATGGTAGGCGACAACAGAGGCGACCGCGCTAACGGCAGCGACCGGTAGAAAGTTGTCGCGATGGCGGAAATCGAGGACGATGCCGAGGAAATAGGCTGGCAACAGGATGTCCAGTCCGATCGATTTCGGGTCGCCGATGTAACTTCCGAGCGTGCCGCCCAGCAGACTGACCAAAACCCAGGGCACGTAGATGATGATCCCAAAGCCGAGGTACCAGATGAACGTGACCGGCTTGCCGCTTTCGCCACGTTTGACCGTTTCCGCAAACTGCGGATCGACCAGAAGGAAAAAGGTGAAGAACTTCTGGAGCGGCGAAAAATGCTTGATGTAAGGCGCGATCGCCGCGGAATAGAGGACGTGGCGGAAATTGACTGCAAGGATCGAGGCAACGATCAGCCACGCCTGCACATTGTGGCCGAAGAGCTCGATGCCGACCATCTGGCTCGCGCCGGCGTAAACGGTGGCACTCATGAAGGTCACTTCCGCAAGTGACATGCCGTTATCAACCGCGAGCGCTCCAAACAAGGCCCCGAACGGGGCCGAGGCCAGCGCGATGGCCGAGCCACCGCGCAAACCGTCGAAAAAATCAGCGCGACTCATCGGCGACAATCCTTCTGGAATTTTGCCTTCCGTGTAAGGAGGGGTAGTACCTGCCGCAAGCAAATTTCCTTGATTGAACGATCGATTTCGCTGAACGATGCGGTCGCGACTGATTGCCGTTCGGGGAGAAAAGATGAACCAGATCGAATTTTCGAAGGAAGAGAAGGCCGAACTTCTTGCGCGGATTCAGCACTATTTCAGCAGCGAGCTGGACCAGCCGATCGGTCTCCTGAAAGCGGAGTTCGTGCTCGAGTTCTTTGCGAAGGAAGTCGGCGCCGCCTACTACAAGAAGGGGCTGGAAGATGCGCAAATCGCGCTCGCCAGACGGATGGACGACTTTTCCGAGGACGTCTACCAATTGCAACGGAATGCGACGGCGTAGCTAGGTCCTGCCGCTAGCCGTCGAGAACCTGCCGGCTGGTGATGATATCGATGCCATGCTCGCGCATCTCCTCGATCGCCGCCGCAACGCCCTCAGGCGAGATGCCGCGGCTGGCGTCTTCGATGAAGCGAACGCGGACGCCGGGCATCATCTCGGTCGCATCCAATGCCGAGAACTTCACGCAGTAGTCGGTTGCGAGACCGCAGACGTCCAGATCGGTCACCTCCTGGCCCTCAAGGAAATGGGCAAGACCCGTCAGCGCGTCCTGATCGTTGTCGCGAAAGGCGGAGTAGCTGTCGACACTGTGATTCTCGCCCTTTTGCAGGATGAGATCGATCTTGCCCATCTTGAGGTCCGGATGCAGTTCTGCGTCCGTCGTGCCCTGAACGCAGTGGTCCGGCCACATCATCTGCGGCTTGCCTGACAATGTGCCAAGTTCGAACGGTTGCTTTCCCGGGTGAGAGGAAGCGAAGCTGCCATGACCGGACGGATGCCAGTCCTGCGAGGCAACGATCAGGTCGTATTTGCCGCTGTCGATCAGACGATTCGCGATGGGGACCACCTCGTGGCCATCCAGCACTGGAAGGTTGCCGCCTGGGCAGAAGCCATTTTGAATATCGACCAGCAACAAGGCTTTCATCGGTGCGATTCCCTCGAGTTGTGCGCTGCACCATGCCAAGGGTGGAGGGATGGCGCAAGCGCCAAGACACTTCGCCGCAGATCAGCGAAGTGCGCCTTGAAAGGGTCAGCTCGGCCGGTGCCCTTTCAGCCCGTAAAAGGCGATGTAAGCATAGCACAGAACCGGCATGAGGAAGGCGAGGTGAATGCCGATCGTGTCCGCCAGCGCGCCTTGAACAAGCGGAAGCAACGCGCCGCCGACGATTGCAAGGCAGAGGATTCCCGAGCCTTGGCTCGTATGTTTTCCGAGACCGTACAGTGCCAGGCTGAAGATCGTTGGGAACATGATCGAGTTGAAGAGACCGATCGCCAGCACGGACCACATGGCGACATGACCACCCGAGAAGACGGTCAGCAATAGGAGCGCGATTACTACGACTGCATTGAAGGCCAATGCCTTGCCGTCGTCAACGTAACGCATGACGACAGCGCCAACGAAACGACCAATCATCGCCCCGCCCCAGAAATAGGACACGTGATGCGCGGCCTCGGCTTCCGAAAAGCCGGCGATATCAGGCTGACCCAGGAAGTTGACGAGGAAGCTGCCGATGCTGACTTCGGCACCGACGTAGACGAAGATGCCGACGGCGCCGAGGATCAGATGGCGGTACTGCCAGGCAGAGCCGCCGCCGGTGATCGGCTCGATCTCTTCGGCGCTGTCAACATGCGGCAGTTTCAGGGCTGCAAAAAGTGCTGCCAATACCAGGAAGGCGATGGCCAGGAGCATGTAGGGAAACTTCACGGCGCCCGCTTCGGCGAGCCTCATGGCATCGAGTTGTTCGGGTGTGGCGCCGACAACGGCGGCGGTCGTAGCGGACAGGATCAGGAACGCACCGAACATGGGTGCAAGCGTGGTGCCAAGAGAGTTGAATGCCTGCGTCAGGGTCAGGCGGCTTGCGGCCGTGTCGGGTGGACCGAGCACGGTGACATAGGGATTGGCCGCGACTTGAAGCAGAGTGATCCCGGTTGCCAGTACGAAAAAGGCTCCGAGGAAGAGCGCGTAGACGCGGTAGCTCGCTGCAGGAATGAACAGCGCGCAACCGACCGCAGCGATGAGGAGGCCGGTTACGATACCCCACTTGTAGCTGATGCGCTTGACGAGCGCGCCGGCGGGCAAGGAGATGATGAAGTACGCGCCGAAAAAGCAGAACTGAATCAGCATGGACTGCGTGTAATTCAGATGGAAGACGTTCTTCAGATGCGGAATGAGAATGTCGTTCAGGCAGGTGATGAAGCCCCACATGAAAAACAGCGACGTCAGCGCCACGAGCGCAAATCGATAGTTCGCTGCCGGGGAAGTCGTAGCCGGGCGTGTCGTCGCGGCGTTGTTGGTGATGATACCAGCCACTGTCTTGTACCTCTTGTTCTTGTTGCGCCGGAAACTTCCCTCGGAGCTATCAAGGCGATGGGCCGGCGGTGGCTCGGCAGAGCGCTTGGGAGGAGGCGTGCAGCAAGCCACAAGGCTTCATATATTCATTTGGAGTCGAATTGGTAGTATTCAAACTATTTTATTGTGCGGTTGGTGGGAGGT
Organism: Rhizobium sp. BK176; assembly: GCF_024808055.1. Classification (NCBI taxonomy): domain Bacteria; kingdom Pseudomonadati; phylum Pseudomonadota; class Alphaproteobacteria; order Hyphomicrobiales; family Rhizobiaceae; genus Rhizobium; species Rhizobium sp. BK176. Next base: position 158,477 of record NZ_JANUBV010000007.1, on the reverse strand, counting down.
TCTCGACCGCGAATTGGACGGGCCTTAGGCCGCGCAGGCGGACTTCGCGCCTGCCTGTTCTTCTGCCGTGCGACTGGCGTGATAGGCGCGCTTCTGTGCGTACATGGCAATGTCGGCACGCCGCACCATCGACTCCATCGTTTCCCCGGGCTCGCTTGTCGCGACACCCAGAGAAATGCTGAGCGGTGCATTGGAATAGAACTGGTTGTTGATCTTCAGAAGTTCGCCGATCGTCTCGACCATCGTGGCGACGGCCTGCTTGTCGGCGCCAGGCATGAGAACTGCAAACTCGTCGCCGCCGATTCGGGCCGCATGGTTGGGTTGTGCGACAGCGCCGCCCAGAACTTCGCCCAGTCGACGCAGCAGCGCGTCGCCTGCGTCATGCCCGAGCTGGTCATTTGCTTCCTTCAGGCCATTGAGATCGATGATGACGGCCGACACTGGACGCAGCGACTTGCGCTCCAGCCTGTTCAGTTCGTCGACGTAGAAGGCACGATTGTGGAGCTTGGTCAGCACGTCGTGCTTGCCGAGATATTCGAGATAAGCCTCGGCCTTCTTGCGCGCGGTGATGTCGGTGAGCGCCACCTGCACCAGTGCCCAGTCCGCCTCGTGGCCGGGCAAAACGGAGAACTGAAGGAGGACATAGCGCTCGGAGCCGTCAAGCGCGTAGTTCACGACTTCACGCTGATGGAATAGACGGCCATGCCACAACTCGATCAGCTGTTCGCGGAAATGCTTTTCCATGTCATCGCGAAAGACATCGCCGATACGGTGCATCAACGTGCGACGGTCCGGCGCGCAGAACAGGTCGAGTGTGGCCTGGTTGACGTCGATGACACGAATCTCGCTCATGCACTGGCGCACAAATTCCGGGTGGACGTCGGTGAACACCCTGAAATCGTCGATGCCGCGATCGCGAACACTCTGCAGCAGCAGCTTGATCCGGCTGAAATCCTCGACCCAAAGCGAAACCGGCGAATGCTCGAAGATGCCTTCGGCGTAGCGCCGATTCTCGCGTTCCTTGCGGCGTGCTTCCTCACGAGCAGTGACATCTTCGGTCGTGAGCATCACCTGTGCAAGCGATTGCTCGTGCCCTGGCAGCACCGAGCCGCGCAGTTGGATATCAAGCCGGCGTCCGGACAGTGTGTAGTTGACGGCGCTGCTCGTGAACTCCGTCTTGCCGTCCCAGAGTTCGGCCAGTTCGTTGACGTGGCTTTCGAGCATCTCATCGCGAAAGACCGAACCGAGATTTGCTACCAAGTGGTCGAGGTCGTTGGCTTCGAAGAGTTCAAGTGTCTTGCGGTTGACGCGTAGTACGCGGATCAGTTGCGAGCAGGAGGCGACGCGACCCGTGTCCTCCCTGAGATAGGCTCTGATATCTTCGACGCCTTCGGCGCGCCAGCGATCGAATTGTGTCTTAACACCGCTGAAATCCTCGATCCACATCGCGATAGGTGAGAGGTCAAAGATATCGGAATCGCTCATGACAGGGCTTTCGGTTGTTGAGTGCGCGGCGTTACCTCACGGATCTTTAAGGATGATTCGTAAACCTTCGCTTGACGCGGCGATAACAGGTTGCGCTGTTTTGACGCCGTGGTTTCTCTTCCGCGCCATTGACGCGCGCGTCGTCAGGCCAATCTAGGGTAATGGGATCTCGCGGCTACAAACACGCGAGAGTGTGACAATGGTGAGTGGCGTTCAGAGTATCGGGCGGCAAGCGACGGTGGCGACTGTGAAGTTTTGCCTCGTCATGCTGGTGATAACCTTCCTTATCGCGGGTTCCCTGTCTTATTGGCAAGGATGGCTGTTTCTTGCGAATTTCTGCGGATGGTCCGCGGCCCTTACGGTATATTTCGTCAATCACGATCCGAAACTGGTTGAGCAGCGTCTCCACGTCGGGCCGACGGCGGAACGTGAGCCATCGCAGAAGCGCATACAATCCTTCAACAGCGTTGCAATTATCGCGCTCTTCGTCGTCTCGACGCTCGACTACCGGTATGGTTGGTCGGGCTCCGTTCCCGTCGCTGTCGTCGTTCTCGGCAACCTGCTGATCGCTGCCGGCTACATCGGGTTCTTCTTTGTGTTCCGGCAGAACTCGTTTGCGGCGGCGACCGTCGGCGTGACCGCTGAGCAGCGAGTGATCTCGACGGGTCTCTATAGCCTTGTGCGTCATCCGATGTATGCGTCAGCCTTGCCGATGTTTCTCGGCGTACCCTTGGCGCTCGGCTCTTACTGGGGCGTGCTCGTGGTGCTGCCGATCCTGGGCGGCCTTATCGCGCGGCTGCTCGACGAGGAAAAACACCTCGTGCGGGATCTGCCGGGTTATGGCGCCTACCGCAAACAGGTCAGGTGGCGCCTTTTCCCGGGTCTCTGGTGAGAGCGCGGCGTTTGCTGTAGATATCGCGGCGGGTCGATGGAGAGGCTGCAGTGGCTATTAGTGTCGTGCAATTGGGGTCACCGAGGGGAGAAGGTGAAGGCGTGCGGATCGGCACTGTTCGCCGGCCGCCGCGGGCCGTGCCGAAAGAAGAGTTTGCCAGCCGCAACTATTATGACGTGTGGCTGCCAATCCTTTCGCCGAGCCAGGTGCTTGTCACCGAAGCGAAGGCGGCAACCACCGACGCCGAGTGGACGGCCTTCGTGCGCAGCTTCACCAAGGAAATGAAAGTGCCGGAGGCGAGCCATGTGCTCGACCTGCTGGCGACGCTTTCCCATGCCAGTAATTTTTCGATCGGCTGCTACTGTGAGAGCGAAAGCAGATGCCATCGAAGCGTCTTGCGACGCCTGCTTGAAGAGCGGGGCGCAAGGTTTGCGGCTGAAGCCTGCGCCTAGTGTCCATATGATCTGCGGCGAGCCGTGGTCTTGCCGATTCCGGGAATCTCTGCCTTTCTTTGCCGAAGGATAACCCGGAGCCCAAGCCATGACCGAGCCCGGTCCAGAAGAGAAGATCGACGCGACGTTCCGCAACGGCTCGCTGACGGCAGCCGGCATCATCCTCGGCTTTTCCCTGAGCTTCGTCAGCCGCTGGGTCTCGAATCCAAACGATTGGAGCCGGATCGACATTCTGCCGATGCTGCTGCTGACAGTGGGTATTGCGTTGCAGGTCAAGGTTTTCGCCGATCTGCTCGCCCGGGATTCGCTGATTGCTGCCAAGTATGACCGGGCCAGACGGTTGTTTCTGATCGGGATCGCGGTCGTCGCCGCCGGGATCGGGCTGGCATTGCTCAACGACATATTGGGGCTGGGTTCGATGCCGATCCTGGGGTGAGCGGGCGTCATGCCCGCTCTGCGAATTCGGACTTCCTCGCTGCCGCGGCAAGTGCCGCGTTCATGCACCCTCGATGTCAGGTCCCGAGAATGATGTGGTTGCAGGCAAAGGCGATGGTTGGACTGCTCAAGACGGCAATCATGAGCGAGGCTGCGATCAGAGATAGCGAATAACGTTTCATCTGCGTCCTCTTACTCTCCCGCGATCAGTGCGCGCGGGAGCGCAGTATGCGGGACGCGCCGCCGCAAACGAAGTCACGAATGGGTGAGGCCCGGATTCCGGAGAGAGCAAGGCTTTACGAAACGCACAATCCTCGCTTTACGAAACCCGTTCGACAAACCCATCCAAGACCCGCTTCTGCCCGGCACGGTCGAACTCGATCGTCAGCTTGTTGCCCTCGATCTCGACGATGTTGCCGTTGCCGAATTTCAAGTGGAAGACGCGGTCGCCGGTCTTGAATTTCGACGGTTCCGTGGCGGTCGATTTCGCCACCAGTTCGCCATCGATGGTGCGACCTCGCGGGCCGCTTTCGCCGTAACCGATGCGTTCGACGGCGTGGCCCGAGCGTGTGCCCCAGTTGTCGCGGGTGGCGTCCGTCTTGTTCTGCTGGGCACGCTTCCACCCGGGCGTCGAATAAGAGGAACTAGCGAAGGGATCAGCTTTGTCGAAGCGCGACTGGCCGTAACCGCCGCCGCCGCGACCGTAGCCACCATAGCTCTGTTCGGTTTCCGCAACCTCGACATGCGTTTCCGGCAATTCATCGAGGAATCGCGACGGTATGGTCGATTGCCAGAGGCCGTGGATGCGCCTGTTGGAGACAAACCAGATGTGGCAACGGTGCTTGGCGCGGGTGATGCCGACATAGGCAAGGCGGCGCTCCTCCTCGAGACCGGCGCGGCCGCTTTCGTCGAGCGAACGCTGGTGCGGGAACAAGCCTTCCTCCCAACCTGGCAGGAAGACGGTGTCGAATTCCAAACCTTTGGCGGAGTGCAGCGTCATGATCGAGACGGCGTCGAGGTTTTCGTTCTGCTCTGCGTCCATCACCAGCGCGACGTGCTCGAGGAAGCCGCGCATCGACTCGAAGCTTTCCATCGAGCGGATGAGTTCCTTGAGGTTTTCGAGACGGGTCGGCGCATCGGCCGACTTGTCGTTCTTCCACATGTCGGTGTAGCCCGACTCTTCGAGGATCTGCTCGGCAAGCTCGGTATGCGGCGTGCTCTCGAGCATCTCCTGCCAACGGCGGAATGATTGAACGACGTCGAAGAGGGCTTTGCGCGCTTTCGGCTTCAGTTCGTCAGTCTCGATCATGTCGGCTGCGGCTGCCAGCATCGGAATGTCGCGGGCCCGGGCATAATCGTGAAGCGCGCGCACGGTCGTATCGCCGAGGCCGCGCTTCGGGGTGTTGATGATGCGTTCGAAGGCAAGGTCGTCGGCAGGTTGGGCGACGAGGCGGAAATAGGCCATCGCATCGCGGATTTCCAGGCGCTCGTAGAACCGAGGGCCGCCGATGACGCGGTAGTTGAGGCCAAGCGTGACGAAGCGGTCTTCGAATTCGCGCATCTGGAACGAGGCGCGAACCAGGATTGCCATGTCGTTCAGCAGATGCCGCTTGCCGGTAGCGGCGCCACGCTGAAGCTGCTCGATCTCCTCGCCGATGGCGCGGGCCTCTTCCTCGGAATCCCACGAGGCGTGCACCTGCACCTTGATGTCCTCTGGATCTCTACGGTCGGTAAAAAGCGTCTTGCCGAGGCGGCCTTCGTTGTGGGCGATCAGGTGACCGGCGGCACCGAGAATATGCGCCGTCGAGCGATAGTTGCGCTCGAGCTTGATGACCTTGGCGCCCGGAAAATCCTTCTCGAAGCGCAGGATGTTATCCACTTCGGCGCCGCGCCAGCCGTAGATCGACTGGTCATCATCACCGACACAGCAGACATTCTGAAGTTCGCCCTTCGGACGTTGCGCAAGCAGCCGCAGCCACATGTACTGGGCGGTGTTGGTATCCTGATACTCGTCGACCAGGATGTAGCGGAAGCGGCCGTGATATTCCTTGAGAAGATCCGGGTTCTTCCGGAAGATCGCAATCGGATGCATCAGGAGGTCGCCGAAGTCGCAGGCGTTCAGCGTCGACAGCCGCTGCTGGTAGGCAAAGTAGAGTTCGCGGCCCTTGCCATTGGCGAAGGCGCGGGCGTCGCCTTCCGGAATGTCCCCCGGTCCTAGGCCCTTGTTCTTCCAAGTATCGATCATGCCGGCGAACTGCTTGGCAGGCCAGCGCTTGTCATCCAGGCCTTCTGCCTGGATCAGCTGCTTGATCAGGCGCACGACATCGTCGGTGTCGAGAATGGTAAAATCGGAGCGAAGTCCGACGAGTTCGGCATGGCGGCGCAGGAGCTTGACGCCGATCGAATGGAACGTGCCGAGCCAAGGCATGCCCTCGACCGCGCCGCCGACGAGAACGGCAATGCGCTCCTTCATCTCGCGTGCAGCCTTGTTGGTGAAGGTGACGGCAAGAATCTGCGAGGGAAATGCGCGGCCGGTGTTGAGGATATGGGCGATGCGCGTCGTCAGAACGCGCGTCTTGCCGGTACCCGCGCCCGCAAGCACGAGAACGGGGCCTTCCAGCGTTTCGACGGCTTCGGTTTGCTCAGGGTTCAAGCCAGAAAGATAATCGGGACGCTTGCCGCCACCGCGCGCAGCCATGGCGCGGGCGGCGAGCCCTCCAGCGGCCGGAGCGGCAGGAGCCGGCTGCTTGCGCGGCGCCTCATCCGGCTCTTCATCGAAGAAGGGGATATCGTCGAAACTATTGCTCATGGCGCGTAATGTAGTGATTCGGGATGGAAAGGCCAGAAAAGATGTTCTGCTTTCATTCCCCTCGATGCCAGCTTTCCTCAGCTTACGCCGGGCATTCGAGAAAGCCGGCTCCGGGAACTGCCCGCATATGCTGCAAGAGACAGCTGCGGTTGCGCGTAAGCATCGTCAATAAACGTTAGGAAACAAAACCGTCATTTGACGTTGAGAACGAAATTCTACAACACGGTCCAGAGGGTTGAGAGTTGCCACAACAGTAACTCAGTCTTGATATTACAATTCAGTAATGCGGGACCAATTCGCTTGCCGGTGGTCAGCAAAGGGACAATATTGTCGCAGACGCGCGGCAATTTGTCCTGCGAACGCCTCTTTCGATAGACCCTGGACTAGCCTCGAGTCCCTCTGGAGACGTGAATGCCATTTTGGAAGCAGTTTGTAGTTTGCGTTGTCGTAATTGCGGCCGGCTTTGCCGGATGGGTTTACTTTGTGCCTGGGGCCGGCGAGACGCTGCGTAAGGCCGGTTTTTCAGAGGTTTCAAAATTGGCGCCCAGCGAGGCTAGTTCGCAACCGGCCGCCGGCGGAGAGGGACAACGGCGGCGTGGCGGTGGCGGCGCCAATGCTCCGGTTCTCGTCGCCACTCAAGCTGTCGTCCGTGGTGTCGTCAATGATCGCTTGAGCGCCATCGGGACGGGAGATGCCATTCGTTCTGTGGTGGTCATGCCGCAGGCGAGCGGCACGATCCGCGAGATTCTGATCAAGTCGGGCGATAGGATCACCAAAGGGCAGGTTCTGGCAAAGCTGGACAGCGAAGAGCAAGTCATCGCTCGCGGCCAGGCTGATGTCGCGTTGAAGAGCGCTGTCGAGAAATCCAGCCTCTACCACAACATCAAATCCAGCGTGTCGCGCATGGATGTCTTCGATGCCGAGATCGCGGAGCAGGGTGCACGCTTGCAGTTGCAGGCAGCCGAACTCAATCTTGAGCGCCGCAGCATCGTTGCGCCGATCGACGGCATTGTCGGCATCATCCCGGTCAACATCGGCGACAACGTTTCGACGACGACACCGGTCGCGACGCTCGACGATCGGACCGAAATCCTCGTCGACTACTGGGTGCCTGAACGCTTCGCCAACACGATAACAGTCGGCCAGCCGGTCGAGGCGACGTCGGTCGCCCGACCGGGACGCGTTTTTTCAGGTGTGGTCGAAGCAATCGACAACCGTATAGACGCCGCAAGTCGGACGATGCGCGTGCGGGCCCGGATCGACAACGCCTCCGACGAGTTGCGCGCGGGCATGTCCTTCAATGTCGGAATGAAATTCGGCGGCGACCGATATCCGGCGGTCGATCCGCTTTCAGTCCAATGGGACTCGCAAGGGGCATTTGTTTGGCAGGTCGTCGATGGCAAGTCCGGCAAAGTGCGGGTCAGTATCGTGCAGCGCAATCCAGACTACATTCTCGTCAAGGCTGATCTGAAGGATGGCGACGCCATCGTTACCGAGGGCCTGCAGCGCGTCCGTGAGGGCGGCGCGGTGCGGGTTGCCGGCGAAGTCGCGTCGAATTCGGAGCCCGTCACGCAATGAACGTGATTGAAATGCAGGACAAGCCGGCTTCCGGCAAACAGACATTTACGGCGCTGTTCGTCCGGCGCCCGATCCTTGCGCTGGTTTTCAATGCCCTGATGATTGTCGCCGGCCTTGCAGCCTATGCCGGGATCGAAGTGCGCGAACTGCCTGATGTCGATCGGCCCGTCGTCACCGTTCGCACCACGTTCGACGGTGCCTCGCCGCAGACGATCGATCAGGAACTGACGAAGGTGATCGAGGGGGCGGCCGCGCGCGTCAGCGGCCTCAAGTCGATTTCCTCCAGCTCGCAGTTCGGCCAGAGCCGGGTGACGCTGGAATTCTCCGATTCCGTCGATCTCGCGGTTGCCGCAAACGATGTGCGCGATGCCATCGGTCGCATCGCCGATCGCCTGCCCGAAGAGGCGGATGCGCCACAGATCGTCAAGGCGGATTCGGATTCCCAGCCGATCATGCGCCTCGCAGTCACCTCGTCCAAACTCAACATGGACGATCTGACCCTTCTCGTCGAAAACCAGGTCATCGATCGCCTTGCCTCGGTCGACGGCGTGGCCGATGTCGAAACCTATGGCGACCAGGAGAAGGTTTTCCGCGTCGACGTCAACCAGAGCGAGCTCGCGAGTCGAGGGCTGACCGTCGGGGATCTCACGAAGGCGCTGTCGAGCGCGGCTCTTGACGTGCCCGCAGGATCGCTCAAGAGCCCGACGCAGACGATCGTCGTGCGTGCGATGGCAAGCCTGCAGACGCCGGAAGACTTCTCCAACGTCATCCTGCAGAACCACGTTCGCCTCGGCGATGTGGCGAACGTGACACTTGGGCCGCGCGACGGGCAGACGGCGCTGCGCTCGAACGGCGTCCCTGGCATCGGTCTCGGCATCATTCGCCAGGCGCAATCAAACACTCTGAACATCTCGAACGGCATCAAGGATGCTGTCGCCGAGCTCTCCAAGACGCTGCCTGAGGGCACGCGGATCGCCATCACCAGCGATGATGCCGTGTTCATCCAGGGCGCGATTCATGAGGTCGTGCTGGCGCTCATTCTCGCTGCCGTCATCGTCACCATTGTTATCTATCTCTTCCTCAGAGATTGGCGAGCAACGATCATTCCGGCGGTCAGTATGCCGGTGGCTTTGATCGGAACGCTGGCGGCTGTCTATCTCGTTGGCTTCTCGATCAACATCCTGACGCTGCTTGCGATCGTGCTGGCAACCGGTCTCGTCGTCGACGACGCCATTGTCGTTCTCGAAAACATCGTGCGTCGACGCTCGGAAGGCATGGGGCCAAGGGCGGCTGCCGTGCTTGGCACGCGCGAGGTATTCTTCGCCGTCATCGCGACGACGGCAACGCTTGCCGCGGTCTTCATTCCCTTGTCCTTCCTGCCGGGGCAGGTGGGTGGGCTGTTCCGAGAATTCGGTTTCGTGCTCGCTTTCTCCGTCGGCCTTTCGTCGATCGTCGCCTTGACGTTGTGCCCAATGCTGGCCTCGCGGATATTGACCAAGGAGATGCTCGAAGATCACGGCCTTCTCGGACGTTTCGGCACATGGTTCGCCGATGCCTACCGTTGGTCGCTGCATGCCTGCCTGAATGCCCCGCTGATCGTCATCGTCGCTTGCCTGATTTTCGCGGGTGCGGCGGTCCTCGCGTTCCAGACGGTCCGCAGTGAGCTGACGCCGAATGAAGACCGAGCGCTGGTGATGATGCGCCTGACGACCCCCCAGGGTTCCAGTCTAGAATACACGCGCGACAAGATGCAGCTGGTCGAAGAGTATCTTAAGCCGCTCGTCGACAGCGGTGATATCAGCAACATCTTTTCCATCTCCGGGCAGGGCGGACAGGTCAATAGCGGCTTCATGGTGCTGACATTGGCGCCTTGGGGCGAGCGTCAACGTACGCAGGCAGAGATCGTGACAGACATCAATCGCACGGCTGCGAGGGTCCCGGCGCTCCGTGGCAACGCCATCCAGTCGAACAGCCTGCGCATTCGCGGCGCCGGCAACGGCCTGCAGATGGCTCTTGTTGGCAACGATCACGAGGCGCTGACGGCCGCGGCCGCCCAATTGGTCCATGCACTGGACGCGACCGGGCATTACGATACGCCGAGATTGACCAACGAACCGACCCAGGCTCAGGTGTCTGTGACGATCGACCGCGAGCGCGCCTCGGATCTTGGGATCGACATCACCGGCCTTTCGACGGCCATGCAGTCGCTGCTTGAGGGGCGCTCGGTCGTCGACGTCTTCGTCAAGGGCGAAGCCTACCCGGTACTGCTCACCTCGAACACACGGCCGCTCGACGACCCGACGGATCTCGAGAATGTGTTCCTCAAGACCGGTGATGGCAAGATTGTCCCGATGTCGGTGATTGCATCGCTGACGGAAAGCTCGGTCGCACCGCAGCTGAATCGCGAACAGCAACTTGCTTCGGTTGCGATCACTGCGGGCCTGAGGGGTGGCCTCTCCCTCGGAGACGCGGTCAAGGAGGCAACTGAAATCTCCAAGTCGATCCTGCCCGCCGGCGCTCGCCTTGTGCCCCTCGCGGAGGCCGCAACGCTTGAGGAAAACTCGAGTGGCATGGCGCTGACCTTCGGCTTTGCCATCGTCATTATTTTCCTGGTTCTGGCCGCGCAGTTCGAGAGCGTGTTGTCGTCCGTCATCATCATGTCAACCGTGCCGCTCGGGCTTGCCTGCGCCGTGTTCGCGCTTGTTATCACCGGCTCCAGCCTCAACATCTACAGCCAGATTGGCCTTGTGTTGCTCGTCGGCGTAATGGCGAAGAACGGCATTCTCATCGTTGAGTTCGCGAACCAGCTGCGGGATCGCGGCGAGGAGGTGCGTGCGGCGATCGAAAAGGCATGTGCGTTGCGGCTGCGACCTGTGATGATGACCATGATCGCAACGATCCTTGGCGGTGTACCACTGGTCTTCGCGCATGGCGCCGGCGCGGAAGCGCGCATTGCCCTCGGCTGGGTGATTGTCGGCGGCCTCGGTTTTGCGACGCTGGTGACGCTGTACATTACCCCGGTGGCTTACTTGCTCATCGCGCGCTTTGCGAAGCCGCATGCTCACGAAGAGGAGCGGCTACACGAAGAAATGGCGCACGCCTCTCGTCCGCGCCCTGCCGCCAAGGCTGGACGGCTTCAGGCGGCCGAGTAAGCGAAGCGCGCCTTGAGCGGGTAAAATCCTGCGAGTTATAGCTTATAAAAAGTTGTAGAATTGGATGAATTTCCTCTCAATTTTAGATATTTTTTAAGCATGAGCGGTAATCATTCCCACAGAAGCCGATAGGTCCTCCAGCGTTTTGAGAGGATCACCCTGGCGCCTCGTTCAGGCGCTCCCGGACATGATCGTTCGCGGTACGGTTTGTTTGTATCAGTGTATTGTTGTGTTCGGAGTACAGTACCTTGAGCATTTATCGGCGCACTTCGGTGGATGCCGCGCTGTATGTATTGCGCGACATTGGTCGTGATATGACAAAGACCCAGAGGCAGGTGTCCACCGGCCTCAGAGTGGAAAAGGCGTCCGACAACGGTGCCTATTGGGCGATCAGTTCAACGCTGAAAACCGATCAGAAAGCCCAGTCAGCCATTCGCGACGCTCTCGGTCTTGCGGCTGCCACCATGGGCACAGCCTACAACGCCGTCGACAACGCGATCGATCTCGTGAGCGAGATCAAGGCAAAGTTGGTGGCGGCGACCGAGTCCGGCGTCGACAAGGACAAGATCAACACGGACATCGCACACCTGAAGGATCAGCTGCGGTCGGTTGCGCAGTCTGCCGAGTTTAACGGTGATAACTGGGTTGCGATCGACGATTCGGCTGATCCCTCCAAACCAAGGGAGATCCCATCTTCCTTCATCCGCTATTCCGACGGGACGGTGAAGGTCGACATGCTGAGCTACGAGGTCGATCTTGCCCCAGTTGGGGCGACGACATCGAAGGATGCCCGCTACCTGATCGACGATCGGACAACGGGCTCCGGTGAATATGGCGCTCTTACCTCCCAGTATTTCGCGACCGAGGCGGGAGCCTCACAAAACTACGTGATGTTGAAGGGCGCGGGGAATACGGCCGGGCAGGTCGAAATTGGTGTTTCGAGCAGCACGACGCAGGCGCAGGTGAAAGAGATGATCACCGTCGTCGACATGATGCTGAACCAGATGACGACAGTGGGTTCGGCCTTCGGCGCGCTCGAGAAGCGCATCAGCATCCAGAGCGACTTCGCGCAGTCGTTGGACGATTCATACGCCCGCGGTATCAGTCGCCTGATCGATGCCGACATGGAGGAGCAGTCGAGCCGGCTGCGTGCATTACAAACGCAAGAGCAGCTTGGCCTACAGTCGCTGAACATCGCCAACGCCAGCTATGACACGGTTCGCCAGCTCTTCCAGAACTTCTGACGGGTCGCCTTGCGATACAACCGTCGCCCGGATTCCGACGGGCGACGTGGGCACTTGGCTCATCGCTGTTGCTTGCGATCCGCAGTAGTTGTGCAATTTGCCCAATTTCCAGTGTCTGAAAGCGTCGGTTTCATCTTGTTGCCGCAATCCTTAATACTGGTCGCATCAACACCGAACTGGAGATCCGCCTGTCCATGATCAAGAAATTCATACTTTTGGCTGTTGCTGCAACTTACCTTAGCGCCTGCACCACGACCGACCCCTATACGGGCGAACAGAAGATGTCGAACACGTCGGGCGGCGCGCTGCTCGGTGCCGGCGTTGGCGCGCTTGCCGGCCTGGCAGTCGGCGGCTCGCCGGTAGGACGTCGCAATGCCGCGCTGATCGGCGCCGGCGTAGGCGCGCTCGCAGGTGGCGCGATCGGCAACTATATGGACCAGCAGGAATCGGAACTGCGCGCCCAGCTTCAGGGAACCGGAATCTCGGTGACCCGCCGCGGCGACAACATCATCCTCAACATGCCGTCCAACATCACGTTCGATGTCGACCAGGATGCCGTAAAGTCTGGCTTCTATCCGACGCTGAATTCTGTGGCGATCGTCCTGCGCAAGTTCAACCGCACGCTGATCGATGTGAACGGCCACACCGATTCCACCGGCAGCCTGCAGCACAATCAGGACCTGTCGCAGCGCCGCGCGATGTCGGTTGCCGATTATCTCGGCACGCAGGGCATCGATCCGCGCCGCGTTTCGGCCGTCGGCTTCGGTCCGTCGCAACCGGTCGCTTCCAACGCGACGGAAGCCGGTCGTGCTCAGAACCGCCGCGTCGAAATACAGATCGCGCCTGTCACCCAGAGCTGATCCAGCCTGCAGTCAACAGAAACGGCCGGGCCAACGCCCGGCCGTTTTCGTTATTGATGCATCGTCGCGCCCTTGGTGATCTTGTCGACGATCTTCTTCTCCGCCCGGATGGCGATGCCGACAACCTTGGCATCGTCAGGTGCGTATTCTGCAAAGACGGCCCTGTTGGCAACGTCGTGGCCGGTTGCAAACATCTCTTCGATGAACAGCGATGAGGTTACGCCGCGCTCCAGGGAGCGGCGATGGATCGCCGACATCGTCTCGTCCTCGGCCGATAGGACGATGATCGGCTGGATGGAAAGTGGATTGTAGAGATTGCCGGCGCGGTCCTTGTAGGCTTCGCCGATCATCTCGGGGTGCTGTCCGGCGATGCCGCTCATTAGAAAGGCAGTGACGTTCAGCTTCTGCCAGGATGCAAGATTGTTTCGCAGGACGATCGCAATTTTGGTATCAAACATTCCAGTCTCTTTCATACGGGTTCGAAAGTCGCGTTGGACCAGGATGTAAACAGTCACGCCTTCGAGGGTCTTGAACGTTTGTGCACCGAGCCCGGCGCAGACGGGATCGTGATTGCGCCGGCCTTTCCCGGAATCGAGCGGATGGAAGCGCAGTTTTCCGGCAAGGCGTTCGAGCCTCATCGCCACGATACCTACGCTCTCGGTGTGACGATGAAGGGCGTGCAGACGTTTTCGTATCGTGGCCAGCGGCGCTTCAGTATGCCGGGACAGGTGCTCGTACTCCACCCAGATGAGGAGCACGACGGTGGGGCTGGTACTGACGACGGGCTGCAGTATCGCATGCTTTATCTTGAGCCGGCGCTACTGCTCGAATGCCTTGGAGCGCAGAAGATCGGGCTTCCCTTCGTTGACGATCCTGTCATCCGGGATCCGATTCTTGCAGGTACGCTGCTCGGAGCCCTTACAGAGCTCGATCGCGAGCTCGACGAGTTGTTCGTCGACGATTTCGTTTCGCGTGTTGCGGGCGGACTTGCAAAACATGCGAAGGCTCCACAACGGCCGCTCGGCAGCGTGGCGTGGCAGCGCGCAAGATTGGCGCGCGACTATCTCGAAGCGCATGCCACGGAAGCCGTGCGATCCGGCGAGCTTGAGACTGTCACCGGTCTCGACCGCTTTTCTCTCTCCCGGCACTTTAGGGCGGCTTTTGCAACAAGCCCGCATCGTTATCTGCTCATGCGGCGGCTGCAGCAGGCGCGTGCGATGATCGGCGCAGGCGACGGGCTGTCTGATGTTGCGGCGGCGACCGGCTTTGCCGACCAGAGCCATCTCACCCGCCATTTCAAAAATGCCTATGGAATGACACCCGGCCAATGGGCGAGCCTTAGACGGACTTTTCCGCAAGGCCGGAGCGGCGTGCGATGAAGCGTGCCAGCATCGGGCCGGTGAACAGGATCACCAGGAACCGAGCGGTTTGCATCGCCATGACGAAGGGCACGTCGACATCGCTCGAAGCTGCGATGATTGCCACAGAATCGGCGCCGCCGGGGCTTGTCGCCAGATAGGCTGTGAGCGGATCGACACCTGCGAATTTGTGCAAGGCAAACGCCATGCAGCCACAGATCGACATCAACAGCAGGATAGAGGCAGCGACGCGCGGCAGTGCGCGAGCGGCGTGCATGACGATCCCGCGGGTGAAACGAAGCCCGATGTTCCAGCCTATCAGGGCATAACTGATCGCCAGCAGCCAGAGCGGAAGTTCGATCTTGAGTAGACCGAGGCCTTGAAGCAGGGCGCCAAGGACCAGAGGCACCGTGATCGTGCCGCCCTGAATGCGAAAACGCACCGCAAGGTAGGCGGACAGGCAGGTGAGTGCGATGGTCGCAGCCAGCGCCTGCCAGTCGACCGGTGGGAAGAGGATGAACGGCGGCGGTTCGCCACCATCGGCGGCGACCCAGAGGCGCGAGACGACCGAGGCCGCCACAGCGACGAAGACCACCCGGAGATATTGCATGAACGCGACGAGACGGGCGTCGGCACCATAGGCTTCGGACATGATCACCATCGCGGAGGCTGCGCCCGGCGAAGAGCCCCAGACCGCCGTCGTTCCGGGTAGAACCTGCCAGCGCGTCAGCAACCAGCCAAGACCGGCTGCGGCAGCGATGACGGAGAGGATCATCGCGAGAAAGAGTGGCGCGTCAGTGGCCATGGTCTTGAGGATGTCAACGGTGATGGCGCGCGCCATCAGAAAGCCGACGAGCGCCTGCCCGAAGAGGAGGGGCCAGCGCGGGACCTTGAGCGATCCCTGACCGATGGATAAGGCAAGGACAATCGCCGCCACCATGGGGCCGATCAGGAGCGAGGCCGGCAGCCCGAGCAATTCGAGCCCGACTACAAGCACGGTGGAGACGCTGAGCAGGAGGATCCACCGCGGCAGGCTGGCGTATTGAAAGAAGCGGCTGGCGTCGTGCAACGGCATGATTCCCATGCATGTCTTGCCAATGCTGGAACCGCGATCGAGCGAAACAGGGGAGCAGCACTGGCTGGCAAAAGAGGCCGGCCGAGGAGGCCGAAGGATATGTGCCGATATAGGCGCCGGCCGGTGAAGGGGTCAATTGCGAAATTCTGCAGACGCGATGTCAGAGGCTGACGCGCTCCGCGAGGAAGTCGAGAAGCGCTCGGACGCGCGCCGGCAGTGGGCCGCCCTGGCCAACATAGACGGCGTAGAATTCTTCTATGTCGCCGGGATTGATGTCCTCGAGAACCGCGACCAGCCGGCCGGCCTCGATATCGGCGCGAACGGTGAAGGTGGCGAGGCGAACAAGGCCAGCACCTGACAGCGCCATATATCGCATCGCTTCGCCGTCGCCTACCTGGACGCCTGGCGTAATCGGCAGCGCAATGGTCTCGCCGCCATCGAGTAACGGCCAGCCCCGAACGCTGCGCGCGTAGGAGAAGCCAACGCGGCGATGGTGCGTCAGGTCGGTAATGGTCTTCGGCTCGCCTTCGCGCTTCAGGTAGTCCGGCGATGCCACGATGACGTTGCGGGTGAAGCCGAGCTTGCGCGCAATGAGGCTGGAGCTCTTCAACGGTCCGGCGCGGATCGCGACATCGGCGCGATCCTCGACGAGATCGACGATGGCGTCTGTGTGCGAGACGTCGAGTGTGACGGCGGGATTAAGCGCCAGAAATTCGGAAACCAGCGGCGCAAGGATATGATGGCCGAAGGAGGCGCTGGTGTTGATGCGTATAGGCCCCGTGGCCTGTTCACCTGATGATGCGTAGCGTTCCGCCTCTGCGATATCAGCAAGGATGGAAACGCTGCGATCGTAAAAGGCGGATCCTTCAGGCGTCAGATGCAACTTGCGGGTCGAACGGTTGACGAGGCGAGCACCAAGGCGTGCCTCAAGGCGTGCTATGAGCTTGCTTACTGCAGACGGAGTCATTCGGCAGGCACGCGCCGCGGCCGTGAAGCCGCCGAGTTCGACGGCGCGCACGAAGACTTCCATTTCGCCGGAGCGATTGATGTCTTGCCTGCTCATGATGACTTCAATTCACGGATAATTTTCCTTCCGGCAATCTATATCACGGTAGATTCAGTGTCTATCTCTTCTGAAGTCCACACCGGAGACCGATCATGGAATACAGAAATCTCGGTGCATCAGGCCTCAGGGTGCCGGTTTTGAGCTTCGGCGCGGGAACATTCGGAGGCTCAGGCCCGCTCTTCGGCGCATGGGGAAATACCGACGCAGCCGAAGCCCGACGCTTGGTCGACATTTTGTTGGAAGCGGGCGTCAACCTTTTCGATACGGCCGACGTCTATTCGGCCGGTGCCTCCGAAGAGGTCCTTGGCCAGGCGATCGCTGGTCGGCGCGACGCTGTACTGATCTCAACCAAGATCGCATTGCCGATGGGCGATGGACCGGCGGATTGGGGAACGTCGCGCTCGCGACTCATACGTTCCACGGACGAGGCGTTGAAGCGCCTCGGCACGGACTACATCGACCTGCTGCAACTCCATGCATTCGATGCTTCGACACCCATCGAAGAGGTACTCGCAACGCTGGACGGGCTGATTGCTGCAGGGAAAATCCGCTATGTCGGCGTCTCGAATTTCGCGGGATGGCAGTTGATGAAGTCGCTCGGGATTGCCGAGCAGCATGGCTATCCGCGCTATGTTGCACATCAGGTCTATTATTCGCTGGCGGGTCGTGACTACGAATGGGAACTGATGCCGCTCGCCGCCGATCAGGGCGTCGGCGCATTGGTCTGGAGCCCGCTTGCCTGGGGCCGTCTCACCGGCAAGATCAGGCGCGGTCAGCCGTTGCCGGAGGGCAGTCGGCTGCACCAGACGGCAGAATACGGGCCGCCGGTCGATGACGAGAAGCTCTACGATATCGTCGATGCATTGTTCGAGGTTTCCGAAGAGACGGGCAAGACTGTCCCGCAGATCGCCCTCAATTGGCTTATCGGCCGCCCAACCGTTTCCAGTGTCATCATCGGCGCGCGCAACGAGGAGCAGCTGCGGCAGAATCTCGGAGCTGTCGGGTGGTCATTGTCGAAGGAGCAGGTTGAAAAGCTCGATAACGCGAGTGAAGTTACCGCGCCTTATCCCCACTTTCCATACCGCAGGCAGGAAGCTTTTGCGCGGCTCAACCCGCCGTTGGTCTAAGGGCGCACGATAGGGGACGGTTCTACCCGATCATGCACTAGACAGGCGCCATCTCTTGTCTCATACCAACCTGCCTCCGGGTGTGAAGGTGAAGGAGATCAAAGAGATGGCGCTCAAGGATGCAAAATCCGGAACACGCAACGAGGCAGGCATCGCCGCCGCTCTTGGTATTCTGAAACAGAGCTTTGGTGAGCGCTTCCAGACCGGCGAGGCGTTCCGTGCACAGCACGCGCATACCACTACCTACATCCCGGCTCAGCTGCCAGACGGCGTGCTTTTTGCAGAGAGTGCCGACGATGTGAAGGCTGCAGTCAAGATTTGCGCCGAGCATAAGGTACCGGTCATTGGCTTCGGCACCGGCTCGTCGCTGGAAGGGCAGGTCAATGCGCCGAATGGCGGTATATCGATCGATTTCAGCCGAATGAATCGGATTCTTGAAGTCAATGCTGAGGATCTTGACTGCACCGTCGAGCCCGGTGTGACGCGTGAGGAATTGAACACTTATCTCCGTGATACCGGTCTGTTCTTTCCGATCGATCCCGGAGCAAATGCTTCGATCGGTGGCATGACCTCCACGCGGGCCTCCGGAACGAATGCCGTGCGTTACGGCACGATGAAGGACAATGTGCTCGCGGTCACGGCGGTGACAGCAAATGGCGAGGAAATCCGCACTGCGCGACGCGCACGCAAGTCGTCCGCCGGCTACGACATGACCCGGCTGTTCGTCGGAGCTGAAGGCACGCTTGGCATGTTGACGTCCGTGACGCTGAGGCTGCAGGGCATCCCGCAGAAGATCGGCGGTGGCGTTTGTGCCTTTCCGACCATTCGAGCCGCCTGCGACGCCGTGATCATGACCATCCAGATGGGTATTCCCGTCGCCCGCATCGAACTTTTGGATGCGCTGCAAATTCGCGCCTGCAATGCCTATTCGAAGCTGAACTACGAGGAGAAGCCGACGCTCTTCCTCGAGTTTCATGGTACGGATGAGACCGTTGCTCTGCAATCGGAACAGTTTGCCGAGATCGCCTCCGAATGCGGGGGTGGCGCGTTTTCGTGGACCGTTAACGCCGAGGAACGCAGCATGCTCTGGAAGGCAAGGCACGATGCGTATTGGGCATCGCGTGCGCTGGCGCCGGAAATGGCTGCGCTCTCGACGGATGTCTGCGTGCCGATTTCCCGTCTTGCCGATTGCATCGGCGAGACGCAGGCCGATATAGAGCAACATGGCCTGTTGGCGATGATCGTCGGACATGCCGGCGATGGGAATTTCCATGTGCTCCTGTTGTTCGACGACAAGACCGACGAAGGTATTGCTGTCGCTGAGACCTTTGTCGGCAGGCTCAATGCCCGCGCTTTGGCGATGGACGGCACGTGCACCGGCGAACACGGCATCGGCCAAGGCAAGATGGCGTTCCTCGAAGAGGAGCTTGGCGGCACGGTCGATCTCATGCGGCAGGTCAAGAAAGCGCTCGATCCGGACGATATCTTCAATCCCGGAAAGATATTCCATATTGCCTGAAAACGAACACTCTGTTGCGCTTGTCTACCAGGCGAGACCGACCGAGAGGGAAATAACCGGGCATGAGGAGAATTCATCTCGGAATCAAGTAAATAGAGCACGATGTTGCCGGAAAGCGGCTTCACAGCTTTCGGTATGATGCTCTAGTGTCCGCGATGGATTCCCAAATGGAGAATTGTTGAGTTGGTAGGCCGGTTCCTCGTCTTTTTGGGCGGAGTGATTGTCGTAGCGCTGTTCGTGGCGCTGCTGGCGCCGTTGTTTATCGACTGGACGGACTTCCGAAAGAATTTCGAGGATCAAGCAAGCCGGATCATAGGCAAGAAAGTCGTCGTGCACGGTGCGGTGGATGCGCGCCTTCTGCCGTTTCCATCGGTGACACTGCATGACGTGCGCGTCGGGCAGGAACTCGACGGGTCGCCCCTCGTGCAGGTCGAGCAGTTTTCGATGGATGCCGAACTCGCGCCGTTCCTCTCCGGCGAGGCGTTGATCTTCGACATGCGCGTGGTCAACCCGAAGGTAAAGCTGAGGCTGTTGAAGGACGGCACGCTCGACTGGACACGCGGCAGCCAGCCTGAAATTCCGGCCAGGACGGTTGTTCTTGAGAACGTCCATGTCAGCGGCGGCGATGTTCAATTCATCGACGACCAGTCGGGGCGCTCGCGGCACGTTACCGGCCTGAATGCCGAAATGTCGGCCAAGTCGCTTGCCGGTCCATGGCGGATCGAAGGTGATGCGGCGCTTGATGGCGCGCACGGCAACTTCACGATCGCCAGCAATCAGCCGGACGAGAACGGAATCCTGCGGATGCGTACGCAGTTGCAGCCCGACAAGCAGCCGGTGACGGTCGATCTCGACGGAGAACTGAAGCTCGTCGATCGCCGGCCGAACTATCAGGGAACGGTGTCGGCTTCGATTGAGAACCGGGATGGCAAGAAGACCGCCAAGGGCGATCTGCCTCCACGCCTGAAAGGGAAGTTCGAGCTTACCAACGAGAGCGTTCGGATACCGGAATATCGGCTGGAGGTTGGGGCGGCAGACGATCCCTATGTCGTCACCGGCGAGGCGACGCTCGATACGGGAAGCAAGCCGCAATTCCTGCTGATCGCAAACGGCCAGCAGATCGATGTCAATCGCATCGGTAATCAGGGCGCGAACGGCAAGACGACCCGCGATGCCGGCCTCTCGGCTCGACAGCGATTGAACGCGCTGATCCAGATAGTTTCACAGGTGCCGGTACCGCAGGTGCCAGGGAAGGCGAGCGTTCGCTTGCCGGCCATCGTTGCGGGCGACACGACGATCCGCGACATTCAGCTCGATGTCCAACCCGCTGGCAGCGGCTGGACGATCGACAATGCGGTCGGCACGCTTCCCGGTCGCACACAGGTCGAAGGCCAAGGCAAGCTCAATCTGCAGGGGCAGGCGTCCTTCGTGGGGCAGATGACAGTGGCGTCCAATCAGCCCACCGGTCTTGCGGCCTGGCTCGCCGGTTCCGTGGATCCGGCGATCCGACAGCTGAGGCAAGCGGGTTTTTCCGCCGATGTCAGCCTCACCCACGACCGCCAGACATTCGACAACCTGGAGATTGCCGTCGGGCAGGCGACGCTCAAGGGCAGGCTGGATCGCCAGGCTGCGGCCAATCAGACGCCGACGCTGGATGTCGCGCTTGCCGGCGACGCGCTCGATCTGGATGCGCTGCGTGCGCTGACAGGATTGCTTACCGGTCAGGACGCGGGCGACAATGTGCTTGATCACAAGATCGCTGCGCAGCTGAAGGCCGACAAATTCACGGCCTTCGGCGTCGAAGCGGCCGATGTCGAGACAAGCTTTACAATTGCCGATGGCGCCTTGGCGGTCGAGAAGCTTTCGGTCAAGAATCTGGCGGGCGCCGAGGTGACTGCGACCGGTCGCGCCGAGGGATCGCTGCTCGATTACAAAGGCTCGGGGGAAATCACCTTCAAATCAGCCGATCCGGGCTCCTTCTTCACCATGCTCAAGCAACACCTGCCGCAGCATCCCGTCATGGATAGGCTCGTGCGCAATGCCGCCTGGTACACGAATACTGCTTTGCGTGGTGCCCTGACGCTTGGCGGGGACGAGGGCGATGGCCTGACCCTGACATTGGCCGGCGTGAGCAACGGGAGCCGCGTCAATCTCGACTACCGAATGTCGGACCTTCTGGCTCTGACAGGCAAGGGCACCACGAGCCTTGAGGCGACGCTCGAGAACAGCGTCACCTCCATCCTGTTCGGGCAGGCCGGCCTTGATCCGCTGCCGGTTGAAGCCGACGCCAACGGGCGTATGACCCTCAAGGTGCAAGCCGAGGGAACAGAGCCTGCAGACGCGCAGCTGACGTTTGCCACCGACCGCACCTCGTTTACCGCCGGCGGCAAGGTCGACGTCCGGCCGCAAACCTTCATGAACGGGCAGCTTGCGGTTTCGCTGGAGAGCGCGGACCTTGATCCGTACCTTGTCATGAACGGCATCGCTGTCCCGCAAATGGGTACGGGCCTGCCGTTCAAGTTGACGACAAACGCGACGATCGACGGCGACAAGATTGCCCTTGCTGACGTTGCCGGCCATGCCGCCGACAATGAGTTCAGCGGCGCGCTGACCCTAGACCGCAAGGCCGAGACGACGACGGCAACTGGCGAATTGGCGCTTTCAAAGGCTGATGCCGCCTGGCTCGGAGAAGCCATCTACGGGCCAATGACGGATGCGGCGACCGGCAACCTGTCAGCGGGGGGGCTCGGCTTGCCCGTCTTCAAGGACATGGACGTCAGCCTCAAGCTCTCCGCCAAGCAATTCTGGCCAGGCTGGTCGGGCGCGATTTCGGATTTCACATCCGATGTGGCGTACAGGGGCGACGAACTACAATTGAACAACATCAAGGGAGGCTGGGACGGCGGCAGCCTCGACGGCAGTCTCCTCTTTACCAATGCCAATGGGACGGGCTTCTTCCAGACGAAGCTGGCGCTGGCGAATGCGGACCTTGCCGCTGTGGTGTGGCCGCGCGACGGCGCGCCCGTGGCCAGCGGCAAGTTCGGACTGGGGCTCTCCATGGAAGCGTCCGGCAAATCCATGAAGGATATCGCCGGTTCGCTGAACGGCTCCGGGGAGCTTCGGCTCGGTGAAACGAGCGTTCGCGGGCTCAATCTTGGGATGCTGGCGCCATTGCTGGCAGCCACCGATCCGATGCAGGATCAGCTGAATGCCGGCAAGGTTCATCCGATCGTCGAGACCTTGCTCAACAACGGCGAAGCGAAGCTGCCGCCGACTGCCATCCCGTTCAACGTTACAGATGGTGTGCTGCGCTTTCAGAACGTCAGCGTGACGACCGATCAGGCGAAGGTGGTTGGCAACGGCCAGATCGACCTGCCGCAAGAGCGTATCAACGCATCACTCAATATTGCGCTCAATCCAGGCAGTGAGGTGCTTCCAGGTGCCGAACCTGCGATCCGCCTGGACTTTTCGGGGCTGCTCGCGTCGCCTGGCCGAACCATGGACGTCACCGATATCACCGGCTTCCTGTCCTTGCGTGCCTTCGAGCGTGAACGCCGGCGTGTCGAGCGCTTGCAGTCGAACGTGCTGGAAAAGCAGCGACTGCGCCGCGAAGTTGCTCTCTACAAGTTCAATGATCTGGAACGCCAGAAGGCCGCGGCCTTCGAGGCGCAGCGGCAGGCCGAGGAGCAGCGTTTGAGAGACCTAGCCGCCGCCCAGGCAGAGCGTGAGAGGCAAGCTGCCGAAGCGAAAGCAAAGGCGGAGGCCGAGGCAAAGGCGAAAGCGGACGCAGCGGCGCGCGCGAAGGCGGCGGAGGAAAAGGCTGCCGCAGATGCTGCGCGACGTGCACAGGAGCAGCTTTCCGTTCCCCCAGAGAACTCGCTCAATTTCGGAACCGTACCGGGGCTGCCCGGTGTGCAGATGCCGCAGTAGTAGCGGCGGCCACATCGAGGAAGATCACCGCAGGTGTTGCCACGTGCTATCTAACGGCACCCTCAGCTTTCAGCCAGTGCAGCACATAGACACGTAGCGCAGATGATAGGTTGCTCTCGGGCTGACGCTGATCGTCAATGTCAGAGATCAAGGCTGCGAGCGGAATGGCACGCGCCTTGGCGATCATGTTCAGTTCGGCCCAGAATTCGTCTTCCAACGAGAAGCTGGTGCGATGTCCGTGTAGCGTGGCCGAGTGCTTGCGGATCATCGCAAGGCTTCGTAATTCGATTCAAGCGGGTGATGTCCTGAATCCGGACGGCCGTTCAAGCGATTGATCCAGGAATCTTTTTTACTTTCCTGGATACTCATTTGTCGTCGTCGGATTTCTCGATGTGGCCCTGCTGATGCGAGCGTTCGGCCTTCTCGTTGAGCGCCTTGGTGAGCTGCTTCTCAACCTTGGTACGGCCGAAGGAAATACGGTTTTGCTCGGCCTGCTTTTCCTTGTTGGCGCGGGCCTGCTTCTTTTTGAACTGACGGAGATTGACGACTTCGGCGGTCACGGCTGGCCTCGATCGGAATTGAAAAAGGGAAGCAGTTGCTTCCCTCGGTTTTACTGCTTCTTTCGGAAGGCGTCGAGCGAGACGACCGAACCGGGCTTCTTTTCCTCGCCGTCGGCTTTGGCGGCGGGTGTTTCCTCCGACTTCTCGGATGCCACCGGATAAGCGGTAATCTCTGCGGCGGGAAGCTCGTCGCTGTCGGCGAGAGGCACGTCGAATTCGAGCTCGAAGTTCACCGAGGGATCGTAGAAGCCGCGAATCGCATTGAATGGAATGAAGAGCTTTTCCGGAACATCAGAGAAGGAAAGGCCGATCTCGAACGTCGTCTCCGTGATCTTCAGTTCCCAGAACTGGTGCTGGATGACGATGGTCATCTGTTCCGGATATTTCGCCTTCAGGTGTTGCGAGATGCGAACACCGGGCGCGCCGGTAAGGAAGGTGATGAAGAAATGATGCTCGCCTGGCAGGCGGCCCGTCGCGGCAACTTCGGACAATACCTTGCGGATGACGCCACGCAGTGCGTCCTGTGCCAGAATGTCGTAACGGATGTGATCCTGCCCCATGCTTTCCTGTCTTTCGTTAGGTTCGGACTCGTTTCCCAAGGCTGTATGGCATGCCAAGACGCCCTGGAAAAGGCCTGAGCCGAGTCATGCTTGACCAAACCATACATGATTTGCGCGCAAGGGAGAAGGTGAAGGCTTCTGTTGCCAGGTGCCTTCGGACCCCGCCTAGAGGTGCGAACCACTAGGGCTTTATTTGAAGTGTCACACCGCGATTAAGCAGCGAGACGAGCTTCCGCATAGTTGTCGTTTGCAACTACAATTTTAGCCCGATAACGGCGGTACAATGCCGAGCAAAAAGACGATCTTTACACCCTTGTCGATCCTGTTTCGCCCCCATCAAAAGCCGGCCATCTCATTGCTGGGCCGCCGGTTTTTGGTGGAGGCGCCGGGTACCGCCCCCGGGTCCAATAGGTTTATTACACCGCTCATTTATCGCCATAGCCGGCCCGAAGACCGGCATGGGTGATATAGTGTTTTCCGTCAGGGATGGGAAGAGGTGTTGTCACAAAACCGTGTGGTCCGCTCAGAAAGCGAGAGGACGCTCGGCAGCCTAAGAGAGAGAGAGAGAGAGAGAGATCACCTTCCGATCGTGAAGGCGCCACGCTTTCAACATACTGACGATCCCGGTCGCTGCTCCGACTATCGCTACAAACAAGCCAAGGAGAGAGATGCAGGGAAGCGGCGGGCATCAAAGGCTTCGGCAACCTTCGCATTGAACGTCAAATCGCCAATAGGCTGATCCTAGTCAGCGAATGGATACGTGGGCGCTGATCGTGACGGAGATTTGTCGGGATAAAGCCCGCGCGACGATTGGTTTCGATGAGCGAAGCGCTTAAATAAGCTCAGAACGGAATCGGCGGCGAACGATGAAGCAGTATCTCGATCTTCTGAAGCATGTGATGGAACACGGAACCGATCGCGGCGATCGTACCGGCACGGGCACGCGCTCTGTGTTCGGCTATCAGATGCGGTTCGACCTGCAGGAAGGCTTTCCGGTTCTTACGACAAAGAAGCTGCATCTGCGGTCCATCATCCACGAGCTGCTCTGGTTCCTACGTGGCGACACCAATATCCGCTACCTCAAGGACAATGGCGTTTCGATTTGGGATGAATGGGCGGACGAGAATGGCGATCTGGGGCCGGTCTATGGCGCGCAGTGGCGCTCGTGGCCTTCGCCGGATGGCGGCCATATAGATCAGATCGCCAAACTTGTTGCCGGCATCGTCAAGAATTCGAACTCGCGCCGCCATATCGTTTCTGCGTGGAATCCTGCCGAGGTCGATGACATGGCGCTTCCGCCATGCCATTGCCTGTTCCAGTTCTACGTCGCCGACGGCAAGCTTTCCTGCCAGCTTTATCAGCGCTCCGCTGATATCTTTCTCGGGGTGCCATTCAACATTGCCTCGTACGCTTTGCTGACGATGATGGTGGCGCAGGTTGCCGGTCTGAAACTCGGTGATTTTGTGCATACGCTTGGGGATGCGCATCTCTATCACAACCATTTCGAGCAGGCGAAGCTGCAACTGACCCGCACGCCGAAGCCGTTGCCGTTCATGCGGATCAACCCCGATGTGAAGGATATCTTCGGCTTCAAGTTCGAGGATTTCGAGTTGGTCGGCTACGAAGCCGACGCCAGCATCAAGGCCCCGATCGCGGTCTGATTGGAGAGGTCGATGTCTGACATTCGCAAGACGATCGTGGTCGCCGTTTCCGAGAACGGCATCATCGGGCGGGATGGTGACATGCCATGGCGGCTCTCCACCGATCTCAAGCGCTTCAAGGCGCTGACACTGGGCAAGCCTGTTGTCATGGGGCGGAAGACCTATGACTCCCTTGGTAAGCCGCTGCCCGGGCGACCAAACATTGCGATTTCCCGGCAGTCTGCCGCGGTAGCGAATCCGGACGTGCATATGGCTCGTTCGCTGACCGAGGCCATCAGCCTTGCAGAGGACCTTGCCAAGCAAAATGGTGGGAGCGAAATCTGCATCATCGGTGGTGGGCAGATCTATGAGCAGGCCATCGATCTCGCCGATCGGCTGTGCGTGACGCATGTCGAAACCGCGGTCGAAGGCGATACGTCATTTCCGGCGATTGACCCAGCGCTCTGGAGGGCGACGGAGACGATCGACGTGCCTGCAGGCGACAAGGATAGCTATCCCACGAAATTCGTGGTCTATGACCGGCGCTAACCGCTGAAAACCAACTATTTTCCAATAAATATCGTCAAGTTCCTCATGCTGCGTTGAAAGCAGATGCGGCGATACCTATAACGGTCACGATCGCAGCTATCCGCCGCCCCCGTGGGTTAGGCGATCGGAGTTCAACGAATAAGAGGTTTTGATGCCCTGGAGCAATCAGAATGGCGGCGGCGGCCCTTGGGGCGGCGGCGGCGGTAACAATCAGGGACCATGGGGGCAAGGGCCCAATCGCCCGCGCGGTGGCGGCAAGGGTGGGCCGCCTGATCTTGAGGATATTATCCGGCGCGGTCAGGACCAGCTGCGCAACATTGTGCCTGGCGGGTTCAACGGCGGCGTGCTTGTCATCGTTGCGGCGATTTTGGTGGTGTTCTGGCTCTTCCAGTGCATCTATATCGTCCAGCCGGACGAGCGCGGCGTCGAACTGCGTTTCGGCAATCCCAAGGAAGAGGTTTCGACCCCGGGCCTGCATTTCCACCTGTGGCCGATGGAAACCGTCGAGATCGTCAAGGTGACGATGCAGCAGCAGAATATCGGTGCGGCATCGACGTCGACATCCTCGTCGAGCGGGCTGATGCTTTCCGGTGACCAGAACATCCTGAACGTTCAGTTTTCAGTCTTCTTCACGGTCAGCGATCCCAAGGCCTATCTTTTCAACGTGGAGAACCCGGCTGAGACGCTGCAGCAGGTCGCCGAAAGCGCCATGCGCGAAGTTGTCGGTCGCCGTCCGGCCCAGGATGCCTTCCGCGACAATCGTCAGCCGATTGAAACGGAAGTCGCCAACATCGTCCAAGGAACCATGGATCGCTACAGGGCTGGTATTTCCATCGGCGCCGTGACGATTCAGGACGTGGCTCCGCCACGTGAAGTCGCCGATGCCTTCGAAGAAGTGCAGCGAGCCGACCAGGACAAGCAGCGACTGGTCGAAGAGGCCAATCAGTACGCCAACCAGAAGCTCGGTCAGGCGCGCGGTGACGCCGCCCAGATCCGCGAAGCGGCAGCGGCCTACAAGAACCGCGTGGTCAAGGAAGCCGAAGGTGAGGCTCAGCGCTTCTCGTTCATCAACGAACAATATGCGAAGGCGCCCGAGGTCACTCGTACACGTCTCTTCCTTGAAACGATGGAGCAGGTTCTGAAGAATTCCAAGAAGGTCGTGATCGACGAGAAGCAAGGGGTTGTGCCTTACTTGCCGCTTAATGAGATCGGCAAACCGGCGCAGCAGGGAGGTTGAGCCATGACATCGAACAGGCTTCCCCTCATTCTCGGCCTTCTCGCCGTCGTCTTGATTGCGCTCTACTCGTCGGTCTTCGTCGTGAATGCGCGTGAGCAGGCGATTGTTGTCCGCTTCGGTCAGATCCAGTCGGTGAAGACCGAGCCGGGTATCTACTTCAAGTTGCCGTTTGCCTTCATGGATGCCGACCGCGTCCAGATCGTGGAACGGCAGGCACTGCGCTTCGACCTCGACAACATTCGTGTTCAGGTTCGTGGCGGCGCGACCTTCGATGTTGATGCCTTCGTGGTCTACGACATCAGGGATGTCCGCAAGTTCCGCGAAACCGTCTCGGGCGATCGCGAGGCCGCGGAGGCACGCCTTCGCACGCAACTCGATTCTTCGCTTCGACGTGTCTACGGTCTGCGCGACTTCGATGCTGCACTGTCTGAAGAGCGTGTGGCAATGATGCTTGAGGTTCGCGACGACTTGCATCGCGATGCTGAAGATCTTGGTCTCAACATTCAGGACGTCCGCATCCGTCGTACGGATCTGACGCGCGAAGTCGCGCCGAAGACCTATGACCGGATGCGCGCCGAGCGTCTTGCCGAAGCTGAACTCCTGCGTGCGCAGGGTACGGAAGAGGGTCAGCGTCGCCGGGCTATCGCAGACAGGCAGGTGGTCGAAATCACCGCCGAAGCGCAACGCGATTCTGAAGTCCTGCGCGGTCAGGGCGACGCCGAGCGCAACCGCTTGTTTGCGGATGCATTCAGCAAGGATCCTGCGTTCTTCGAGTTCTACCGTTCGATGGCCGCTTATTCGACGGCTCTGACCTCGCAAGACACGACGTTGGTGATCTCGCCGAACTCGCAGTTCTTCCGTTTCTTCAACGATGCAAGCGGCGCGCCTCGAAACGCAGCGCCGGCGATGCCGACAGCACCGACCAACTGATCGCCGCGTTGCGACGCCTGACAAAAAAATGCGAAGGCCGGCTAATCTGCCGGCCTTTTTGCGTGGCGGCACGAGGGCTGCGAGCGCGGTGAACAGGATTGCACGGGATTTCGCGAAAAGGTGATTTCACCCTCCATCATTCCGCCTTATGCTGGTGCTCAGAGTGCGTTTTATTTGAAATGAGGATGCTTGATGGCCCCGACGACCCGCCCGACCTTCAGACGATCGCTCGCTCTCCTGGCCGGCGCCGCACTTCTGGCAAATGTTGGTTTCACCGGCTCGGTGCAAGCGCAGGGCACGCCGCCGATGAACGGCCCGGCATCCGTTGCCGATCTCGCAGAAGGCCTCCTCAATGCCGTTGTAAACATTTCGACTTCGCAGAATGTCAAGGATGACGAGGGTGTTGGCCCGGCCCCGCGCGCGCCCGACGGTTCTCCCTTCCAGGAATTCTTCAACGACTTTTTCAACAAGCAGAAGGGTAACAAGGGCGGCAACCACAACGTCAATTCGCTGGGATCGGGCTTTGTGATCGACCCTCAGGGCTACATCGTCACGAACAACCACGTGATTGAAGGCGCCGACGATATCGAGGTCAATTTCGCGGATGGCACTAAGCTGAAGGCGAAGCTGATCGGCACCGATACCAAGACCGATCTTTCGGTGCTGAAGGTTGAGCCAAAGGCGCCGCTGACGGCCGTGAAATTCGGCGATTCCAGCGGAATGCGCATCGGTGACTGGGTCATGGCGATCGGCAATCCGTTCGGCTTCGGCGGGTCGGTGACTGTCGGCATCATTTCGGGACGCGGTCGCAACATCAACGCCGGACCCTACGACAACTTCATCCAGACGGATGCGGCCATCAACAAGGGCAATTCCGGCGGCCCGCTCTTCAACATGAAGGGTGAGGTTATAGGCATCAACACGGCGATCATTTCGCCGAGCGGCGGATCGATCGGTATCGGTTTCTCGGTGCCGTCGGAGTTGGCTGCAGGCGTCGTCGAACAGTTGCGCGAGTTCGGCGAGACGCGCCGCGGGTGGCTCGGTGTCCGCATTCAGCCGGTTACCGACGATGTTGCTGACAGCCTCGGCCTATCGAGCGCCAAGGGTGCGCTGGTGGCGGGCGTCATCAAGGGTGGTCCCGTTGATGACGGTTCGATCAAGGCTGGCGACGTCATCCTCAAGTTCGACGGCAAGCCGGTCAACGAAATGCGTGATTTGCCGCGCGTGGTGGCGGAAAGCCCCGTCGGCAAGGAAGTCGACGTTGTCGTGCTTCGTGACGGCAAGGAGCAGACCGTGAAGGTGAAGCTCGGCCGCCTGGAGGATAGCGATCAGGCCGCCTCGAACGATGCCGACGCCAACAACAAGGGCGGTGTCATCAATCCGGATCCTGATGAAAACCAGGATATGGATGAGCCCGATGACCAGCAGACCCAACCCATGCCGGATGGCAAGGGCAAGACGGATCAGGCTGCACCCGATGCAACGAATCCGAAGAATGTACTCGGCCTGTCGCTGTCTGAGCTAAGCGCGGAGACCCGGAAAACCTTCGGTATCGCTGAAAGTGTCGATGGCGTGCTTGTCGCTGAGGTCGCAGCCGGCTCTTTGGCGGCGGAAAAGGGCTTGAAGCCTGGTGACGTGATCGTTGAGGTGGCGCAGGAGTTTATGCGCTCGCCCGAGGCCGTCGCCGCGAAGGTGCAGTCGCTAAAGCAGGAAGGCCGGCGGAACGCGCAGATGATGATCGCGTCGGCAAACGGCGACTTGCGCTTCGTAGCTGTGCCGATGGAGTAGCGAGACGAGGGCTCGCTCATCCCTCAATAAGCGTCAAATGGCTTCGTCGTCGGAAGTCCGTGCGGCGACGAAGGCAAGCGGCACCAACTTCTTATGGTGCCGTGCGCCGGCAATTGGCGTTAGCGGATCCCGCATTCCCATTGCTGACGGCTGATCGTGTAAAGAACGTGGCGTTTCAGATGCGGATGCGTGTCCGGAATGCTGGGGTGGTCGAAATCGCGATCAGGTTCATGATGCAAGCCAAGCCGCTGCATGACAGCGGTCGAACGATGGTTGTCGGTTACAGCAAACGAAACGATTTCGCTGGGGTCGAACTCGGTGAAGCCATGGCGCAGTGCGGCCATTCCCGCTTCTGTCGCATATCCGCTGCCCCAGTGCCTTTTCGCGAGACGCCAGCCGACTTCGATCGTGCCCGCTGGCAGAAACGGTTCGAGCTTGGGTCTCCAGAGACCGCAGAAACCGATCGGCTCATTGGTTTCCTTCAGGGCTATCGCATAGAAGCCGAGGCCGGTCTCGGCGATACTGTCGCGGATCGTGTCGAGCATCGAATCCGCTTCAGCGCGGTCGCGACGGAAGGCGAAGAATTCCATCACCTCAGGATCGGAGTTGATCTCGTGGAACAGCGGCCGATCACCGTCGGTCCAGTTGCGCAAAAGCAGGCGATCGGTCTCTAGGATTACCGTCATGGCACTACGAAATCGGTCTTGCGGTAGCCCTGGATATAGAGCAGGGCGCTGAGATCGCCGTGATTGATCTGTATCTTCGCCTGGGCTGCGACGGTTGGTTTAGCGTGCAAAGCGACGCCGGATCCAGCCAATTGAAGCATGCCGAGGTCGTTGGCGCCGTCGCCAACGGCAATGGCGTCGTCGGGAGAAATGCCGAGCCTTTCGGAAATGTCGTTCAGCGCATCGACCTTGGCTTGCTTGCCGAGGATAGGTTCAGAGACGAAGCCGGAAAGAACACCAGCCTCTTCCAGCAGAACATTCGCGCGGTTCTCATCGAAGCCGAGCGTCTTTGCGATGGGGCCGGTGAAGACGGTAAAGCCGCCGGAGACCAGCGCTGTATAATGTCCCTTCGACTTCATGGTGGCGATCAATTCTGGGCCACCTGGAGTGAGCGTGATGCGTCTGGAAATAACGTCGTCGACGACCGAGATCGGTAGCCCTTTCAAGAGCGCAACGCGCTCACGGAGGGCTGGTTCGAAAGCGATCTCGCCGTTCATGGCGCGAGCCGTGATCGCGGCGACCTTCTCCTTTAGCCCCACTTCGGCAGCGAGTTCGTCGATGCATTCCTGGCCAATCATGGTTGAGTCCATATCGGCGATCAGAAGTCTCTTGCGGCGTGTCTCGGCATCCTGGATGACGAGGTCGATGGCAGCG
Source organism: Rhizobium sp. BK176 (assembly GCF_024808055.1). Taxonomy (NCBI): domain Bacteria; kingdom Pseudomonadati; phylum Pseudomonadota; class Alphaproteobacteria; order Hyphomicrobiales; family Rhizobiaceae; genus Rhizobium; species Rhizobium sp. BK176. Next base: position 126,852 of record NZ_JANUBV010000007.1, on the reverse strand, counting down.
CTGCCGATGGCGGCGAGAATGCCGGCTCGAGCGGCTTCGACGTCGGCTCCATCCCTCAGTGCGATATCGCAGGCAATTCCGTCAGCCAGCCAGTAGAGGCCGGAAGCTTTCACTGCATCGGTCGCCTGCTCGGCAATCGACTGCGTGAGAACAGGATTTGACGGATTGGCAACAAGCGTGGCAACGAGGGCCATGATGGAAAACCTTCTGAGCGCAATGAACGCGATCCTGATAACCGGGCCGACCGCCAGCGGCAAGTCCGCGCTCGCCGTCGAATTGGCAAAAGAGCACAGTGGGGCAGTCGTCAATGCCGACAGCATGCAGGTCTACGACACGCTGCGCGTGTTGACCGCGCGGCCATCTGAAGACGATATACAGGGTATTCCCCATTACCTCTACGGTCACGTCCCCGCGAGTCGTGCCTATTCTACAGGGGCGTGGCTGCGGGACGTTACGGATCTGCTGCAGCGTCTTCGTGCCGATGGACGCAAACCGATTTTTGTAGGCGGAACGGGCCTCTATTTCAAAGCGTTGACCGGCGGCCTTTCCGATATGCCTGCGATACCGGAGGACGTGCGCAACAGCCTTCGCTCACGCCTACAGGATGAGGGACCCGACGAACTCTATCGGCAACTGCAAGAGCGCGACCCTGCGGTCGCCGGCAGTCTTCGTCCGCAGGATGGACAGCGGATCGTGAGGGCGCTCGAGGTCATCGAAGCAACCGGCCGCTCGATCATCGATTTTCAGGCGCAAGCGGGACCGGTGATGATCGACCCCTCGGCGGCTCGCAAGATCGTGGTCGAACCGGAGCGTGCCGTCCTTCACCAGCGGATCAACGGGCGATTTGAAAAGATGCTGGAGCAGGGGGCTGAGGGTGAAGTGAAAGCGCTGCTCTCGCTTTCATTGTCGCCTGACATGCCTGTGATGAAAGCCATTGGCGTTTCGCAGATTGCGGCGATGTTGAATGGCGAGCTTACGCGCGACGAGGTTCTGGAGCGGGGCGCTGCGGCGACGCGGCAATATGCCAAGCGACAGATGACCTGGTTTCGCAACCAGATGGACGAAAGCTGGGAGCGCTTGCGGTAGCGTGGTACCGGCTAGTCCTTGTTATTTAGGCTGCTGAGCGGCTTTTTCAGGATGCTGTCACGGAGGGACATACCGGGTTCACGGCGAATGCTTCCTGCGACAGCTGGGCCGTCGCCGGTCCTGGGTGGCGGTTCTCCGCGCATTTCACGTCGTAGGGCTTCCAGGCGGCCATCGATAGACGTTTCCGGCGCTGCAAGAGGCGCGCGCTGAGGAGCGGCAAATGGCTCTCGCGGGGTGCCTGATCCCGGCAACATGTCGCGACGATATGGTTCGATCGGCGCGAGTGGTGGAGCCGCCAGAGAATGACCCGGCAATGGCGCTGACGGATAAGAGGAAGGTGCTACCGGGCCGTCGTAGTCGTTGTCATAGTCCTCTTCGTCCTCATAAGGACCGCTTGGTGGCATTGCAGCGGAGTAGCTTTGCTGGAACGCCGAAATATCCGGGCCGCTGGTGGCGCGCATGCGGGTTACGATCTTGCGCAGATCGACGTTGTCAGGATCCTCGTCGCTGACCTTCACGTTGGCACCGTTGGCCTTCGGCAAGTAGCGTTCCTCGACGCGCGAGAAGCGCATTCGCATTGGAACGCTGATCGCTTCACCGAAGGCAATCGCCTCGCCGTTGCCGATCGAGGAAATGAAGCTGGTCGTCGAGATCGACGAGTTGGGAATCGCCGAACGAATGATTTCCTGGTCGCGATCATTGGCAAGGCGCATGGCAAACAGCGTCGAGCACTGCGACAAGATCGTCTGATCGAGTTCGCCTGGACGCTGGGTGATGATCCCCAGCGACACGCCGTATTTGCGGCCTTCCTTGGCGATGCGGGCGATTGCCTGCCGTGTCGGGAAGAAGCCGAGATTCGGATCCGACGGAATGTAGCGGTGCGCTTCTTCGCAGACGACGAGCATGTGGATGGCACCGTCGCTCCACAATGCGATTTCAAAAGCCATGCGGCAAAGAACCGAAGCGACTGAGTTCACGACCTCGGAGGGGATGCCGGATAGCTGGAAGGTGCAGATCGGCCTATTGTCGCCAGGGATGCGGAAGATTTCCGCCACCGTCTCCATGATTGTGTCGCTGATGGTGTTGCTGGAGAACATGAAGTGGTAGCGCGGATCGTTGATGGCAGCGAGAACGCGCATCTTCAGCGACCGGAGCAGAGGCTTTTCGCTGCGTCCCTCGAGCCTGCCGATGCGTTCGTCGATCAGCGCCAGCAGATCGGCCATGCGATAGGGAACCGGCGTATCCGCCGTAATCGAGCTCTTTTCCGTTGTGCGCCTGACGAGCGAATTGTCGCTGCCGCGGAAGGCGCGCTTTGCCTCCGGCAGCAAATCCCGCAGGATGTCGACTTCTTCCGGAATCGGTGTTCGGCCTCTGAAGACCACTTCCGCGAACTCTTCCAGTTTCATCAGCCAGAACGGCAGGTCGAGCGTGTCCGTATCGATGACAACCGAGTGCTTCGGGAAGGCGGCAGCAAACTCGTTGTGCGGGTCGAGGATCAGTACGCGCAGCTTCGGGTCAGCCTCGATCGCCTTGTGCAAGAGCAGAGACACGGCTGTCGACTTGCCGACGCCGGTCGAGCCAACGATTGCGAAATGCTTGGACAGCATCGAGGGAATATGGATGGCGGCATCGATGCTCTCGTCTTGCGTGAGCTTGCCAATCACGGCTGTTGTTCCGCTGCCGGCGTCATAGATGCGCATCAAGTCCGTCGAGCGGATGCGGTGAGCGATGGCGCCGAGATAGGGATAGCGTGAAATGCCGGTCGAGAATTGCTCGCGGCCATCCTCGTCAACGCGAACTTCGCCAAGCAATTCGGTTTCGATTTGAAAGTAGTTGTCTTCTCCTTCGCCCCAGCTGTGACCGCCGGTGTTCATGGAGTAGACGAGGGCGACCACCCGGTTTCGACCGACGCTGATCGAAATGAGCCTTCCGACCGACCACAGTTCGGCCAGCTCTGTGCCGCCAGCTTCTGCGACGGCAGCGATCGTGGCGCGAGACCCGCTACACGCAACAACGCGGCCAAGAAACCGGTTACCCGGGGTCTGGTCGTCGCGGCGGTCATGCTCGCCTGCCTTGCCTGCCGTGTGCAAGTCCTTGTTCAGCAAAGGGCTACTCCCTGCGGTAGCAAAGGAGGATATGAGCGAACGTTTAAGAAAGTCTTTTTGCGACAGGCGCGCCAGTCCCGCGCACGTCTGACCGGGACGATTGCATTCGATTTTTTATTGCGGCATGCGTTGACGATGCGAAATTTTCTGTCTATCAATTCGCCCCATGAAAATCGCAGTAGCTCTTATCGTGGTGGGAAGGCGCATGGGCAGGATGGTATAACCATCCGGCGATAGCCACCCATGCGCTAGACGAAGGCTCCCACAGGGGCCTTTTTTTATGTCCGAAAATCGGGCTTCCGGACCACAAAACTCAAATCCCAGCAGTCAAAACGGAAAAGAAACATGACGGGCACGGACAATCAGGCAGCAGGCAATCGGATGACGGGAGCGGAGATCGTCCTCCAGGCGCTGAGGGACAATGGCGTCGAGCACATCTTCGGCTATCCGGGTGGCGCAGTGCTGCCGATCTACGACGAGATCTTCCAGCAGGACGATATCAAGCACATTCTCGTCCGCCATGAGCAGGGCGCCGGCCACGCCGCCGAAGGCTATGCCCGCTCCACAGGCAAGGTCGGTGTCATGCTCGTGACCTCGGGTCCGGGTGCGACAAATGCCGTCACGCCGCTGCAGGACGCCTTGATGGACTCGATCCCGCTCGTTTGCCTGACCGGTCAGGTTCCGACCTCGCTGATCGGTTCGGATGCCTTCCAGGAATGCGATACTGTTGGCATCACGCGCCCCTGCACCAAGCACAACTGGCTGGTCAAGGACGTCAACGATCTGGCCGCGATCATCCACGAAGCCTTCCGCATCGCCCAGTCCGGCCGTCCGGGTCCTGTTGTCGTCGATATCCCGAAGGACGTTCAGTTTGCGACTGGCACCTACACGCCGCCGTCAGCCCATGCGATCCAGAAGAGCTACCAGCCGAAGGTTCAGGGTGATCTCAGCCAGATCCAGGCTGCCATTGAACTGATGGCAAGCGCAAAGCGTCCGGTCATCTATAGCGGTGGCGGCGTTGTCAATTCCGGCCCCGAAGCGACCAAACTGATGCGCGAGTTGGTCGAACTGACGGATTTCCCGATCACCTCGACGCTGATGGGCCTCGGCGCCTATCCCGCATCGGGCAAGAACTGGCTGAAGATGCTCGGCATGCACGGCTCCTACGAGGCGAACATGGCGATGCATGATTGCGACGTGATGGTCTGCATCGGCGCCCGCTTCGACGACCGTATCACCGGCCGCATCAATGCCTTCTCGCCGAACTCGAAGAAGATCCACATCGACATCGACCCGTCCTCGATCAACAAGAACGTTCGCGTCGATCTTGGGATCCGCGGCGATGTCGGAAGCGTTCTGGAAGATATGGTTCGCCTGTGGCGCGCATTGCCGAAGAAGCCGGAAAAGAGCCAGATCGCCGATTGGTGGGCTGATATCGCTCGTTGGCGCGCGCGTAATTCCTTCGCCTACACCAAGAATAACGACGTGATCATGCCGCAATACGCGCTGGAGCGCCTCTATGCGCTGACCAAGGATCGCGACACCTACATCACGACCGAAGTTGGTCAGCACCAGATGTGGGCAGCACAGTTCTATGGCTTCGAGAAGCCGAACCGCTGGATGACCTCGGGCGGCCTCGGCACCATGGGGTACGGCCTGCCGGCAGCGCTCGGCGTGCAGATTGCCCATCCGGAAAGCCTCGTCATCGATATCGCCGGCGACGCCTCGATCCAGATGTGCATTCAGGAGATGTCGACGGCGATCCAGTACGAGGCGCCGATCAAGATCTTCATCATGAACAACCAGTACATGGGCATGGTCCGCCAGTGGCAGCAGCTGCTGCACGGCAACCGTCTGTCCAACTCCTACACGGAAGCGATGCCTGACTTCGTCAAGCTCGCCGAAGCCTATGGTGCCGTTGGTCTGCGTTGCGACAAGCCCGATGATCTGGACGGCGCCATCCAGGAAATGATCGACGTGAAGAAGCCGGTCATTTTCGATTGCCGTGTCGCCAATCTCGCCAACTGCTTCCCGATGATCCCGTCGGGCAAGGCCCATAACGAAATGCTGTTGCCGGACGAAGCCACGGACGAGGCGGTCGCCAACGCGATCGACGCCAAGGGCCGTCAGCTCGTTTGATATCAAGGTAGAGGAAACCCACGATCATGAACGCACATCTTCAGCCGACGGGCTCTGCCTACTTCATTTCGCCGGAGACGGCGGCGGCCGAAAGCCACACGCTTTCGGTCCTCGTCGACAACGAGCCCGGCGTCCTTGCCCGCGTCATCGGCCTGTTTTCCGGCCGGGGCTACAACATCGAGAGCCTGACCGTCTCCGAGACCGAGCACCAGGCACACCTGTCGCGCATTACCATCGTGACGCGCGGTACACCGCACGTGCTCGAACAGATCAAGGCGCAGCTTGAACGCATCGTCCCCGTTCATCGGGTTGTCGATCTCACGGTCCGCGCCCGCGAGCTCGGCCAGGAGCGTCCGATCGAGCGTGAAGTGGCGCTCGTCAAGGTGGTCGGCACGGGCGAGACGCGCGCCGAAACGCTCCGGCTCGCTGACGCCTTCCATGCGAAGGTGGTGGACGCGACCGTCGATCACTTCATTCTCGAGATCACTGGAAAGTCTTCGAAGATCGACCAGTTCGTTTCGATCATGAAGCCCCTTGGCCTGATCGAAGTCTGCCGCACCGGCATTGCCGCCATGAATCGCGGCCAGCAGGGCATGTAAGAAAACAGACGTGCCGGACAACGTGGCGTCCGGCACTTCCTTCTTCCTTATGCCGCGCGCCCATGGATCTGGGCGTCAAGCTATTCGGCAGCGATCAAGACGATATCGGATCCTGCATTCGCCTCCAAAACCTTGGCACGCACAGGCTCTAGCGCCGCAAGGACCTGTTGGCGCAGCCATACGTGGCCGGCGTTGCGGTCGGACGAGGTATGCCATCCAAGCGAGATGTCGTAGGGCGGGATGTCCACCGGTCCGGGGCTGATGGCGAGGCCGAACACCGGCGCCCAGGCTCGCGCGAAGCTTGCCGGCACGGCAGCGATCACGTGCGTATCACGAACCAAGATCGGCAGCGTGAAGAGGTGTGGCGTGGTCACCGCTGCGCGTCGTTTCAATCCGCGCTCAGCCAGCACTTCGTCCACGAGCCGGCAGCGGCCGTCCTTGCTGACGATCACGGCCTGCGGGGTCGCAAGAAACGTCTCGAGGTCGATGGCGCCGGAACCACCGGTTGTCTCGGGGTTGCTGAGGATGACATAGCGCTCGGACCAGAGCTTGCGACGTTTATGAAGTTCGTTGCCTGTCTCCACCTTGCCGATCGCGAGGTCTATCTCGCCGCTGTCCAGGAGATCCGCGGGATAATCCTGGTCGATCGACCGTATCACGAAATTGACATGTGGCGCCTGCTCGTGAACGGAAGCGAGCAGCGGCGGCATCAACAGGCTTTCCAGATAGTCAGTCATTCCGAGCGTGAAGGTTCGCTCATCCGTTGCCGGGTCGAATTGCTCCGGCTCGATCAGGCGGGATTGGATCGTGCACAGGATGCCGCTCACGGTTTCGGCGAGTTCCTGCGCCCGTGGCGTCGGTTCGATTCCGCGCGCCGAGCGAACAAACAGCTCGTCGGACAGAAGCGCTCGCAGGCGCCCAAGGTTGTGGCTCAAGGCGGATTGGGACGTGCCGATGCGCTGTGCCGCCCGCGTGACGTTGCGCTCGCTCATCAGGGCGTCAAACGCAACCAGCAGATTCAGGTCGAACTTCAAGATATGAGCGTGATCGATCGACATCATGATTTCCATCTGTTGGATTTATGACTGTGCCAGAGATATCTGTTTGGTCGATGATAATCAACCCAATTAAGGAATAACGCTCATGAAGTCTCTCTTTGAAGTCTACGATCTTCGCGGCCAGAAGCTTCGCAACCGCGTCGTCATGGCTCCGATGACCCGCGCCCGGGCGAAGGACGGTATCGCCGACCAGCAGACCGCCCAGTATTACCGCCAGCGCGCCGGCGCCGGTCTGATCGTCTCGGAAGGAACGCCGATCTCGCAAGAGGGAACAGGCTTTGCCTTCATCCCTGGCATATGGTCGGACGATCAGGTCCGTGGCTGGCAGGGCGTGACGAAGGCCGTGCACGAGGAGGGCGGGAAGATTTTTGCGCAGATCTGGCACGTCGGTCGCATGTCGCACACCTCTCTTCAGCCGGCCGGCGGACAGCCTGTCAGCTCCAGCGCCAAGCCTGCGCGCGACGATAAGAGCACGGCGTATGCGTTCAATGAGGACGGCGTTGCCGGCTTCGTCGAAGCGAGCGTACCGCGGCCGCTCGGGACCGACGAGGTTGCGAGGGTTGTAGACGACTTTGCGAATGCCGCGACAAATGCCATTGCGGCCGGATTTGACGGCGTCGAAATCCACGGCGCAAACGGCTATCTGCTTGAGCAGTTTCTCAATCCTGAAATCAACGACCGCGCCGATCGGTATGGAGCGGGCAACGTCGAGGACAGGACGCGCTTCGTGCTCGAGATCGTCGATGCGGTGGTAGCGCGGATTGGCGCGGAGAAGGTCGGCATCAGGCTTTCACCATTCGGCAAGCTGTTCGACATGCCGCATCATCTGTTGATCGAGGAAACCTACCTGCACCTTGCTGCTGCGCTCGCTGAACGCAACCTTGCCTATGTGCACTTGAAGGACCAGGGTCCGGCCAGTGCTCCGGCTCTTTCGAGAGATTTCCTGCGCAAGTTCCGCCAGAGCTACTCCGGTACGCTGATTCTTGCTGGTTCCCTCGACAAGGGTCGCGCCGAAGAGTTTCTGCGGGACGGCTTGATTGATCTTGCCGCCTTTGGTCAGCCGTTCATCGCAAATCCGGATCTGGTAGAACGTCTGCAGGGGGATCTGCCTTTGGCGACGCCCAACCGTGACACCTACTACGGCGGCGGCGCCGAGGGATACACTGACTACCCGGTATACGCGGGTGGCACTGAGGCAAAGGCTGCCTAGTCGCGGCGCCGACCAGCGATTTCCAGGAAATCGCGACGCGACGTCATAGAAAGCCGCTGGATGTCACAGCATCTCCAGCGGCTTTTTTCTTGCTGGAGGCGGGAAGGCAGTGTCGAGTGCCGCCCAGTCCTCGTCGGTAATATCGAGCGAAACGGCGTCGCGGTTTTCGGTGGCGCGGGCAGCGCTCGATGTCTTCGGGATAACGATTACACCATCGCGCTCCAGCAGGAAGGCAAGCGCCACCTGCGCAGGCGTCGCCTGGTATGCCTTGGCAATGCGGATCAGTTCCGGATGATGCAGGATGCGACCCTGTTCGATCGGCGAATAGGCCATGACAGGGATCTGCCGCTCCTGACAAAATGGAAGCAGATCATATTCGACGCCGCGGCGCGACAGATTGTAGAGGACCTGATTGGCGGCGACGTTGCGGCCATGAGGTACATCAAACAGTTCCTCCATATCGCTCTTGTCGAAGTTGGAAACACCCCAAGCTCCGATCTTGCCCGATGCCTTGAGCCCCTCGAACGCTTCGACGGTTTCCGACAAAGGGTGGTCGCCGCGCCAATGCAACAGATAGAGGTCGATCCGATCCGTCCCGAGACGCGACAGGCTGCCTTCACAGGCGTCGATCGTGCCCTGCCGGCTGGCGTTCCAGGGATACACCTTGCTGACGACAAAGACCTCTTCTCGGCGCCCACGGATTGCCTCGCCGACGATCTTCTCAGCACCGCCATCGGCGTACATTTCCGCCGTATCGATCAGCGTCATGCCGAGATCCAGGCCTGCCCGCAGGCTCTCGATTTCCCGCTTTGCCTCCGAGGATCTCTCGCCCATGTTCCAGGTGCCCTGGCCAAGGGCGGGGACCTCCGCACCGTTCGGAAAGCGGATCGTTGGGATGGCGTCGCCTTGCATGATGTCGTTCCCGGTTTAGGAGAAGATTGGACAGATCGATGATCTTTCAACCAATCCTGTCACCATGACAATGGCCGTGTGGAAAGACGAATTTAGGTCACGTACACTGACCTAAATTCAAAGGCCTCGCCGTACCGGACGCGGGCTTCGGGAGGTTCCATGCCGCTGGACACATTTCTTGCCCTGGTGCTCTTTGCATTTGCAACATCCATAACGCCGGGGCCGAACAATATGATGCTGTTCGCATCCGGCGTGAATTTCGGTTTCCGCCGTACCGTTCCGCATATGCTGGGTATCGGGGCAGGGTTCTTTTCACTGCTGATCGGCGTCGGATTCGGGCTCGGGGCACTCCTGCATACGGTGCCGGCGCTCTACATGACGCTGAAGTTTGCCGGTGGCGCCTATCTTGCCTGGATCGCGTGGAAGATTGCGACGTCGCGTTCTATCGGCGAAGGCAAGAGCGGCGCGAGGCCGATGTCCTTTCTGTCTGCGGCCGCCTTCCAGTGGGTCAATCCGAAGGCCTGGGTCATGGCCGTCACAGCAATGGCGACCTATACGATCCCCGACATCTATCTGGCGAGCGTTCTGATCGTCGGCGGCGCGTTTGCAGTGGTCAACGTGCCAAGCGTGTCGACTTGGGCGGGCTTTGGTTCGGCGCTGCGCGATTGGCTGTCAGAGCCGACACGGCTCAAATGGTTCAACATCACCATGGCCGTACTGTTGGTGCTAAGCCTGTGGCCGTTGTTAAAGTAGATACCGGCAGGCGGTGAGCTTGGCGGCTGGATTTCAACCGCCTAAGATGCGTCACGCATTGGCGGAGGATGTCCCTTGCACGACGACGATCACGACCATCATCACCATCACGACAACCGCTACACGGACATGCAGGCGCGGGTGAGGGCGCTGGAGACTGTCCTGACAGAGAAGGGGCTGATTGATCCGGCAGCGATAGACGTGATTGTTGAGACCTACGAAACAAAGGTCGGTCCCCGCAACGGAGCGCGTGTCGTCGCGAAGGCCTGGAGCGATCTCGAATTTGCGGACTGGTTGCGACAAGATGCGACAGCTGCGATCGCGAGTCTCGGATATGCGGGGCGCCAGGGCGAGCATATGCGTGCGGTGTTCAACACCGACGACACCCACAACCTCGTCGTCTGCACGCTCTGCTCCTGTTACCCCTGGTCTGTGCTTGGCTTGCCGCCGGTGTGGTACAAGGCACCGGCCTATCGCTCGCGGGCAGTCATCGACCCGCGCGGCGTACTGGCAGAGTTCGGCGTTACATTGCCGGAGAGCAAGAAGATCCGCGTCTGGGATTCTACGGCCGAGTTGCGGTATCTCGTTGTTCCGGAGCGGCCGAACGGCACGGACGGTTGGAGCGAGGAACGACTTGCCGATCTCGTCAGCCGTGACGCGATGATTGGAACAGGTCTGGCAGCTGTTCCGGAGAATGCACGATGAACGGCCCGCATGACCTTGGTGGCCAGATGGGCTTTGGCCCAGTCGCGCCGGAAAAGAACGAGCCGTATTTCCATGCCGAGTGGGAGAAGCGGGCACTTGGACTTACGCTGTCCAGCGGCGCGCTTGGCGCCTGGAACATCGATGAGAGCCGCCATACACGCGAAAGCATCCCGCCAGCCGATTACCTTGGCGCGAGCTACTACGAGATCTGGACGCGGGCACTGGAGGTGCTGTTGCAGCGACATGGCTTCGTCACGGCTGCGGAGATCGATGCCGGCCGCAAGCAATCGGATGGCGCGATGCCGAAGCGGGTACTTAAAGCCGATATGGTGGCGGGTGTGCTCGCCAAAGGCGGCCCCTGTGACCGGTCTGTGACAACGGCGCCCCGGTTCGCTGCCGGTGACAAGGTTCGAACCAGAAATTTCAATCCGACCACCCATACGCGGTTACCACGTTATGCGCGCGCGAAATCGGGCGTGGTGGAAGCGGTTCAGGGCTCGTTCGTCTTTCCGGACGACAATGCCCACGGAAGGGGTGAAAACCCGCAATGGGTGTATACCGTTGTGTTCGATGGCGGCGAGATCTGGGGCGAGGGTGCCGATCCGACACTCCGCGTTTCGATCGATGCCTGGGAGAGCTACCTTGAGCCAGTGTGATACACGCTCGCTGCTGGCGCGATCGCCGCAATTGCCAAGATCGGCTGACGGCGAGCCGGTTTTTCCGGAGCCCTGGGCCGCTGAGGCGTTTGCGATGACAGTCCATTTGCATGAGCGGGGACTGTTTACCTGGAGCGAATGGGCGGACGCCCTATCCCGGGAGTTACATGAGCCCGGCCGGGCCGAAGACGGTAGCGACTACTTCGATTGCTGGGTGGCAGCGCTTTCGGCGCTACTCGTCAAACTCGGCGTGGCCGACGCCGACACCATCATCGATCTACAGCGGAGTTGGCAGCGGGCGGCCGAGGCGACACCGCACGGCAAGCCGATCGAACTTGCCAACGATCCGCTGCGCTGAGGCTCAGGACGGAAACTGCCTGTAACATTCCTCCGCGACCTTCCTCAGCAGATCGCGCGAGACTTCGCCGGTAACGGCATAGCCGAGTTCCCCATCGATCCAATAGAAGGTTTCGACATCGCCTGATGAGGCGAAGCGGAAACTGGTCGATTTGTTATCCGCGTTGCGCCCAACGAGCACTGTCAGGCGTTCGCCTGCCTGATCCTCGTACATGAACATCGCGCCAGGGCTGCCATCGACGGGCAACAAGCGGCCGCCGACCAACTTGAAGCCGAGTTCCTGCAGGTTGGGAACCTTGAGGTTCTGCACAGCAAGCCGCTTGCCCAGCCAGGTCGCAAGATGCGCTTCCTCGTTTGCAAAGACCTCCACGGGATGGCGCACTTCTCCGGCGTAGACCAGGAAAGCGTTGCGCGCTTCGTTGGGAAGAGTTTCGAGTTCCGTCAACTGCAGATCCGGCTTCTCGATCAGTGCCGGTCCGTAATGGCCGCTCAGCGCTCCAAGACCAAAAACCACGGCGATCGCGGCTGTCATCGCCAGTCGCTTCGGCCAATTGGCAGGCCGGCTCCGACCTGTGACAAGCTGTACGTCCGCGTCCGTGGACTTCTCATAGCCAGCAAAGAGTGATCGGATCTGGGCATTTTGCACAGTCCATTCCGCCACTCTGGCGGCATCATCCGGATTGTCATCGAGCCATGCCTCGATGCGCGCGCGTCCCTCGTCTGGAAGCTGCCCGTCGGCGTAGGCATGAAGATCCGCTTCGGTCACGGTCTGGTTGATATCTTTCATTTCGGTCTCCGAAGCGTAATGACATTGTCGGCCTTCATCCGCTCTCCTATGCGCTGGCGTGCGCGCGACAGGCGCGACATGACGGTACCGATGGGGATGTCGAGCGCGATCGCAACCTCTTGGTAGGTATAGCCTTCGATGACGACCAGCATCAGCACCGAGCGGTTTTCTTCCGAAAGACTGTTCAGCGCGTCCTCCAGCCGCGAACGTTCGAGCGGATCGGGAGCCGGATCCACCGACACGATCTCTTCGGCGCTATCGAGTTCCACGAACGGGGCGCGGCCGGTCTGGCGCCGACTGTTGCGATAGAGGTTCGTCATGATCGTCAGGACCCAGCCGCGCAGGTTCAACCCGCGCCATTGTCCGCGACGGGTGAGCACCTTCTCGACGCAATCCTGCAGCAAATCCTCGCCATCCGCATCGGAGCGAGTGAGGCTACGGGAGTAGCGCCTCAGCGAGGGAAGGAGGGCCAGGATTTGGCCCTCGAACGTATCATGACCCGGTGTCTTCAAGTCCGTTCGCTCACGGCTTGACGAGATCCCAGTTGCCGCCGACGCCGTCACCGGTGATATCGCCCATCTTCTTGTCTTTGACCCAATAATACAGCGGCATGCCGTCTTTCGCCCACTGCTTGGTGCCGTCCTTCCGTTCGACGATCGAATATGCACCTTCCGGCTTCGCACCGCTAGCGGCCATGAGTGGCGGCCAGTTCTTGGCGCAATCCTCATAGCAATTCGACATGCCTTTATGGTCTTTCTTGAAGGTGTAAAGGGTCATGCCTTTTTCGCCGGCCAGGACCTTGCCCTTGGCGGTGTCGACGGTCTCGACGGGCGGGGCGGCAAAGGCAGCCGTTGCGGCAGCGGAAGCGACGGCAAATGCAACTAGCATCTTTGCGGATTTCATGGGCTCTCTCCTCACATCTTGGGCAGGCTTGATTGCCTTGCCTGACATGAGACACCATCGGTCCCGGTTTTATTCCCCTATCGCCTGTCCGTGGCGCCCTTATTTTTGCGGCGGCGTCGGAAGACTGGGAAGCGTGCCGAGACACCGAACTCCCATAGAGTCGTGCGCCCGGATTTTCAGGGTTGCCTATGTCGGGCGAATCCTGCCAAGTCGATCCACGATGCAATTTGCTCCGCAACAAGACGAAGCCCTCAAGGCCGTTTCCACATGGCTGAAGGAGGGGCGGTCTCCGCTTTTCCGCCTGTTCGGTTATGCCGGCACGGGTAAGACGACGCTTGCGCGCCATTTCGCGGAGCATGTGGACGGTGACGTGCTGTTTGCCGCCTTTACCGGTAAGGCGGCCCAGGTCTTGCGGTCGCGCGGCGCCAGCAACGCAAAGACGATCCACTCGCTGATCTATCGCCCGCGGGGCGAAGAGGCTGTCGAGGACGAAGAGACAGGCAAGACCTCCATCGCCCCGATGTTTTCCATCAACCGGCAGAGCCCGGTTGCCAAAGCCGCCCTTATTGTGGTCGACGAGTGTTCGATGGTGGATGAGGCCCTCGGCCGGGACTTGATGAGCTTCGGAACCCCGATCCTGGTGCTCGGCGATCCAGGTCAGCTTCCTCCGGTTTCTGGCGGCGGCTTCTTCACCAATCAGGAGCCGGACTATCTGCTGACGGATATTCACCGCCAGGCTCGCGACAATCCGATTATCCAGCTCGCGATGCAGGTGCGAGAAGGCAACGAAGTCGGCTATGGCGACTACGGGACAGCGCAGGTTATCTCGAAAGGCGAGGTGAACCAGTCTCTGGTGTTGGATGCTGATCAGGTTCTCGTCGGAACCAATCGGACGCGGCGCAGATACAATCAGCGTCTTCGCGAGCTGAAGGGCTTCACGACCGAGTATCCGCAAACGGGCGACAAGCTCGTTTGCCTGCGCAACGATCCGGCAAAAGGGCTGCTCAACGGCTCGCTCTGGCAGGTGATGACGTCGTCCAAGGAGACGACGAAGCCGGGGATCAACCTGCTGATCCGCCCAGAGGACGATGACATGGATCGCGGCGCGGCCAAGATCAAGCTGCTGAAGCAGGCGTTCGAGGATGGCGAGGGCGAGATTCCCTGGAACACGCGCAAGCGCTACGACGAGTTCGACTACGGCTATGCGCTAACGGTCCACAAGGCACAGGGCTCGCAGTGGAACAATGTCGTGCTGTTCGATGAAAGCTGGGCCTTCCGTGATACCCGCGAACGCTGGCTCTACACCGCCATCACGCGCGCGGCCGAAACGTTGACGATCGTGCGCTAGGTGCTTCTCCCGGTCAGATCTGGACTACACCCAACATGACGGCCTTGGCTATCGCCTGGAAACGGTTGTTGGCGCGGAACTTTTGAATGATGCCGGTTTCCAGAGAGTGTGCTTCCTCGTTCCGAAGGTCGAGGGTGCGTGCAATGCGCTGCGTTGAAAGACCTGCCGCCATCAGAGCCAGGCATCGCGACTCCTGATCCGTGAGTGCCGATCCACCCTGGTTGTCGTTCAGCGGCTGATCATCGCTTGTCTCGCGCTCGAGCAGGTTACTCACCTGCTGCATCTGCCGGTGTAGCGTGGACATTTCAGCGCTGAGTTCGCGCTTGCGGGTGTTAAGCGCGTCGCGAAACAAGGTTTCCGCAGCTTCCTGCGTCTCAGCCTCAATCAGGTCATTCATCAGGTCTTGTATCACCGCAACGGCCATTCCGGCCTCGCGGCAAGCGTTGATGACCGCCATGCGCCTGACGTCGCCCGGCTCGTAGACGCGCATCAGGCCGATTCGGCCGGCGGAGATCAGGCCTTTCTCCTCGTAGAAGTGCAGGGTGCGATGGGTAACGCCGAAGGCATTGGCCATATCGGCTATAGGCACTCTTCCGCGGGGCAGGTCGGCGGGCAATGCCGCTGAAGGGAGGAAACGGTGCCTCGGGCGAGTTTGCGTCACGTGGTCTGAGGTGAACCCTTGATTGTAACCTTCTGCCATGGTCCCTCCCGTTGTGTTCATTATGCGACTGCATTGCAAAGGGTGCGGTTGAGTGGGGTTTCCTCTTAGCGTTCCTGTCCAGTTATCGAAGGACTTGGCGGTGTCTTCTTCGATATCGCAAGCTTACGTTACCCGTGATTGACGTATTTTGTTAGTATCAAAATTAGTGACTTTTAATTTACAGGGCAATCCGCCTTGAAAGCTTCACGAAGCGACGTTGATTCGCGGCGAAAGGGGCCCTGGCGAAACATTTGGCCGTTTAATGCGCGAAGGCCGAACCAAATCTACTTGCAGCCGTTCCGCTAACGGACGAAACGCTCGCGCCATCACGGATTTGCATGCATTCATGTACGAATCTCGTTGGTCCCTGACGACTCATTGGCTTAGAAACACTTGTCCTTCGTTTCAGTGGAACCCGCTATGCCGACTACGCTTTCCGTCAATCTCAATGCCGTCGCGATGCTCCGAAACCGCCGCGATCTACCGTGGCCAAGCATAGAAGGACTCGGGCGGATCGCGCTGCAATCCGGCGCAAGCGGTTTGACCGTGCATCCGCGCCCCGACCAGCGGCACATCCGCTTCTCCGACCTGCCGGTTATCCGCAACTTGATCGACGATGAGTTTCCGGATGCCGAGTTCAATATCGAAGGTTACCCGACTGACGAATTTCTGGAGCTCTGCGCCAGCGTTGCGCCGGAGCAGGTGACGCTGGTTCCTGATGATCCGACGCAAGCGACGTCGGATCATGGCTGGGATTTCCGCAAGCATCGGGACTTCTTGGCTGACGTGATCGGGCGGCTCAAGAAGATGGGAACGCGTGTATCGCTGTTTGCCGACGGCGACGGTGATGCCGAGGCTGTTGGGGTTGCCAAGGTCGTAGGCGCCGACCGAATCGAGCTTTATACGGGTCCCTATGGCGGGTGTTTCGACGCACCGGAGCGGGCCGGACCAATCCTCGAGGCACTGGGCAAGACTGCGGACGCCGCATTGGCGATCGGCTTGGGCGTCAATGCCGGGCACGATTTGACGGTGGCGAATCTGCCGCCGCTGGTAAAGCGAATTCCGAAGCTGGCCGAGGTATCCATTGGCCACGGATTGACGGCAGATGCGCTTGAGTTCGGCATGGCGGAAACGGTGCGGCGGTTCTGCCGGGCGTGCGGCCAGAAGATCTAGACTGGGAATTGGGCGAAAGCCCGCTCCGCGGTGCAAAAGCGGGCCTTGTCGACTGGCTCAAGCGATGAGCGCGGTCTTGTGTGCGACGAAGAAGTCCTTGAGCATTTCGGGCTTCCCGCCGGTCAGCTTCTCATAGTCAGCCGTTACGAGATCAAAGTTGCCGGCGCGGATGTTCGCATCGGCGGAGACGAGCATGTCGGCGACGAAATCAGGCAGTCCGGCGCCGCGCATGCCTTGGCCGAGTTGCTCGTCCGTGACGCTGACGACCTTCAATGGTTTTCCGACTGCATCGGCCAAGACGGCGGCAATCTTGTCAGCGTCCAGGGATTCTGTTCCAGTCAGCGTATAGGTCGCGCTTTGGCTGGTGTTGGAGGCAAGAGATGCGGCGATCGCACGCGCGCAGTCTTCGCGAGAAATGTTTGAAATCTTGCCTTCGCCGGTGGCCGTGTACCAAGTGCCGGAGTGGAGATTGTGCGGCATCCCATGGAGATAGTTCTCCATGTACCAGGCATTGCGAATGATCGTGTAGGGGATGCCCGTCGCCTTGATCGCGTTCTCCGTGCCGAGATGGTCAGGCGCGAAGGTTACCAGCGATTTGTCCGGCGATGGCATTGACGTGTAGGCGATGTGCTTTACGCCTGCCTTGGCGGCTGCATCAACCGCTGCCTTGTGCTGCTTGAGGCGTTGACCGGGGACGGCGAGCGCGTCAGTGCTGATGATCAGCAGCCGATCGACGCCTTTGAAGGCAGCTTCGAGCGAGGCGGCGTCGTCGAAGTCGGCCCTGCGGGTGGCGACACCCTTGGCGGCAAGGTCTCCGAGCTTGGCGGTGTCGCGCGTTGCGGCGATGATGTTTGCAGCAGGAACCGTTTCGGTCTCGAGCAGATGGTGAATGATCCGCTGGCCGAGCTGGCCGGCAGCACCGGTGATGAGAATGGTCTCGCTCATGTCTTTCCTCTAGGTTCGATAAAGGTCTCAAAAAGAGACTAGCTCTAGATTAGGAATTGACTGCGAGCTGTAAAGAGGGCAGTTTTTTCGCTCTACGTTACCAAAAGGGAACCATGCATGAGCGGCGCCGTCCTCAACCTGAAGAACAAGGCTTCCGGCGTTCGTCGCGACGTCGACCTCAGCAACCTCGACTTCGACAATTGCCCGGTTCGGGACATGATGCAGCAAATCGGCGGCAAGTGGTCGACGCTGATGCTCGAGGCGCTCTCCAAGCGTCCGTATCGATTTGGAGAGCTACGGCGGATGATCCCAGACATCTCGCAGCGTATGCTGACGCAGACATTGAGAGACCTGCAGCGTGACGGTTACATCGAGCGGGAGGTTTTTCCGACCAAGCCGCCGAGCGTCGAGTATCGCATGACCGATCTTGGCCGCTCGCTCTACGGCACTCTGGCGCTACTGCTGAACTGGGCGGAAGAAAACCATGATTTGGTTCGCGCCGCCCGGCTCAGATTCGATTCAGCCGACGTCTGAAACTGTCTGCCTGCCGAAGCCTTCCGTAAGGAAGAGAAGGAAGGCGAGGGCTGGAAAGCAAAAACCGATCCATGCAGTCATCGTCCAGCCGCCAGTCGCGTAAGCCCAGCCGCCCACCGCCGATCCGATCGCGCCACCGGTAAAGAACGTCGCCATGTAGAGGCCGTTCAGGCGACTGCGATGCTCGGCGCTGATCGCGTAGACGGCGCGCTGGCCACAGACAAGGTTGGTGGTCACTCCGAAATCGAGCAGGATAGCCGCCGCAGTCAGCAAAAGCAGGGCCGTTAGGGAGCTGTCCGTCGCGAATTGACTGATGAGAAACGCCGACATTCCAAGCAGCATCGCCAGTGTGGAAGCCGCTCTCGTGAGCCCGCGGTCGGCGAGCCGTCCGGCGATCGGCGAGGCCACAGCGCCAGCCGCGCCAGCGAGCGCGAATAGTGCGATACCGTTCTGCGTCAGCCCAAATTGAGGGCCAGCAAGGAGTAGCGGCGTGGTAGTCCAGAAGAGACTGAAGGCACCGAACATGCCCGCCTGATAAAGCGCGCGACGCTGGAGAACGCGGGAGTGGAGGGCGAGGTCTGCCATCGAAGCAAGCAGCTTGCCGTAGCTCAGTCGCGTGTGGGGGACACGGACCGGAAGCTTGGCTCTTAGAATGACGACGAGCACGACCATGGCGGCGGCAGTCAGGAAGTAAACCATGTGCCAGGACGTCGCCTCCGCAACGAAGCTGGCGAACGGGCGTGCCAGCATGATGCCGCAGAGTAGCCCGCTCATGACGTTACCGACGACGCGCCCCCGGATTGCGTCCGGCGCCATATGAGCAGCAAAGGGGACGAGTACCTGGACGGCAACCGAGGCGAGACCGATGCTCAATGAGGCCAAAAGAAACATTGCGGGAGTCGATGACAGACCTGCACCCACCAAGGCAACGGCGGAGACCGCAATAAGCGTCAGCACGAGCCTGCGGTTTTCCAGAAGATCGCCGAGCGGAACGATCAATAGGAGGCCCAGACCGTAACCGATCTGGGTCAGCGTAACG
Source organism: Rhizobium sp. BK176 (assembly GCF_024808055.1). Taxonomy (NCBI): domain Bacteria; kingdom Pseudomonadati; phylum Pseudomonadota; class Alphaproteobacteria; order Hyphomicrobiales; family Rhizobiaceae; genus Rhizobium; species Rhizobium sp. BK176. Next base: position 107,843 of record NZ_JANUBV010000007.1, on the reverse strand, counting down.
ATCAGGCCTGTTGCCGCTGGCGTGAAGCCGAGAGACGCGCTGATCGGGCCGGCGAGCGGCTGACCATAATAGAGATTCGCCGCGACAAGTCCGCACGCGGCGGCGAAAAGAAATGTCATCAACGGCGAGATCGTCTGTGGCGCGACGGGTTTTCGCGTGTTGGTCGAAAGGCTCATAGTAGGCTCCGGTGGGGCTATCGGATGTCAAAAAAGGTTGCGCGCTGAAGCGGGTCTTATTCAACCCGTTTCACGCCAGAAGTTTCATTGCAGTTGCAGCGACCGCGGCCATCTCGTCTTCGCTGGGTCCCGTTTTGCCCACTACGCGCATTCCCATGGTCAAGCAAAGGAGCGAGCGGGCGGTGGCGGCAATGTCGATGTCGCCTGAGATTGAGCCATCGCTTTGGCCGAGTCGGAGGAGATCGGCGATCAGGGCCTCGTTGCTGGCAAAGGCAGCAGCGACATGTTCGGCGGCCTTCTCGTCGAAGAGGGCGAGATCGTTCGCACTGCCGACGACCAGGCAGCCACGCAGACCGGCGGCGCCGTGCGAGGAGAGCGCGTAGTGTGTCAGGACCTCGCGGATCTTGTCGCGGCCGGTTTCGGCTTTCGCCATGCGTTCGTCCAGCAACGCGCGACGAATGGTCCGATATCGGTCGAAAGCAGCGAGGAACACGCCGCGCTTGTCCTTGAAAGCCTTGTAGATGCTGCCTGAAGCAAGGCCCATGGCTTCGGTAAGCTCACTGATCGACGCGGCCTGATAGCCGCGCTCGGAAAAGACCTGCAGCGCTTTGTCGAGCGCTGCGTCGCGATCGAATTCGCGTGGTCTACCGCGTGTCCGGGTCGTCTCAGTGAAGGTCGCCATGGTCATGGCGGAATAATTAGGAAATGATCGTTTCCAAATCAAGCGAAACTTTTGGGACGCAGCAAATCAGAGGTCAAGAACCCAGGTTTGGCCATTCTCCTCCGGACCAAACATTCGGTGTCGCTCTTCGGAGACAAGGCGAAAGCCCGCCTTCACATAGATGCCGCGCGCCGCGTGCAGAACGTCGTTCGTCCAGAGCGATACCTGACGGTATTTCTTCGCCCTCGCGAACCGAATGCACTCGTCCACCAGCATCTTGCCGAGTCCGAGACCGCGCGCCGCCTTGTCCACGTAGAGCAAGCGAAGCTTGGCGATGCCGTCGCCGCCGTTGGTGACGAGGATAGAGCCGACGTTGATGCCTGCACGTTCTGCGATCCAACAATACTCCATTGAAGGATCGAAATTTGCCAGGAACTTGCCGGCGACCTCGGCGACAAGACCCTCGAAGCGCATGTCCCAGCCGTACTCCTCGGTATAGGCTTTTCCCTGGCTCTGAACGATCCAGCCGATATCCCCAGGCTGATGCGCTCGGACGATTAACGGAGGTGGCGACGCGTCGGAATCCAGCAGTGAACGGATGGCCGTCATTGCAGTCACGATGCTTTGGGGTTCGCCATCGACCAGCGTTGCAAAACGCTCTGCGATCTGAGCGTTGGAGCGTCGGCCAAGTTCCTCGAACTGATCGTGTCCCTTGGTGGTGACTGTGATGATCTGGCTGCGAAGGTCACTGGGATCAGGCGCCGTATCAATCAGTCCGGCGGCACGAAAGCGCTTGAGGATGCGGCTGAGATAGGCGGGGTCGAGATGCAGATCGCGCGCCAACGCGACGGCGCTGACGCCCTTGCTGGAGCCGATCTCGAAGAGCACACGCGCGTCAGTCAGCGTGAACTCGGTATCGAGATAGGCCTTGTTCAAGACCCCCAAGAAGTTTGTGTAGAAGCGATTGAAGTCGCGGGCAGCGTCGATCAAACCTGAATCAGCCATGGACAAAACCTCCGATTAGGAGATTTTGTCCTGCTTTTATTTGACTGAGTCAATTAAATTCACATTAGGCGGCGACCGTCTCGTCAACTGCTTCGTCAGCGAGCGCGAACTCGACAGCCGCCCTTGCATGGATCTCAGTCGTGTCGAAGCCGGGTAGCGGCAGCCGGTTCGGGTCGAGGATGAGGCAGATTTCCGTGCAACCGAGAATGATTCCATCTGCACCCTTGGTACGCTCCCGTTCGATGATCTGCATCAGTTTCTCACGCGAGCTGTCTAGCACCTTGCCGGCGCAAAGCTCGTTGAAGATGATGTCGTGAACGGATGTCCGGTCGGCGGCTTCGGGAACCACGATGTCGACGCCGAGCCTCTTCATGCGATCGGCATAGAAGCCATGCTCCATTGTGTATCGGGTCGCAAGCAGCAGCGGGCGCTTGCATCCGGCTGCCTTCAGTGATTCAGCGGTCTCGTCGATGATGTGAATCAGCGGCACGGAGATGCGTGAGGCAACCTGATCGGCGATCAGGTGCATGGTGTTCGTGCAGATCAGCACGCAACGCGCGCCGGCAATTTGCAGATGCAGGGCAACGTCGCCGAGCCGGTTTGCGGCGGCGTCCCAGTCACCGGCTTTCTGCATCGAAACAATCTCGTCGAAATTGACGGAGTGCATCAACAACTCCGCCGAAGACAGTCCACCGAGGCGCTCGCGCACCATCTCATTGATCATGCGATAATAAACCGCCGAGCTTTCGAAGCTCATTCCGCCGATCAGTCCGATTGTTTGCATTCTGGTTATGCTCCCCGTCTGGAATTTCCTATTGGCGAAATCATGCATCAATCATCGCGCAAATGGTTTGCTTTCTTTGATCCGAACTCCCCATTTGCGCTGTAGTTTTGCACAAGATGGCAATATTGTGCAAAATTAACTCGCCACTCCTGGAGGGCTCAATGCTGGATGATCGCGACCGCCGAATCCTTGAATTATTGCAGGCTGATGCCGGCATTTCGGTGACGGATCTTGCGGAGAAGGTCGCTTTGTCGGTCTCGGCCTGTTCACGGCGCATCCAGCGGCTGGAGGAGAGCGGTCACATTGCACGGCGGATCGTGGTGCTCGACCGCGCGAAGATGGGCGTCCCGACAACGGTGTTTGCGTTGATCAAGACGGCACACCACACGGACGAATGGATCGAGACATTTCGCCGGGCAATCAGCGCCGTTCCCGAGATCGTCGAGGCGCACCGCCTTACCGGGAACTACGATTACATTCTGAAAATCGTACTCCCGCGCGTCGAGCACTACGACGTGATCTACAAGCAAATCGTTCGCAAGATCGAACTCTTCGACGTCTCCGCGTCCATATCGATGGAGTTGCTGAAAAGCGGAACATCGATCCCCGTGGCCTACGCGGACTGACCGCCGTCGATACTTCTCGACCATCGCCGTGAGCAGGCGAGCTATGCGGAAAGGAAGCTTGAAAGCTGCGTTGGATCAACGACATTGGCTTTGGCGAAATGACACGGAAGGCAGGTCATGAGCGAGCAACATGTTGTCGTTATCGGCGGTGGCTTCGGTGGATTGCAACTGGTCAACGATCTCAAGGGCGCAGGGCTTCGGATCACGCTCGTCGACCGACGCAATCATCATCTCTTCCAGCCTCTGCTGTACCAGGTGGCGACAACGATCCTTTCCACATCCGAAATCGCGTGGCCCATCCGGCATCTCTATAGCGACCGGCAGGATGTGACGACGTTGCTTGGTGAAGTCGTTGGCGTCGATACCGCCGTAAAGGAAGTTTCCTTACGTAGCGGCATGACGCTGCGTTATGACACCCTCGTTCTCGCCACAGGCGCGACCCACGCTTACTTTGGGCGCGACGATTGGGAGCCGGTGGCGCCTGGGCTCAAGACATTGGAGGATGCGACGACAATTCGTCGGCGCGTGCTGCTGGCCTTCGAACGGGCCGAGACTGAAGCCGATCCTGCCGTTCGCGATGCGCTTCTGACTTTTACGATCGTCGGCGCTGGGCCGACCGGTGTCGAACTTGCCGGAATCATCGCCGAACTCGCACGCAAGACCCTGCCGCGCGAGTTTCGCAGTATCGATACGCGAAAGACGCGGGTCGTCCTTGTCGAGGCTGGGCCAAGAGTGCTTCCGACCTTCGCCGAGGAGCTTTCTACCTATGCCAGCAAGGCTCTCACTGAACTGGGCGTCGAGTTGCATATCGGCGAACGGGTTATGGAATGCACAGCAGAAGGTGTCTCGACAAGTGAGGGGTTCATCGCCAGCCGCACGATTGTCTGGGCTGCAGGCGTGCAGGCATCGCCCGCGGCCAAGTGGCTCGATGTTCCGGCAGATCGGGCGGGGCGCGTCATCGTTGGGAAGGATTTGACGGCACCAGGACTTCCGGATGTCTTTGTCGTCGGGGACACGGCGTCGGTTATCCAGGAAGGCGGTGCTCCCGTGCCTGGAATCGCACCGGCTGCGAAGCAGCAGGGCGCTTATGTCGCCAAGGTGATCCGGGCGCGCCTCGCGGCGAAGCCGGCGCCTCCGCCGTTCCGCTACCGCCATCAGGGCAGCCTTGCGACGATCGGTCAAAGTGCCGCCATCATCGATTTCGGCCGCATCAAACTGAAAGGCTGGATTGCCTGGTGGATATGGGGGATTGCCCATATCTACTTCCTGATCGGGACGCGTTCGCGTTTCGCGGTGGCCTGGAGTTGGCTGTGGATCTATCTGAGTGGCCAGCATAGCGCGCGGCTGATTACGCAGAAAGAAACGATGCGCGACGACGATCGGAAATAGAAAAAGGGCGGCTCAAGGCCGCCCTTTGCGTCTTTGTCAGGCAGCCAGCGAGGCGATATCGATGACGAAGCGGTAGCGAACGTCGCTCTTCAGAACGCGTTCGTAAGCTTCGTTGACCTGCTGAATGTTGATCGTCTCGATCTCGGAGACGATGTTGTGCTCGCCACAGAAATCCAGCATTTCCTGGGTTTCCTTGATCGAGCCGATCATCGAGCCGGAAATGCTCTTGCGGCCTGGGATCAGCGAGAAAGCGTGGACCGGGATCGGGTTTTCCGGTGCGCCGACCACGACGAAGGCGCCGTCGACCTTGACCAGACCGAGATAGGCATTCCAGTCAATTTCAGCGCTGACCGTGCAGATCACCAGATCGAAGGCACCGGCGAGCTTTTGGAATGTCGCCGGGTCGTTGGTAGCGTAATATTCCTTGGCGCCGAGCTTGAGACCGTCTTCCTTCTTGGAGAGGGTTTGCGACAGAACGGTAATCTCAGCCCCCATGGCCGCGCCGAGCTTGACGCCCATGTGCCCGAGGCCACCCATGCCGACGATTGCGATCTTCTTGCCGGGACCGGCATTCCAGTGACGCAGCGGCGAATAGAGCGTGATGCCGGCGCAGAGCAACGGGGCGGAAGCATCGAGCGGAAGGTTGTCCGGGATGTTCATCACGTAGCCTTCCTTGACGACGATCGAGTCGGAGTAACCGCCCTGAGTGCGCGTCTTGCCGTCGGCTTCGAATTCGTTGTAGGTGCCGACGAGACCCGGCATGTACTGCTCGCGGTCGACGTCGCGGGTCGCACAGCCGACGCAGCTGTCGACGAAGCAGCCAACGCCGACGCGGTCGCCGACCTTGAACTTGGTCACCGCCGAGCCGACGGCGGAGACGATGCCGGCAATCTCATGGCCCGGCACGATCGGGTAAACGGCGTTCTTCCATTCGTTGCGGACGGTATGGATATCCGAATGGCAGATGCCGGCAAACTTGATGTCGATCACAACGTCATCCGGATTGGGGTCGCGTCGTTCGAACGTAAAGGGGGTAAGTGGTTTCGACGCGTCAGTGGCAGCATAGCCTTTTGCGATAGGCATCCGAGACTTCCTTTCGGGTTGCTGGGAGGATGGCCGAAGATGCAACGGATCGAGTTCCATGCGGTAGAGCAATCCTCCGCGGTTTTTGCACGATCCTGCAAAATTGAAGGGACGGGCTATTCTCGGGCGCGCGAACCTATCCTAGATACTGCGCATCCCGGCGCCGCAGATGAAGGTTTCCTCGCATGACATTGCCGTTCAATCCCTACCAGGAAATTGCTTCGATTGCCGCTCGACATGCCGGCGCCGAGGGTGAGTTCCGCACCGCCATCGAGAGCCTTGGGATCAGCCGCCGGCATACGCCGAGCGCACCCTGTCACGGCAGCTACCGGCCCTGCATTGCCATTGTTATCCAAGGGGCCAAGAGCCTCCGTCTCGGAACCGACGTCATCAACTATGGGGCAGGCGATTATCTTCTGACGTCGCTCGATCTGCCTGTCATCTGGCGCGTGGTCGAGGCGAGCGCCGAGATTCCTCATTTTTGTCTGACGCTCGGCATCAATAGCGAAAAGGTTCTCGAATTGCTGAGTCGAGCCGATATTCCACGGCCGATAGCGCAGGGGCCGGGCCGCGGCATTGCGGTGAATGTTGCGACGCCGGAGTTTCTGGATGCGGCCGTTCGGCTGCTGCGTTTGCTCGATCGTCCAAAGGATATCGCAGCGATGGCGCCGTTGATCGAGCAGGAGATCCTCTACCGTGTGCTCACTGGGCCTGATGGCGGTCGGCTGATCAACATCGCAGTCGCCGATAGTCACGGCAACCGCATCGCGCGAGCCATTGCCTGGCTGCGGCAGCATTTCGCAAGCTCGCTGCGGATCGAGGATCTCGCCGAGCAGGTCAATATGAGCGTCTCGTCTTTCCATCATCATTTCAAGTCGATCACGGCGATGACGCCGGTGCAATATCAGAAGCAGTTGAGGCTGCATGAGGCTCGCCGTCTAATGCTAGTCGAACGCCTGGATGCCGGAACGGCGGGGCATCGGGTCGGCTACCAGAGCCCGTCGCAGTTCAGTCGCGAATACAGCCGGATCTACGGTTTGTCACCCGCGCGAGACATGGAGGCTGCGCGCGAACCGGTCGAGCGCACTTGAGCGTGCGTGGTTGATCTCGAGCGGGACGTGAACGGCCGAGATTTTTGAGTGTGTTGCAGTATGAGATTTTCCCCACAGGCCGCTTGACGCGCATGGTGGATTGCAGCATAAAGCCCGCGAACCGTACCGTACGGTACTTATTGGGAGTGAGGCCGTGGCCGTCGATAATTTGGAGCCCAGCGAGTTTTCGCCGCGCCAAAACGCAGTTCTAGAGCAGGCATTGCGGCTGCTCGTCGATGGCGGCGAAAAGGCGTTGACGACGTCGGGCGTTGCCCGTGCCGCAAACTGCTCCAAGGAAAGCCTCTATAAGTGGTTCGGCGATCGCGACGGACTGCTGTCCGCCATGATCGCCTATCAGGCCAGCAAGGTGCGCACCTTCGAGCGCAATGGCGAGCGGCTGACATCAGCCAGCCTGCACGATCACCTTGTCATCTTCGCAAAGGACCTGCTTGAGGTTCTCGCCGGTGATGTTTCGCTGGCGCTCAACCGTCTGGCCATCGGCCAGTCGCATCGCGACGGCTCCAAGCTCGGCAAGCTGCTCCTTGAGCGGGGCCGCCGCCAGATTGATCGCCGCGCCATGGGCCTGATCGACGCGGGCAAGCGCGCCGGGCTTTTGCGCTTCCATGATGCCGATGAGGCATATCACACGCTCTACGGCCTGATCGTTTCCGATCTGCATGTTCGCATGCTGCTCGGCGAGCCGGGTCTCAAGGATACCGCGCGTCAGGCGGAGAGGGCGGTTTCCGCCTTTCTGCGCCTCTACGGCACGGAAAAGGTTTTGGCGGAGATGCCGCTGGTCGGCTGATCCCACTTACAACAGTCACAGGACAAGCAAAGGGAAGGACATTCAAATGCGCGTCTATTACGATCGTGATGCAGACCTCAACCTCATCAAGTCGAAGAACGTCGTCATCGTCGGCTACGGTTCCCAGGGTCGCGCACACGCCCTGAACCTGAAGGACAGCGGCCATGCCAACGTGGCGATCGCTCTCAAGGCCGGTTCGGCAACCATCAAGAAGGCAGAAGCTGACGGCTTCAAGGTCATGACCGTTGCCGATGCCGCCAAGTGGGGCGACCTGATCATGATGGCAACGCCTGACGAACTGCAGGCCGACATCTACAAGGCCGACATCGCCGGCAACATTCGTGACGGCGCGGCTATCGCCTTCGCACACGGCCTTAACGTTCACTTCGGCCTGATCGAGCCGAAGGCTTCGCTCGACGTCGTCATGATCGCGCCGAAGGGCCCGGGCCACACGGTTCGCGGCGAATACCAGAAGGGCGGCGGCGTTCCCTGCCTCGTTGCTGTTCACCAGAACGCTTCGGGCAACGCTCTTGAACTCGCTCTCTCCTACGCTTGCGGCGTCGGCGGCGGTCGTTCGGGCATCATCGAAACCAACTTCCGCGAAGAATGCGAAACCGACCTCTTCGGCGAACAGGTCGTTCTCTGCGGCGGTCTCGTCGAGCTGATCCGCGCCGGCTTCGAAACGCTGGTTGAAGCAGGCTACGCGCCTGAAATGGCATACTTCGAGTGCCTGCACGAAGTGAAGCTGATCGTCGACCTGATCTATGAAGGCGGTATCGCCAACATGAACTACTCGATCTCGAACACGGCGGAGTGGGGCGAATACGTCACCGGCCCGCGCATCATCACGGCTGAAACCAAGGCTGAAATGAAGCGCGTCCTGCACGACATCCAGACCGGCAAGTTCACGTCCGACTGGATGCAGGAATACAAGGCTGGCGGCTCGCGCTTCAAGGGCATCCGCCGCATGAACGACAGCCACCAGATCGAAGAAGTCGGCGCGAAGCTCCGCGGCATGATGCCTTGGATCGGCAAGAACAAGCTGGTCGACAAGTCCGTCAACTAAGCGGCTTCAAAGTGCTGGATCACGAAGGCCGGGACGAAAGTTCCGGCCTTTATTTTTGCGTCCGTACAGCAAGCCAGCGGGTAGGCTTTCCATCATAGCCGGTGCCGTCGCCTTCACTGATGACTATGTTATGCCAGCCTCCATTGCTCAGCATTTCCGAGAGTAGCTCCGCCGACGGATAGTTGTAGTAGCGACCGAACGCATCGTGCCCTTCGGCCTCGCCCGCCTTGAAAGTGGCGTGGAAGGTGCCGCCGGGCCGCAACGCAGTGCGGATCCGTTCCAGCACCTCGGGAAGGGTGGCTCGCGGGACGTGCACCAAGCTTGCCTCTGCCCAAACGCCATCGAATGCTTCTTCCTCGTCCAGATCCTCGAAGCGCAGGACCGCGACGGAGTGACCGAGGAGGCTTTCGGCCTGCCTGGCTATTTCCGGTGATCCGTCTGTCGGCATTACGGCGAAGCCCTTCGACAGCATATACTCGCTGTCCTGTCCTCCACCGCAACCCAGATCGAGGATCGCCGCACCGGGCGGGAGCAACGACAGAAAGGCATCGAGCCGCCGTACCGGCAGCTTGCGTTGCCGCGAGGCATAGGTTGCCGCGTTGTCGTCGTAGAATGAAGATGTACTCTCGTCTGCCATGATCGTTTGCCCGATGCGCCAAGGCCGGAGTTACACGCACAAAGTCGCCGCCTTTGAGGCAGCGCTCATCCCGTCGACATAGAAATGGCGAGCTAAACGGACCGGCGCCCGCTGACGGCGTGGTACAGCCAGAGAACAACGACAGCACCGATGACCGCGACGACGAGGCTGTAGATATTGATGCCCGTTACGCCCGATGCGCCGAAGAAGCTGAAGATGACGCCGCCGACGATCGCTCCAACGATGCCGAGGACGATGTCCATCAACATCCCCGCGCCCGACTTGTTGACGATCTTGCTGCCGATGAATCCCGCGATCAGTCCAAGGATAATCCAACTGATTACTGACATCCGCCGTGTCCCTCCTTGATTGGTTGAATATTCAGACCATCTTCCCGTTTAGCTAAATAGCTCGCCGGGGAATTCAAGGTTCGTGAGAGCCTTATGCTTTCATTCTACAGTTGTTGTTCAGTGAAATGAAGAAACCAAAAAGGAGGATGGCATGGGTATCTTTGACGACGCCGTTCCAGGCGGAAATATATCAAAGCCGATCATGATTGCTCTCGGCGCGTTGCTGGTGGGCAAACTCCTCGGTGGCGGCGGCAGCCAGACGGATCCGGCTGGCCAGCAGGCCAATCCGCAAGCCAGCCCGCAGGCCGGTGACGGCGGCCTTCTCGGCGGGCTTGGGGGTCTCGGTGGCCTTGGCGGTCTTCTCGGCAAGCTGACGGAAGCCGGGCAGGGCGATACGGTGGATTCCTGGGTCCAACCCGGGCAGAATAAACCGATCGCACCGGGCAGTCTCAATAGTGCGCTCGGGTCCCAGACGATCAGCGATCTCGCACGTCAGGCGGGAATCAGCGAGCAGGAGCTGCTGAACCAATTGTCGACCGTTCTGCCTGGAGTGGTCGACAAGCTGACGCCGCGAGGCCAATTGCCGACACAAGAGCAGATCGCCGCCCTGTTCCATTCCTGAGCGCGGGACGGTCGAGCTGCAGTCGCAAAGACTCCCCCGCTTCCCCAAACGGAAGCGGGGAACGAAGGCTTTTCCTATGCCGCCCGAAACTCCTTGATTTTGCCAGCGGCTGAAGCTTCACGCCTCTCGGCGCAAACCACAAAAAACCGGGCGTCGCCCGGTTTCCGAAGTCTCTGAACTACTGGCGGCCGACTGCTCGCGCGCCGCTGATGACCTCAGGCGAGGATACGGCGTGTCCAGCCACGTTCATCGTTTGTGACGCCCTTCTGCAGGCCGACGAGCTCCTGACGCAACTCGCTGGTCAGCTTGCCGGTCTGTCCGTCTCCGATACGGAACTCGCCGCCGGCGTGTCGCACGAGGCCGATGCCCGCGAGGACTGCTGCAGTGCCGCAAGCGAATGCTTCCACGAGCTTGCCGCTGGCCGCATCCGCCTGCCATTCCGCGAATGAGTAGGGGCGCTGCTCGACGCGCAAGCCCTTTTCTTCTGCGAGAACTATTACCGAGGCGCGCGTGATGCCCGGCAAGATCGTGCCGCCGAGAGGTGGGGTTACTACAGATCCGTCGTTCATCACGAAGAATACGTTCATCCCGCCGAGTTCCTCGACCCAGCGATGTTCCGCTGCATCAAGGAAAACGACCTGATCGCACTCCTTCTTCGCCGCCTCGGCCTGTGCGACGAGGCTGGCCGCGTAGTTTCCGCCGCATTTGGCAGCACCGGTGCCGCCGGCTGCTGCTCGGGTGTACTCAGTCTCGACCCAGAGCGAAACCGCCTTTGCTCCGCCTTTGAAGTATGCACCCACCGGGGAGGCGATTATGCAGAAGATATATTCCTGAGCGGGGCGGACGCCGAGGAACGCCTCGTTGGCGAACATGAACGGGCGCAGATAGAGGCTGCCGTCGCCTGATGGAATCCATGCCTTGTCGACGCGGACAAGCTCCTCGACCGCCTTCAGGAAAAGTTCTTCCGGCACGGCAGGCATCGCCATCCTGGCCGCCGACTGCGCGAAACGACGGGCGTTCTCTTCCGGCCGGAAGAGCAGTATGCGACCATCGTCCGCCTTGTAGGCTTTCATACCTTCGAAGATTTCCTGGGCGTAGTGCAGTACTGCGCTGGCGGGATCGAGCTCCAAAGGCCGCCGCGGCGTGACCTTCGCATCGTGCCAGCCTTTGTCGGGAGTCCACCGGGCCAGAACCATATGATCCGTGAAGACCTTTCCAAAGCCGGGTGTCTCCAGAGCCTGAGTTCGATCGGCTTCCGAGACCGGCGACGCGTGGAATTCGATCTTGATTTCAGGAGTATTCGACGACGCGGACATTGCTGGCACCTTCATAGCATGTTGGATAGTGGCGGCGACACTACCGCCACGGGGTGGGTCTTGAAAAGATCGATTCTGGTCGGTTCTGGCTTCTGTTTACAGAAGTGACCTCCGCTTCCCGAAATTGTCATGGTGGCAAAGAAATAGGTCAGTAATGTTGACTTATTTTTTATTGCGTGGTTCTCTGGCCTAAAGACAAAAAATTGCGAGGAAATACCGATGTTGAATTGGGAAGGCATGTTCGCGACGCGTTCTTCACGGATGCGCGCATCGGAGATTCGCGAGCTCCTGAAGCTCCTTGACCGCCCTGAGATCATTTCCTTTGCCGGTGGTATCCCGGATCCGGCGCTCTTTCCCGATCAGGAGTTCAAGGCGGCCTACGCCGATATCTTCAGCAGCTCGGCCGTGAACTCGGCGCTGCAGTATTCGGTCAGCGAAGGTTACAAGCCGCTTCGCGAGTGGCTGGTCAAGCAGATGGCCGCGCTTAACATTCCATGCGAGCTTGAGAACGTCTTCATCGTGTCCGGCTCGCAGCAGGGCCTGGATTATCTCGGCAAGCTTTTCCTCTCGCCTGATGACACGGCACTGGTTACTTGGCCGACCTATCTCGGCGCACTCCAGGCCTTCAGTGCCTACGAACCGACCTACGACCAGCTGACGCCGAACGGCAACCGGACGCCCGATTCCTATAAGGCGCAGGCCGCTGCGGCGGGCGGCAAGGTGAAGTTCGCCTATCTCTCCGCCGATTTTGCCAACCCGACGGGTGAAACCGTCGATCAGGCTGGACGAGAGAAGGTTCTCGCGCTGGCTGAAGAACTCGATATCGCCGTTATCGAAGACGCGGCCTACCAGTCGCTCCGTTACGACGGCACGCCGGTCGCGCCGATCCTGGCGACCGAGATCGCGAAGAGGGGACACATCAACAATACCCGCACGATCTATTGCGGCAGCTTCTCGAAGACGCTGGCTCCCGGTCTTCGCGTCGGCTTCATCGTTGCCAACGCTTCCGTCATCCGCAAGCTGGTGCTGATGAAGCAGGCGGCTGACCTGCACTCCTCGACGATCAATCAGATGGCGATCGCCCACGTCGCGGAACGCGGTTTCGATGCGCAGGTCGCGAAGATCAGGTCCGTTTATAGCCACCGCCGCAATGTCATGCTGGCGGCGCTGGAGAAATACATGCCGGCCGGCACGAGCTGGACCAAGCCGGAAGGCGGCATGTTCATCTGGGTAACGCTACCTGATGGCATGGATGGCGCGAAGCTGCTCGCCAAGTCGCTGGAAACAGCCAAGGTCGCGTTCGTCCCCGGCAAGGCATTCTTCGCCGACGGCTCGGGAGCAAACACCTTCCGCGTCAGCTTCTCCTGCGCCAACGATCAGATGATCGAGGAGGGAATCAGCCGCCTCGGGGCGCTCGTCACCGCGGAGATCGGCGGCTGATTGGCCGCCGACTTTCGGAACCAACTACCGATTTAGGTGCGGGCCAAACAATTCCAGATCGGCCTCACTCAGCCTGTCGCTTGCCGTATTGAGCTGGTGCCAATATGGATAGAGCACAGGCGGCAGGCTGACGGCATCGAGGCGCTTGCGCTCGTCTTCAGTCAGCTTCAGTTCAGCGGCGGCCAGATTGTCCTTGAACTGGGCTTCGGTGCGACCACCGATGATCACCGAGGTCACCGCCTTGCGACCGATCAGCCAGGCAAGCGCCACTTGGGCTGCCGAGGCGCCACGTTCTTCGGCGATCGCCACCAGCGTTTCGACGATATTCCAGAGGCGGTTTTCGTCGCGAATCGGCGGCTCGGTCCACCCGGCGAATTGACGCGACCCTTCAGGGGCGGTCTGGTTGCGGCGATGCTTGCCGGAGAGCAACCCGGCAGCGAGCGGGCTCCAGACGAGCACGCCGAGCCCCTGGTCGACGCTGATTGGAAGCAGTTCGTATTCCGCGTCGCGTGCTTCGAGGGTGTAGTGGATCTGCTGGCTGACGAACCGCTCCCGCTTTTCCCTTTCGCTGACACCAAGCGCTTTCATGATGTGCCAGCCTGAGAAATTCGAGCAGCCGACATAGCGGACCTTGCCTTGGCGGACGAGCGTGTCGAGCGCTTCCATGGTTTCTTCGAGAGGCGTCTGTCCGTCCCATTCGTGAAGCTGGTACAGGTCAATCACGTCGGTCTTCATGCGCCGGAGGCTCGCTTCGCAGGCGCTGATGAGATGATAGCGCGACGAGCCCGTATCGTTCGGCCCGTCTCCCATGCGAAAGCGTGCCTTGGTCGCGATCAGCACGCCGTTCTTGCGCGGCCCTCCGATGATCTCGCCGAGAATTTCCTCGCAAACGCCCTGCGAGTAGACGTCGGCCGTATCGATGAGGTTGACGCCGGCGTCGAGACATAGGTCGACAAGCCTGCGCGCTTCGGCGACTCCGAGATCACCAACCATCTTCGCCCAACCTTGGCCGCCGAACGTCATCGTGCCCATTGTCACGGTCGAAATCTTGAGGCCGGAGCGGCCGAGAAGCCGGTATTCCATATGCGTCCCCCTCCCAAAGGCTTGAGCCAAAACGTGCGTTAGAAGATAGGTGCGGGGCAGGCGGGTCAAGGGCCAGATTGCACGTCAGCGTCGCGAAGCAGACTGTCACAATCATGTTATCCGAGATGGCTAAGGATCGGCTCTCCCATCACCGAGGATCCACCATGAAGACGATCGTTTCCGCCGCCGCGCTGCTCGCAGCGACCTTGCTTGCAATTCCGGCATCAGCCGCAAATCTCGTTCTCTACACCAGCCAGCCGAATGAAGATGCGCAAGCGACTGTCGACGGCTTCATGGCGGCCAATCCCGACGTCAAGGTAGACTGGGTGCGTGACGGCACGCCGAAGATCATGGCAAAGCTGCAGGCTGAAATCGAGGCCGGCAATCCGGTTGCTGACGTGTTGCTGATCGCAGACACGGTCACGCTCGAGCGCCTGAAGGAAGCCGGCAAGCTACTGGCCTATAAGTCGCCGGAAGCTGCCAGCTACGACGCCGCACTCTATGACGCTGACGGCTACTACTATTCGACCAAGCTGATCACCACCGGCATCGTCTACAACACTTCTGCCGCGTTCAAGCCGACGAGCTGGAAGGATCTGACGAAGGCCGAAGCCAAGGGCCTCGTGACTATGCCGAGCCCGCTGACGTCGGGCGCGGCCCTGATTCACGCACAGACGCTGGCCGGTGTCGACGGCCTCGGCTGGGACTTCTACAAGGATCTCGCCGCCAATGGCGCGACGGCGGCCGGTGGCAACGGTGCGGTGCTCAAGTCGGTCGCCGCGGGCGAAAAGGCCTTCGGTATGATCGTCGACTACATGCCGATCCGCGAAAAGGCCAAGGGCGCGCCGGTCGAGTTCGTCTTCCCGACGGAAGGCGTCTCCGCGGTAACGGAGCCGGTGGGTATTCTCGCAAGCTCGAAGAATGCCGATGCGGCGAAGAAATTCGTTGACTACGTTCTTTCCGAAAAGGGGCAGGAAGGGTTCCTCAAGCTCGGCTACATCCCGGCTCGCAACGGTATGAAGCTGCCGGAGGGTTTTCCGGCTCGTGAGAGCATCATGCTGCTGCCGATCAATGCCGCCGAGGCGCTGAAAGACACCGATCGGGACCTCAAGACCTTCTCCGGCATCTACGGCTCGAACTGATCGTCGCCAGAACGCAGATGCGCGAATATGTTCGTCCCGGAAACAGCCAGCCCGCTTGGCTGTTTCCTCTTGTCGTTATCGTTGTCCTGGTCCTGAGCGTGCTGCCGCTGGCGCGGCTCGCGGTAACAGGTATTGCGTCACTTGCAAATGGCGGCGTCGGCGCGGTGCTCAGCGATCCCGCGCTTTGGTCGGCGACCTACTACACGCTCGTCACGGCCATTCTTGGCACACTGATTTCACTGGCCATAGGCTGCGCCTTCGCGTTCCTGCTGACGCTGACGGATATCAGCGGCAAGGGAGCGTTGAGCTTCCTGTTCGTCCTGCCGATGATGATCCCGCCGCAGGTGACGGCGCTTGCCTGGGTGCAGATGTCCGGGCCCTCAAGCCCACTGTTGAAGGCTCTGCACATTGCGCCTCCGCTTGGATCGCCGCAGCCGCTCTATTCGGTCGGTGGTATTTCGCTGCTCTACGGAGTGCAGCACGCGCCGCTCGTCTATCTCGCTCTCCGGGCCGGCCTGATGGCGTTGCCGCGCGATGGTGTCGAGGCGGCGCGTCTCGCTGGAGCCGGGAGTCTTCGGGTTTTCCGCGACATCATCCTGCCGCTTTCGCTGCCCGGCATCATTGCCGGAGCTGCGATCTCCTTTGTTTCCTGCACCGGCAACTTCGGCATACCGGCTATTCTCGGCATACCGGCTTCGATCTACACGCTTCCGACACTGATCTTCACCAAGTTTTCCGCCTTCACCAGCCGGACATTCGGCGATGTCGCGGTGCTTTCGGCAATCATCGCAATCATTTCCGTTGCCGGGCTTGCCATTCAGGATCGCGCTTTGCGCGGACGCGATTACCGCGTCCTCGGCCTTTCAGGCGCGACCGCTGCCTTTGAGTTGGGGCCCTGGAAGTTCCTTTTGCAGCCACTGCTCTGGCTCTGCATCTTCGTCATGCTGGTAGCGCCATTCTTCGCGCTCCTCGCCGGCGCACTCGTGCCGGCCTATGGTGTGCCGCTGACCTTCAAGACGATGTCGGCAAGCGCTTTCTACGAAATTCTCTTCCGGCAAGCGGTCACGCGCACGGCGTTCGTAAACTCGCTCTCCCTCGCGGCCGGAACGGCACTATGTCTCCTTCTGGTGACCGTGCTGACCGCTTACGCGTTGACGCGACGGAAAGACCTACTTGGCCGGATCGTTTCCAGCCTGATCGAGATTCCATATTCGCTGCCCGGCATCGTCATTGCCGTGTGCTTCATCCTGGTGTTTGCCGCACCGCTTCCGATCCTGCACATGACGCTGTACGGAACAATCTGGATCATTCTGATCGCCTATCTCTCCAGTTTCTTTGCCGTTAGCCTGAAGCCCGTCGTCAGTGCGTTTCATCAGCTCGATCCGGCCCTGGAGGAGGCCGCAAGGCTCTCGGGGGCTGGCTTCTTTCGACGGCTCGCCGATATCATTGTGCCTTTGATCGCTCCGGCAACCGGCGCATCGGTGATCCTGGTGTTCCTGATCGCCTGCAATGAGCTTACCATTTCCGCGCTTTTGTGGTCTGCCGGGACGCAGACGCTTGGCGTTGCCATCTACAATCTCGATGACAGCGGCAGCTCCGATCTCGCTTCGGCACTCGCCGTGCTCGTCGTCCTTATGGTCGTCTTCATGATGCTTCTCCTGGAATTGATGGCAAAACGCCTGCCGAGAGGAGTCGTACCGTGGCGGAGCTGATCCTCAACCATCTTGCCAAGGACTTCGGTACCGGGCGCGCGGCGGTCGCCGATTTTTCCCTGAAGGTCCGCCACGGCGGCTTCCTGGCACTGCTCGGGCCCTCGGGCTGCGGCAAGACAACGGTGCTGCGCATGATCGCCGGCTTCGAGGCGCCAACCGACGGCTCTATCCATCTTGGCGAGCGGCTGCTCGCAGACGCGTCGCGGTCGTTGCCACCGGAACGGCGCAACATGGCGATGGTGTTTCAATCCTACGCATTGTGGCCGCATATGAGCGTCGCAGACAATGTCGGCTATCCCCTGAAGGTGCGCAGCGTCTCCGGTGAGACGTACAGGCGGAGGGTTCGTGAAGCACTGGCAACGGTGAGGCTCGCCGACCATGCCGAGCGGCGCCCCGCCGATCTCTCCGGCGGCCAGCGACAGCGCGTGGCCTTGGCGCGCTGCCTGGTTTCGTCACCCGACGTCGTGCTGCTCGATGAGCCGCTTGCCAATCTCGACCGGCACCTGAAACAGGAGATGGAGGAAACGTTTCGTGAGTTCCACCAGCGCTCTGGAGCGACGATGGTCTATGTCACGCACGATCAGAGCGAGGCGATGGCCCTTGCTACCGACGTTGCGGTCATGTCCGAGGGCCGCCTCCTGCAGGCTGCGTCGCCCGCGGAAATCTATGCGCGGCCCGAGGGCCGGCTGGTTGGCGGGCTGATCGGTCGCGGTGCGATCCTGTCGCTGTCGTCTCCGGCTAGTGACACCCGGATTTTCGATTGGAGCGCCCTCGCGCCCATGTTTTCGGGCGAGGAAAATGGGCCAAAGGTGGACGTTCTGGTGCGCCAGGAGGATGTCTTGATCGCGGGTGAGGGTGTTCCGGCACGCGTCGAGTCCATCCTCTACGAAGGTGAACGCTATGCTCTGAAGTTGCTGCTTGACGACGGACAGGTGCTTCGCGCGTTCAACCGGGAGCGCTTGCAGGTCGGCGAAAGTGTGCGCGTCATTGCGCGCGCCGCCTGGCGTCTCTGATCTCGAAACGTCTTTCCGAAGCGGGGCTTAGCCACTACTAATGGCATAGAGCCAATTGGAAATGTTCGATGTCGCTTCGCATTGCTACCTTCAACGTTGAAAACCTCATGACGCGTTTCGACTTTACCGGCTTTCGCAACCAACTGCGCCAGGACCGGGTCATCAAACTTTTCGAAGTGCGCAGCGAGGGCGTCTATCAGCAGCTCGAGCAGGCGCGGGTAATCGCTTCCACAGACGATACCCGACAGATGACGGCGCTGGCGATTGCAGACGCCGACGCCGACATTCTCTGCCTGCAGGAAGTCGACAACATGGAGGCGCTGCAAGCTTTCGAATACGGCTATCTCTTCAGGATGGTCGGCAACGGCTATCGGCAAAAATATCTCGTCGAGGGCAATGACAGCCGCGGGATCGACGTCGCGGTGCTCATGCGGGAAGAGACGCGCGAAGGGCAGAAGATCGAACTCAAGCAGATCAAGAGCCACGCGATGCTCACCTATCGCGATCTTGAACTTTTCAACGACCAGCTGGCGCTGACCAACCGCATCGACGACAAGATCTTCAAGCGCGACTGCCTGGAACTCGACCTCGAGATCGGCGGTGTTCCGCTGTCACTCTACGTGGTTCACTTCAAGTCGATGGACGGCCCCCGCACGAACGGCGTCGATAGCAGGCTCGGTACCATGCCGGTGCGCCGGGCCGAAGCACTCGCCGTGCGCCGTATCATCGAGGACCGTTTCAACGCTCATACCGATGACAAGCGCTTCGTTATATGTGGTGACATGAACGATTATCAGGAGCGCGTCGACGTCATCGGGCGTCGCCGCACGGGATACCGCTTCGAGCATCAGGACGAGAACATCAGTGCACTCGACGTCTTCAGTCACGATGGTTTTGCCGAGAACGTCGTCCGTCGCCGTGATCCGCTCGATCGCTGGACGCTCTACCATGCCCGCGGACCTCAAGAGCAGTGGCTGTGTCAGCTCGACTACATCTGGATCTCGGCGGCCCTCGCCAGAACGAATGCTGGTCGCTTGCCGGAAATCGTTCGGCACGGGCAGCCCTATCGCACCGTCTTCCCACCTGGCCAGGAGATCGAGCGTTATCCCCGCACCGGCTGGGACCGGCCGAAGGCCTCTGACCATTGCCCCGTTGTCATGACATTGGATTTGATATGAACCTGCATTTTTCTGAGGATTTTGCCGGCTGGCCGCCGGAGCAGACGGTATTTCCGATTGCTGGGCTGGACCTTCGCGTCCTCGCCGGAGACCATCCCTTCTATGTCGCTGAGCGCGAGGCGATCCGCGAGAACTGGGAACGAGAAACTGCGGCCAACCCGGCGCTCTTCGATGGCCGCATGGTCTTCCAAAAACGGCTGGCGCTCACCGAAAGTGGCCTGGCGGCCGAGGGCCACGTCATCCCATTCTCGACATTCATGTGGTGGCGCCGACAGCCGGATCGGCAGGGCGGCATCCATCTGTTCGCCTATCCGGTTCTTGAGACCTCCGACGGCGCCTTGGTGGCAATCCGCATGGGAAACCATACGGCCAATCCGGGTCAGGTATATTTTGCCGCCGGTTCGCTGGAACCTGAAGACATCTCCGGAAACCGCTGCGACGTGGATGGCAACATGCGTCGCGAGGTGTTCGAAGAGACCGGGCTTGATCTTTCCGATGCCGACGCTGGCGATCACTACTATGCGAGCCATGTCAGGCGTACGGTGACGGTGCTGCGTCTCTTCCGCTTCGACCTGACTGCCGATCAAATGATTGCGAAGATCCACGCACACATGTTGGTTGCCGACGACAAGGAAATTGCCGGCGCGGTTGCGATCCTTTCCGCTGACCCGAAAGCGCACCCCTACAATATCGCGATGCTTCCCGTCATCGATTGGTACTTTGGAGAGAAGCCCCGCTCTTAACGCCTTGCGCTCGGTCGTCCGGTCGGGCAGGTTGGCGAAACGAGGACCGAGACCAGGGAGGCCCATGTGGCGCGAAGCTACAGTGTCTACGACGTGTTTACCGACCGCAAACTCGCCGGAAACCCGCTCGCCGTCATCTTTGATGGGGATGACCTGAGCGACGACGCCATGCAGGCGATAGCGAAGGAAATGAACCTTTCAGAGACAGTCTTTGTGCAGGCTTCGGGTAACCCCGCCTACACGGCGCGAATCCGTATCTTTACCCCCGGTCGCGAGCTGCCTTTTGCCGGACACCCGACCGTCGGAACGGCCATCGCTCTCGCCGAGCAAGCGCATCGCAACGCAACTATCGATCTCGTTTCGGTGCTGGAGGAAAATGTCGGGCCCGTACGGTGCGCGGTTCGACTGCGAGAAGGCGAGGCGAGTTTTGCCGAATTCGATCTGCCGCGGAAATCGCAGCAGATCACCATGCCCCTCGACAAGCTCGGAATTGCCAATGCTCTGTCGCTGAACACCACGGAAATCGGCTTTGAAAATCACGTTCCGTCGTTGTGGAGCGCCGGTGTACCGTTCCTGATGGTACCCGTGCACGACCTTGGTGCTGCGCAACGCATGGATTTCGACCCACAGCTTTGGGAAGCGACCGTTCCTTTTGTCGATGGGGCGCTCGCCTCGGCCTATGTTTATTGTCGCGGCGGTGTGAACCATATCGCGAAGTTCCACGCGCGGATGTTTGCGAGCGGCATGGGGATTGTCGAAGATCCGGCCACGGGGTCGGCGGCCGCGGCGCTTTCCGGCGCTATCCACCATTTTGACCGCCAGACGGATGGCCACCACGATCTGACGATTGAGCAGGGTGTAGAAATGGGTCGGCCGTCCTTTATTCACCTGCACATGGATGTCGAAGGCGGGGCAATCTCGAATGCCCGGATTGGCGGGCAGGCAGTGCGGATGGCGAGCGGAACACTGGACCTTTGATTTCATTGCATTTCAGCCATGCGCAAAAATCTTCGCATTTAACCAAAGAAATTTCAGGCAGGCGCTAGACAAGCCAAACGATCATGTTTATACGCCCCCTCACACCGCGCAACACGGCGGTTACGGGTGATTAGCTCAGTTGGTAGAGCAGCTGACTCTTAATCAGCGGGTCGTAGGTTCGAGCCCTACATCACCCACCATTTTTCTCTAATGGGATCAATAGGTTACGCTGAATTATTCTATCATCATGTAGAACACGGACGCCCCGCTAGGTCACGATTAGATCACGCGAGGTAAGTATCTGTTTTCCGTTCTATTTTCGTTCCAAGTCAACAGACTTGTGGATAACTTGAATCTCGGCAGACAACGTATAGATGTAGCTCGCCGCGCCTCAGTACAAAACGGAGGAACTTATGAACGCGGGGCTGATTCGGACCAACCGTCGACCGACACAACAGCGACGTCTCTGGCCTGATTAGAGCATGCTGCCGTCTCTGTCAGCCTGCCTTGTTGCCCTGCAATATTCGAGACTTCTACTGCGCCCTATCTGCCACCTTCTGCCAGGCTTGGTTCGAGATAAGCGTGCTGGCGTACATCGGGATCCGGGCTGCGCCATCAATCTTCTTTAAAAGTCCCCTGACGGAGCCGACGAGCGCGCTCGGCATCCACGGGCTTAGGATCACCGCTTCGATCGTGCCTGGAAGCAGAGGAAAGCTTCGGAACTCGGCTTTCCGGTCGGCATCCTCATAGAGGATCCGGTACTCGCTTTCCGGCTCATATGGGTATCGCTTGATGAACGGGAGGTCGTCGATCGGCGGCTTAAGATGTGGCAACTGCTCGATCTCCTCATAGTTGACGGCGCGATGGCGAACACCCTGCTGTCCATCGAATGCCTTCAGTAACTTCACTGGATCCAAAAGGAGACAGACACCGTCGGCGTTGGGCGAGAACACGCGCCAGTGGTGATAGGTCTCTGGTGCCTTTGAGAGGCAGATCGCGGTGAGCGTCTTGAGCTTTTTCTTTTTCTTGTAGACGTCCATAAAATGGCGATCATTCCGATCATCCCAGGAGTCCGGAGGAAGTAGCGTGATCTCTCGCTTTTGGAGAATGTGGATCGCAGCAGCGAGATTCGTAAACCTTCGGATCTTTCCGTCAGAACTTTGCATGTGTGACATACCCCTACCGTTGCCGGGATCCTGCATCACCCCATGACCGTGCGCAACACTTCGCTTGAATCCAGTAGAATGAGAACAAGATAGGAGCAAATTCGTTGACGCGAATAACATTCTAGCAGGCTTCCCATGTCACAGCAGCTCGCCCTCGATATCCCCGGCGCAGAAAACTGACACCCGGTCGATGAATGAGATCGATCTCGCCGTCTCGGTACTCAACGCGGCAGGTGGGGATCCGCTCGTCGCAATCCGGAGTCTGCTCGCCGACGCCGATTTTCTCAGGCACCAGATCTGGATCGCTAGCAATCTGATGTCGAAGGGGATCGGCCGCGGATGGAGGCCTCTGTACGAGCGGCTCGGATGAAGCACCGTCGCAGCATCGACCCGCTGGGGCGGACAAGGTCGGCTACACGGTGGGCGAAGGTAGCCGCCGAAGCGAGCCGCTGTCGATGTGCGAGATGCTCGACTGCCTGCCGGAATGGTATGTCATCGTTGGCTGGTGTCCGCGCTGCCGTCGATATGGACAGGTCGAGCCCCGTGACATTCGTCGCGTTCTGGGTATCACGGCTGTCCTGGCCTGCGTAGAACGGTGTCTCCGGTGTACAGTATGTAAAGAGCGGAAGAGCAACTCGACGTCGTTGCGAAAGCTGCCGAGATAACATCATGGATCAGTCCATGATGCCGATCGTAATCCATTTACTCTGCCGGCAGATTTGGGGCTCACAGCGGCTCCGGGTCCCTGTACCGATATCGTCGTAGTTCATCAGGAGGTATCGCGTATGGGCATGACGATTTTCGACTCTAGGGATCCTGCAGGCCGTGCCGGCCTCGAACTTGGTCTCCTCACTGCAGGCATCGTAGGATCGCTCGCCGACGCGCACGCGGCAGGTCGCCAGGCTGCCGAAGAGCGCATGGAGCGTCGGGCTGCCTATCAGTATGCATGTGAACTTGCCGAGGCCCGAGGCCGAGCTGACGATCTCGGCCGCGTTGCGATGCGTGCGGTGCGCCATGTCGCATCGTTGGAAGCCGAGGTGCGTCGTCTCCGTGTCGCTCTCCAGCAGCGGCAAGCATTCATCGACCGTCACCGAGGTACAGCATGAGCATTGTCCACGACATGTCAGACGAAGGCCTGGTGTCGCAGTTCGGCGACCTCATCCATGAGCTTCCTGAACTGTACGAGGCGTTGCGCCGCTTCGAAATCGAAAGCCGCCCTGCAAAGAGCGGCCTCAAGATGTCAATAAACGGTCGCGGGAATGAAACGCGGATCCGGGTTGGGAACTCCGGGCGCATGGAATAGCTCGCGGTACCTCGCCGCTACAAATTCCCGTTTCATTTCTTCAATCTCTTCCGCGCTCGGGGTCGACAGGATCTCGGGCGCTTCTGTTTCCGGCTTCGCCTTTGCGTAGGTCGGCAGCACTTTCCTCGCTTCCAGGCTCCGCGCGCACGCCGATGTGGTCGACATCCCAAGCTTCTCGAGGTCTTCTTCCGATAGCCGCAGGAGCCAATCCTGTCCGGCAGCATCGAGCACGGAAAGATTCATCTCCGCGCGGCCGGCGGCGTCGGCCTTGGCGTACGCGCGGACCACCTCGGCAGGCGACATCTCCCGGGTGATCGCATCGACGGCGGCTTCCTGTTTCCGCGCCAGCTCAGCGGCATCATCGACATCGGCTGTTGTGAGATTTTCGAATCCTTCCGTCGACGGCGGCGCGAGCATGCCGAGCCAGCGAAGTAGCGGCCCAAAGATGGCTGCGAGGAGCTGGAAGGCGGCGTTGATCCATTCCAGAGGATTCAGAACGCTCCACATCGATTTTTTTCTCTTTTCCATTTCGCCCTCCTTTGTCAGATGACCCAGGATTCCGCCGGCGGCTGAAATCGACAAGTGGCCGAAAATATCATGGATAAATCCGTGGACGATGGCACAAGAATCCGACAATCGTTAGTCTAAGCAATTGTTGACAATGAATTTTTTCGATTATTGGTCTTGCATGTATCAGCCGACGGATACAGCATTTGTACATCGGCACACGGCAATTGAGCCGCCGATGGCGAGGAGCAAGACAATGAACTACCACTTCGACACGCTGAACGACGATATCGTCCTGATCGACCGCCACGGCAACGTGGAATGGATCGAGGTCACGACGACGAGCATCCCATCCGATGGAGTAATCGAGGTCTCCGTGGGTCTCGTCGGCTTCAGCGACACCAACCTTCGCCATGATCTCGACGAGGACGACGCTGTCGCCGTCAGGGAGGACATGAAGGAATGGCTCCGCGGCAACGGATACACAACAAGGATCGACGTTGACTTCGCAGACCAAGGCAGTGTGATCGCCGGCTCTTTCGCGGCGAAGACGATGATGCTCCGCTTCTTCGAGGGGGACTACGCGCCGCTGATCGACAGGTACCAAGTCTACTGGATCAACGAGAACAAGACCGGGATCATCGAGGACAGGTCCTTCGTGTCGCTGAAGTCGGCCACGGCCTACACGATGATCGGCTTCATCGTGCCTTTCCTAAGCATCGCCGGAGAGTACGAAGAGGAGAACATCCTCAACGGCACGGTCTACATCACGCGGACGCATGGAGAGTTCCGGGACATCCCCTACGATCCCCGCGATCTGCTTGAGATCTACAAGCGATCCACCGCCGCCGCCTGACGAACGGGAGCCGTAGCTCCCTTGGCTCCTTGGTCGGAGCCGAAACCTCCATCCGGGGGTCGCGGTAGCCAAAAATCTAAACACCACCACAGGGAACACAAAAATCAAAAGGGAGAATCCTATGGACCTACAAATCGACGTCGAGCTGCCGACTGCCCCGCAACCGACCTATCACCTCACGATCGGCGAGATCACGACGCACTACCGGGATGTCATGGCCGTCATTGAATCGCACGGGATTAGCCACGAACAGGCGGCAGTCGCTATCGGCCTCTCACCGACGACACTGACAGCATACGGCCGCGGATATGGCACAGCCGCGCACCGCACGATTCCAGCGGCAACACTCGACCGCATCCGCGATCTCGCGATCGATTCTTACTGGACAGCCGCCGCGTGGCCGTATCGGTGCGAAATCGGCGGCGAGGAGCGAGCGCATCTGATGCCAGTTTACACGGCACACGACGACATCGGACTTGTGTGCGGACGGCATCCTCATCCGCTCTACATGCGCGAGGTCGCTGACAAGATCGGCGGTCATGTGCAGGTGACTTGGGCGATCCATCCGTCTGTATCAGTGCCGCCTCTCGATGCGGCCGCAGCCCTGCGGAGCAGATGGCGGGTCGGAGTTTGGCAGCTTCGAGGTCAGTTCAAATTGCTTGGCCGCGACGACGCCGATGCCGTGCTCTGCGAGCTCGCCGACTGCTGCCGCTATTCGCTATGGACGCTATCGACGGAGTATCGGCCCTGGCTGACGCAAGTCACGACGTCACAGGTCGAGCGCCTAGAGGCCGCTGTCGACTATATCGAGCGCGGTGACGAGATTCAGCCTTGGGAAAGCGCAGTTGCGAAGGCTATGGCAAATCTGGAGGATTTCTGATGGCGCGCGTGATGAGAGACGCAACCGTCGCGGCGACGGCCAATAAGCTGTTCCAAGCCTGTGGAATCTCGTGGGTCGAAGACAGCTACAATCACTGGTCGGCGGTCGTCAAGGCATGGTCCGTAGGCTCAACTCGTCCGGTGCATGACGTGGACCGTCACGCGATCATCTATTCGATCCAATCGGTCGATGACGCCGAGATGGAGAGAGTCAGGGACATCGAAGCCAAGGAGGACGCGGAGGCAAACGGGGCTGCGCTTGACATCCTCAACGGCCTTCGCTGGGTTAAGCATAGCTGGGATCGCGAGCGGGATTGTCTCGTCACTGAGGTCGCCATAGAGCGACAGGCGGGTCCAGGTTGGCATCGCGAAGGCTCCATCAGCGAGATCGAGGCACGTGAGAACGCGGGACAGCGGGAGATGTTCTCGTGACTGAGAGACCGCGAAAGAGCCATTTTGTCCCCAAGCTCGCCCAGGCTCGGCTCCGAGAGCAAGGCCTTCTCCAGGACGAGCCGGAATTCGAGGAGCCGGAGTACAAATATCCGGGCGACCGCTTTAGGAAGCGCCTGCGAAGGATCGAAGAAAAAATGAAGAGGGAAGAGGACGGGGAGTGATCCCGGCCTCTTACGGCTTCCAACCGCATGCCTGCTGCCCAGTACGATTATGCTCGAGGAGCTGCCGCTCAGTCCCCGACGACATCGTTTCGATGTCCGCCGTCGTTGGACAGATTGGCCTGTGTGACGCGCACCAGTCAGCCGTCGTGGCCAACCCAGCGTGACAGCTCGTGCCGCACGCGATCATCAGGCAGCTTCGAAAGTGCATCGTGAATCCTTTCCCGCTCCCGGACGTGCTGATCGGCGAGCAACTGCAACGCCTGCGCTGGCTTTTGATCTCGGCGACGTCCGTCTTCACCAAACCGATGTCAGCCTCCAGGCCGTCGATCTCGGCCTCCATCGGCAGAAAAGAACTGGTCGAGTTTGGTTCGAGCCAAGCTTGCCCCTTGATCAGCTAATGTCTCCTGGTCGATGTCACGAGTGCAGCTTGGATTGCTGAAAGATTCGAGGCCAGCAGTTGCGAAACGTCGGCGTGCAGTGTCATCTCAACACAATTTACGAGATATGACGCGGGGGTGAATATGGCTGAAGGAGCGGCAGCAGCAGCGCAGCCGAAACAGTCACGCTACGAGCGCTATGTCGAGGAAACTTCCGGATCTTCTAAGCGCAGTTCTTTATGAGACAATGGGCTGCCTTTCTCTCAAGTTCACGCGGGGTCGCGACTCCGACGAAGATGGCAAAAAAGCTTTATTCGTGTCGCCTCTTTTGTGGGGAACGCGGACCGCATCCCCAGGCATCATGGTCCCGGTTCGTCAGGCACGCCTCCTGAAGGTTCCAAGGATGATTGCACCGATGATGCCGGAGGCCACAGAACCAAGCAGGATTCCCATCTTCACATGGTCCTGAACCGTTGGGTCGTCGAACGCGAGAAGCCCAATGAAGAGGCTCATCGTAAAGCCGATCCCGCAAAGCGCCGCGACCCCCGTCATCTGACCCCAACTGGCTTTCGCAGGAATGTCGGCAAAGCCGAGCTTAACCAGAAGGGCGACCGTGCCGAGCACTCCGACGAGCTTGCCGAGTAGAAGGCCTGACGCCACTCCCATCGTCAGAGGCTCCCAAAAGATGGAGATAGACGCTCCGGCGAAGGAAACGCCTGCGTTCGAAAAGCCGAAGATCGGGACGACGACGAAGGCGACTGGCTTGTGCAGCAGGTGCTCAAGATGATGAAGCGGAGATTCCTGGTGCGTGGCTTCCGGTGTTCCAGGCGTCAGCTTGAGCGGGATTGTCAGCGCGAGAAGGACGCCAGCCAGGGTCGCGTGGATGCCCGAAAGGAAGACCAGAAGCCATAGGGCGGCACCGAGAACGAGGTAGGGCCACAGCGCCATGACCTTCGATCTGTTCATGCCGTAAAGGGTGGCGAGGACAATGGCCGCCCCGGCCAGCGCGATGAGATTGAGGTCACTGGTGTAGAAGAGCGCGATCACCACAACGGCACCGAGGTCATCGATAATGGCGAGTGCGGCAAGGAAGATCTTCAGCGAAGCTGGCACGCGAGAGCCGAAGAGCGAGATCACTCCGAGAGCGAAAGCGATATCGGTCGCGGTAGGGATCGCCCACCCGCGAAGGGCAGCCGGGTTCTCCCAGTTGAACCCAACGTAGAACAAGGCCGGAAATACCATGCCTCCCAGCGCCGCGGCGCCAGGCAGGATCCTGCGGCTCCAGGACGATAGCTGCCCATCCAGCATCTCGCGCTTGATCTCAAGGCCCACCAACAAGAAGAAGAGCGCCATCAGCGCGTCGTTTATCCAATGCTGAAGGCTCAGCGGGCCGACGTACACATGAAGAGCGTGGAAATACCCTTCGGCGAGGGGAGAATTGGCCACCACGATGGCTGCGAGCGCGACGGCCATGAGTACGAGACCGCCGGAAGCCTCGTTGTCGAGGAAGTGGCGGAGGGTGGACCGGATACGGCCAGCGGAGATAGGCGGCGACATGGGTCAGCGCTCCCTTGTGGAGGGTTGATCGTAGTCTCCGTCGATTTCGGGCAATCCCGTGGCGCACGCAGCACACGCCATCGCGATCAAAGATAGGGCAGGAGGACGTCAGCTTCCAGCGAAATCGACTATCAGGGTGTCGAAAGTCAGCTCGGCGCTTCAGAAGCACAAACACGCTATGATCTAGGGCGAATCGTGCGTGGCTGTCAGTGTCTGGTATCTAACTCCGTTTCAGAACCATCGAAATTGCCGTTGCTGGCCGCGTCATAGGAATTGATGCTCCGGCCGCCACCGCGCGTACGGAAGGCGGTGAGCTGGACCATGATCGCTCTCGCCCGTTGCACTGCGGTCGCTTTGTCGACATAGGCGCCGTCGGCGACGCGTACAGTCACTGCATCGCCGTCGTCACCGACGAAGTCGACGCGCCAGCCTTGCTCCTCTTGAGCTACCTTGGTTTCCGTCAAATGCATCGCATCATCCTGCCTTCCGACCTTTGAGATCGGCTTCAACGCTCTTCCTAAGAGCATCCATGATATTGACGACATTGTTCCTCGGTGGAGGCTCCGCCTTCCCACCCTTTGCCGCCTTCCTTGGCTTCAACGCCTTCTTTTTCTCCTCGATGAGTTTGAGCAGGCTCGTCTGGATCGGATCGCTGACCATGTCCGGCGACCAGTGCGCGGACTTCTGTTTGATGAGCTTCTGAACCAGCGGAATTATGTCGGGATCGGCTTCGTCCTCGATGTCCTCGAAGTAGCTCTCCTCCGGCCGGACCTCGTCGCCGAAGCGAAGCGACCACAAGACGATTCCGTCGTCACGGGGTTCAAGGACCACCGCGCGCTCGCGGCGACCCATGACGAGCTTCGACACGCCGACGACACCGTCCGACTTCATCGCGTCTCTGATCACGGCGAAGGCTTCGTTACCGACGGGGTCGTCCGGCATCAGATAGTGCGGCTTCTCCAGGTACACCCACTCGATGCTGTCGGCCGTCACGAACTTTTCGATGTCGATGGTCTTCACCGTGTCGAGCGCCACTCGGTCGAGATCATCGTCTGTGAGGATCACGTAGTCATTCTCGCCGCGGGCATAGCCTTTGGCCTCGTTCTCGTCCTTCACGGGCTTTCCGGTGACGCTGTCGATGTACTGGGAGACGACACGGTTCCCGGTCTCCTTGTTCAGCGTATGGAAGCGGACCTTCTCCGATTCCGATGTCGCTGGGGTCATGGCCACGGGGCACGTGACCAGGGACAGCTTCAGGTAGCCTTTCCAGTAGTAGCGCGGTGCCATGGACTATCCTCCTCAACCAGCCTTACGACGCGGAGCGGCTCCGGAGGAGGCGGCCTTCGAGGCCACTCCGCGTGCGGCGCGCTGCCGACCACTGCCTTTGTTGGCATTGGCGGCGGTGCGTTTGGGTTTGGTATCCTCCGCGGCTCCTGCCTTGAGCAGTCCGGCGCTCTCCCTCAGCGCAGCAAGCAGATCGTTCGGCTTCGAGACCTCGACCTTCTTCGGCTTCGGCAGTGACTTGCCTTCGATCTTTGCCTTCACCAACTCGGCGAGAGCGGCTTCGTAGCGGTCATCGAAGGTTGCCGGATCGAACTCGCCCTTCTTCGTGCTGATGATGTGCTTTGCAAGATCGAGCATCTCTCCCTCGATCTTCAGCTTTGGCATCTCCTCGAAGGCCTTGTTCGAGGATCGCACCTCGTAGTCGAAGTTCAGGGTCGTCGCGATCAGTCCCTTCCCATGCGGACGGATGAGAACAGTCCGCATCCGGCGGAAAAGCACCGTTCGAGCGATGGCCGCGACCTTGGACTTCTTCATGCCGTCGCGAAGGGCGATGAACGCATCGCCGCCCATCTTGTCGGGGGTCAGGTAGTAGGGCTTGTCGAAATAGACGTCGTCGACTTCGGAGCAGGGGATGAAGGCCTCTATCTCCAGCGTCTTGTTGCTTTCCGGAACTGCAGCGGCGATCTCCTCCGGATCGATGATGATGTACTGGCCATTTTCGATCTCGAAACCCTTGGTCTGCATCTCCTTAGGGACGGGATCCTCGGTTTCGCCGTCGATGAAGACGCGGTTGACGCGGTTGCCAGTCGTCTTGTTGATCGTATTGAACGTGAGGCGTTCCGATGTGCTCGCGGCCGTGTAGAGCGCGACGCCGCAGCTCACCTCGCCGAACTTCAGAAAGCCTTTCCACTGCGCTCGATGCCCACTCGCCATGACGCCTACTCCGAATCACTAGATGGCGACTCAAGGCCTGCGCGGGTGATTCGTTCCGACTCGAAACGAATCATTTTTCAATGACTTAGAGAATCTTCTTCGGAAATCGATTCCGGACACGCGGTCAGCGCGGACCACCTCGCTCCGCGTGACGTTTTCCGCAGGCAGGCATCTTTTTGGAATCTCATGCGTTCTTCCGTCCAGTACCAACCGAAGGAGGCATGCATGTCCAAGCGAGAGCTCATCGATACTGGAACAGACAAGCGTTACGTACGCCGAGATGAAAAAGGCCAGTTCAAAGAGAGTGTCGACGTCGGCCGCTCGTTGTCGGCAGACAAGCGCCACAAGGCGAAGCATGACGCGAAGCCGGGCGAAGGCGACCGCGGCGACCATCACTCGAAGCACTGAGGCGGCCATGGGAGAGGAACGCTCCGGCGAAATCAGGCTGCAGCTCGAGCAGTTCGTTGACCGCTTCGTAGTCAGCGGCGGCAAGGCTCCCGAGGTCATCGAGATCATGCTGCGTGAGCTTGGGAACATGAAGTTGGCCTATGAGCAGGATCCTGATCCGGCCGAAGATCCAGGAGCGATCGAAGAGCCTGCGAACGACTGGCCTGGTGCATAGCCGCACCGACCATGTTGCGAACACATTCGTCAGATAAAACCTCTTCATCGGCATCGCTGACGAGCGCTGAGATGATTTCGCCGCTCGCGATGCCGCATCGTTCATAGCTTTTGACCACGGATGTACTGGCACTGGTGATAGGACGATGATCAGGAAGGTCGGTGCGATTTCGCCCCGGCCTTTTTTATTGCCCGGATGCACATCATGAACAGCAGCTCGTGCTCGTTCATCTATCAGGCCGCATTCGCCTCAATGGTCGAGAGCGATACGAAGACTGTCTCCCGGAGCATCACCCACCGATCTTCGCAGGCGGGAGCTGCAGCGACAGCAGACAGGAAAGAATGTATGAACCTTGAGTAAGGAAATTGGCCGGCGTTCCTACTCTTGGAGGCATATTGAGCGTATTTCAGAAACCACTGCTGACCGGGTTCGGTCCTGCTATGTCGGCTATGGAGGTAGCGCGCGACGCGGACCTGACGGGGCGTGTTGCGGTAGTGACTGGCGGTTCGTCGGGTCTCGGGCTTGAGACGGTCCGCGCGCTCGCATTATCCGGGGCAAGCGTACATGTTGCCGCTCTCGACCCTGTCGCTGCCCGCGCGGCTCTGAGAGGAATCGACAAGGTCGATGTGTGGCCCATTGATCTTGCGGACGAGACATCAGTTAAAGCTTTCGCGAACACTTTCCTCGACCGTCATGGTCGGATCGACATTCTCGTTCTCAACGCTGGCATAATGGCTCAGCCGCTTTTCCGTGATATGCGTGGCCATGAGGGCCATTTCTCGATCAACTTCCTGGGACACTATCAGCTCACTGCGCTGCTGTGGCCAGCATTGCTGGCAGCCCGGACATCGCGAGTGGCCGTCCTGTCATCCCGGGCACATCAGATATCCGACGTTGATTTCGAGGATTTTGATTTCGTTCGACGTCCCTATGACAAGTGGATCGCCTACGCTCAATCGAAGACTGCCAACGCTCTTTTCGCGGTGGCGCTTGACAGGCGCGGCCGAGCAAATGGAGTCCGTGCATTTTCTGTCCATCCCGGGCTGATCGTCACACCAGGAATCCGGCATCTATCTCAATCCGAGTTCGACGCTGTCGGGGCGCTCGAGCCGGACGGGACTCCCGTGATAGACCCGGCCGCGGACAAGAAAACACCCGGGCAGGGGGCGGCTACAACGGTCTGGTGCGCAACTTCCCCGACACTGAATTCGCTAGGTGGCATCTACTGCGAGAACTGCGATGTTGCTTCTGTCGAGACCGAAAGGCCCTATGGAGTGCGCCCTTATGCGATCGACGCAGAGAAGGCCGAAAGTTTGTGGCAAATGAGCGCGATTTTGACGGGTTTGGACATTGCATTAGCTTGACGCAGAGTGTTCTCTAACGGTGCCTTGCGACGACGGCACGGCACATACTGATCCCATACATTATCGAGCCGGGATCGTATATTGAGCGTCATTCTCCGACCCGGCAGGATCGGCTATGATACGCCGCATTCCCGTTGGCAGGTTACGTCAGGATGGAACGACACGCATTGCCTAGCGCATCCGCCGCGTCGGATGTGGTGACATTCTTCGGCGAATTCCGGCTTTATCCGGCCCGACACCTCCTTGTCAAAGGCCAGGAGACGATCGCAATCGGGTCTCGAGCACTGGACATTCTCATCGCGCTGACCGAGCGGCCTGGCGAGCTCGTGACGAAAGACGAACTGATTGCGCGCGCCTGGCCCAATTCGATCGTCGAGGAATCAAACCTCAGGGCGCAGATCGCGGTGCTTCGCAAGGCGCTTGGCGAGGATCAAGCCGCTGCAAGCTATATCGCCGCCGTTCCTTCGCGGGGCTATCGGTTCATCGCGCCACTTTCCCGCTCGGAACTCACGAACGGGGCTGCCGCGGATGCAGCGTCGAATAATCTTCCGAGGCAACTGACGCGACCGATCGGACGAGAGGAGGCGATCGAAATCCTTGCAGGACGGGCTCAAAGGTCTCGTCTCGTGTCTATTGTCGGTCCCGGCGGCATCGGAAAGACAACGGTCGGCATCCGTGTGGCCGAAGAGCTATATTCGTCGTATGAGCATGGCGTGTGCTTTCTGGATCTGGCCCCGCTCAGGGATCCTTCGTCGCTTCCGTCCGTCCTGGCGTCAGAACTTCGGCTCCCGGAGATTACGGGCGACACCGTGTCCCTGCTGACCGCGCACCTGCGCGACAAGCGGATGCTTCTGGTGTTCGACAGTTGCGAGCTCGTTCTCGACGCCGCTGCAGCACTGGCGGAGATTCTGCTCCGGGAGGCTCCGGGTGTCGGCATTCTAGCTACCAGCCGAGAGGCATTGCGGGTAGAGGGGGAGAGCGTCTACAGGCTTCCCGCCCTCGATATGCCCCCGCTTGGCTCGGGCCTAACAGCGGTCGATGCGTTGAGGTTTCCCGCCATCCGGCTTTTTGTGGACCGCGCAACTTCGTCCGGAGGTGAGTTCACGTTCGATGACGACGAAGCTCCGATCGTCACCCACATATGCCGCCAGCTCGACGGAATCGCCTTGGCAATCGAGCTGGCTGCCGGTCGGGTGGAGGCGTTCGGCACTCGAGGAATAGCGGAGCTTTTGAACGACCGTTTACGACTTCTTACGGGTGGCAGGCGCACCGCGCTTCCACGTCACCAGACGCTGGCTGCCATGATCGACTGGAGCTACGGTGCACTTTCGCGCGAGGAGCAGGCAGTACTGCGGGGCCTTTCCGTGTTCGCTGGTGAATTCGGGCGCGAGGCAGCGGAAGCTGTTGCTTTCGATGCACAAGCAAACGAGCGCGATGTGCCGGGGCAACTTGCGCAACTTGTGGCGAAGTCTCTCTTAACTGCTGATACGCGCGGCAAGGCGGCACGATACCGATTGCTCGATACGACGCGAGCCTTCGCTTCAAGCAAGTTGCACGAAGCAGGGGAGGCTAGCCTCGTCGTCGAGCGCCTGGCGAGATATTTGTGCGAGACCCTTGGGCATTCGGTGGAGGAGGTGGAAACCCTCTCAAGCCAGGAATGGCTGCTCAAGTACGGGTCGCAGATCAACGACGTCCGCTACGTCCTCGACTGGGCGTTCTCCGACAACGGCGACTCCGAGCTGGGGGTTGCGGTAACTGTTTCAGCCATTCCGCTCTGGTATCAACTGTCGCTGGTCGACGAGTGCCTGACGTGCGTTCACCGCGCGTTGAACGCGATCGACCCAGGGGAAAAGCGGGATGGGCGCGCCCGTCAGGTCATGCAGCTTTATAGAGCGCTCGGTCTCTCGCAGGCCTTCAAGGTCGGGTTCGCACCACAGGCTCCCGCGGCGTTCGCAAAGGCACTGGAGATTGCCGAAGAGCTGGGCGACGCCGACGCGCAGGCGGAAGCCCTGTGGGGATTGTGGATCGCGCAGGTGGGTATGGGCGAATACCGGGCATCGCGGGAGAATGCAGACCGCTTTGTCAGCCTCGCTCGCAGCAGCCTCGACAGGTTCATCGGCGACCGAATGCTGAGCATGACGCTCTTCTGCATGGGAGATCTCCGGGGCGCGCGTCGCCACGCGGATCGCATGCTGGAGCACGACGTCTCGACCGAGCTTCCCCCTGGCGGGTTTGTCCGGTTCAAATTTGGTCAGTCCGTATCGGCCCGAATACAGCCCGCTCAACTCCTGTGGATGCAGGGCTTTCCGGATCAGGCCGTGCGCGCAGCCGATGCCGCTCGGGAGGCGGCACGCAGCTCCGGCCACGCCATTTCGCTGTGCGAAGCGTTGGCCCGATGGTCATGTCCAATCCTGGTTCATGTCGGGGACCTTGAAGCGGCCGATTCCGCTGTAACGGAGCTGCTCGATCTGGCCAGACTGAACGGCCTCGGTCCGTGGGAGGTATTCGGCCGTTGTTGGAAAGCGGCCCTGCTGATCCAGCGGGGCCTTCCGGAAAGGGGAGTGCCGCTCCTCAGCAACGGGTTGGAGGAACTGCGGCAGGTCAAGCTCTTCAACCTCTACAACGTGAGATTTGTGTGCTTTCTGGCCGAGGGTCTCGCGTCTCTCCGCAAGCACGCGGAAGCAAAGTCCCTGGTGGAGGCAGCCATTGCCGCTAGCGAGGATAAGGGCGAGCTATGGTACATCACAGAGCTCTATCGTTTGAAAGGTGAGATCCTTGCTCAATGCGAACAGGGCGACGAAGCGGAGCAGTGCTATCTCCATTCGCTGGAACTGGCTCGGCAGCAGGACGCACTTTCCTTGGAATTGAGATCGGCGATGAGCCTTTCTCAATCGGTCGCGGGGCGCGGCGACCGAGCTGGAGCACGCGAGCTGCTCGCCACCGTGTATGGACGTTTCAGTGAAGGTCTCGATACCGCAGATCTCCGCGTAGCGAAGGCGTTTCTGGCCGAACTTTCCTGATCCGGAGTTGACGGTCAGCGACCGCGCTTGACCGTCACACAAGAATTCACCGCGATTCACTGGCTCGTGACAGTGGTGCTCTGCCATCTTGTGCCCATCGCCGGATAGTCGGCAGCGCATGAAGGGCAGACCGATGACGAACAATACGCCTACCGACATGGATGCACTCGTCCTCACCGAGACGAACTCTGACTTTGTCCGTTCCCGCATGACGTGTCCGGCTCCTGCGGCGGGAGAGGTTCTTGTCCGCGTCAAGGCGAGCAGCGTCAACCCGCTCGACCTCAAGATCAAGAGTGGACAGGCCCCGCACGCCCGCCATCCGTTGCCCGCAGTACTCGGAATGGATCTGGCCGGAGTCGTCGAAGCAGTCGGCCCGGGCGTTACGTCCTTCAGACCGCAGGACGAGGTCTTCGGGTTGACCGGGGGCGTTGGCGGCCTGCAAGGCTCACTGGCGACCCTGGTTTCTGTCGATGCCGATCTGCTGGCGCCCAAGCCGACCAACCTCACCATGCGCGAGGCCGCTGCACTGCCGCTGGTGTTCATCACGGCCTGGGAAGGGCTGGTCGATCGCGCTCAAATCCAGGCACGGCAAAAGGTGCTCGTAATCGGTGCTGGCGGTGTGGGTCATGTGGCAATCCAAATCGCACGCGCCTTCGGAGCTCAGGTCTTCGCCGTGGACAAGGCGTCGAAGCACAGGCAGATCGAAGAATTGTGCGCGACGGCGATCGACCGCCATCAGACCACCGTCGAGGAATACGTCAAGGATCATACGGGCGGACGCGGCTTCGACGTGGTCTATGACACTGTCGGCGGGGCCGGGATAGACGCGGCGTTCAACGCCGTCAGAAGGTTCGGTCATGTCGTCAGTTGTCTCGGATGGGGAACCCATTCGCTCGGACCGCTGTCCTTCCGCGCTGCAAGCTACTCGGGTGTCTTCACGCTCCTGCCGATGCTGACCGGCGAAGGCCGACTTCATCACGGGGAAATCCTGCGGGAGGCGAAGCGGCTGGTCGAAGCCGGAAAAATCACACCACTTCTGGACCCGCGTCGGTTCAGCTTCGAGACTGTCTCGGCAGCCTATGCCGAGGTCGAAAATCGGACCGCCAGCGGAAAGATCGTCATCGACGTCGCCGAGTAAGCGGATCCTGTCACCAGAGCCAAGGAGAAGACAATGCCATTCGTGAACGTGAAGCTGGTCGACGGCGTTTTCACGCCAGAGGAAAAGCACGCCATGGCCAAGGCGCTGACCGATGTCATGGTCAAGTTCGAAGGCTCTGAAGCCTTCCGCGAAGTCGTCTGGGTCTTGATTGAGGAACTGCACACGGATGGCTGGCACATCGGCGGCCGACCGTTCGAGGGGCCGAAGTCCTTGATGACCACGCTTTCGAAATCGAAGGACATCGTTGAGACCATCGACGGCCATCCGACGACACGCAAGGAGTGGTCCGAGGCCGCGCCCGTCCTCGGCTGACGCTATCGCAACCTGAACAGGGGCGACACCAGAGGCCGACGCAAAGCTTCCGCGCCTGCGAAGCCATCCAGCCAAAGAAGGGACAGGACTATGACATCCAGAGAAAGTTTTCCGATGCCTGCCGCGACAAGGCGGGAGGTACTGATAGGGACCGCCGCCACGGCAGTCGCCGCGCTGCCACTGAAGGCGCTCGCGGCCAGCGCAGCTTCGAACCCATCCAATGCAAACATCGAAACCGGGAGTGAGATCATGAGCAGCATCACGACGAAAGACGGCGCGCAGATTTTCTACAAGGACTGGGGTTCCGGTCAGCCGATCGTATTCCACCACGGCTGGCCTCTCAGTGCCGACGACTGGGACAACCAGATGCTGTTTTTCCTGAGCAAGGGATTTCGTGTCATCGCGCATGACCGTCGGGGTCATGGCCGCTCGAGCCAGACATCCGGTGGCAACGACATGGACACGTACGCGGCCGACGTCGCGGCCCTCGCGGAGGCGCTCGACCTTCGAGATGCCATTCACATCGGCCATTCGACCGGTGGCGGCGAAGTCACCAGGTATGTGGCCAAACATGGCAAGGGCAGGGTCGCAAAGGCGGTTCTGATTGCCGCGATCCCCCCGGTCATGGTCAAGTCCGACAAGAACCCGGGCGGGCTGCCGATCGAGGTGTTCGACGGCTACCGGGCGGCGTTGGCCGCCAACCGCGCGCAGCTCTACCTCGATATCGCAAGCGGGCCGTTCTACGGCTTCAACCGCCCCGGGGCGACCATTTCGGAAGGGACAATCCGCAACTGGTGGCGGCAGGGAATGATGGGCGGCGCGAATGCACACTACGAATGCATCAAGGTCTTCTCGGAGACCGACTTCACCGAGGATCTCAAGGTCATCGACGTACCCGTGCTCGTGATGCACGGCAGCGACGACCAGGTGGTCCCCATCGCGGACTCCGCGGAGCTGTCGGTGAAGCTTCTCAAGAACGGGACGCTAAAGGTCTACGATGGCTACCCGCATGGGATGTTCGCGACGAACGCCGACGTGATCAACGCCGATCTCTTGGCCTTCATCAAGGCTTGACGCAGGGCGGGGCCGCAAGGCCCGCCCGACCTCTCCAACTCCAGTTCGAAAGCCGTCGGCTCATCTGATCCGGCTGCGGAAAGGTATGCCATGAAAAACGAACACATGCTCTCGCGCCGTGGATTTTGCCTCTGCTGCATCGGTGCGGCTGGATTTGCCGCCACGGGAGGGTGGCTGAGCCCCCGTGAGGCCTATGCGGAGGCTCGGGGCCTGGTCAGCCTCATAAAGGACAGTGCCGCAAAGTCGGCCATCACCACCCACAAGCTGAGGAACGGCATCACCATCCTTGAAGGTTCGGGTGGCAACATCGCGGTGTTGGGCGGTAAGGACGGCCTCGTCATGGTGGATGCCGGAATTAGTGTCTCACAGAAGCAGATGGCCAAGGTGCTATCCGACATCTCGCCGGATCCCGTGTCCCACCTCATCAACACCCATTGGCATTTCGACCACGCGGATGGAAACCCCTGGATCGGCTCCGACGGTGCGAAGATCATCGCCCATGAAAACACCCGCAAGCACCTTTCGCAGGTCCAACGGGTGGAGGACTGGGACTACAATTTCCTACCGCTGGCGCGCAGCGGCGTCCCCCAGCATGTGTTCTCGAAGGAGCATACGCTCAAGCTCAACGGTAACACACTTGATCTGAAATATTACGGCCCGGCCCACACGGATGGAGACATCTACGTGATGTTCGGCGAGGCGGACGTCCTGCATGCGGGCGACACATACTGGAACGGCATCTATCCGTTCATCGATCACTCGACAGGCGGAAGCATCGACGGAATGATCGCTGCCGCTGAAGCGAACCTCGCCGCGTCCAACGACAAGACCATCATCATTCCCGGACATGGAAACCCGGTCAGCAATCGCGCCGAGTTGCGTGAGTTCCGCGACATGCTGGTCGCCATACGCGAGAACGTGGCCAAGCTCAAACGTCAGGGCCGTTCCCTCGATGAGACGGTTGAAGCAAAGCCCACCGCCGCGTTCGACGGGAAGTGGGGCCAGTTCGTGATTGATCCGGCCTTCTTCACGAGGCTCGTCTACGCCGGCGTCTAGGCGCACCGATCTGACAAAACCTTTCGGCGCGCTCCTCCCACCGCTCCCCCGCGCGCCGCCGGGGCGCCGCTTTGGCGTCCCGGATCCATTCGTAACAACTCGAAGGAGACGAACATGCCGGGTGAAAAAAGCGAGCTCGTAATCGATATCCCTGTCGAGCTGCGGGAAGTGAAGTCAGTCCACAGCATCGGAGGGTTGGTGTTCGAGGGTGACTTGCCTGCGGCTCTATTCCATCTTCAGTTGCTCACGACGGACATCGCGAACTGGAAGGCGGCCTCTGAAGTGATCGTGGTGTTCCACACCAACGCAGGTCACGTCACGCTCGGCGATGAGGCCTACAATGCGTCGCGGAACATTGCCACTGGCAACCCATACAAAAAGCTGGTCGCGGACCTCATCGACATAGGCGTCAAGGTCGAGCTTTGCGGAGCGACTGCCAAGGTGAACGGATGGGGCAACGCGGATCTTCTACCCCGCATCAAGATCAATCTCGACGCGATGGCGCGTACGATTCAGCTCGTCCAGCAAGGATTCGTCAAGATCACCGAGTGACCCTCCGGCTCCAAGTCCTGCGGAGAGCCGGATGTTAAAGAAGAGTGTCGAGCGTCGAGTGCCATCTAGGTGTCACTCGACGGCCCCAGCGGTCCCGAAGGGCGTTGATCTCCATGGAAGGACACTGATCGTGACCAGCAGCGCAAGCGGAAAGGGAACGGAAACGACGGCAATCCAGCCGCCCCGGCGACCCCGCTGCGGTCGCTATTCAGCGCGGCTCGCGGGTTCGTTCACTCGCTTGAACATGCCTGGCGTTTGTCCGGTCACTCGCTTGAACACCTTGTTGAATGCCGCATCGGATGAATATCCCGCCTTGTGGGCGATCTCCGATATCGGCGCCTGGGATGTAAGAAGAAGCGTCGAAGCGCAGTAGACACGCCAGGAGGTCATGTATTCCAGCGGAGTCTGGCCAAGAACATCTTTGAAACGAGCCGCGAAAGCGGACCGAGACATGCCCGCCATTCTGGCAAGGGAACCGATGGTCCAGTCCTTCCCGGGATCCTCATGGATTGCCTCCAGAGCGGATTTCAGACGGCTATCCGATGCGGCGGCCAACCAACCGCGCTTCTGGTGCCTGTCGTCACCAACGTAGGCTCTGAGCGCATGGATAAACAGAAGTTCGAACAGCCGGATCACCGCTGCGTCCGCGCCCAGACCGGAAACGGAGGTCTCAAGTGCAAGCATGTTCAGGATGGTCGCGAAGCCCTCTGTCCGGCCAGCGCCTTTCGTAAGATGCAGGAACGGCGGAAGCACATCGCAGACGTAGTTGCGCCCGAGTGGTTCCATCTCGAAGGATCCGCTGATGAATGTCGTCGTGGCACCGCCGCCGCCGAACTTGATACCGTTGCCCACGCGAGCGCGCTCGACGTCGACGCAGTCGATGAGCACGGAACGTTCGTCGTCGAAAATCCTATACGCGGCATCGGCCAGCAGGATGAAGACGTCACCGGCTTCCAACCGTGTGGGCGCGGCCTGGTCGGGCGTGGTCAATACGGCTGAGCCGCTTACGACATGCACGAACTTCACCACTGGCTCGCCGGGAGAGACTATTCCCCAGGGAGCGCTGGCCTCCAGGCGGGTGAACTTCGCGTCTCTAATGCGGGGGGCCGTGAAGATTTTTGAAAGCGCGTCCATGTCGCCTCGCCGGAGTTGGACGATCCGACAACAATTCGAGACTAGCAGATCTCAAACGTCCGGAACGGGCGACTTATGTAGGCACCCTAACGGAGATTTCAAATGCAGAGCGACATAGAAGCATTCGAAGCGATCGGGTTCCAGAAGGCCCGGTACTGCCGATACATCGATACCAAGCGCTGGGACGAGTTCGGGAAGCTGTTCTCGGCCGAACCAGAAGTGCGTTTCATGGATCCTGAAGGAAACATAGTCGGCGCGTTCAATTCTGTCGCCGATTTCGTCGCGGTGACCGCGCGCTACCTTGAGGGCGCCCGTACGATCCACCAGGTCCACAACGCCGAGCTGGAACGAATGTCTGCCCACCAGGTCACGGCGATCTGGTCCATGGAGGATTACTTAGTCTTCCCGGCGGACGACGAAACGCGTCCGGCCAGCATGCACGGCTACGGACACTACCACGAAACGTGGGAGCTGGCGGATGGACAGTGGCGTATTGCGAAGCTCGCCCTCCATCGCACCATCCTCGAAATCAAGCCCAAGGAGCGCGTCCAATGACCCAAGAACCGATCAGAGTTGGCATCATCGGGGTGCACCCCGACCGTGGCTGGGCATCTACCGCCCATGTCCCCGCACTTCAGGAACTGCCGCAGTTCCGGCTTTCGGTGCTAAGCCACAGCCGGATTGATGTCGCACAGACAGCGGCCCAGAAGTTCGGGTTCGACCACGCTGTCTCATCAACCGAGGAGCTCGTGAACCATCCCGACGTGGACCTCGTCGTCGTTACAGTCAGAGTCCCGGAGCACCTCCAGCTCGTGACCGCCGCCCTGGAGGCTGGAAAATCGGTGTTCTCCGAATGGCCTCTCGGCATGAACCTCCGGGATGCGGAAGCCATGAGAGACCTTGCCGCGGCCAAGGGCGTCTCGACGATGATCGGCCTCCAGACCCGAGCCAACCCGGCCATCAGGCACATCCGGAAGCTCATCGGCGAGGGGTATGTTGGCGAGGTCCTGTCGGCCTCGGTTATCGGTTCAGGAATCACATGGGGGGAAGAACTCGAGGAAGCCTTCCGGTACACGCTGAACCCATCCAACGGGGCGAGCATGCTGCACGTGCCGTTCGCGCACACAATGGACGCCCTCGGGTTCGCGCTGAGCTCTGAGTTCCTCAGCGTTTCAGGGACGCTCGCAACCCGGCGGCCCACGATCAGATTGGTGGAGAGCGGCGAGGCTGTTCCGCTCACTGTCGCAGACCAGGTCGCCTTTAACGGCAGGCTCGGATCGGGCGCTCTTGTGACAAGCCATTTCCGCGGCGGTCTGTCGCGCGCGACGAATTTCCATATGGAGATCAACGGAAGCAAGGGAGACCTGCTCCTGACCAGCCCCGTCGGCTACGTGGGCGTTGGAGGGTTCAGCCTCTCTGGCGCGCAAGCGGGCGAGAGCCTTCATCCAATACCCATTCCAGGCGACTTTGGGCCGGATGAGAATGTCCTGATCGGCAACGTCAAGAAGCTCTACGAACTCTTTGCCTCCGACAAACTGTCCGGCGCGCGCGAAGCTCCGACGTTCGACAGCGCGGTGAAGCTGCATCGTCTGATAGACGCGGTCGAACAGAGCGAAGGGGGGTGGCGCGATGTCTGAGAAGATGCGTGCGTTGGTCCTGGACACCCCAGGCGGGCCTGAAGTCCTGCAGGTGCGGGACATACCCAAGCCGAGAATCGAGAGACCACAGGATGTTCTCATCAGGGTGGCCGCAGCCGGGATTAATCCGGCCGATTGGCAGAACCGAAAGAGTGGACAGAGGCCGGATCCCGATGCAGACGCGGGATCGCCGACAATCCTAGGCATCGATGGCGTTGGCGTTGTTGAGGATATCGGCGACGCTGTCGAGAACCTCGCGATCGGGGACGAAGTCTGGTACATCGATGGTGGCTATCCCGGCAACCCGGGCAGCTACGCGGAGTACAAGGTGATCCATGGTGGCTACGTTTCGCGAAAGCCGAAGAACCTCGATTTCGTCCAGGCTGCCGCGCTCCCTGTGGTCGGCCTGACCGCGTGGGAAGCCGTCTTCGACAAGGGGAGGGTCAATCCGGGCGATCACGTGCTGGTGCACGGTGGAGCGGGCGGCCTTGGCCACATCGCCATACAGTACCTTTCGGCCATCGGGGCGCGGACGGCTACTACTGTTTCAAGTGAGGCAAAAGCAGCCCTCGCGCTGAAGCTGGGTGCTGATCTGGCAATCCTTTATCGGACGGAAGACGTCGGCTCGGCATTGAAGTCCTGGAGTGGCAAGGAGGGCGCCGATGTCGTGTTCGACTTTGTCGGACATGACAACTTCGCGCGAAGCTTCGGCCACGTTGCGCCATATGGCCGCCTGGTGAACACCGTGGTCTCCGATTGGCCGAGCGGCGGAAACGGATTCGCGGAATGGCGAAACCTGGACATCTCGTTCGTCAATATCGGCCTGCCGCAGATCGCCCGCGACCATCAGCGGAGACTGAGACAAGTCCGCGTTCTCGACGAGATATCCGAAAGGGCCGACCAAGGCACGCTTCGTGCCCATATCGACCGGGTTGTCTCGTTCGAGGGGGTGGGCGAAGCCCAGAGGGCACTGGAGGCCGGGGAAACCTTGGGGCGAGTTGTGTTGAAAATTTAATTCCCTCGTTCGGAAGACGTCGGCCCTGCACCAAGTCGATACCAGAGGCTGCTGACGATCGACCGAGAGGGTTCAAGCTGGGGTAATGCCCTTCGGTTGCTTGAGTACGCGGGGCCTGCATTTTACTACCGAGTCTAAGATCCTAAAATCGTGAGGATATGTGATGTCTATGATCGATTGGAATTCTTATCACCAGCAGGTGCTTGCGGGAGTAGCCGAACTAGCCGCACTGAGTCCGGATGTGATCAGGGGGTATCAGGCTATCGGCGGCGCCGCGCGCAAAACCAATCTGCTGGGTACCAAGGTCAACGAACTGATCGCTCTGGCGGCTGCGGTCTCGTTGCGCTGCGATGGCTGCATCGTTGTGCACACCGAGGCCGCGCTCAAGGCGGGCGCCACACGTGAAGAGATCGCCGAGGCGCTCGGGACGGCGATTGGTGTCAACGCTGGGGCAGGACTCGTTTATTCCACGCGGGTGATGGATGCTGTCAAATCAAAGACTTCATGAACGCTGGCGGTACATCGAAGGTCGCCAGGAAATGCAGTTGGATTAGGGACACTGTCCAAGCTTAGGAACGGCGGAGGCCGCCTTGCGGCCTCCGGCCACGATGAAGATGTGCATCGATGTGAATTGCGGGGGCCCGGTCCGGCAGACCACGGCATCGGACCGCGATGGGCTCTCAAGCGAAACGGACGGATGTCCGCCGCTTTCCGGCCCCGACGGGCTGCAGACGCTGGACCAGCGCCTCCAGTCCGTCGGGGCCTTTGATCGCCCATTCCTGGACCGCCGTCGGATCAACGCCTTTCCGGCGCATCGCTGCCG
The DNA here is from genome assembly GCF_024808055.1 of Rhizobium sp. BK176. NCBI lineage: Bacteria > Pseudomonadati > Pseudomonadota > Alphaproteobacteria > Hyphomicrobiales > Rhizobiaceae > Rhizobium > Rhizobium sp. BK176. The sequence continues at coordinate 63,699 of NZ_JANUBV010000007.1, read as the reverse complement.
CGAATTCGTCGACGTCCGTGCGGTTCAGCTCGGCGATATGTGCTGCGTTGCCCACCGTCACCTTGGTACCCAGAGCCTGCAGGATGAAGCTTCCGCCGCTGCTGTGATCGAACGCGTCTCGGAGCCCCGCGAGGGAGACGCCCAGCTTCTCGGCCATCGCGAAAACCTCGACGATGTTACGCAGGTTCGAGACTGTGAGAGCGTTGTTACAGAGCTTCGCCATTTGGCCTGAACCGACAGGCCCCATTGAGACGATATGAGTGCTATGGCACTCGATAACAGGTCGGCTTGCGTCAAGTGCCTCAGCGCGGCCTCCGACAAAGCAGGTTAGAGACCGCGCTTCCGCACCAGGTCGCCCACCGCTGACGGGCGCATCGAGAAAGTGCACGCCGAGCTCCTCGGTGATACGTTCAAAGTTCTCGGCTTCAGCGGGATCGCCGGTTGCATGATTTATGATGGTCGCCCCTTTGCCCAACGCCTGGAGCAACGAACGGTCAGTTAAGAGGTCATGCAAATCGCTATCGCCACGCAGGCAGAGGCACAGCAGGTCGACGTTTGCAGCAAGTTCGACAGGGTCTTTCTCTCTTACGTGCCGAGCGTTGCCAAGAGCCTCGAACGAGACTGCGCGTCTTGCCCAGACGTGTAAATCGAACTTGGCAGCGATCGCAGCAGCCATCGGCGCACCCTGGTCGCCGAGGCCGATGAATCCTACGCGAAGGGGGTCGCTCATTTTGGCTCTCCCACAATCCGCAATGCCATCTCCCAAAGCCGGTCCGCATTGGCGCTGTCGAGCGCGTAAGGCGCAACACCTTCGAGCCTTCCCTCCGGTCGGCGCGCGATCAGCGGCGCTTCCTGGCAGTTGTCGAAATATCGACCGTTGACGCCCTCGACAAGCGGCGAGGCGGCTAGCAGGACGGATGTCGCGGCCCCTTGCTGAGGGTTCTTGCGAAGATGCTCGGGCGTCTTGAGCCCGCCCGTGTGTCGCTGGAGGTTTGTCGCGATGGCCCCGGGGTTGAGGGCATTCGAGACGATGCCGTCAGATGCCCAGCGCTCCTTGATGCCAACCGACAGCAGTATGCAGGCAGTCTTCGACTGGGCATAACCCAGAAGCGGGTTGTACTGGGTGAAATGAAAATGGGGATCATCCCAAATGACCGGGCCGAAGAGGCTGCCGGTCGAACTGACGGATACGACGCGTGCTCCATTGGCGGCGGCAAGCTGGCGACGCAGCCCCATCGTCAACGCGAAGTGGCCGAGGAAGTTCGTGCCGAACTGCAGCTCGCAGCCTTCTGCGGTTCGTTCCAGCTCCGGCACCATCATGATGCCAGCATTGTTGACAAGGGCGTGGATCGGTTTGTCCCAGTCGTCGGCGAACTTCTGTACAGAATTCAAGTCAGCGACATCGAGTGGGCGGACTTCAATCTTCGAATTTCCGGTCTCCGCCCTCAAGCCCTTTGCGACCTCTTCCGCGGCGTCGACGCGCCTCGCAGCAATTGTTACGGACGCACCTGCGGCGGCCAGACTCTTTACCGTTTCGATGCCGATGCCGCTGGCCCCGCCGGTTACGATCATGGTCTTGCCGGATAGGTCGACACCGGCGAGAACCTCCGATGCGGTCGAGGTAAAGCCGAAGGGGATTTGCTGGGACATCGTAGTTTCCTTTCCTAGTGGGTTGTGTTTGAAGTAGCAGTTCTTCATTGTGCTGATTAGATGGACAACACAGAACGGCATGCTGAGAGAATTCGAACGGTCGGTGCGCTGTCTCCAGCGGAGCTGGCGGCCTTCGCAGCGGTTGCCGAGTATGGCGGATTCCGCGCGGCCGCTCGACGCAGCGGCCTCAGTCCTTCGGCCCTCAGCCACAGTGTCGCGAGCTTGGAGAGCCGCCTCAATGTGCAGCTCTTCCATCGCTCTACCCGCAACGTATCGCTCACCGACGCAGGTCGGCAGTTCTTCGCCAGACTTCGCCCGGCACTTGTTGAGATCGCCGATGCCGCGGACGAGCTGGGCGAATTCACTTCCAAGCCCTCCGGGACGTTGCGGATCAACGCGGATGCGACTGCGGCGGAGCAGGTGCTGGCACCATTGGTGCTCGAATTCATGGCCGCGTTTCCCGACGTGCGCGTCGAAATCGTCAGCGAGCGCCGTCTCGTGGACATCGCCGAAAACGGGTTCGATTGCGGCATCCGCTCCAGCGAGATTATCTCGGAGGACATGGTGGCAATCCCGGTCGGGCCGATGCAGCAGCATATCGTCGTCGCCGCACCGTCGTATGTTGCAGGCCGTCCTCCCTTGCGATCGCCGGCCGAGTTGAGGGGCCATCGTTGCATCCAGCTTCGTATGCCGGGAGGCAGCCTGTACCGCTGGGAGTTCGAAAGGCGGGGAGAGGCACTCGTCGTCGAGACGACTGGCGGCCTCGTCCTAGACAATTCAAGGCTCATTCTGGCGGCGGCAGTCCACGGTTACGGCCTGGCTTACTTGACGAAGTGGATGGCCTCCGCCGCTCTTGAAGCTGGCGCCTTGGTCGAACTGCTTGGAGAATGGACGCCGCCTTATCCAGGCCTCCATCTCTATTACCCAAGACACCGTCATCTCAGTGCCTCCATGCGGGCCTTCGTTTCGTTCCTGCGCGATCGGAACCAACGACGATGAGCCGCTTCTTCCCGATGATCGGACTCTCGAACGCAGGAACTCCACCATCGCCCTCCGCCAAGAGGAACTCTATCCGGACCCGCCGGGATAGATCGCGCCCAAGCGGACGTCCCGAGCGAGCAGGGCGCTCACGTTGCCAGGTGGGGAGCTGAGCTATCTGGAGATCTCTGCCAGAAGCGCTTCGATATCATCGACAAGGTCTTGATGATCCTCAAGGCCGACGCTTATGCGCAAGACGAGATCGTCTGCATCCCATCTCCGCACCGTCCGGTAGGCCTTGACGGGCATTGGTGCGACGAGACTGCGTGTCCCGCCCCAAGATGCTCCTATCGCAAAGGTCTTGAGCACATTGAGAGCAGGCGAGACCCGATCGGACAGGCCTTGTTTGAAAACGACGCCAAAGACACCTGATGCCCCATGAAAGTCCCTCTTCCAAACGGAGTGTCCAGGATCGGTCGGCAGCGCTGGATGGATTACGCGTTCCACGATATCCGCTGCCTGTATTCTCTCGATCAACTGAAGCGCGCCTTGACTTGCATGATTCATGCGGACGCCCAGTGTTTCGAATCCTCTCAGTACCAGCGAGGCGTCGTCCGGAGACACTGAGATACCCATCCGCCCAAGCGTTGATCGTATTGGAGCCGTTAGTTTCTCATCGCGGACCGTCAACGATCCCAGAAGTACGTCGGAATGACCCGAGATGTATTTGGTTAGGCCCTCTGTGACGATGTCTGCTCCAAGCGTCAGAGGCTTGTAGTTCAGCGGTGTCGCCCAGGTGTTGTCGCAGCCAACCAGTGCTCCATGCCGATGGGCTATGTCCGTGATAGCGGGCAGGTCCTGGATTTCCATTGTCGTAGAACCTGGAGATTCGCACCAGACGATCTTGGTTCTGGCGTTGATTTTGGCCTCGAGATCGGATGGGTCGACAGGATCGTAGTAGGCAACCTCAATGCCGAAGCGCACCAGTTCCATGTTGGCGAAATCGCGCACCGGAGGGTACACGGAATCTGCGATGAGGATCCTGTCCCCCGCCTTGAGAAATGGAAGCATCGCAATCGTGTTGGCCGCCTGGCCAGAGGGTACAAGGAAAGTTCTGGCGCCCTTCTCGAGAGCTGTCAGTTTTGTCTCGAGTGTTCTGGTTGTCGGCGTCCCATAGAGACCGTAGCTGTAGCCGTCAGGTCCCCGTCTTCCTCGGTCGGCGTAGTCCTCCGCCGTCTGGAAGACGATCGTCGACGCGCGGTGCACTCCGATCCCCAGCGGTACGAAGCCGTCGGTTTTAATGGTTGGTGTAACGACACAGTGGGTAAGGTCCTTCATCGTATCTTCCTTTTCACCGAGGAGTGCGTGATCTGATGCGAGCTAGTCGATCGAAATTTTCGGATTGACTGATCAAGGGTGACAAATGTGGCGTCGTTTCTACTTGCCGCAATCCTCGCGTCTGGCCATGCGGAAAGGACGGGCTTCAGTGAAGCGGGTCCCGCGCATGAACGCGCGGGACCCTGGCTATTACGCGATGTCGACGACGAGCTTTCCGTCAACCTTGCCACCTTCAATCAACTCGTGAGCCGACATCACATTCTCGAGGGTGAAGGACCGGCCATCGAGACGCGGCATCAACTGACCATTTTCCGCAAGGCGCGTCGCTTCCCTCATGATATCCCCGTGATGTTCGCGGCCTTCGCCAGTGAGGAGCGGTATCAGCGTGAATACTCCGGAGTATGTCGCGGCCTTGAATGAGAGCGGGGCGAGAGCGTGCGTGCCCCAGCCGAGGCAGCTCACGACGTGCCCGAAGCGGGCGACCGCCTTGAACGCGGTGTCCAGGCCAGCGCCGCCAATGGTGTCGTAGACGACGTCGAAACCTCGTCCCTGCGTGTATTTGGCGACATAATCCTCGACGGTCTCCGTGGCGTAATCGATCGGCGTCGCATCGAGGCTCTTGATGTAGTAAGCCTTGCGCGCGCCATCGACAGCATAGACATCCGCGCCAAACGATTTGGCAATCTGGACTGCTACGTGTCCGACCCCGCCACCGCCACCGAGAACGAGCACCTTCTGGCCAGCCCGGATGCCGACGCGATCCACAAGGCCTTCCCACGCAGTGATGAAGATGAGGGGTAGAGCGGCCGCCTCACGCATGGAAAGGTGAGATGGCTTGATGGCCAGCAACCGTGCATCGACGGCCGCAAATTCTGCCAGGGAACCTTGTACGCCACCCACTCCGCCTGTCATGCCGTAGACCTCGTCACCGCGGCGAAATCCGGTCACGCCTGCGCCGACTTCCTCGACGACCCCAGCCAGGTCGATACCGAGGATAGCGGGGAGAGGGTGCCGGGCATGAGCGGCTGCTCCTGCCCGGATTTTCGTGTCCAGGGGATTCACGCCGCTCGCCTTCACGCGGACGAGTACCCGACCTTCGGCCGCAGTTGGTCGTGCGATCTGCGCGACTCGGAATTCGGTGCCGTGATTTTCGAGAACTAATGCTTTCATCGTGGTCATAGGATCAATCCCTTTCAGTTGATGTCCGCACTTTGATATGGAATTTTCCGCATGAAAATCATATAGATTGTATGTTGATCATGCATTTTTGAATGGGTTATCCGTCATGATGGAATGGAGCGACATCCGTCTTTTTCTTGCGATCGCGAGGGAGGGAACGTTGGGTGTGACCTTGCCCCGTTGAAATAATCCATTTTGAAGTAAGCTCTGGCCCATTGAGAGGACCAGGGAATGAAGCGCAACCGTTTCACAGACGAACAGATTATCGGCATTCTGAAGGAGCACGAGGCGGGCACGCCGGTCTCGGAGCTTTGCCGCAAGCACGGCGTCAGCGATGCCAGCATCTATAAATGGAAGGCCAAGTTCGGCGGCATGGACGTGTCCGAGGCCAAGCGGCTGAAGACGCTGGAGGACGAGAACACGAAGCTGAAGCGGCTCCTGGCGGACGCGATGCTCGACAATGCTGCTTTGAAGGACCTTTTGGGAAAGAAGTGGTGACGCCCGCAGCCCAGCGGAACGCTGTCGCGCACCTGATGAACCAACATCGGATGAGCGAACGGCGGGCGTGTAAAGCCATCGGCGTTTGCCGGATGACGGTTCGTTACGAAAGCAGCCGTATCGACGACCATGACCTTCGCGAGCGAATGAAGGCATTAGCACATGAGCGCCGCCGCTTCGGCTATCGACGCATCCATGTGCTGCTCAGACGGGAAGGACACCTTGTGAACCACAAAAGGCTCTTCCGACTCTATCGGGAGGAGAAGCTGACGGTGCGCAAACGCGGCGGCCGGAAGCGAGCGATAGGCACACGCGCACCGATGCTGATCCCGATGGCAGCCAATGATCGTTGGTCGCTGGACTTCGTGTCGGATCAACTCACCGATGGGCGCAGGTTCCGGATTCTGACGGTCGTCGATGATTGCACGAGGGAGTGCCTGGCACTCGTCGCCGATACTTCGCTTTCCGGCCTGCGCGTTGCCCGCGAGCTTGACCGGATCATCGAGGAACGCGGCAAACCCAGGATGATCGTCAGTGACAATGGCAGCGAATTCACCAGCAACGCGATCCTGCAATGGACGGATCGGACCAAGGTGGATTGGCACTACATCGCGCCTGGAAAACCCATCCAGAACGCTTTCATTGAAAGCTTCAATGGACGGCTGCGAGACGAATTCTTGAATGAAACTCTCTTCTCGTCACTGACCCAAGCTCGATTAGCGCTTTCAAACTGGCGCAGCGATTACAATGATCATCGACCGCACTCTGGACTCGGCTGGATGACACCTGCCGAGTTCGCTCATTCAATCAACCCGCGACGTGATGCGGTGCTGCGCAGCCGAAATGGCTCCGCACCGCAACCCGCCGCTACCGCCCCGAATACAGCAACCCAAAACCGCTGGAGCGAACTCAAAACTGGATAAAACTTGGGGGCAAGGTCAGGTGCGGCCGCGAGGAAGTTGGGCCTGACGCAGCCAACAATGGGAAGACGACTAAAGACTCTTGAGGCCGCGGTCGGCCACTCACTGTTCCAGCGCACACCGGACGGGTTTGTCCTGACAGATGAGGGCACCGTCGTGATGGGGCACGCGGAACGGATGGAGGAGGAGGCGCTGGCACTCCAGCGCCAGCTTGCGGGCACCGAGAACACGTTGTCCGGATCCTTGCGGATCTCGTGCTCTGACTGGTTCGGCGTTCATATTCTCGCCCCCATCCTTGCAGATTTCAAACGTGTGCATACCAACGTAATCGTCGAGATTCTCACGGATTCCAGGCTTCTGAACCTTGCGCGTCGCGAAGCGGATCTGGTCTTCCGCATCAAGCCCTTCACGGAGCCGGAAGTCATCTCACGTAAGTTGTTTCACATTCCCTATGGCCTGTATGTAGCCAAAGGATCGGACGACCCTTCGCCTGGCACTGGAGAAGGATTCAGTATGATCATTATGGACGAGGCTTTTGGTGGCATGCCCGACGTCGCCTGGCTCAAGGACCGGTTCCCGGATGCGAAGATATCTATGCGAAGCAACAATCGGGACGTTCAGGCAAGGCTATGCGCGAGTGGTGCAGGGATGGCGGTTCTTCCCAGGCCGTTGGGTGACTCGATGGACGTCTTGAAACGGGTTGAAGTGCCGAATCCTCCTCCGGGAAGGGACACCTGGCTGGGATATCACCAGGATCTTCGACGACTACCGCGGCTACGAGCCCTTACTCAGTTTGTTGGTGAACAAGCACAAACGATGCAACGGCGATATGGCGAATTTCAGCTCACTCGATATTTGATAGATTAGTGCATCGGATATGTGCGCTCGATTCGGAGAGCGACTACCCCAAATTATCCGCCAGAAAACGTCCGAGCGATTTTGCCTCGTTAGTCAAACTTACCCGACCTTTCACCAGTGCTATCTCAGACGCCGGCTGATCGTCGAAGCCATCCTCGGGGCCCAGTTGACGATGTTCGGAAAGCACCGCATCGGATGGCAACAGACTGATCCCAAGGCCCGAAGCGACCGCTGCCTGTACGCCCATCAAGCCTTGACTCGTATAGGCGATCCTCCAACGGCGACCGCTTTGCTCGATAGCCCGGATGGCCCGATCGCGATAGATGCATCCCAGCGGAAACACCGCAAGCGGCACGGGATCGGCATCAAGGGAGCGCGTGGCGCATTGTACCCAAACCAGTTTTTCCTTCCAACTGGCGAGACATTGCCCATTACCGGGCTCGCGCTTGATCAGTGCGAGGTCAATTTCGCCCGCGTCCAATTGACGTCGAAGCTCTGTGCTCCAGCCGCTGACAGTGTCGAGTCTGATATGGGGCGATGCCGCAGAAAATCCCGACAGGAGATCGATCAGGCGCCGCCCGGCAAAATCCTCCGGCACCCCAAGGCGCACGGTTCGGGGTGCCAAAGGTTTCCGCATGACTTCGGCGGCTTCCGCGGCAGTCGCGAGTATCCTGCGGGCATAGCTCAGCAGTAATTCCCCGGCCTCAGTCGTCTCGACCGTTCCGGACGATTTGTCCCGACGCAGCAGCACAGAACCAATGTTGAGCTCAAGCTTCTTGATCTGCTGGCTCACCGTCGATTGCGTCAGGTGCACCCGCTCGGCCGCCTTGGTGAAGCCGCCGCAGTCGATGACGGCGGCAAATGTTTTCAGAAGGTCCAGATCGAAGCCGAAGCTCATTTGATTTCTCGATTAGCTGTATGACGATATTTAATTTTCCAATGTTTAATGTGTTTGTCAATATCGGGCTGAATAAGGAGACAAGACATGACACTGCATGGAGCCAGACCAACATGGTTGACCTTCGATTGCTACGGAACCCTGATCCAGTGGGACGAAGGGCTGATAGCGGCGATGGACAGGATACTGTCTACAAAGGACGGCGATATCGATCAGCAAACCTTCATCGCAGTCTATGACCGTCATGAACATGCACTGGAAGAGGAGCGTCCTCACCGAACCTTTGCCGAAGTGAGCGCCCTTGCTCTGGAAAGGGCGATGGTCGAATTCGGTCTTCCGTTTGACATCGCTGATGCCGAGATCCTGACGTCATCCATTGGCAAGATGCCGCCGTTTCCGGAGGTCGTGGCAACACTGGAAAAGCTGAAGGCTGCGGGTTTCCGCCTCGCCATCATCTCGAATACGGACGACGCCATCATCGCTGGAAATGTTGCCCAGCTTGGCAGTTCAATCGACCGCGTCATCACGGCTGAGCAAGCGGGTGCCTACAAGCCCTCCGGCCAGACCTTCCGTTTCGCCTGGCAAACCCTCGGCATTGGTATGGACGATCTGGTGCACATTTGCGCCAGTCCGCATCTTGATCTCGCTGCGGCGCGCGAGCTTGGATTTCGCACGGTTTGGATCGACCGTGGCACGGGCCGCAAACCGCTTTCTGATTACCACCCGAATGCAATTGCCCCGACGCTCGACAAGGTACCTGCGATCCTTGCCGCGGCGGGCTGGATGTAACCCTGAGGAGACACGGATGGCGCATGAGCTGAATATCAAGAAGGCGAGCCACACTCCTCGTCACAATCTCCCGCTCGATGGTGAGGAGATTTGGCAAGCCAGGATCGACCTCGCCGCTTGCCTTCGCATGGCTGCTCGCCTGGGCCTTGAAGAGGGAATCTGCAATCATTTCTCGGCTGTTGTGCCCGGGCACCCCGACCTCTTCATCGTCAACCGCCTCGGCTGGGCATTTCAGGAGGCTACCGCTTCATCACTGCTGATCTGCGACTTCCAAGGCAATGTGGTCGCAGGCGATGGTGTGCCGGAGGCGACCGCCTTCTACATTCATGCGCGACTGCACAAGATGTCACCGCGGGTGGGCGCTGCCTTTCATACCCATATGCCGAATGCGACAGCGCTTAGCATGGTGGAAGGCGAGCCACTGGTCTGGGCAGGGCAGACGGCGCTCAAGTTCTACGGTCGGGTCGCGGTGGATGAAAACTACAACGGTCTCGCGCTTGATCAGAACGAGGGCGACCGAATCGCCTCAGTCCTCGGCGACAAGGATATCCTCTTCATGAAGAACCATGGCGTTATGGTCTGTGCGCCAAACATCGCCGAAGCCTGGGACGATCTCTACTATCTCGAACGTGCGGCCGAAGTTCAGTTGAAGGCGATGGGTTCGGGCCGAAGGCTCGTGCCAGTTTTACCTGCTGTTGCGGCGGAAGCGGCACGGCAGATGCGGGAAGGGGACCCCGATAGTGCCAGGATGCATCTGGAAAGCATCCGGCGGGTGCTCGATCGGCAGGCACCAGACTATAGAAACTGATGGGATTGGGGGAAGAGCAAGCATCAGTAACGTGATCGGCATTGAAGATCCGAAGAGCGTCAGCATCACGGCGATCACAAAGTGTAGCAACCACTGAAGCGACGCCTTCTCGTTGCAAGTCGCGCTTATCTTAAGCGGCATGGTGTGCCGGAAAGTGAAGAAGGACTTCGCAATCACCGCCTTCTCGACAAGCTGCATGGCAACGATCTTCTGGGATGGTCTGCCATTCTTGGCGCATCGACGGGAGAGTCTTGTGCACATGTCGTCTTCCGGTCGGACGATTTTGAAGCGCTGAACGGTGCTGCCTTGGCGGGCATGGGCATTGCGTTTTTGCCAAGCTGGGTTTGCGGACCTTTCGTCAAGTCAGGCGATCTTGTACGCCTGCCGATGTCGGGGGGAAGGTGGAATGAGAAGCCCTCCGGTATCTACCTCCTGCGTGCACTCCAGGCGCCGCCTGCCAAAGTGAAGGCATCGACGCAGACGCTGAAGGATCACGTAGGAACGCCACCTTGCTGGAGTTGACCTTGAAGCGGAAGGCTAACTCAACCGAGAGTTCTCTCGGCCCACGCGGCCGTCAACGACTGGAGGCTTGTGTGGCGAGGAGCCTGTGTGTCTCGTTAAAAGGAACCTTTGCGCCACAAGCGGTCAACCGACGCAGCTATCGAGGTGAGGCGCGGCACATGGCGATTGGTTGCCAACGGAGATCGTTGGCCTCCTGCTCCGAATGAAACCGCTCGAAAGGACTCCGCGCGGTCCCGAAGATCACCGTGATAAGAGCGCGATTGACAGACTCAATATCGGAGAAGCTCCGGTCTGAGGCGCTCACAGCGCACAGCCAGCATACAACGAGGTCAGTTGGGCTTCCAATGTGTCCATTGCACGACAGGATTTTCTGAACCATATCGTACAGAGTGTGATTGCCAATATACTAGGACTGGCAATCATGGTGGACCAAACAAGTGCTTAGCTAGACGTGCGCTTTACAGAACGTAAATCAGATCGACGCTCGTCCGACCGACCCGCCGCCATCCACAAATAGGACCTGTCCGGTGATGTAGGATGCGTCCTCGGAGAGCAGGAAGGCGATGGCCGCGGCGATCTCGTCTGGCTTTCCCAGGCGACGCATAGGAATCATCGAAAGGAATCGAGCTTCTGCCTCGCTGCCGGCGGGGGTGTTTTGCCGAAACAATTCGGTCTCGGTCGGGCCGGGCGCGACAGCGTTGACGGTCACGCCGGCCTCTGCAAGTTCCATCGCCCAGGTTCTCGTCAGGCTATTGACCGCCGCTTTCGCGGCCGCGTATCCGCTCCTGAGCGGGGTGCCGGTCGTGACGAGGCTCGTCACGTTGACGATCCTTCCCCACCTCTTCTCCAACAGGCCCGACAGGATGGCCTGGGTAGTCAGGATAGTAGGGTGGATGTTTAAGCGCAGCATGTCGTCGACGTCGGCCAGATTGATCTCCCCGACACGGTGCAGCTTGGCCATCCCGACATTGTTCACCACGCCGTCGAAGGAGTACTTCTTCGCCATATCAGCTAACGCCTCGGCGGCAGCGCGATCGTCATCCAGATCGACGGTGACCAGCTCACCGGGGAAGGTCGAGTCCTTTCCGCGTGCTATGCCGACAACCTGATGGCCGGAGTCGATCAGGCGATGGGAGAGCGCTCTACCGATGCCTTTGCTAGCGCCTGTGACGAGAAATGTTCGTGTCTTCATGTTTCTATCATTCCTTTGTGGATCGCGCGGCGTCCGACGACCTAACATCTGCCGCAGCGGGCAGAGTTGAAGGTCGCCAGGCCGCATCCATTTCCTTAGTGGGCGTGATCGCAGTCGTGCCCGCAGCGGTGAGGGTCGAGTTTCCATCGAGAACTGAAGATCGCCTTACAGATGTCGACCCGTTCGAACGCTGGATCCTTGAACGCCAGGATGTCGTCGTTGAACGTGCCGAACGTGGTTTGAGGGCGATGCTTCATTCCGTCATAGAAGGCATCGACGATGCCTTCTGCGAAGGCGGCTTCGCGAGGGTATGCCTCGATGACAGCCTCGCGCTCGGTCGGCGAAAACTCGTCGAAACCACGCCCGACAACGTCCATCCCGGCGCCCGCCTGAACCAATGCGATCTCGGGGCGCATGAATTCCGGAATGCCTGGGGTCGTGTGGAGCGCGACCGCGTTCCAAACGATCTCGGTCTGCTCTGGCGCTATCCCACGGCTTCGAAGAAAATCGGCCGCGGCATTGGCGCCGTCGACTTCGAAGCGGAGCTGGCTGCCACCGTAAAGCTCAGTCAGCCCGAGGTCGTGAAACATGCAAGCCGTGTAAAGCAATTCAGGGTCGAAGATAATTCCCTTCTTGTTTCCAGCCATTGCCCCCCAGAAGTAGACCCGGACGGAATGGTTGAACAGCAGATCGCTTTCAGTGTCGCGGATGAACTCGGTGACCTCGCGGGCAATCTTGCTCTCTGGAATGGAAACTCCTTCTAGTCTCGCGGGCACAGGGTCGTCCTCTTCAGTTGCTGCCGCAGTCTTCGCATGCCCAAGGGGAACTCCTCATCAGGCAGCAGAAGTTGCGGCGATGGAAATGAGGGTTCTTGTCCGCCATGACGTCAGCGAGACCGGTTCCCTGTGTGACCTCCGGTCGATGCTCCAGACCATCATAGAGTGCCTGGAGCAAATGCTCGGCGAAGTCTGCTCCGCGTGGATATGCTGCTTCCACGGCAGTTCGCTCGTCTTCCGTAAACCGGTTGTAGCCCGCGCCGACGAGGTCCATCATGACGCCCTCTGCGGTAAGGGCGCCTATTGGATCCAGATGCGCCGGTATACCAGGCGTTGTGTGCAGCGCGATCGCGAGCCAGACCTTCTGGATGTTCTCTTCCGAGACGCCATGGCTGCGAAGGAAATCACGCGCTGCGTTCGCGCCGTCGATTTCGAAGCGCAGTTTACTCGTACTGAAGCCGGCCGTCAGGCCGACGTCGTGGAACATGGCCGCCGTAAACAGAAGTTCGGGATCGAACTTCACGCCGTTGCGATGCCCGGCCATTGCGCCCCAAAGATAGACGCGCGTGGAGTGTTCGAACAGCAGCGTGCTCTCGGTCTCGCGAATGAACTCGCCCGCCTCGCGGGCCAGCCTGCTGTCTGGTATTCTGATTCCAGAAATGTCGGCGACGGCCATGTCTGCTCCTCCGTCAGGCCTCGAGGACCGCTTGAGGCGTGTTGCGGAAGCTGATCGCCATGCGATTGTAGCTGTTCATCAGGCTGATGGCGATCGTCAGATCGACAAGCTGCTTTTCGTCGAAGACCTGGCGCGCCGCCTCATATGCGTCGTCCGGCACGCCGGTATCTGCTACAAGCGTCACGGTTTCTGCCCAGGCAAGCGCTGCACGTTCGGCGTCGCTGAAGAGGCTTCCGCCTTCCTCCCAAGCCTGGACCAGGGCCAGCTTCTCGATCTTGACGCCTCGCTTGAGGAGTTCGCGGGTGTGCATGTCGAGGCAATAGGCGCAGTTGTTGATCTGGGAAATGCGCAGATACACGAGATCTACCAGGTCGCCCGGCAGACCGCTCTGCAGGACATAGCCGTAGACCCCGCCGAGCGCCTTTGCGCCGTTCGGAGCGACCTGATTGTAGTCGAGTCTTCTTGTCATTGTTCGGATTCCTTCTTTACTTCACGGGAGTGGTGAGTTTTGTCTCGTCCGTATCGACGACGAACACGGCCAGCAGTTTTGCGGGGGCAGTGGTGCTGGCATTGCGGCTGACCGAATGAATCGCGCCCGGCGCTTCGAACCAGCTTTCCCCCGCTTTGTAGCGGCGGACCTCGCCGTCGTTGACCTTGGATTCCACCTCTCCCGATAGGACGTAGGCGTAGATGAAAGCGGAAGGCGCGTGCGTGTGGGGGAGGGACGCGGCGCCGGGCGCGTAGTTCACCTCGACGACACGCATAGTCTTGCCTGGGATGTTGTCGATGGGCTGGGCGAACTTAGGGGTGACGCTTTCCCGTTCGGCATCGTGGGCGGGCGCAGGGGCGGCAAGCGAGACGGTAATCGCCAGTGCAGCCGCAGCGGCACTTATCAATCGTTTCATGGTCTATTCTCCTTCAGAGACGCACTTAAAATGCTCTCTTCGTGATGCAGAAAAAAGAACCAAGAATCCGAAGAAGTAGTGTACCATGATCGGATGAGTAAGCTGCTGAAATTGACCGTCGACAGGTCGGAAAAGCTTTCGTTGTCGGAGCAGATCCGAAGAGGCATCGCCAAGGCAATAGACGACGGGGTGCTTGAGCCAGGAGCAAGACTGCCCTCTTGGCAGGATCTAGCGGTCCAGCTTGGCGTCGCGCGCGGGACGGTGCGCACGGCCTACGAAAAGCTCGCCGCGGCCCAGTTGATCATCGGGTCGAGAGCCGCGGGAACCCACGTTGCCGATCGCCCCCGATCCCTTCCTAAGACAGAACTTTCGCCGATCGCAGGATCGTTCATCGAAACCTATCTGGAGATGACCCAGGGGCCGGCATTCTTCCAGATGGGCGTTCCGGCATCATCTACCATGCCATCCACGCTGCTCGCGCGAATGCGAGCAAGCGCTGTCCGCGCGGAGCTGAGTGCGCCGCCCTTGTACCCGGATCCTCGCGGAGAGCTTGAGTTGCGACGCGAAATCGCGGCGTATCTAGCTGTAGCAAGGGGCATCAACTGCTCGCCCTCGCAGGTCATCATCGCGGGCGGCTTCGCCGGCGGACTTGGACTAGCGTTAAACGTTCTCGGACTGCAGGGCCAGAGCACGTGGTTCGAGGAACCGGGATTTCCGTGGACAAGGCGGGCTTTGGAGCTTGCCCGCGTGGTCCCGGTTCCGATTCCGGTAGACGGCGAAGGCTTTAACTTCGACCACGCGATACGTCACCACCCTAAGGCGAAGCTCGCCGTACTGACGCCAGGGCAGCAGGCACCGCTAGGAGCAACACTGTCTTTGCAGAGACGCCTGCAACTTCTTGAATGGGCCGAGCGGAACGGAGCATGGATCGTTGAGGACGACTACCTCAGCGAACTCCAGTTGACCGGGCGGGCCGCTCCGGCCCTTGCCTCCATCGATACTCATGGGCGCGTCATTCACGTTGGGTCGTTCAGCAAGACTATCAGTCCGGCACTCAGGCTCGGGTTCGTCATCGCTCCCGCCGAGCTCGCAAGCAGGTTCGCCGAAGTGGCTGCCTGCCTTTCTCCACCTCCTGGTCCGTCAGTTCAGTTGGCCATCTCGGAGTTCATACGGGAAGGGCATTACCTGCGGCACCTGAGGCGGATCAAACGAGCCTATGTAGCGGCACGCCAGCCAGTTCTCGACTATTTTCGCGACGCTCTGGGTCCGGAAAAGATCTCGGCTCCGGGTCTTTCGGTACTTCTTAAGCTGCCGAAAGGTGCCCCCGATGTGGCGATCGCCAGAGATGCGCTCACCTTCGGAACGTTTCCCGCACCGCTCTCGCCCTGGTACTCGTCCGCTCGAGCGGCAGAGGCAGGGTTGCTTCTCGGGGTTGCGACAGCACCTGTGAAGAACGTGGTCCGGATCTGCGAGCGTCTGACTGAGGTGATCGCAAGGTGTTCGTAGTGCCCCTGGATTCCACGGTTCTTCAATGGGGTGGCGATCCCGATCGGACAGCGGAACAGCGATGATTAATTTAGAATTCTGCGCAAGGAGTTTTGCATGCGTTCGGTAGCCGTCGTCGTTTTTTCAGGCGTCCAGGCAATCGATGTTTCCGGGCCCATGGACGTCTTCGAAGAGGCTAACGCCTTCCTGCCGGGCGAAGACCGCTACCAAGTGGAGGTCATCGGGCCTGAGGGCATGTTCACGGCGTCGAACGGGATGCGGATGGTATCGCACCGGACATACGACGATGCAATCAACGGCTACGATCTGTTACTCGTCGCCGGAGGCCCGAGGCTGCCAGAAGATTCACCGGACAACGTCATGGTCGAATGCGTCCGGCGCCTTTCGAAGAGTGCACGCCGAACGGGTTCGGTCTGCACGGGAGCGTTCGTCCTTGGGCATGCAGGTCTCCTTGCCGGGAGACGGGTCACGACCCATTGGCAAAACGCCGACGCTCTTGCAAAGCGCTTCCCAGACACGGTGGTAGACCGCGACCGTATCTACGTTCGGGACGGCGACCTGATTACCTCGGCCGGGGTCACGGCTGGAATCGATCTTGCACTGGCCATCGTGAGGGAGGACCACGGAAGCACTGTCTCCCTGGCGGTCGCGAAGCGCCTTGTCGTTGTAGCCCAGCGCCAGGGCGGACAGTCCCAGTTCAGCCCATATCTCGTCGCGCCGTCGGATCCGACGTCTCCCTTGGCAACGATATCGGGTTTCGTGATGACAAACCTGAGGGCTCGCCTGACGGTGGACGATCTCGCCGATCAGCTCAACATGAGCCGCAGGAGCTTCGCCCGCCTCTTCGCGGAGCAGGCGCGAACGACACCGGCCGAGTTCGTTGAGAACGCGCGGCTCGATGCCGCGCGCAACCTTCTGGAAGGAAGTCATTTGGCGCTCAAAGAGATTGCCTACGAATGCGGTTTTGGATCGCCACATCGCATGCGGCAGGTCTTCTCAAGGAGGCTCGGCGTCACGCCCGGTCAGTACCGGGCGAGCTTTCAACGGCCGGACGAATGAACTCCCTGATCGATGTGGCGGCCCTGCTCAGCTTTCCCACTTCGACCCGAGGATGAGATCGGCGAAGTCCACTCTCTTGTAGGTCGGGTCCATCTTCGAGAGCACGTCGGCCTTCACGTTTCCAAAGGTGGTCTCTGGTTTTCGGATCGTTCCCATGCAGAAGGAGGACAGGATCCCGTGCTTGAACTTCAGACCTCGCGGATGGCAGGCGCAGACTTCTTCGCGCTGCTCTTTCGTGAATTCGTCGAAGCCTATGCCGAGGACGTCCATCTCGACGCCGGCCGTCACCAGGGCGACTGTCGGACGCTTGTGCTGCGGGATGCCCGGTGTCGTGTGCAGAGCGATCGAATCCCACACGTCGTCGACGTCGCGCTCTAATATGTCGTAGGCGCTCAGGAAATCCCGTGCCGCGTTCGCTCCGTCGACCTCGAAGCGTTCCGTCTCGCTCGCGTGCGAATCCATGAGCCCCATATCGTGAAACATGGCGCCAATGTACAAAAGTTCTGGGTCGTAGCTCAGGCCCTTGCGATCACCCGTCAGGGCGCCGAATAGGAAGACCCGTCGCGAGTGGTGGTAAAGCAGGTCCGTTTCGGTATCTCGAACTAGCTCCGTTGCTGCCTTCGCCATGGAGCTATCGGGAATTTTGACACCTGCAATGATGATGGGGATGTCGGTCATGTCTTTTCCTTAAAGGTTAAATTTGATGGTGCCGACAGTCGCTCTTTACGAACCCTAATTCAAACATGACGAGGATGCTGTTTGTGCCAAACAGCATCCAAAAAAGGCCAGCCGCAGCACTCTATAGTGCAGCCTTTCCAATCACCGCGCCGCCATAGAAGTGGACCGTCTGGCCGATGACGAAGGCTACTAATTGCAGGCCAGCGGGGTCCCCAGCCAGTTTTCGTAGCCGTCTTCGAATATGGTGGCTAGCCTAATGAACTGCGGCTGAGATTTCCTGATTGACAAGACGTCGCTTTTTCGTGCGGGGGCATGTCGCCGATTTGGATCGTAAAATGGGTCTGGAATGGCTTGCCTGGGAGACCTGGACTCCGCGAGGTCACCATCAAGCTCCATAGGGGAAGGCTCATGCGGAAGTTGAACGCCCGGACGCTGCCGGATCTCGTACGCATGGTAGACCTCCTGAATGATTGTGTGTCCTTGCGAGCCGAGAATACTGGCGACGGCAATAGCCGACACTTGCGTTAACCGACGACATCCATGGTGGCTCGATCGCGCGGCTGCCGACCGAATCCTGTACTTGGCTACGTATTCTTCGACGGTCTCCGTGGCGTAGTCGATCGGCGTCGCATTGAGGCTCTTGATGTAGTCAGCCTTGCGGGCTCCATCGACTGCGTAGACATCGGCCCCAATAGATTTGCCAATCTGAACTGCGACGTGACCGATGCCGCCACCGCCCCCGAGGACGAGCAACTTCTGGCCAGCCCGGATGCCGACGCGATCCACGAGGCCTTCCCACGCCGTTATGAAGATGAGGGGTAGACCGAATGCGTCGACCGGACGCAGCGCAAACCCTTCTGCGAATCCGAGCTGCATGTGGTCGGGGCGGGCGGTCGTAATTCGAACCGTTTCACGGTTTCGAGTTGACCGTCAACGGCCGCTTCCGCCGGGCACCGGCGACAACGGAAGACGCGTCTTTCGACGCCGCGGCAGCTTTAACCTTCGGCTTGGGCTGCAGAACGAACTGATCGTCGAGCGAAAGTATGTTATCGACGACGATCGCGATCGCCGGCTCCTCGTTTGCGATATGCGAAGGGCTCTTGTCCTCGATCCGAGGAATGGCCTTTCCCTGCGCCCATGGAACTGTTTTGCCATCGGGTCCCTTCCGCTTCTTCTTCTCGAAGATGTCGCGATAGCGACGGGGCGATATTCCGATGAACGGCTCGAAGAGCACCTTCGTGTCTCTTTCGGTCGGCGAGAAGGTAATGGAGTCAGCGTGCATGTCCTTGGCGTGGCTTTTCGGATAGGGTTCGAGAAAGACGACCCGTCGGATGCCGGACGACACGACATGTTTCGCGCACATGTGGCACGGAAACGTCGTCGTGAACATGATCGATCCCGCGAGCGCCTTTCCTTTTCGCGCCGCGTCCGTGATCGCCGACATTTCCGCGTGAATGATCCTGCCGAACTCGATGATGTCCATCATTCGCGAATCGGAGATCGTCCTTTCGGACATCAGCTTGTTCACCTGCTCGCCGGGATCGCCCGCGCCGAGAAGCTTGTCCGAAAGATAGCCGAGGGCGCCTAGACGCTCGACGAGGTCGTGCAGGAGCCGAAGCTTCCTGCTGTGATTTCCGTCCTCGCCTTCCTCGTAGTCGCGGTGGGCCTCGCCAGGATCGTCGCACCAATAGGTTCCGCCGAACGCCTTTGGCACTTCGTTGCATCCAAGCGTTATGACTTCGCCGCTGTCCGAAAAGATCGCCGCCCCGATCTGGCGTGAGAGGTCGAGCGATCGCAGCGACGCACCCGCCGCTGCGTACATGCCGTATTCCGATTTCGTCGGGGAGATGCTGTTGTGGCCGAAGAGGGCCATCACGAATCTTTCGACGACTGTCTTGGCGCTACCGCTGTCTTCACCCGGCACGAACACGTCGCCCAGGTGGAAGACGTCCGAGACACGCTGGCCATAGACGTCGTCGACCTCGTTGTGATCCAGCGCGATCAGGTCTATCGCTTCCTTTTCGGCGTCGTCGTCCTCGACGATGCTGGTGCCGTGCCCCTTGATCTTCTTTATGAGCTGCCTTCGGCGCTCGTCCTTGTCGGAGAACACCGACACCTGCACAAATTTGCGGCCGTAGACTTCGCGAAGAAGGGTGATTTCCTCCTCCCGCTTCAGTTGGCGGACGATGTAGGCCGTGCCGAGGGCAGGCTGGTCGGGTCCGACCTTGTTGATTTTCGCGCGTACCCGGCGGATTTCGCTGATTGCCAGGCATGCAAGTGCCGAGTGATTGTTTACGCCACGCCGGACGAGATCGGCCTGCTTGATCAACGATCGATATCGGCTGCCATACGTGGAATCGTCGACGACCACCTGTGGAAGGACGTCCTGCATCACGCGAGTGATGTGGATCACCTCGCTTGCGTACTGGACTTTGGCGAGCGCTTCCTGCAAGAAGCCGATGATCGCGCTCAGGTCGATACCTATGGGTCCGACGAGTCCAATGACAATCTCCGGATTATCGACGACAGCAGTTGCCATAAGGTCTCCTTAACGGGAACTTTAAATGTGGGGCGCAATTATCATATCGGCTCCTAACTATTCGATGTATATTCGAGTCGGGGTTGTCTTGGAGGTGAGGACATGACTGCAAGTGTTGCCAGAATGGAAACATCCACAAGCAAAGAGCGTGGAGACGAGCTGCGTACCATTATGCTGAACGCGGTCCAGAACGTTCTTCAACGGCCGGAAACGTTGAGGGGGCCGTACGTCATTCGCGACGCCGACCTGAAAAACCCGAAATCATCGACTCGATAATAACAGCGGCGGATCGATCCCGTCGCAGCGAATATAGGGTCATGTCGATTCCGTATGGGCCGAACCTATATCTGGTGGGGATGCCACTCACACCAGTGCACACGTCCTCGACGAATCCAGAAATGTGACCGACATCCTTTCTGCCTCCAGACCGAAGGATGGAGCGTGGGTCGGCGCTTTTCGTCAATGGCCACATCCCAGCACGGTTTCGTTTCCGCAGCGACCAGCAGTTCGATCGTATCGCCGCATCCGCACGGACAGCGCATTCCGACGCTCCAATACTCGCCATCGTCCTTTGTGAGAACCAGATCGCGCCACGGCATCCTCTCAGGGAGCGTGTCGCCGTCCATGACACGAACTCGTCTGGCAGGCCCATATCGATCCCAGAGCCTGCGAAGCCACGTTGCAATCCTCATTCCGGCTTTCTCCGCTTTCGAAAGGCCGGCATGCCGAGCAGCGGTTCCTGGCTCCCGCGTCCAAGAAAGTTGCTCCCTGCACGCTGGAAATCGTCTTCGGCAGAGTGTTCCTCGTCGCAACCCGCGAGACTGAACATGGTCCGAGCATAATGCCGGTTCGCTTCCAGACGATAAGGAAATGCGCGAGCGATGAACTCGTTGACGACTGTCGACGCGGCCCGCATGTTGAGAGAAATGACGGATGGCGCCTCTTCCGGGAGACCCTTGATGTAGCCTTGTCGGACCTCGTCGGCAAAGGCATCGGGATCGGTCCTGCGCAGATCCTCGTTACGGAGACCCTTGGGCGTATAAACACCGCGATCAGAAAGGGTCGAGCCACCCGGCTGGACATAGTCGATCCGACCGCAGACGTCGGCGATCGCAGGCATTTCGTCCTTGACGAATGTCGGGATCACGACACCGACGTCGAACAAGGGGATGAGAAAGGCCGCGGCGATCTTGTCGGTGAACATGCGGCCCTCCTGACTGTCGACGCAGCAGAAGATGACGTCGCACTGTGCGACGGCTTCGATAGCCTCGCGCGTGCCGACCTCGAGCGGCATTGCACGAGCGATTCCTGGTTCGCGATAGGATTCGATCGCCCCGGCGAACATTTCGACCTTGAGACGCGCGGTTTCCGCATCGGCCAGCGTCGAGTTCAGTATCCTATTGAGGTTCTTCTTCTCGACCTTGTCGGGGTCGACAAGAAGCACGTGGCCGAAACCCAGTCTCGCGATCTGTTCGCCGACGATCGAGCCGGTGCCCGAGACGCCGATCACGGCGGCCGAGAGCCGACCGAGTTCCGACGTCATGTCACTGGTAAAGGGCAGGGAGCGTCGAGGCAGAACTCCGCTCGCGATCTCCGCCGACCACCAGTAGCTGATGTCGTCGCCCGCGACCGTGACGAGATCTACGGGTTCGCACTCCATCTCCGGCGAATACAGCCGGGCGCGGACGGCGCCGTCCGGCGTCATGACGGCGGAGCCGTGACGGTCGCCGAACGCCTGGAAGATGCCAGGAATGACCCGTTCGTCGCTCTTGTCATCGACCTTGGAGAAGTCGAGCCATCCGCCGGGATGGGAATGCAGCAGAATGATCGTCAGTCCTTCCTCTTCGGCGGCGTCGATGGCCATCTCAATATACGATCCCGGCCAGACGATCGCGTCCGGTCCTCGATGAGAGCAGACTTCGTACGAGACGGGAATCGCCGTCCTGACGGCGAGCCTGCGACGCGGAGCAGGCGATCGCGAGCATACGAGAAGGGCCGCAGCTTCGAGGCCGTCCCCAGGAAACAGATGCTTCATGAGCGTCGCGTGAGTGACGCCGGCCATGGCGAGGGTGACGGCGGGTATCACTGGCCAACCTCCTTCGCGATCGCGGATTCCACGAGCGCGAGATGGGTGATGACATTGTCCTTGAGCGGATTCCAAACCGAACCCGCACCGCGGTGGCGAGACCACCGCTGGAACGATGTGTTTCCGATGGCCTGAGAGCTTTCCGTGGCCGCGATCGCGCCGCCCGATGCCAACTGAAGCGGCGGATTGACGTAGAACATGTCGATCTGCGCTTCCGGATAGGACGCGGGCAAATGGAGCGCGAGGGTCGTTGAGGAAACCGTATAGCCCTGCGGAACCGTGTAGCCGCGAATGATCAGCCAACGGAACTTGCCGTCCACACGCGTCTCCCAGAGCAGACCGAGAGAGTCGAGATATTCCTCGTCGACCTCAAAGAGCGGGAAGTCTTGGCGAGGCG
The DNA here is from genome assembly GCF_024808055.1 of Rhizobium sp. BK176. Lineage (NCBI taxonomy): Bacteria > Pseudomonadati > Pseudomonadota > Alphaproteobacteria > Hyphomicrobiales > Rhizobiaceae > Rhizobium > Rhizobium sp. BK176. The sequence goes on along the minus strand of NZ_JANUBV010000007.1, from coordinate 41,447 downwards.
CAGAGCGCGCCTCGCCGTTGTTTACGTCCTTTGCCGTGAGACGGACCTTTTCAATGCCCGGCGTCGTCAGGTCGATCGTGTCGCCGATCTCGAGCTGGCGCTTGGGCTGGCCCTGGACGCGCAGGACGATGATCCAGACGTTCGGGTCGAAGCCGGCACGGGTGAGGGCGTCGACCACGGAAATGGTCGGCGTGTTGGACATGATCGTCACACCCTGCACGTTCAACTCCCAGGTCTTAGGCTCGCGACTGCGGAACTTCTCGACGCCATTCTTGCGGATCTTGATCGTATCGCCGTTCCCGACGAGCAGGTCCGACTCGTCCTGCCGCTCGAGGTAGATCAGCTTGCCGTCGGGGATACGGCCAAGCTTGCGAATGGCATCGTTGGAAATTTCGTCGGCGGGCCAGTCAAGCTCGTTGCCATCGATCAGGATGCGGTTCGCGGCGTCCGCCAGTGCGACGATGAACTTCTTACCCTTGCTCAGGTCGGCCTCTTCCTGAGGGCGGAGGCCTTCGAAGTCGCCGTCGTTCTTCCACTGGAGGACGAACGGATGCTGTCCCTCGGCGAAGCCGGCGAGCTTGGCGATCTTGCCGCCCGTCGGCCTTTCGGTTTCCGGATCATGAATATGGAAGACCAGATCGGTCCCGGCGATTTCGATAGTAATCTTCTCTGCGTTCGTATGCGTGTCCATGGCCAATTTCTCCTTGGCGGTTTTCCAAGCATTGCTCATTCACGTTGGGACCTTGATGAAGGTTCCCAAATGTGGAACGATGATGTTATGCCACGACTCAGCCGGCCCTGCAACGGCGTTACACATTTGGTAACCATTTTATCCACAGATGATCGGGGCTATGTCATTTCGAGATGCGACTCATGGGAATCGGTAGACTCTGCGACCTGAAGAAGCACGGCGATCAAGGACTCGCCGCTGCGGCAGCAGTGCTGCATGCCGAACTGGCTGACGGTACCTGGACCTCGAAGGAGGAGTTTCTGGAATCCTATCCGGGAGCCGTCACGGACGATTCGAAGCTGCGGATTTTCCTTGACGCCGACAACCTTGTTGACGTTACCGTCAACTTCGTCACCGGGATGATGCTGATCGACTATGCAGGCAGGATGATCCAGGCCGAGCCCCGTCATGCAGTGAAAGGGAGGGCTGCATGAGAATTCGACCAATTCGCACTGAACAGGATTACGAGGCCGCTCTCCGGAGAGCGGCCGAACTCATCACTTCGACGACCCAGTCCGCGATCGACGAGCTGGATGTGCTGCAGACCCTCATCGAGAAGTGGGAGCGCTCGGTTCATCAGTTTTCCACCGTCTCGCCGGCGGAAGCGATCAAATTTCGAATGGCGCAGTTGGGCCTGAAGCCTCGCGACCTCGAGCCTTATCTCGGCGCCAAGTCGCGCGTGTCGGAGGTCTTAAGCGGGCAGCGCCAGCCTACCGTCGACCAGATCCGCGCCCTTCACACCCATCTGCGGATACCGATCGAGCTGCTCGTCGGTGGGATAAAGCACGAACCGCCGGGTGGCCGAGCCCCATCCGCCGCCGCGGTCGACAAGCTGAGGAAGCTCGGCGTCATGACGGCCAAGGAGACGATCGAGGCGTTCATGTCCAGAGCCAGATCGACTGTTCCCAATGTGGCGATGCTCAGAAAGACGAGAACGGACAGGACGAACGCCAAGACCGATTTCGGCGCGCTAGAGGCATGGTGTGCCGCGGTCATGATCAAGGCCGAGGCAGCGCGGGTACCCACCGGCGCGACACATGACGGCGAACGGTCGGCTAGGGCACTTGCGCAGATCAGCCGCCTATCCGACTGGCCGCAGAAACTGGTCGAATATCTCACGAGCATCGGCGTTGTCCTGGTCGTCCTGGAGCACCTGCCGGGGACATACCTTGACGGTGCAGCGATGCGCCGCGCCGACGGGGTCCCAGTGATCGCAATCACTATTCGCCACGATCGCCTGGACAATTTCTGGTTTACTATTTTGCATGAATTCGCGCATGTCGTGCTTCACCTTAATAGTGATCTGCCCGTGATACTCGACGACCTGGACGTTACTAGCTCGGACGGGATCGAGGCGCAGGCTGACGAGTTCGCACGCGACGCTCTCATCCCGTCGAACATATGGTCGAGTCGAGCAAAGGGAAACATGGGCGGCGCCGAGCTGATGGCGATCGCAAATGCCGCAGGCGTCGACGTCTCGGTCGCGGCGGGGCGTTGGCGTTTCGAGCGTGGCGACTACCGCAAGTTCGCGCGCCTCCTTGGGCGGGGCGAGGTGAAGAAGCATTTCAACGGGCACTGAGGGTACGGTTGTCCTTCGAGGCGAACGTGCGATCGATGATGCGGTTATGTTCGCTTACCCGGATGTGACCGGGATCGCCTAACAAACATTCGAAGTAGATTTTTTCCGGTTTCGCGGAAGTGGACGGACCGGCCGGCGGGGCTATCAGCGGACTGTCGCTAGCTCTCGTCGAGCGGGTATTCTTCGAGCATGACATCGCGTGTCCTGTCTGCTCTGCCTTGAAATGCCTCGGGCGGATAGACGGCCATCAAGGCACGCCGAACTGCCCCATTTGGGTAGTACTTGAGAAGCCTGAACTCGGTTAGCAGGCATCGAAGTCCTTGGCCCGCGGCATCAATCCATTTAGCCCGGCCATTGCCACCTCGAAGGACGTCAAGTGGCCGCGCAGGAGGTTGCCGTACCGTCTCTTTTCTTCCGGTGTGAGTTTCTTGTCGTCCCGAAGCCGCCAAAGAATAGTGTAAAGCAGCCGGAAATATGGGCCGAACGTGCTCTCGTAACGGACATGTACCCGTTTCCGATAGAGTGCACCTTTGATGCGTCACGACCGCCATGAGCCGCATCGCCGTTCAGGAACATCTTCATCAGAAGGTCGTCGACTGGATGGAGCAGGTGTAGGACGAGCCGTATCGGAGATAGGCATCGAGGGGCCGACGACATCATTTCCCCTTACGCAGCGGGCGGTATTCTTATGCAGGTGCCGCACCGTGGTTTGCAAACACGACGACATCCACGGCTCATACCGGGTAGCTTGAAATTCTTCCAGAATATCACGGCGAAGTTCACAAAAATATAAGAGCCGAATTGTTGACAATTCCGCGCTCAGCGAACAATCTTGCGTAGAAGCGAAATCGCGAGATACGAATGGACAGCAAGCGAGAGAAATTCGTAAAGCTGGCGGAGGGCAGGACACAATCTGCACTCGACGCCATCCGAAAGATTGGCAATCTTTCCAACCGTCGGGCGTACGATTTCGATGACGCTGACGTGAAAAAGATCGTCAAGGCGCTACGCGATGCCGCATCGGACCTCGAGCGGAAATTCGGCACCTCTGGACCGTCCGAGAAGGATCACTTCAAACTCTAGGATCCCTCATGAGCTACGAACGCCTGACGATTGAAGACGACAGGTTCCTGATCAACAGGATGATCGGGCAGGCTCCTCGCCACACCGTTGTCCGCGAATTCTTCATGAATGCGCAGGAGAGCGCCTCGCTCGCTCCGGAAGGGCGGCGTTTCGTACGGATCTATCCAACGCTCATCGACGGCGTCCGAAAGCTTACATTCTGGAATACCGGACCGGGCATGGACGCGACCGAGCTCCGGACCGCGACAAACATTTCGGCTTCGATCAACAAGCAGATGTCACTGAAGGGAAACTTCGGGATCGGGGCGAAGGTCTCCGGCCTCACGGTCTCTCCGGCCGGGATACGCTATAGGTCGTGCAAGAACGGCCTCCTTCACGAGGTCACGATAGGCTACGACGATGAAGCTGAGACCTTCGTTCGGTTTGCCTACGACATTGAGGGAAGGCAAGAGTCTATTTTTGACGTGGGCTATACCTTGCGTCACTCCGTAGACCTGTCTTCCGACTGGACCGAAGTAGTTCTCATGGGCGAGGACGATGACCATGATACGGTCTCGGAACCCATCGGGAGGGGCATCCGGGTCGACCGGAGTTATGTCGCAACTCAGATCTTCAGACGTTTCGCAGAGTTTCGTCCGGGCGTGAAAGTGATGCTCGACGTATCGATGACGAAAGGTGGCGGCAAGGACGAGACCGGAAGGACCAGGACTCTCAAGACCTTACAGGAGGTTGTTCCAGCGCTTCCGAATGCGGAAATCGTCGCGTGCCCCGAAACCGGGATCAGTATCCAATACATCCACGATCCCAAGCACCAAAGTTACAGCCATTCCATCAGCGCGTTGAATAATCCTTCGACGTCCTCGACGACGTTCTGCGCTCTCGTGCACAAGGGAGAACGCTATGACATTCGAACTGGTAAGAAATGGTCCGCGGTAGCGCCCAACTACGGTATCCCGTTCGGCTCGACGGTTTTGACTGTCGAGATCTATCTTCCTGATGACGATGCGCTACCCAACCAGTACCGCGACGCCCTCATGACTGTTGAGGAGCGAAACTCCATCTCGACGGATGACTACGCGGGCAGGGTGCGTGAGCTCATGCCCGAGTGGGCGAAGGATGTGATCCGGGAAGCGCACCCCCCGCGTGACGAAAACCTCGACGATCTTCAGAAGGATCTTCAGAAACTTCTCGATGAGTTCAGACTTCCGACGACCACATACGTCAAATCCTTGAAAGCTTCAGATCGCACCGACGACAGCGATCTCGGTCTCGATGAAGCACGCTCGGCGCCCGTCGAATCCATGGATGACGAAGAGGATAGGTTTCTTCGCGGCGAAAAGCATGGGGGGCAGCGGGCAACGGAAAAGAAGATTCGCAAGGCACCCGAGGGAGCGAGGCTTTCCAAGGAGGCCCAGGCACTCGAAAGAGCGCCCACCATCGAGATCCTGGACGATCCAACCGAGATCGATGAGAAGCAGATGAAGGGACGAGCAGGACGCTACTACAAGGACGCGCAGACTCTGTTCATCAACGGCCTCTATTCCGCAGTTGAGCGCATGGCTGGGGAGCTCGAAGTACTCTTTGCCGGCCAGATGGAGGCCGAGGAACTGCGAAGCATAATTCTACGGGCGGCACAACGTTCAATGGCCTTTAGAGTTGGAAAGGCGACGTGCTTCGCAATCAGCAAGCGGCTGGTCGATGGTTGGTCGCTCGAGGACCTCGATCGTGCCACCTCGCCGGAGTCTCTCTCGCTCGCTGCCGACGACTATCGTCAGAGCATGATGACCGCGCGGAAATGGATTGGTTCCGAACTTAAGATAAGGGGACTGGCCGTTGAAGAAGTCGAGGCCGTCTGAGGCTCGCATGGATATCGAAGCTACTCAGCCCTCGTTGAATGATCTCGCGACCGTGATCGGGCAGGTTCAAATCTACTGGTGTCTATCCACATCCTGCGCTCATCGAACTTGCGGCTGCAGATCGTAGGTTGCCGTACAAGCAGTCAAAGATCAGGAAGTATTGGCCAGACGCAGACCCTGTTGCTCGACGAGCGAACCTGCTGCGGACCTGGAGCGATATCGTGGCGCTGCTAGATGTCGAAATCAGCGGTGTGAAGGATGCGCTGACGTTGCCGCCTATGGATGCGCGAGGGTACGAGTCAAAGGCCTTCGAGGATGCACTTGATGCCGTAGTCTGCGCATGGGTCGGAGCCTGCGCGTTGACCGGAAGGGCGAGGCCGTACTGTGATGAAACCTCAGCAATCTGGGTTCCCGTTTCTTCATTGACCTAGCAATGCCGCACGTTGGGCGGCAACCCTGATCCAACTGCTATGCAACCATCGGGCTCGAGGAGCAGACAACCAGCTTCCGTGATCCTCTTGTGAGTGCGACATACAGGTTCTTCGTGTTCCGGGTTCGGTTGCTGTCGAACTGCTCGGCATCCAGGATGACGGCAACATCTGCTTCGAGCCCCTTCAGGAGGAGCGGACTGCCGACGGCTCTTCTCGGGACGCGCCTTCCGATCATCCTGCTTTGCTCGCGGATCCGCACTGCCGCGTTGAGGAACGCATCAGGGGTTCCGGGAGTACAGGATCGAAGCGCCTGCACGCATGCGCCAAGGATTTCGGGACGGAAGGTTCTTGCACCTTGATTGTTCTCAAGGGCGAGGAACAGGCTGAGGAGGTTTTTGGCAGAACCGTCCGCCTTGTAGTCGAGGGCTGCCAGTTCGACGGCGGTGGCATCCTTCCGAGAGGATCCGCGCTCTATGATCGCGATCCGCGAACGCAGGCCGCCCTTGTCCACGTTCGTCGTCACTTCGGAAGCGAACTCCAGAACGGTGTCCAGATCGCCCGGCTGATCGAGATCGAGATTTCCTGCGAACGTGATGACATCGGTGAGATCCACGGCCTCGACCGTGACTGCCCCCGGGGTTTGCTTTGCTACTCTGCGCTGGAGTGCCCGGTTCATGCCCGCCGCCATTATGAGAACCTTGCCGTCGGGGTTTGGAGGGCGGACGTTGCAGGCCTTGCGTTGACGGGTTTCATCGTCGCTGCCGTCCAGTTCGACCCATTCGACCTCAGGCGGCGCTGTTCGAAGATCGATCCGGCCACCAGCGACAAGGATCGCGCGGGCTTCGAGAAGCCACTCGCCGAAAGCCTGCGCGCCCGCTCGGATCCAGCGCCATGGCTTCGCCAGTTCTCCCGCCGAAGAGAATGTCGAGCAGACATCATGGTCCCAATGCGGATGCGGGCCCTGCCAACTGAAGATCTCCTGCATCGGATCGCCCAGGACGACGGTTGGAATTACGGTCGAGAGATGGCTGACCATGCGATGCTGTTCATGGCCGCAGTCCTGGTACTCGTCGACGATCACGCGGCTGTAGCTCGCATCTATGATGTCATCGAGATGCTTTCCCTCGAAGAGCGCCGCGGCGGCCTGCTTGATCGCGGGATAGTCGCTGCGTGGGTCATTCAGAGCGAGATGGCTGATATCAATGCCCGAGCGGGCCGGAAAAGTGTTGAGAGTTCGAAGCGCCCAACCGTCGAGCGTCGCTAATCGATACGAACGGGTCGGAACTCCCGCCCGCTCCAGCCGCGACCGCAGAACCGACACGCCCGCGTTGGTGTGAGTGAGGATCAGGATCGGCTTCCTGTCCATGTACCTGATGAGGGAATCCGCAATGAGCTGGGTCTTTCCGCACCCGGCCGGAGCCGTTACCGATCCTCGTCGGATAGCCAGAAGATCGATTTCTCCCTCAGCCATTCAGGCACCATTTCCTCAGAGAGACGAGGACGGATATGAACTCCTTGTCCGTTTCTCTGACCGACGGCATCACTAAATCGCGGGCGACCTCCTCCATTTCCCCAACGGATTTGAACCAAGCCTTCTTGTTGTCCTTATTACCACCGGCGGCATTTCCCAACGCCAGCCGTGCTTCCGTCGACAGAACTCCCCTGGCCAATTCGTCTCGCACCCGCGCAAGCGTCACTGCGTTCGTCGAATGGCTCTTGAGCTGAGAATCCACCTCGCCTTCCGAACGATCCTCAAGGGCACGGTCAAGGAGCGCGCCGACCGCATCGGCCGGCAGCGTCACGAACAGCTCAACTTCAAGCTTATGGCCCTTGCGCCATTTGAAGATGGATCTGCCGGCGAGCTCGAAGCTGGTCTCCTCGGCTATTGGCGGTTGATAGTCGTCGTCGCGAAATGTGGCCGTTCGGTAGCCCATCGTTTGGAACGCCTCTGCTCGCGACATGATGTTCGTGTACCCGTTGGCACTGACAAGCGCAGTTCCGGCCGCGAAGAGCGACTTGCCGTCTCCCTTGTCCGAGAGGAATTGGTCCATGCCGCGAACGAAGCCGACCTCACTTGCTCCTTCACAGACTAGGATGGAATGGGCGAGAAAAGCTTCCGGGTAGAGGCGGATTGTTCCCTGAAGGTCGGGATGATCGCCCACCCACCTTACTTCGTGCCGATTTCCGACCCGTCGCACGATCGAGATCTGCTCCACTGCAAGCTCCCGGACGGCCACGGGGGAATGGCTGGTGAGGAACACCTGCAAAGACGACTCCTTCTGCTTGGCGCCTAGGTTGTCGAGGAAACGTACGATGCGATGAGGCTCAAGCCCGTGCTCGAGTTCGTCGACAAGCAGGATTGCGGTCTCGGCAGCTTTCCTCTGCTGGAGCCCCGATATCATGAGGCGCGTCGAGCCTATCCCGAGCCGACGGAGTGGGACGCCATTCTCGTCATGTAAAGAGATGGTTCCTGCAGTCACTGAGACGGAGTGTGCCTCGAGTTCGGCTTTGGCCGTTGTGCCGACATCTATGCCGAGGCTGCCCGCGACCTCGGTCACGATCTTAAGTGCGTCGCCCAACATTGTGTCGGCATCCTTGCCGAAGGACTTCCTAGCTTCCCGAGCCGCCGCCAGGAGCGCGGTCGAAGCATCGGCGGTCTCGTCCGAGAGGCGGTTGAGGACGGAGCCTCGCTTCCAGGACAGATTATGGTCCGAGAGAGCGCCAATCCGGACGGGTGCCAGCCTCTCGCGATCCGACCATGACAGGTTGCGCGTCTGACCTGCGGCGCGCGCGCGATCGGAGATGAGCGACCAGGTCGGTTCCAGATCACCCTCGACGACGAGGTTGAGGCAGAGCACGGTCTCCAGGCCGCTTCCAGGTTCGTCTTCGATCTTCTTCGTCGCGACGTTGTATCCACGGAGATACATTCCGTAGGTCTCGATGGACTTCAAGTCTGGCCCGAGGTTTCCAAGGGTGAGTGTGATTTGGATCGGTTTTTTGATGTCGAGGTTGTGGAAGTCGGCGTCGGTGAACTGAGCAGTCCTTCGCGCACCGAGAGTGAGGTCGATTGCATCAAGGATCGTGGACTTGCCACTGTCTCCCGGTCCGATCAGGCAGTTGATGCCCGGAGTCGGATACCATTGGAGGTGCCTGATGCAGCGGAAGTTCTCAATCTCGACCAATCGTATGGTTGCCATTCATATGCCTCGGGAATCACAAGCATTCGAAGAGAGTAATTCATGGCGCCCCGGGGCTCGGCAAGCGAGGGCATGTCTCCGCCCACAACGCAGAGTGGGTGTTCCCCAAAGAATATCCGGCGATTATCTGAATCTTAGCAAAGCTTGAAAGCAACGGGCGTATTCAGATAGAGTGATGAGCTTCAAGGACATCATCGTCGCCACCGACATCCCGGACGCTTGCGTATCAAGCGTCTTTTCAGGGACCAACAAACCTGTTCTCCGCCGACGCGGAGCAGATGGGAAATCACTTGTCTTCCTCAGCCAGCCGACTTACCGGCCGCCAGAAGACGACCCTCTTCGCCATCGGCATCTGCCTTGTTCGCCGCTGATGCAGTCCGAATGACCGCGGCGTGCATGCCTTGAGTGTCGTCATGCTTCCGCTTACAAGACTCTGAAATTTCGAGCATTTTGCTCCTATTGTGAACTCAATCCGCCTTCGCTACCAATCACACGTACGAAGTTTGCGCCAGCCTGACTGCTGATAAGCTTCCTTATCGGAACTCAGAAATGACGGCCTCAGGGAGCAGGAAGGAGAGCTGAAAAGTCGTTCGGCTGGATCAGCTTCCTGACTTCGCCGGGGTAGCAGTTGCCGCCGCCCTTGTAGTCCCTGAAGGTTGATCGCGCCTGCGCATTGGTCAGGACGTAGAACGTCGGTGCCATCGTCCGCAGATCGAGTTCGATGAATATGAAGAAATCAGCATCGCCCTTGGTGTCCAAGTTCATCGGCCAGCGTGTGATCTCAGTCGCCGCGCTCTTCAGGAACTGCCGCGTCTTCACCTCTACCGATCGAGGCCAACCGTCGACGACCACCATAACATCGTGACCGGGTGCGCCCTCAGGACTCATGTATGCGGCAAGGCCAAGCGTGTTCAGCTTCGCCACGGTCAGCAGCTCGCCCAGCGTGCCCGCCTGCAGTCGAGATAGTTTTTCCAAGATGTTCACGCTCAGTGGTCCTGATCTTTCCTAGTTGCCGTGTCGCGCGTCGATCAAGCGATCGATCTCGGCTTCGATTTGCATGGATGCTTCCCACAAGGCATCCCTCATCGGCAGCGTCACAGTCATAAACGACTGATAGGTTTCGAGGGCCTTGTGAGGGTTCCCGTTCGAGCGCAGCCGCTTCGCCTGCCGCCGCCAGCTCGGAATAGGATCCTTCTTGAACTTCAGAGGATAATTCTGTCGGAGCCACTCGACGAACTCGAACGTCGTCTTCCCATGCCACCCCTTCTTTTTCGCGAATGCGCGAGCTTCCGGGGTGAAGGCGAGAGGCCACGCTTGGCACTCCACCGCCGCCTCGTCTCTCGTCATGCGCTGGTTGTCGTAGATCCCATCCGCGATAGTGTCGAGAGAAGTGTCGCAGTCGCGAATGACCTCCTCCATGTGATCAACCAGGCCGCCGATCGTCTTCGATTTATCGTGTCCACACGCCGCATCCAGCGTTCTGCAGGCCTTCGGAAAATCGCCAATCCCGGCCGGGGAATAGTCGCCGCGCCGTGTGAAGTATTTCCGCGATCGCTCCGGAAGCTCGATGCCCCACGTGTAGCTGAAGCCGCGGATCTTAAACTCCGCAAGAAATCCGCATGCTGTCGAAAAATAGAAGAGGGCGAGATCCTGCACGATGGACTCGTACTGGACCCCGAGGTGATACAGCTCGTTCCGGAACAAGTGCATGATCGCAATCGTCCTGGACTGCTCATCCGTCACCTGTCCTTCAATCCGGGCGAACCTCAGCTTAGCTTCGAAGGAGCGACCCATGGCCTCTTCCAGCTCCTTCGTATGCTGATACTTCTCCGCGAGATGGCGATAGGCTTTCAGGCGCTCGTGTTGATCCTTCGCTATCCGATGCAGCACCAGCTCGACGACGTTGTCCGTCAACATCAGGCCGAACCGGGCATCGTGAATGCTACCCTTCTGGATATGCTCAAGCGCAAGATCCATCTGGTCCAGCACGCTCGCAAGAAATCTCAGCATCGTCGTCCCTCATGAATCCCCGGCTATACTTCTTGCCTTATTTGCCGCCGGCGGCAATCATGATCATTGCGGAGCCGGACCCCGCGTCCGATAGATTTCCCTTAGGCAAGCCTCATGGAGGCAGTTCATTGACTACGAGGGTTCGTGGTCAGAGTGTGGCGCGACATAAAAAGGGCTGTCTACCGGAGGCAGCCTTTTCCCTTTCGGCTCTATCGCCTTATGCCCGGAGTGCGTGGCTTCGTCGACGGATGTCGGCGTCCCGGCGAACGCCCGAACGGACCCAGGACGCAGGCGCGCTGGTCAGGTGTCGGCGTTGTCGAAGGTTTGGATGGCATTCGCTCTCGTCTCGAAGGTATCTGACGGGGAGCGCGTCCAGGCTCTTCGCAGGATTCGAGAACGATGGCGAAGAAAAATGAAGGCCCCCGTTTCCGGGGGCCTCTCTGATGGGGATGGCTTAGATGATGCGAAGGCGGCCCTGCGCCAGCACGATCTCCAACACTTCCTGCAGGTCGTGAAGAAACTCTGCCTCCTCAAGTTTCTTGGCGACATCGTAGCACGACTTCCCCGCGCCGACGCTGAGGGTGACCGCGATGGCCCCTTTGCGCTCATCGCGATGCGCGTCGATGTATGCCTTGCTCGCAATGATCATGTAGACGATGTCACCCAGAGAGCGGTCCGGGTCGCGCCACAGGGAAGCGAAAAGCTCCTCCTCATAGGCTACGGAGCCGACGACATGCGGTTGCGAATTCAGCCAGTCCCGCGACTGGAGCGTCATCTGATGGACCCATTCCTCGTCGCAGCCAGTCCAGACGGGGCTAGGGAGGTGGAAGCGAAACTCGTGATCTACGAGCGGCATGCGCTGTTCTACGGTCGTGCTCATGCTGCGATCTCCTTAGCTTGATCAGATGCCAGAAACGCGGCACAGCGAGCGTGTCCCAGCAACGTCCCAACCAGGTCGCGATCGGCGATGACGGTGCGAAACTCGCGTGAACGAAGGGCGCGGACGACATCGCGTGCGGTCGAGTCGTCCGTGTCAGCAACGGCGTAGGCAACTGACATCTGGTCTTTGGGAGGCATGAAGCCACACTCGGCGGGATCATCTGGATCGCCGAGCCACATGTTTGCGTACACATGTCCCTCGACCGTCTCCGTTACCCACATCGAAATGTGTGCACGAGGCAGTTCGTCATCCGGCCCACAGGAAGAGGTTACGTGCTCAACGAGGTCGGCTGCACCCTGAGCGAAAAGCTCAACGAGACGGGTCACTTCCGATGCTTGGATTTTCACAGTCAGCTTCATGCTGCGACCTCCTGCTCGATCTCAGATACCGGGACATCGGTGTCGAGAACCTTCATCAGGAACTCGGAGAAGCGTTCGTCGCTGACTTTCTCAACGCGATTGCGCTCGGGGTGGAACGTGTCGATCACGATGAAGTAGCGCTCATCGCCGATGGTATGCATGTCTACGAGATACATCTGACTGCCTCCTTTGGTTGATCAGATGCACCAGAGCTACCGGACCTTCATCACCTCCGTCAACATGCTTTGCTACGACAACAATCGAAAATTATGATTTTTAAACAGAGGCTTATGGATTTCATCCTCACTGAATTCATGGATTAATCCATGATGTTTTTCCGTTCAAGCTGGCTCCTCCTCGACCATTTTAGTGAGGGCATCCATCACCGATTTCTTCTGCAGCGCCTTAACGATCTCGCTAATCTGGGTCGGCCCCATTTCACCTGCGCCCTCGTATACGCTATAGGGCAGACGAAGCTCTCAGCTCTCGCGGAGCCCTTCGCATTCTGCAGAGCGATTTCCTCGATGTCGTAGCCGAACTGCCGAACTCTGCGGCGACCTGCTCGCGGGACGTGAATCCTGCCTGCACGGCCATCATGAAGGCCATGACCTCTTGAACCGGCGGGATGTGGCCACGAGCTGGCGGCATCCATTCGACGCGCATGTAATCCTCCGGGCGAGCTCTGAACTTGGCGGCGTGCTTTCCCGGGCAAGCATCCTGGATCTTGAGCATCTCACATTCGAGACTGCCGACCTTTGTTGCCTTGATCGCGCACACGATGTCAGATCCGAGATAGCCCCAGATACCGTCACCGAACTCGGAATAATCCCCCCACCTGATCACACCCATCGCCGTTTCCTTCGCATTCGATGAATATGATCGTGTGCGCCCGACGTGCCTCGTGCAAACGCCGGCAGGAATTCACGCTTCTGAAAGCGTGCGGTGGTAGCCAGAATGCAATGACACAAACAGAGGATGCAGCGATGGATGGGTTTGGATCATCCCTAGAAGATGACGGGTTTCCAGAAGACTACGACTTCGAGGCCGACCGCGAGCTAGAAGTCGGCTTCATCTGTCCCCGGTGCGGGCATCCTGCCGCCGCCTACGTGCTGCCTCCTGAAGAATGGACCGGCGAAGTCTCACACCGAGTTGCTTGCTTGAATTCAGAAGATGCCCACGAATGGACTGTAAGAATCTCAAAGCACCGCGGTGAACTCTCGGCCCAACTAGACGAGAATGAGGACACCAAAGTCTCACTGTCTCTGCCTGGAATACCGGACGAGTGGTACGAGCCGCTTCCAGAGCCAGAGGCGTATGGAATTTTCGTCGACGCCCTGAAGGAGTGGCGAAACAACGTCGACGAATTCGCTACCATGGACGGTTTTAGCAGTCGGAATCGCATGCTGTTCAGTACCCTGTACTCGATCGCCGAGGCTTACCTTTCCGACTCCATCATTGGCGCCGCCCTTGCGGATAAGGAGATCCAGCGGCACATGCTCAAGCTGGATGTCCTCAAGGATAAGCAAGTCAACTTGAAAACAATTCTCGACAAGCCGACCATCGTCCAAGATATGATCAAGGAGGCCCTCCAGAGGTTTTCATTCCACAATCTGCCTGCGGTGCACGGGATCTGCGAGCGGGCTTTTGGAGCGCGAATTCTGCCCGCAAACAAGGACGACCGAACAATGGTGATTGCCTCGGTTGCCAAGCGCCATGATTGCGTCCACCGCAATGGGTTTGACAAGGAAGGCAATCGGCACATGGACATCTCGAGTGACTACCTCCGTAAACTTTGCAACATCTTCGAGAGCATGGCGGAAGCACTCGAGAATGGGATTCGCGAAGCCGGCGCAAAAAAGTTCTTTGAGAATCTGGGGCCAGAGCAGGAACAGTCAGGGGATACCGCCGCGTAGGGGCGACAGGAATGGACGCGATCAACATCAAGAAATGCACCAAGTGCGGCGGCACTCGCTTTAACTCCTGGGATCGCTGCATGGACTGCCGGAATGCCCGGGGAAAAGTTCGGCAGGAGAGGATCAAGGCGAACGGCGGAAAGCACACCGCTGCCGAATGGAAAGCACTGCTTGCTGCGAGCCCCACTTGCTCTGAATGCGACCGGCCGTGGGATGTGATCCCGAAGCGCCCGGACACACGATACAAATACACGTGGACGAAGGGGCATAAGATTCACGTTCTTGATGGCGGCACGAACGACATCGGCAACCTGCAGGCCGAATGCTACCAGTGCAATTTCAACAAGAATGCTGGGCGGCTGAAGCGGTAGGCATGTCCCGCAAAGAGGAATTCATTTTCGAAACATACGAAGCCAGTTTGGTGGGCTACAACCGTGCGAAAAGCATTGACCTAACCACGGAATGGCTAGGCGATCTCCGTGGAGATGGCTATGTGGTCTCATGTTCCACGCCTGGTGCGTGGTTTGTCTGCCGCGTGTTTGGTGGCAGGACCCGCACTCCGTAGGCAGCGCTCAGTGCAAATCCGCCGCCGAACTGGTGCCGGGCGGCGGATGGAGGTCGTGGCTCTTAAGATGCGATCGCGAGACCGCGCTGTTCGAGATTGCGGATGGTGCGCGATCGGCGAGAGGGATGCGAGGGTCGACCGAAAAGGAAGGGACTGGAAATGGAAGTAAACGAGTTCCTTAGGCTAAGGACTGGCTTCATCAGGCGGCACTACGAGACGGCTGCGGAGCCGTTTCGGGAAATCATCCGCAAGATCGAGGCTGGAGAAGATCCCTACGAACCGCCATATAGCGAAGACGGCGAGCCGCCCTTCCTGGAGGAATGGAGCGAGGCGAAGACATCGTTGGAGATACTAGGGGCTACCTGCGTTTCGATGCTCTCGGAGTCCTTGAAACTATATTTTATGACGTGGGAACGCGAATTAGGAGTTCAGTGTGCAAAGCAACTGCCCGATGAGTTCAGCCGGAAGAAAGGCAAGGGCTTCGTCAACGGCTACAAGGTCTGCTTCGGCCACCTGCTGAAGACGGACTGGAGCGATTGCCCCGCCAATTGGGAGGTGATCGAGCAGGTTGTTCTGGCCCGCAATGACGCCCAACACGCCAAGCATATCCACGACATGGGGCTGGAGCACAACCCTGAAGTCCGCAAGAAGCATCCAATGCCGTTTTTCCTGAGTGAGGACGAGAAGCGCATGATTGAGGCTGACCAGATCCTCGATCACCCCTGGTTTGGCCTCTCCCTCGTCGTCACTCAGGAGACGCTTTACCAGGCGATCGAGCAGGTCGAGTTGTTGACGGCGTGGATGGAAGAACCACTTTTCGATGTGAAGTACGGCCGCCGTTGACTGCAACGCATCCGCTCAGATCACTCGAGATCCAGCCCAGCTCGTGGTGCCAGACTTCTGTCTTCCTATCCTTCTCGCGAAGGTCTCCTCTTTGCGGCATCACATCCTCCCTGTCGTTGGTGCCTGAAAGGATAGTGTGCCGTGGAGACGGTCGGCGCAAACGCCGCCCGAAATCAGACAGGTCGGCGGTTCCAGGCAAAGAATTCCTCTTCGTGCTCGTAGATGAACTCTTTCAAGAAGCGAGCAAGCGATACAAGCCTGTCGGTGTTCACTCCATCGACCCCATTGTTTTCTTCGAACGGATAGCGGGTCTTCTGAAATACTCCGTCGAATTCCTTCAACAGCAGGCGGAGAGTGCGTGGCTCAAACCGAAAATCGTCGGCAATCCGCCAGGAATCCTCCAACTTCCATCGGACATCGAAATCAAGGTCTTCATACTGGCCGGAAAGATGGTGGTCCCGGCTCATTGCCTTTGAATGCAACTGCCGAAAGCCATCAGGATCACTGATCTTCGAGTAGACCGTCGTCGCGTTCAGGGATTTTAGATAGAGCTCGACGGCTATGATTGCCGCGTTGATAACGGGGAGCGCGAGGAGGTTGGCTGCAGGATTCGACCTCAGAACGACCGCTGCTTGAAGGTAGCGATCCGCAACCGAAACGATGAGCATGTCGGGAATAACGCCGAAAAGCTCAGGCTGCTTCGCCATCAGGATCGGCCTATCACCACGCCCGCATTGTAGTGCTCGTTCTCTTTATAGAGGATGATACGTCCCGGCAGCATAGTAGCTTGCCAGCCAGGCGGCAGCACATTGAGCACTGACAGGATGACCTGTCTCGTCGTCGCCGGCTTCACAACGAACGTCGGGACAATTGCGGCTTCGAGTTCTGCATGAGCCTTTCGGGACCCCTTCGATTTGCCTTGGGCACGCAGCGTGTAGGGAAGCTGCGCTCGCAGTGCTTCAAGTACTCGGGTCGCGGGGACCCCGCCGTCGCCAGCGATGTCTACTGGATAATCGAGGTCGATCGGGTACTGAGCATCGAACCCCTTTTCCTTCAGTTCTGTCTTGTCTCGATTCCTCCCCGGATCGTTGGATCCAAAACCTGAAGAGTTCCACCACACATCGCCCGACGTGGACTCGTAGTACCGGATAAGCAGCTTTTCCAGATCCATGGCCGTGAAGACGAAGACGCGCGCGGCTTTGAACTGAACGTCGCTTGGCTTGAGGTTTAAACGGTGCTGAATAGTCCACGAGTGTTTGCGAAGGCGGCCACGCAGACCCGAGTCAGCGTCCGTCTTACCGACGTAGACAACCTGCCCATCAAGGAGGAGCTGATAAACACCCTGCTCGTCAGCTACATGAGCGGTGTGCTCGGGTGTGAGCGAAGCGGACTCCATGTTCGCGAACACGTTTACGAGGCTGTTAAGCAACGCTGTCGGAAGATCGAACTCGAATTCGCGATACCCCTCCGCCACTCTCAGACTCCGATCTGAGCGGCGACGCTGCGTCCTACGACGGCGGCGAGTTCAACAGGAACGGCGTTCCCGAGCTGCCGCATCGTCTCCGTCCAGGATCCATGGAAGACGTAATCGTCCGGGAAAGTCTGCAGACGGGCGCTCTCGCGAACAGTGAAGTAACGCACGCTGCCATCGGGACGGCGAAGCATGTTCTCTCCGCCGGGAACGCCGTGGACGCCCGCCTTGAGCGTCTTCGCAGGCTCGTGAAGGGGGCTTCCTGTATGCCCGGGGTATGAGCGCGCACCGGGCTGGAAGCGATGATTGTGCACGATGATGTCCGACGGGATCTTCTTTGTAGGATCCGGAAGGCCGATGAGAGCATCGGCAACGGTGCGCCAGGGCAGCTCGTCCGGCATCGACATGTTGCTGATGCGGTCGCTCGCGGCAATCTCTGGGCGATCCTTCTTGGCCACACGGTGCCGTTCCCAGTATTCGCCATTGATCTGATCCCAAATCAAGGACTCGCGGGAGTGCGTCTCGTGGGGGAAGTGGAACGCCTTACCGAGATCCTCACGGATGCCAACGAAGAAGACGCGTTCGCGCTTCTGGGGGATGCCATAGTTCGCAGCATTGAGGAGCTGCGTGACGACGCGGTAGTTGAGTCCTTCACGGCTGCCGCTGGTGTGGTGCTGCTCAAGCCGCGACAGGTGGTCCTGCCAGGATTCTTCGGTGCCCTTGATGATGTCCGGGTGGGACAACTGTAGGCGGATGTATTCGAAATAATTCCGGAAGCTGGCGCGCGTAAGTCCTTTGACGTTCTCGAATATAAAGGCCCGCGGCTGGGCTTGCCGGACGGCTCGGATAGCCTGGGGGAACATGTCGCGGTGGTCATCATAGGCCGCATGCTTGCCGCCCATGGAGAACGGCTGGCACGGCGGACCTCCAGACACCAAGCCGATCTTGTCCTTGAACGCGCTGAACTCGACGTCACGCACATCTCCGTGCTTGACCTTCCAGCCCTTAACGGCCTGCATGCCCAGCTTCTGGTTTTCGCGGATAGTGTCGACGCAGTAGTCGTCCCACTCAACGACACTCGCAGGCTTGAAACCTGCCGAGTGCAGCCCGAGTCCTAGTCCACCGGCTCCTGCAAATAGCTCAATCGACTTCATCGCAAAGGTACTTCCGTATTCTGTCGCCGAGCTGCGGAAGGTTCGACTTGCGGACCTCACACTCCCAGACGACCATTTCGTCCCATCCCAGCGCCTTCAGACGGGCGCTGTTTTCGGCATCGCGTTGAGCGTTTCGTTCGAGCTTCGGCACCCAGAAGTCAAGGCGAGACTTCGGAAGGCGCGCGAGTTTGCACGACGAATCGCCGTGTCGATGCCAGAAACAACCGTGCACGAAAATTACTTTTTTTCGACTACCAAACACCAAGTCTGGCTTCCCGGGCACTTCTTTTTGGTGGAGACGATACCGAAACCCCATGCCGTGGACGAGACGGCGCACGACAAGTTCCGGCTTCGAATCCTTGCCTCGAATCCGGGACATGCGTTCTGATCGGGATTTCGGATCGAGGGTATCGGTCATGGCTAGCGAAAAGGTTGCAAAAGGATATTGTCGATGCCCTGAGATAGGGTCGGAGGGGACATGAAGCAAAGATTGGAGTCGAACGCGCGCAAAGTTGCCGCAGCCGCAAAGGCGCGTCCCGCAGAGACGCGGTGGTCGTTGATCGGGGCTGCGGCTGGTGCGTATTCGGATTGCTCGTGGGCGGCGTGGGCATCGCAGCACTGGGAGGCGCGACGGGCGTACCTGCGGCCGTCATCCTGGGACTCGTCGGCGGCATCGTCGGCAATAGGTACGGCATCAGCAAGGATCGGCCCGTCGGGTGAAATACAGGAAATCCATGTGCAGATATCTCCTCACCTTGAGCGCTCTTGTTTGCGCGACTCCTTCCTTCGCCGCCACGAAGGCCATGGAATGCGAGCGATACCAGATCGGATCCGACGGCTACAAGGCGGAGCGCTTCGTCTACACGATCACGGCTGACCTGAACGTTGGCAGCCTGAAGATTGACCTCACCAAGCAGCCGGAAGAGAACAAGACGGGCAAGTTCCCGATTCCTACGGGATCCGATTGGAAGATTGTATGGCAGTCGAAGGATTTGCTCCGTGTCGTCGGACTTGCAACTGACTACTCCGACAACCCGTTCGAATCTCCGGTCATGATGCTCGACGTCGATTTCGCCAACGTGCGGTCGGCATACACGACAGCGGGTGGACTTGTTGATTTCGACACCGTCGTCAGTGATCCATGGAAGCATGAGTGCAAGCGGCTCGACTAAGCCGAGCGCTCTACGATCCGGCTATCATATGACACGCGAATCCGCCCGCCATCGACGCGATACCCGAGCATAAGCGGCGGCTCCAGCACGTAGAGAGCATCGATTTCGGCAAGGCTGAATCCTTCCGCCGTCTGGCCGGCCACGAATTCAACGACCATGGCTTCCGTGTCGGCGAGAGCCTTGCGGACGGCATCACGGAGGGCGATGTCGTCTCGGGTCTTCGGTGTCGCATGAGCCACGGCTACAGGATTTGCGAGATAGCTCATGGCGGGCTGCTCTGTAGCGGAGTCCGTGAGAACCACACTGGCCGTAGGCCTTTGCTTGCGGGGTGCCATTATGCGTCGCCCCGGAGGAAAAGCACGTTGTCGGCCGCTAATCCGTTAATGAGTTCGATTTGGCCGTACATCGCGCGGGCTTCACGGCGATCAACAACTGGCGGCGGCGCATCGACCCGGCGGACGTAATCCCAAGCATCCACGTCCCAGACATGTAGATGCGGCGGATGGTCGTCTTCGAGGAATTCGGCGAGCAGCGCGAGTCCTTCGCGGAGATCGCCGAGCTGCTGTTTGTCGATGGAAACATAGCCATCGCGCACGCGGACGAGATCCTGTCGCAGCTCATTGGCAATGAGACGGCGGTAGAGCTGCCACATGACACCATTGTCGTCCGGCAGCGCGAGCAGATCACACTGCGTCGTCACCTGCCGGAAAAGATGTCGCTGCCACACGTCGATCATCTTCCTGACGTCGTGCTCCAGTCCGATCTGGAGCCAGTCGATCCGCGGAGTTGACTGAGCACTGGCGCGAATAGTCCAGGTGGGAAAGCGTTCGATAATGGCTGCGTGCATGACAATCCTCCTCGATGTCGTACGAGAATGATTGGTGCCGGCGGCGCGTGGCGCAAGTCAGTCCTGGGGATCGTCGGAACGGTGGAAGGAGTCGTTGAAATCCTCCGGATGCAGGTCCGGGCGGTAGCGCTCAAGGTCTTCCGCAAGTGCGGGATTCGTCCAGTCGAGATCGGTGCGATCGCGCTGCGACTGCTTGGATCTGTTGAGCGACACTTCCTTCTCGTCCACGCGCAGCCTCGGACGGTATCGAGGCGCAGGGCTATGCAGCAGATCGGCGATAGTCCACTTTGGCTTCCAGCCTTTTCGCGCTCGCGCGAACATCGGCGACCTTCGCTTGCGAGCCTCCTCGCGTTGCTTCCGAGCTTTCTCGATAGCCTGTTCGACTTCCGATTCCTCTCTCGGTATCGACGCAAGATGCCTTAGTGCCGCGCGCAGATCACTCTGCTGCCGGACGGTGAATGGCTTTTCAACATGAGGATTGCGCTGCTCTGGCGGTAGCTTTGCATTGTCGTCCCACGCGAGCTGCATGCGGTCGAATACACCATCGAGTGCTGCTACCTCAATACGGATATCTGGATATGTGCGGCCCCCAAGGAGCTTTCTCGCCCTGTTCGCTGCCGAGCAGATGTTCTCGATCACGTCTTTCTTTAGGCCGCCCTTCGCTTCTAGGTGTGGCCTGAGCATTTTGTTGATCTTGTAAATCCCGCCCTCGTGTCGTTCAAGCACTGCCATGGCGATGTGGTACGCAAAAGCGGGTGGCACCGCGTTCGCAATCATTCGATCCACGTCATCGATCGCTACTTTCACATCAGTCGGATACCAGCGGAAATCGCGTGGAAAGCCCTGGATACGCGCAGTCTGCGCCTGTGTGAGCTCGTGCGCCTCAGTCGCGGGAATGACGTCTTTCGGATTCTCGCGGGTCTTGTCCTTACCGTAGGGCGGCTGCCTGAAGGACTTGTTCACGCCGGGTGCTGGTTCATCAATGCTTCGAACGCCTGGGCCATCGGCGAAAGGACGCGTGAAGTAGTATCCGATCTCCAGAAGATGGGCGTCGTCAGGATCACGCGGATCCAATATGCTCCTGACAGATCGTCGCTCTGGCGAGGCGGCCTTGAGGATTGGCCCCTCTAGGAATTGCGGCGCCGCTCCACGGCGACCGATAACGATCAGACGATGACGAGCCTGAGGGACTCCGTACGACGATGCATCGAGAAACAACTCCGTCAGACCGTATCCGCTTCGCGTCCAGATCTCCCGGGCATCCAGATATTCCTCCGATGCCGCGGCTTCGGTGACATTTTCAAAAACGAACCACTCGGTCGACGCTGCGGCAACGAGCAGCGCAAAGGATCTCGTGAGCTTCGCGTTCATTCCCGCCTGTCGCTTGCCACCTTTCGAAAAGTCCTGACAGGGCGGCCCGCCGATAATGGCTTCGATATTGTATCTCACGATCTGCGACGCGAGCGAGGAGATGTCGGTCGCGTCCGCCCAGTTGTAGTACATGTCGTTCGCACGGCGGACATGCGACACCCGATCCCACGCATCTATGCCGCCAGATACCTGAATTCCTGCAGCCTCGAAGCCGATCCCCATACCGCCGACGCCACTGTAAACTTCAAACGCTCTCATTCTCAGACCCATGGATGTTTCCATGACTGATAGTGCGGGACCGTTGAGCCGAGGTAAACGCCGCCGGCAGGATTCAGTCGTCGTTGAGCTTGCGCAGGGCGCGGGTGATTTCGGCGCTGTGGATCGTCACAAGGTCAGAACTCTTGATCGATGCCGAGATCGTATCGTCCCAACGGAATGTCGGCTTGTATATCGCTTCGTCGGACATGCGCGCCAGCAGCTTGAGATTATAGTCGCCATCGCGCTTGGTGGCCCGCTGCCAGTATCCCTTCTGATTGCCGATCCTGCCGAAGAAGATGCCGGGTTTCCCTGCGGCATTGTTTGCTGCCCATCGCGCGGGGCCTGTCGGCTTTCCTGCGGCGCGGACCTTGGCGCGCTTGGTGGCCAGTCGAGCACGCTTCGTCTTCTCGGCCTTGGCCTGCCTCGCGATGCGCTTAAGATAGCCTCGCTTCAGGTTGCCGAATGCATTCTTCTCGCCGTCAGGGGCATCGGTCAGGACATCATACGGCGTTGTACCGACATCGCCCTTTCTCCGGACGCCGCCGTTGATGAGGTATGTGATATAGGTGGCTTGCTGCGGCTGGATCCGGACGACGGCCTCCAAGGATTCAGGTGTGGCCTTATCGACGACGAATCCTTTCCGCGTCCATGCGGTCGGCTTTCCCTGGATTGTCTTGTCAGCATACGCAAGGAGGCTCTTTCTTGCGCCAAATGCAATACTGTTGAGAAGCCCGGCCTGCGCCTGCGGCAATACCTGCCTTTCGATACGAGTCAGCGTCTTCTCAAAGCCGCGCAGATCGAACGAGAAAACGTCATCCTTCGCCATGTCCTACCTCCCGCAAAAAGAAGCCCCGGGTCCGCGGTTGTTCGCGCAGCAGCCGGGGCCAAGTCGAAGGAAACCGACGGAGAATTCCAGCGGTCAGATGATCACTGGTGCCGGCTTGGCGACGATAGCGGGCGGCGAGCTTCGTGACTTCTTCGAACGTCGCATTGCTGCTGAGGACGGACGTCACACTCATCCGCGCCATGTCGTGACCTTTTGTGGAGTCGGACTTGCTGAAGCCTCGGCCGTTCTGCTTCGTCGCATAGTCGGCGTCTTCCGCAGCGACAGCGCCAAGGACGAGCAGAGCTTCACGAGCCTTGCCGTAGCGAGGATCACGGGAGGATGCTGGAGGACGGAAGTGCCTCATGCGGAACCTCCCGCGTCACTACTGAAATGCCTGGATCGCTGATTCTGAATCGCGGAGTAATGGGGGGAGCCGACAATCAAGATTCTCGTCATAGTGACTTGCTCCTCGACGCTTTCTCGGCGGATTTCCGCAATGCGGCTCGGTCTCGGCGGTACAGTAGGCGACCCATAGTCTTCCGCTTCGACGCTAAAGCATCGTAGCCCCGGGACTCCAGAAGTCTGAGAGTGTCGGCGAGGACCGCCTTAATCGGGGCGGGTAGATCCTCCCCAGATTCCTGGAGCCGTGCCAACGCGACGGAAACCGCTGCAGCGACTGCCGTGTCGACGTGGCATGCCTCAGGCACCGCGGCTGTCCGCAGGCCCGCTCTCCAGCGCTCTGTCGCGCTGCGTCCCAACTCGTTCCTCGGATCGGCTTGCCTCGGCATGACCTTCACCCTCCATCACTACGGGAAGTGTCTCGGTCGGCGTTGCAAGCGACAAAGCCTTCGGCTCGTCACTACGACAATAAGGGACCGGCGGAGCTGGTCGAGCGAAACGGTAGTGTAGCGCCCACGAGAACCGAAAGGTTCATCCCAGCCAGGAGCGGATTCACATCCATGCCGAGGACCGAGGTATATTCTTTTCGCATTCCCGAGAGTTGACACTGATTTGGCCTTGCAGCCACCAAGTGTCGTCAACGTGTTTTGGCTACATTTTGTCCGCGAATCCGGCTGTCTCAGCTACATTTTGTCCGTCTCAGCTACATCCCAGCCATCTTTGAGACGAGACATACATCATCACTACGGGACGGTTTATTTAAGCTCAGTTTCGGACAAAATGTAGCTAGGACCCCTTGCGCCAATCTCCGCCGGCACTGACCATTGTTAGTACAGGAGGACGACATGACGAGATTTTTTCGCAAGAAAGGAGTGGCGGGATCAGAGCGCAAGCGCGTGAAAGGCGACATCCGCCTCGTGCTCGCGAGCGACCGCCCGGAACAGGACAGGGATCCGCTGGCCGAGAAGCATTCGGCGCTCATCAATTCAGTTCGATATTTCGGCGACCGTGAGGGCGACACTCCCGCCGAGGCTATGACGTCGACATCAGCAGCTCTCTATGAGTATCTCCTTGCTCGGGCGCTTCCAGAGATGACTTCGAAGGAGGAGCACCTCGTTTCCTTTCAAGACGCGAAGACATTCCTGAAGATCGACAAGACATCTAGGCTGCGCGATTGCATCGACGATCTCACGAAGACCTGGGTCTCATACGAGTTCATGAATCCGGACGAAGGCAAGCACAGAATTGCCCGCCGAGTCCCGCTGCTCCACATTGAGGAAGACGTCGGTACGTTCTCGGGAGAGCGCTCCATCACATACTCGATGCATCCGTCCGTCCGCAGGGCAATCCTCGGCGATGGGATATGGGCTATGACGGAGATCGCCGCATATCCTCTCTTCACATCGAAATACACTTGGAGGCTGTATCCTAAGTTGGCGCTAATGTCCGGCCGCACACTCCGCCCCGATATGCGTTGGACTCCGGAGGAGCTTGCTGTTGAACTCGGTTGGCAGCCCAAGGGCGCGTTCAAGTTCTCGAACTTCGAGAGCCGCGTGCTGCTGCCAGTGCTTTCCGACATCAAGGCACACGTTCGCCGCTTCTCGGTATCCTGCGAATACGTCCGTGCCGCGACGCGTGGCCGTCCCGTCTCTCAAATCATCATCACCGTTGGCCCCACGACCAGGACACCCGACGAATTTCGCAAGGCAGACATGGAGAGGAGCAGTCGTACTCGCGTGCGCCGCATTGCCGCCGACGCTGCAGTCGACCTCGCGACGGAGATGCCTGGCGAAGACGCGTTGCGCCGGGCGGCTACCCGCCTCCGTCAGCCGGTGACTGCAGTCGCGACGTTGTGGACAGAAGCCTTCGCGGACGAAGGCATCATGAATCTGATGCAGCGTGAAGGCCTCAAGGTTGCGTTCGAAGAGTGGGTGATGCAGCAGGAGGCTCGCAAAGAGGACGATGATGTCGAGGTCGAGTTCGACGCCGCAAGCACGATCCTCGTAACCCTCGCCGACGGTTACGATCTCGAGACGGCAGCGTCCGCCATCGATGATCACCTCTGGACAGGATCTTCGGCGAAGACAATTCGCATCCTTTGGAACGTCGCCGGCACGCAACATCAGCACCACATCAATGTCGCGGCGACCGAACGCGACCTGGCGCTGCTTCTGCATGCCAATCAGGACATCATCGAAGACATGGAGTACGCAGCATGAGCAAGAAGAACCTCACCAAGAAGACCCTGAAAGCCAATCTCCTAGCGATGGCTGCCGAAGAAGCTGCGCAGGAACACGAGCATCGTGCTAGCTTTGAACGATTGATCGCATCTATCCGCGCGCAGCTCGAGTCCATGGCGGAGCCTGAAGATTTCATCCGATCCAGCGTCAACGACCAGTTCGGCGTTGCACTCGATATCGCGAAGCGTGTGCTTAGGATGCCTAAGCACGAGTTCGAAGCTGCAGCCGCCGTTCTGAATACCGCCGTCAGCCGCGTAGTCGATCGATGCCCATCCGGAAAGGATACGCGAGATGTTCCTGAGTGGATGCAAATGACGGCGGAAGAGCTGCGCCTGTCCTATGATCTCATGACACCCTGGGCGGCGACGGACTGGATCGTCCGGCATGGAGCCAAGGTTGGCTACACAGCTTCCCAGATTGCGAAAGCGACGAAGGAATATAAGCCACTGGAAATCGCACGCTGCACTAAGCGTGACGAGGGAGATGAGGCTCGTGCCGTTGCGAGACGCGCCGAAATCGAAGCCTTGTCGCGCGCGTCCTATCAACAGCGCATCGCGTTTGAGACATCACGGACCTATCCATGATGCCGATCGCGAAGCTTTAACCCTGCCGGCGCCTTTCTTTCCGAGAGGGGCTCACAACTCCTCCGGGTCTATGCTATACGGATTCCCGGATAAGGGGATCACTCAATGACTGGACTGAAGATAGCCCGAATAGCCTGATGCCGCCGCGCGCGGATCCGCTTTCGTTTATCTATCTTCAGGAGTCCAGCATGTCCTTCACTCGCAAGTTCTATTCCGCTGACCTTCATCTCGGCCATCACGGCATCCTCAAGCACTGCCCCGTAACGCGCCCCTTCGATTCCGTCGAAGAGATGGATGCCGCCATCGTCCGCCGTATCAACGACCGTGTCTCGGCATCCGACATCCTTTACATCGTCGGCGATTTCGCGATCTCGTCGGATCCGGAGTATGTCCGCCACCTTTTCCATCAAATCCGCAGCCGCAAAGTCTTAATCGTCGGCAACCACGACTTGGACCGCAAGGGTCGCGTTCGCAAGATCCTTGTGGATCTGCCTTGGGACCAGCCGCCGACGGCCGCGCTCGAGACGCACGATGATAGCTGCCGGATCTACCTGCACCACTACGGCTGCCGCACGTGGCCTGCTGCGCATCACGGCAGCTATCATCTTTTCGGTCACAGCCACGGCAATCTGCCGCCGCTCGGGCGCAGCCGTGATGTCGGCATCGATTGTCCCGATATGCACTTCGCGCCCGCGACCTTTCGCGAACTCAAGGAGTCTCTCGTGTCCGTAGAGCCGTCATGGCATCAGTCAATGGTAACCGCTTTCGGTGCCACCGTGCCCCCGCTGGAGTCCTTTCGCTGCCGCCACGTTCTGCAGCCGATGCTGTGGAGCATGTATGCAGACCTCGATGCGCGCGGCCTGCTGCAGTCTGTACGCATCATCGGAATCGAGACACGCGACCGCGGCTGGGTGACTGTTGTCCGTCAGCTCGATGCGAGCCTGTCCGATACCGACAAGCGCACGCTGGACGAATTGCTCGTCGACTGGGAGATGGACCTCTCGGAAGCCGATCGCCATGACTGATGACGAATACGGTTTCCTCGTCGCTTCGCACGGTGATGCCGTCCCACCCCGTGATCGGCTCCGGCTGCACGACTGCCAGATCCGGGCGCTCGACAGCATGCTCCGCGTCATGCACGAGGACGGCATCGACCGCGAGGTGCGCATCGTCAGGATCTTCGCGACGGCGTCCGGCCAGACTCGGATCGATATCGAATACACCGATGCCGTCGACCCGCGGAGCGGAGAGGCGTTGTGTCACGAAATTTCGTTCTGGCGATTCGAGCAGCGCTTTCGAGAAATCTTCGAAGAGGAGACCGATGATGATTGAGAACTCACCCATGCCGCTCGGCTGGTTCGATCTCGTCCACGACCTGCGCCTCGCGCTGCTGAAGAGCTATCCGGGCGTCGCTGTCACTGAGATAACGTCCGACCGCGGGTGGCTGCACATCCGTCTCGCCGACGGCGACCTCGATCCCGCCGAACGCCTCCGCCTTGATCGCCTAGTGCAGATTTACGTCACTCGTTCGCTGACGACGTGCATGTGCTGCGGATCTGGATATGGCCGCGACCGTGGGGAGCGCAAACAGATCACGTGCGACGAATGCGAGAAAGAGTACCTCAATGCCGATGCCTGACGCAGATTTTCCACGAATCAAGAAAGACGACCTCATCGCCGATTACCCTGGTGTTTTCGACAGCGCGAAGTGGGTCGATGTCGGTATCGGCTGGCTGCCTCTCGTCCGCGGATTTGTGGCCGAGGCGCTGCCGCACGACCATCCCTGGCCGTCCACGAAATCAAGGAAAAGTGGGGCTGCATGCGCCTATGGTCCGACACCGAGGTCACCGCTGCGCGTCTGGCCAAGGCCAAGGCGGAGATCAAAAGCAGCTACGTCTGTGAGGTCTGCGGTGCCGCCGGCTACGTCCGTCGACCGCCGCCGGATCGGATGGCTTGGTGGCGCTGCCTGTGCGACGAGCATGCTTCGCCGGACCAGCGGTCATGGGGCACACGACAGCAGGGTCCGATGTCCGGCTACATGCAGGCCCGCGACGGGCAATGGTACCGCTATGACGAAGGGGCGGATTCGATGATCGCGAGCGAGCCGCCGGAGAGATTCCGATGAAGACCTTCGCCGACCTCAAAGCAAAATATCCGCTTCTCATCCGCCCGGGATTTCTTATTGAGTGCCACGAGGGATGGGTCGGCATCCTTGATGCGTATTTCGAGGTCGTCGACCGCGAGTTGCCTACGGATGCGACTTACGAAGTCCGGCAGATCAAGGAGAAGTTGGGCTCCCTGCGCATCTATGACGGTTCCTATGACGAACCCCTTTCCTCCATCAAAGCGGTCACCGATGCTCATCTGCTCGCCGAGGCGCGCAGCTATCACACGTGCGAGTACTGTGGCCGACCCGGCGTTTGGAGCGACCGTCGCGGCTATCTGACGACAGTCTGCGGAGACCACGCCGTTCGCGATGGATACCGTGCGGAGCCGTGCGATGCGGAGCCCACCACCTTTCGCGATGAGCGCGGCGTGTGGTGGGTCTACGATCTGGATAGCGACGCATTAGTCGAAACGGAGGCGCCGGAATGGGCGCGATGACAGCAATCTCTCTTCGACGCCGCCGTCGTGGTCTCGGCGTTCCGCGCCACATCTCCATCGAATCCATGGATCGCGAATCTTTGCTATGCGAGGCAATTCTTCGCGACGAGGACATCGAGCGCGCGCTGTCGATTTGGTGGGAGCCCGACGACGAGACCTGTCGCCGCGTAGGCTGGCACCTCGTCAGGCATACCGGGACGCTTTTCCACGTCGGCCGCCGACTGTTGGAACTAACGTCTCCTGGAGGCGCACTGGTGCCGCCGCTTGAGTTTCGGATGTGCTTGGCAACGGAGCCGACGGAAGAGGAGCAGTGGTCGGCGCCGCTGATGCAGCCCTGGAGCCTGATCCTCTTTCAGTCTGGCAGCGTGCCGGCTTTTTGGAGCCTCGGCGGGACCGTCTATCATCCAGAGCATCACGTGCAGTGGATCTGGACGCGGCTCCTCTCTCTGAATCGCGCGAAGAAGATGGCGCGGACGACAGAGGGGTGGGTGCGGTTAGGGAAAAGGATGAGCGCATGATGATGACGGACGAACGAAAAGCATGGCTGCGCGGGGCGTATCTGGACCGCATCATCGAAACAGCCATGCACTACGCCGCCAATCACACGCATTTTGCCGATGCGGAATGGGAGGCCTACATCGTCGGCGCGTTTGAGTATCTCATCGAGCTGACGGCGGAAGACCATGGATATCTGCGCGAGCAAGCCGGATACGAAGCGTGGCAGCGGATCCGCGTCGCACTGGGTGAGGCAAGTCAGACGGCATTCTCGAAGCTTCGCCACAACAACGGCGATGTAATCGATGCCGACGCCAACTTCGCGCTGGGCATCGGATGGATCTCCTTGCTGCAACACGCTGCCGACCGTGTCAGGACTTATCCGGAGGGATGGCGTGCGCGCATCGCCGGGGCAAAGGAAAAGTTCGGCTGTTGCGTCGTTCACATCGGGTGCGACTACGATCAGAGCGGCTGCCGCTCCGAAGTCGAACGGCTCCGTGAAGAGGTGCGGCTGCGCAGCTTGTCTATGTGTGAGCTCTGCGGAGAGTCTGGCCGGCTGCGGTTGTCGGGGTTCGCGAAGACGGTGTGCGATCAGCATGCAGTCGTAATGGGTGAGTTCCGGGAAGACGATGGGCGCTGGGCGGACCCGTGGGCTTGGAACGACGACGCCGCACGCATTGACGACCTGCTCGCGAAGGGTCGCGCTTTGATGTCTGAGTATCCCGCCGAAACCGCCGAGCCGCGCCGCGGCTTGGACCCCGTGCGGCCGCGACCGACGCAGCATGTGATGGACGAGAGCGACGATCCGCTTCGCTCGACACCGATCGGCATGCGCATCGATGAAGACACCTGGAACATGAGCGGCCGCGAGAAGGAGCTCCTGATTGAATTTGGCTGGTACATCCAAGACGCGGTCAAGGGTGCCGCCGTGAAAGTCGAATTTCTCGACGGCTACGTCCGCGATGAGGTCTCTGGATGGCGCGGGTACGCCGCGCAGCCGCTGACAGCTTCAGACGAGGAATTCCTGCATGGATATCTCCGCGGGCTTATCGACGATGAATACGAGCGGATGCGACTTAAGCAGAAAGCCGAGCGCAACAAGTAGATGTCGGAAATAGCCGACCAAAAGGTGGACAATGTCGAATATTCCCGTCGCAAATGGGTGGCAGCACATCCTTACCGAAGCCCTTGAGCAGGCGGCCGCGCTGCCTGATGAATGGTGCTTCGAGATCGTGTCGGCGAAGACCGTCGACGGCGCTCTCAAGCTGTCGGCGACGTATGTCTCGGGCGATGTTCCGCTCGACGACCACCTGCCGCCGGAGCGCAAGCTTCCGCATCCGTGGCGCGCCATGACGCAGATCCGGAAGAGGGCGAGGGAGAAGTCGTTTCAGACGTGCGAGTGCTGCGGGCGTATGGGTCAGATGATCGCTGCCGGTGAGACGGCACGGGTACGGTGCGCGGCGCATGTCGATGTCGTCGATGCGATGTCGTGGCTGCCGCCGGAGGGTGTGATGTTCGAAACCTCCGAGGAGGCGATGGCGCACTTCCTGTCGGACTTCGGCGACGGTTTGGATGCGATGCAGGAGATGGCCCGGAACGGTGACGACGACAAGCGGGACTGAAACTGGCACCCAGTGCCTCCGGAACGGAATCCGTCGGGCACTGGGATAGGGTAAGATCACCGCGCGGTGATCTTAGGCGGCTTTCTTCATCTGCTGCGAGGCGAGATACATCTGGTGCCCCTCCATGACGTACTCCTGCCACCACGTCAGGATCTCGAGCTTAACGTCGAGATAGCTGTTCTTGTCGTACACGAGCTGAGCCACGCTCTCACGGCCTTCGTTCTTGTGAGTGATCATGGTGACCTCTTCTGAATCCATCGGACGACCACGCAACGTGAAACGGGACATCTTCGGGCCGACGATCGAGACGAACGCCTTGCGGAGATCGTGGGTCGATACGTTGAACGGCATCAGCTCGAAAATGCCCCCAGGCTTTCGCATCTCTTCGATCTTGTCCGACACGGTGCGGACGTTGATGTGGCCAGCCATATCATCACCAGTTTTTTTCGGCCGCTGCTTCGGAAACAGATGAACGGATGCCGGATTGTTCACGGCCATCCGGAGAGCGTGCTTCGCGATGCTAGCCGCCATTGGCGGAAGGGGGAGCTTCCGCCAATGGTGGCTCTTATCCTCGAGACCCCATACGCACTCGTAATGTCCGGAGTCGAACTGGAAGGCTGACTGGAGAGCGATTGTGGGTGTCGTCCGGCGCTGTCCAGTGAGAAGCTGGAGCTTGAGCACGCCGCGCACGGTTTCGTTAGGGCATGATTCCAACGCTTCCCACAGCGCTCCAATCTCGATCTGGGTCAGCGCCCTAAACTTGTCCTTTCCTGCAATCTCTGTCGCACGCTCCAGGCACTTCGACAGGTCGGCAGCCGGGTTACGGTCAAGGTTGAACTGCTTCTTGTTTACGAAATGCTTGAAAGCCGCCTTCAGTGCGCTGACGGTGAAATCTGCCTGGCGGATCCCAGCGACCACATCCTTCTTCGACCCTCTGTCACCACGCGCCTGCTGTTCCTCGATAGCCCGTTCGGTGCAGCGGGATACGATGTTGTCTCGGATCTGAGCGAGGTCGCGGGTCAGGATGGAGGCAATCGGCTTGCCATGGATGGGAGCGAAGTCTCCCTGCAGGCCGGGTGTCGCGCCCAGCGCTGACTTGTAGCCGCGCGCTGTATCCGGATTGCGGTTTCGGCCGCACCATTCGAGGTAGAGGTCACGTGCGACCTCCCAAACTACTCCGGTACCCGTCGCAACATCGTGGAGATGTCCTGCATCCTGAACCGAATATCCAGCCGCGAAGGACTTCACGAGCGTATCGATCGGATTACCCTTCTTCGCTTCCTTCCGGATCTTGACGACCAGCTCCCGGAGCATCGGGAGGTCGTCGAGGCCGAAGTGGGAGAACGGTGCGATCTGCAGGTTCGCATCGCGAGTGCTGTAGTACCAGGATGCCCCGGTTTTGGTGAGCTTGATGGCAAGGCCGCTGGTGTCCTGGTCGCGATAGACCACGGCTGCGGAAACGCCTTTCTTGATCTGGTTCTTGACCTTGGTGAGTGTATAGCCAGTGAAAATTTCGGAGGGCATTCGGGATCTCTTTCTCTTGTCTGAGAAAATGGTCACCCGGATCGAATCGCTTGGCAAGTGCTAGACCCGAAAACACTCATCGGTTAGCAGCCAAATCACGCGTGATTTGGAAACACGTCTCTAAGTCACAACCAAGAAAGTTGACCAAGATATGCGAGACAACTGCCTGTCAACAAATTTGCCCTTGTTTCTAAGGCCTTGATCCGTCAACTTTGTTGACAAGCGCTGACAGGGCGGACAGAAGGAAATGCGAGACCCTCTGACTCTTAATCAGCGGGTCGTAGGTTCGAGCCCTACATCACCCACCAAAAACTCCTTTAAACAAGGACATAGGGAAACTAGCTAAAGCTGGTTTTTATTGTCTTTGGACTTTAGCTCCGATGAAAAAGTCGGCCGCCGCTTCCAGTCGAAATGGCCTGGCCCGGTTCCTCCCCTGTGGTGAAGCTGGTGCTGCGAACGACGGTTATTCGGCCCGTTGCTCGGCGGGTCCCTCAGCCCGTGCGAGATTGAGCGCGCTGTTGATAAGTCCGACATGACTAAACGCCTGGGGAAAGTTTCCCACCATCCGTTTTGCCTGGGTATCGTACTCCTCCGCGAGAAGGCCGACGTCATTGCAGAGCGAGAGCAATCGCTCGAAGAGATGCAGCGCGTCGTCCCGGCGTCCGATCAGCACAAGTGCATCGACAAGCCAGAAACTACAGGCAAGGAAGGCGCCTTCGCCAGCAGGCAGTCCGTCGTCGACTTCACGGGTTTCGTATCGAAGGACCAGACCATCGCGCAGGAGCTTGTGCTCGATCGCCTCGACAGTGGCGATGTAACGTGGGTCTTCGGGAGGGAGGAACCCGACCATCCCAATGTGCAACAGGCTGGCGTCGAGGGCTTTTGATCCATAGGCTTGGACGAAGCAGCCAAGCTCCGAATCGAATGCTCTGTCGCAGACATCCTGATGAATGCGGTCGGCGACGGCCTTCCAACGTGCTGCGGCCTCACTGTTATCTTCTTCGCGTGCCGTCGTGGCCGCGCGGTCGAAGGCGACCCACGCCATAACCTTCGAATAGGTAAAGTGCTGGCGCTGCCCCCGCACTTCCCAGATCCCTTCGTCTGGTTCGGTCCATATCTTCTCCAGGAATTGGAGGATGGTATCGCTGAGCTGACGACTGCGCGGATGTGGCGGCAGTCCACCCTTGCGTGCCTGCAGCATCGCGTCGGCGACCTCGCCATAGACGTCGAGCTGAACCTGTTCTGCGGCGCCATTGCCGATGCGTACCGGGCGAGACCCTTCGTAACCCGCCAGCCAGGGAACCTCCCACTCCAGCAGGTTACGTTCCCCTGCGACGCCATACATGATTTGCATCTGCGCCGGGGCACCCGCGACAGCGCGCAGCAACCAATCGCGCCACCCACTGGCTTCCTCGTAGTACCCAAGCTTCATAAGTGCCAAAAGGGTAAGTGTGGCGTCCCGAAGCCAACAATACCGGTAGTCCCAGTTGCGCGGCCCTCCGAGTTGTTCGGGGAGGGACGTCGTCGCCGCGGCGACGATACCGCCTGTCGGCATATAGGTCAGCGCCTTTAGCGTTATCAGCGACCGTTTGACCAGCGGCTTCCATACGCCCACGTGTGAGCATGTGCTTGCAAACGATTTCCAGAAGCCTTCGGTGTCCTCCAAGGCGGCCCGGATCGATCTCGCTACCGGCCGAGGAACGTGCGACGGGTTCCATGTCAGGGTGAAGGATTGCTGTTCTCCCGCGGAGACAGAGAACGAACCCACAGTCCGCATTTCGTCGCCATGCAGGGGTACCGATGATGTCAGGGTCAGCCTGTCCGGGCCGGCGATCGCCGTTAGGGTGCCATCCTCGCTGCTCGTCACCCAAGGCACAGTTCGTCCGTAGTCAAAGCGAAGAACGAACTCCAGGTCGAACGCCAAGGTGCCGTCCGTGCCCTCGACGATACGCATCAGATCACTGCGACCGTCGCGAAGAGGCATGAAGTCTTTGATGACCGCGCTGCCTGTCTCCGTTCTGAACTCTGTCTCCAAGACGAGCGTGTCTTCGGCATATCGGCGCGTCACCTCGTAGTTCTCGCTGGAAGGTCGGATCAGCCACCGTCCATTGTCGTCGCTGCCGAGCAGCGCCGCGAAGCAGGCTGGAGAGTCGAAGCGCGGAAAGCAAAGCCAGTCGATCGATCCACCTTTCGACACCAGCGCGGCGGTCTCACAGTCTCCGATGAGCGCGTAGTCTTCGATGCGGGCCGGCACGACCGATCTCCTTTGTTCGTGGTCTCGTCTAAGGTAGAGGCCTGGAAGGAGGGTCAAGTGCACATAGTGGTCCTTCGACGGAGCCGGTTTGGCAGCATGCTTCCCGCAAGTTGTTTGTTTGAAAGCAATGAGACGCGCGTAAGCACCCCTTCTCCTTGCCAGTTCGCCGGCATGAAAGCGTTCGCTCGGACTAAAGTCGGGTTCACCTGGGACTGAGGTCCGGTAGACGGAACCGTCAGGATTCCACCTCGTTGGATTTACGAGCGGCCCGTCGAGGCCGCTTTGTTCAAGGAGGAAAACATGCTTATCAAACATTCGATTGGCGCTGCCGCAGCATTGGTCCTAGCGTCCGGCGTAGCATTCGCGCAGTCGTCGACCGTCAACGGCGCGGCAGGCGGTGCAGTCACCGGCGCGATCGTCGGTGGACCGGTTGGCGCAGCCGTTGGTGGGGTCGCCGGAGCGACTGTCGGCGCGATCCTCGAGCCACCGCCGCAGAAGGTGGTTACCTACGTCCGTGAGGCGCCTGCGCCTTCGGCACGGGTCGTCGTCAAGCAGAAGGTCATCGTCGGTCAGCCGCTTCCGGAGACCGTTGTCGTGACGCCTGTTCCTGACAATCCGAAATACTCCTATGCCGTGGTGAACGACGAACGTGTGATCGTCGAGCCTTCATCGCGCAAGGTCATCCAGGTCATCAACTGATCCTGGTCCAGAGCGCGGCAACGCTGCGCTCACCACCAGCACCAATCAAACGACATCAAGGGAATATGCCGCAGCCGCGATCGGTGTGGCTGCGTCTGCCTTGTCGTTCAAGGAGAATAAACATGAAACGCAAGACACTACCCATCATCGTCGCGGCGTTGGCGATCGGAACTTCGCCCCTCGCTTTTGTTCCCGCGTCCGCCCAGGACGCTCCGATCCTGCCGAAGAAGGGAAGCTCGCAGCAGGGTACGCAGCCACAGTCCGACGGCGCCACGACGCAGCAACCGGACGCCGGCGCACCCGCGACAGGCGACGGCTCTTCGGGCGGGGGAGCTTCGGGCCAGAGTGAATCGGGCGGAGGCCAATCAGATACTCAGAAGCCGGCTGAACAGGGTTCAAGCGGATCGTCCACTGGTGAAAACTCCGGCAAGACGATGAAGCCTTCCGAGAACGGTGCGACCGGCAGTCAGGGGGGATCTCTGAGCGGTTCTGGCGATGCCGGATCGACCACAAAGACAAAGCCCTCGAATGACAACGGCTCTTCCACCAAGGGCGGCTTGTCTTCGAGCGGCTCGGGTTCCGAAACCAATTCCAATTCTACCACCAGCGGCCAAAACCAGCCTGCACAGGGCGGTGATGCGTCGAAGTCTTCGAACACCGAGCAGCATTCGACGACCACCAATAAGTCGTCAACGGAAACGAAGACCGAGAACAACACGACGAACGTGAATATTTCAGTGGAACAGCAGACCGAGATCCGCCAGGTCGTCAAGGAAGTTCACGTCGAGCGCGTCAAGGAGACGAATTTCGAGGTCGCCGTCGGCACCAACATTCCGCGCCATATCGACCTTGAGCCGTTGCCGTCGCGGATCGTCGAGGTCGTGCCGCAGTACAAGGCCTATCGCTTCTTCATCCTTGCTGATGGACGGATCGTCATCGTCGATCCGGACGACTTCACGATCGTCTACATCCTGACGGCATAGATGACCGGCCCGGCGACGCAGTGCCGCCGGGCTTTCGCCGAGCGAGGCAGGACGAGGAGGAACAAAGTTCCGGAAGGCGGGTTTCTCGCTGAACTCGATTGTGTCGCACAATCAGTTGGATCGAGGGGGTAGGGAGGCTGCTATGAAAGCGATTGCTACGGTGCTGTTCGGCGCTGCCGCGGCGGTGGGGGCCTGTCTCATCGGCGCGGCTGCTGCCACATACATCCGTGCCGTGCCCGAAGGACAACACTTGGGCAATCTGCAAACTGCGGGCCCCTGGACTTCAACTCCTGAGCGCGTCGATCCTCGGAGCCAAAAGTTCGAGCGCGTTGCGCCCCTTGTCTCCGCAGCCTATCCCATCACTCCCGTCGTCCCGGCACCTAAGACGGACCCCGTAACGGAAGCAGCCTCCCAGGGCATGTCGGCAGACTCCGGCGACACTTCGCTGCGCAACGATCATGAACAGTGGTGCGCGTCGCGTTACCGGTCCTACAATCCCACCAGCGATACCTATCGCTCCTATAGCGGTCAGGTCCGCACCTGCCTCTCCGTTCGCGGCCCCATCCACGGAGGTCACGGGATCGGTAAGCAACGGGAATACCAACCATGTCGTGTGGTGTTCGGGCCGCTATGCGTCCTATCGGACGGATGACAATACATACCAGCCGTATGGCGGCCCGAGGCGCGAATGCGTCTCGCCGTTTCCCGAGGGCTCAAGCATCATAACTGTCAGCCAGTAAGCCTCGCCCGGCACTGTGGGCGATTGCCGCTCTTTTGCGTTAAGACAGAACGAGACGGCGGGAACCAACAGCCTTTCATCGCGTTCTAGGCACAGTTCCAAGGCGTTTCGCACACTGCGCCTTGGCCTTTCCAAATGTCCCTGTTATCTGCCCCGCTTCCCTGCGGGGCTCCTTTCTGCTGTGGAGGAGGGAGGAACCACTATGTCCCACAAACGCTACAGCCGCCGCGACGAGCCGTTGCATTCCAAGGATCTGGCAGTCTGTCATCGTGTGCTCCACCATATCCGCAATGAACAGGGGATCGAGGCGTCCTCGGACGAGTCCGAACGGATCGCTTCCATCATCATCGAGTTCTATCGTCAGGGAGTCCACGACGAGATGCAATTGCGTGCCCTGATCGACGTGGCGCGAGGCTTCACGCACCGGGAGACGTAGCAACGGGAAACGGTCGGGAACAGAAGCAGACCTGCGGCGTTTTCCCATTCAGCTCGTGTCGCCCTAGACACGTTGTTTTGAGATGTAGCGATACTAAAGAGCCCCGCCAACACCGCGGGGCTTTTCTCTGCCGCCTTCCCCGGAGCTCCTGTAGGACTTAGGTCCTATAGGACCTCAAACGGCTGAACCATAGGGATCATGGGGCGTTGAATCTGCAGAGAAAGGAGACTGACCATGAAACGGTTGATTATCGCAGTGGCCGGCCTCGCAGCACTTCTGGTAAGTGCCCCTGCGGACGCCCAAGGTGTTTATTTCGAGTTCGGTTCCGGAGACTCTCGATACTATGACGATCCGCCGCCACCTCGTTATTACCGAGAGGGACCGAGGTATCGTGACTACTACCGACCGCGTTACGCTTATCGCGACGTTTGCTGGAGGGTGCCGTATCAGCACCGAAGCCACAACCACTACATTACGCGGTACAGAACGGTCTGCCGATAAGAGTGAGCCTCGCGCGAAGCGGGGCTTTCTCGTTGACGTCTAGGCCAACCTCGCCATTCCCGCGCTGACGTGCCGGACGTCAGCCGATTTCCTCGATTCCTGTGGTGTTACTGATACAGAGACGGTTTTTCGGGGAGTTCCACGGCAACACGATTGCCCGTCTTCCAGGCCTGAAGGCAAGCCTTCGTCACCAACATCGCCATGTAGCCATCCCAAGCACTCGAGCCTGAGGGCCTCTGTGTGAGGATGCCAGCCGTCCAGGCTTCCAACTGCGCGCGGTAGGCTTGCCGGAACCGCGGCCGCCAATCCGCAGGTGTCCGGAAGCCGTCGTGGCCCTTTGTACGCAGCGTCGTTGCCGGGCTGGGATCCAGCGCGATGGTTCCATCCTCGCAGACGAGTTCTGCCCGCACATCGTATCCATACTGGGCGTCCGTGAAGACCTCGATATCGACCACCACACCGGACGCAGTTTGCAACAGAATGAACTGCGGTTGCCTGTTCGGGGCATTTCGGGTTGCCGGTGGGCTGGCGACGACTGCTGAGGTGATCTCTTCGTCGAGGAGGTACCGCGCGATGTCGAACTCGTGGCCGGCGGAATTGGCAATCACCAGTTCGGATGTGAGGTAGTCTGGGCCGACAGCGTTCCGGTGAACGCAATGGAGAAAGAGCGGTCGCCCCAGTTCGCCGGAGGCGAGCGCTTGTTTCATCTCGACGTAACCGGCATCAAAGCGCCGCATGAAACCGACCTGTACCAGGCGCTTTCCGGCTGCGACTTCCGCTCGAATGATCTCCTCGGCATCCTCCAAGCTTGCTGCCAGAGGTTTTTCGACGAGCACGGGCTTTCCCGCCGCAATTGCCTTCAATGCCAGCGCCGCGTGAGTGCCATCAGGCGAGCAGACCATCACGGCATCGACGTTGGGATCGCTGATCAAGGCGTCCGCATCTGCGATGGCGCGCACACCAAGGGATGCGGCGACGTTTTCAGCGCGGCCGCGAACAAAATCCTGCACCGCGACAAGCCTCGCGTTCGCGACACCATCGGCCAGAATCGTTGCATGATCGGCACCCATGACGCCGGTTCCGATGATACCGATCCGGAGCTCTTTCATTGCCTCTCCCATTCGAAAGTCGCCAACTCCGGAAAGTCTATGACCGGGATAGCAAAGATTTCAAGCTCACTGCAGGCGACGATAACGCGCTCGGTGCGGGCTTGGCGCGCTGAGCGATCAACATCTCGGCCACCTTGATATCTCGTGCAATCCGGTTGCCCCGTGCCCAGCCACTCGCCGCAACGATCCGCTGATCGTCAGCGAGATGAAATAAGATCAATGCTTCCTCGTCGATCTCCCGAGTGATGGTGCTCGTCGATTCATTGGCGAGACCGGCTATCTGAAGCGAGAAGTCGTATTGATCGGACCAGAACCAGGGAACCACTTCGTAGGGTCTTTCCGCGCCCAGCATATTGGCGGATGCATGCGCCCCTTGGTCTTGGGCGTTTCGCCATGCTTCCAGGCGGATCCTCTTGCCTCCGTAAGGGAACGAGCAGCAATCGCCAGCGGCATAGATGGCTGGATCGCTTGTCTGCAGCGTGGCGTTGACGGCGATGCCGTTCTCGACCGAGAGGCCCGCGAGATGCGCGAGTTCGCAGCGAGGTTCGGCACCAATGCCGACGACCAGGGTCGCTACATCGAGGATTTCGCCGTCATTCAGGGACAGGGTGATGCCGGCGGCATGCGGCGTGATCTGCCCCGCGCTTGTACCGCAAAGGATGCGTACGCCATGGGCCTGGTGGAGCGCTTGGACGCGTGCTGCGATGGCATCCGGTACCGCTCGCATGAGGATGCGCGGCAGCGCTTCGATAACCGTGACTTCGAGGCCTCTTTGCCTCGCCGCTGCAGCCAACTCCAGGCCGATGAAGCCTGCGCCGATGATTGCCAAATGCCCTCCGGGGACAAGACGTCGCGACAGGCGCTGGGCATCGTCGTGTGTGCGCAGATAGAAGACATGCTCCATGCCTTCCACAGAGGAGAGCTTTCGCGGGGACGAACCGGTTGCGAGCAGTAGTTTGTCGTAGGAGACACGGCGTCCGCTTGCCAGTTCCACCGACCGAGCCTGGCGATCCAATCCGACGGCGGCATCGCCCGTCAACGTCGCTATCTTCCGTTCAGCAAGCACGCTACCCGTGACGACGAAGGGAGGTTCGATACCCTCCGGTGACATCAGATGTTCCTTCGACAAGGGTGGACGCTCGTAAGGAAGGTGCCGTTCTTCGCCGATCAAGGTGATGCCACCATCAAATCCTTGATCGCGTAGCGCAAGCGCTGCTCTTGCGCCGCACTGGCCGCCGCCGACAATGACAAACTCTTCCATGGTTCCTCACTCCAGGCCAAGGTAGACGTTTCCGTCTTCGATCTTTGTCCGGTAGGTCCTGAGGTTGACGCACACGGGGGCTCCGCGTGCCTCGCCGGTGCGGTAGTCAAACCTGCCATTGTGTTTTGGACACTCGATGATGTGGTCCATCACCAATCCGTCGGCGAGATGCACCTTTTCGTGAGAGCACATCCCATCCGTGGCATAGAAGCTGTCGTCGGGGCTCCGATAGATCGCGAAGGTCTTGCCTTCGTGATCAAAACGGATGACGTCCTCATTGTCGATGTCATCGATTTCACAGGCCTTGATCCACGCGCTCATCTGGTCCTCCCAAGCTTGTCTTGCTGATTGAGGCTAGGCCAAAACGCCGTTCGGCGCGGGAGAAAAGATGATCAAAAAACCTCAAGTGCCGGTGGTGTGCACAGGAGAGCTTGGTGCAGAGAGAGATTTACACCTGATGAAAAGACTTCATTCAGTCGCGAAAGCGGCCGGTTTGCGGGTAGCTGCCGCGCCGCCGTTGCTGGCGCGGCCCGGATGACCTACATCCGCGCCCGCGATAGCTAGGGCCGCCACTGCTGCAGGTGCTGCGCTGGCGAACCTTCTTGAGTGAAGCTCAGTCTCTGGACTCCGAGCGTCGTCCTCGCCTCAATAGAGTACCACGCTTCTGATGCTTTCGCCGGAATGCATGAGTTCGAAGCCCTTGTTGATGTCCTCGAGCGGCATGGTGTGGGTGATCATCGGATCGATCTCGATCTTGCCCTGCATGTACCAGTCGACGATCTTCGGGACGTCGGTGCGGCCGCGGGCGCCGCCGAAGGCGGTGCCCATCCAGGAGCGACCGGTGACCAGCTGGAACGGCCGGGTGGAGATCTCCTGGCCGGCGCCGGCAACGCCGATGACCACCGACTTGCCCCAGCCGCGATGACTGGCTTCCAGCGCCTGGCGCATCACCTTGGTGTTGCCGGTGCAGTCGAAGGTATAGTCGGCGCCGCCGATCTGGTCGGCGCCACGCTTCGTCATGTTGACGAGATAGGGGACGATGTCGTCGCCGACTTCCTTCGGGTTGACGAAATGCGTCATGCCGAAGCGCTCGCCCCAGGCCTTCTTGTCGTTGTTCAGATCAACGCCGATGATCATGTCGGCGCCGGCGAGCCTCAGACCCTGGATGACGTTGAGGCCGATGCCGCCAAGCCCGAAGACGATGGCGGTTGCGCCGATCTCCACCTTGGCGGTGTTGATGACGGCGCCGATGCCGGTGGTGACGCCGCAGCCGATATAGCAGATCTTGTCGAAGGGAGCGTCGGGATTGACCTTGGCAACGGCAATCTCCGGCAGCACCGTGTAATTGGCGAAGGTCGAGCAGCCCATGTAGTGATGAATCTTGTCCTTGCC
>NZ_JANUBV010000006.1:0-369786 GCF_024808055.1 Rhizobium sp. BK176 | reverse complement strand
AGCCTCACCTTGAGGACGCGGGGTGGAGCAGCCCGGTAGCTCGTCAGGCTCATAACCTGAAGGCCGCAGGTTCAAATCCTGCCCCCGCAACCAAACAAACTTGAATATTTGCTCATTCAAGGCGCCTGATACAAAGCTCCTCCGCTCAAGCGTCGAGGAGTTTTTTGCGTTTCTGCCAAGTGTCGAGCTCGACGGCACGAAGCCGCGCTGAAAGACGCTCTTGGGTAATTTCGACTTCCGTTCGCGGGGCACGCGGTGTCGCCGATGGGATGGATGGGGTGCGAGGCCGCTTCGGGCCATGGCTTGACCGAGGGCATCCGAAAGATCAATACCGACCGGCCCGCTCTTTCCTGTTCCTACAAGCTGGGAGCAATGGAGCGCATTGATGTTTTGTCATGTTGTCTCGGGCCGGTTGCAAGACAGTAGTATGCACACGCCGATCTGTTGCCTTGCTGCGGGAGAGGGTTCCTCATGACATGAACACAGTTCGCCTGCTCCTGCTTTCGAGCAGGATGGCAATGGCGATATAGACGGCCGCCAGTACCCAAAGCGTCAGGAAGGGCTCGCGAACATCCGGAATGGAAGCGCCCATCTGCGATACGGCAACCATACCGTTTATTGCAGAGGTGCTGGGCAGCAGCGTCGCCACGGCGTGCAGGAAGGGCGGTATTGCTTCTGTCGGCCAGGAAAAGCCGGCGAGAAACAGGAACGGTATCCCCAAGGCGGCCGACACCAGTTGCACGGTCAGCGGATCGCGAAACAGGCCGGCCAGAACCATTCCCAAGGCGCTGACCGCAAGCACGAAGGGCAGGGCGAAGGTGAATATCGAGAGCGGCGTTCCCAGGCGGGGGATACTGTAGAGATAGGGAAGCGCAATCAAGTAGAACGACATGATGACGGTTTCGAGGATCAAGTAAGCTAGCAGCTTCCCGCAGACAGCTGCGGCGGGACCTGCCGATGCGGCCAGTTCGCCGCTGAGTGCATCGTTTTTGTAAGTGCCGAGCAAGCCGACGCCAATCAGAAGCGTCTGCTGCAGGATCAGAACGAAGGCGGCGGGAAGGATGTAGGTCGCGTAGCCGCCCTGGGGGTTGAATAGCGTGACTGCCGTCAGCGGCATCGGGTCGGCGGCGGCGGCGGCAAGCGCAGGATCGAC
Source organism: Rhizobium sp. BK176 (assembly GCF_024808055.1). Taxonomy (NCBI): domain Bacteria; kingdom Pseudomonadati; phylum Pseudomonadota; class Alphaproteobacteria; order Hyphomicrobiales; family Rhizobiaceae; genus Rhizobium; species Rhizobium sp. BK176. The sequence continues at coordinate 368,633 of NZ_JANUBV010000006.1, read as the reverse complement.
GTGGGCGGCAGTCAGCCTTGCCGTTTCTACCTCAGCTCCCATCGTTCGCGCGACAGAGGCAACGCCGCCGGACAAGCGCTGATAAACCAAAAAATAGCTGGAATCCGCATATAGCGCGATTGGCGACTGGCGATGGTGCAGCAATTCCCGTTCGAAATACTGAGGGATCACAAGCACTCCAAAGAGATTGCGCGCGTAGATGTCTCGCTGGGCGCTGGCTTGATCGGGAAAGACCCCGCCGACCGCGACATCGGCGGAGGCATCGACGCGCCTTGCCAACGCGCGGCTGCTATCGGTCCCGTCTAGGTCGACGACAGCAATCGGCACATCCCGCAACACTTCCGTGCGATAGGGCTGCGGGTAGAACGCGGCGTAGACGACGGATGCAAGAATGAGGACGGCGAAGGCCGGTTTCAGCGAGAAGATACGCACCAACTCGATCCGGCAGACTGTCAGGATGGCCTTCATTCCGGGGCTCCTTCGACAGTTGTTTGCGGGAGCGGCAGCGGCCGGCCGCGGGCGCGGATGATCTCGAGCCGCAGTGCGGTCAGGCTTGCTAAGAGCAGCACCATGAAAAGCAGGACGGTGATGGGCTTCCAGGAGAGGTTGACCGGCGTCCCCCTTATGGTCTGGTCGATGCGCGCCATCAGGTACCAGGTACCCGGGATCATCTGCCCCCAGTGATAGGCAAACGCGTTCATGCCGATCCGCGGGAAGCCGATGCCCATGAAACCAAAGGCAGGCGCCATCAGCAGGGTGCCGATGCTGATCGCGCTTGCCATCGGCCGCAGCAGCAGTGCAAGAAGTACTCCGATGAACTGGTCGGCAAGGATGAACAGAATGCCGGCAAGGATCAGCATATAGCGGTTGCCGCGCAAAGGCATGTCGAGCACACCGAACAGCACCCAATCGGAAATGCCAAGCACGACAAGAAAGAGCAGGGTGTAGGGCAGAATCTTCCCGGCCATCGCCGGCCACAATCCGCCGCCCAGGCGTCTCAGGACGCGAAGACGATGGGGCGTTTCGACATCAAGCCCGACGGCATAGGCCATTGTCGTGACAATGATGACTTGAAGGACGCTCGGAAGCAAAGCTGCGAGGAGAAAATGCGCATAGTTCAGCGTGGGGTTGAAGAGCGGATTGACCTGGACCGGGATCGGCGCCAGCGAGGCTTGCGCCGCTTCGAGCGGTTGTCCTTCCGCCGTTCGCAGCGACAGCCGAATGCCGGCCGCAACAGCAGGCACGGCGGCATTGATGCCACGCAGCGCGAGATTGCCCGATGTCATCGTCTGTGTGTTGTAGAAGAAGACGACTTCCGGCCGGCGTCCCCCATAGACGTCGCGTTCGAGATTGAGCGGCAACATCAGAAGACCGCGGACCTGACCCGACAGGATCAGCTGCCTGCCTTCCGCGAGATCACTGACGCGGCGCGCGACAGCTGTATCCGGTGTCGCATCCACGGTGCGAATGATCGTCCTTGACAGGTCGGTGCCGTCGAGATCGAGCACCGCAATCGGAAGCCGGGTCGCCAGGCCCGCGCTGAACACGATTGCCAGAGATCCCATCAGCAGCAGCGGCAGAACGGTCGTTAAAAACAGCAGAAGGCGTCGCCGAGAGAAGCGATCGAATTCCCTTCTGAAGACGACAAGGAGGCCGGGGCGGAGCCGCCCCTTCGCCATCATGTCAATGCCCCGCCAGCGGCCATGACGCGATGGCGCTCATGCCAGGGCGCAAGCCTTGGATCTGTTCGACGGGGTTTGCCCGTACCTCGAATGTCCGAAGATCGAAGTCGCCGGTCGCGCGCGTGGCTCGCCACGTCGCATATTGCCCCTGCGCGTTGATCGTCGTGACCTTCACCGGAATTCTGGCATTGTTCATCGCCGGTACGGTGACATCGAGGCTGTCTCCGATTTTCAGCCCTCTCAACAGATCCTCGCGCACGTTAAACGTGAACCATGGATTTTGCAGATCGATGAGCGAAAACAAGGGAGCGCCGGCGGAGAAATTCTCGCCGAGTTCAGCCACGCGCGTCGTCACCTGCCCAGAGATCGGGGAGTGAATAACCAATTCCGCAACGTCAGCCTGTTGCTGGTTCAGCGCCGACTTCGAGCGCTCGACTTGGGTCGCCGCGAGCGCCTTTTCTTCCTTGCTGGCGCCGGCGACCGCCAGTGCAAGATTGGCTTCGGCTGACTCGCGCTTGCGGATGGCCGCCTCCAGGTTGCGCGTTGTTTCGTCAACACGGGACTGCGTCGAGGCGCCCGTCGTGATCAGTTTTGCCTGGCGGGTGGAGTCCTCCTGATAAAGCGTAACGTCGGCGTCAGCGGCTGCCAATTCGGCCTTGCGCGCGGCGATTGTCTCGGGTCGGGTGCTGTTGACCCGAACGAGATCCGCTTCGGCGACAGCAAGTGCTGCTTCGGCCTGATGCAGCCCCGCGACAAGCTGCGGACTTTCCAACTCAGCGATCACCGCACCGGCTTCAACCGTATCGCCGACGTCGGCATTAAGCTTGGCAATTCTGCCCGAAACGCGCGGGCTGATGTCGACCCGGTTGGCTGAAACTTCGCCTTGAACGATAAGCGGTGGCGGTCTTGTCGCAAACCATAGAAGTGTCCCAAGACCGATAAGAACCGCGAAGCCAACCAGAACACGAACCAATCGCCACATTCAATTCGTTCTCCAAATAACAAGGCCAGTTTGGACACGCTTGCTGATGACAGAAAGGCCGCCACCCGTCTTGGATAATCGTGACATCACTATACGCAACAGACCAAAATCACAAAAGCACCATGGCGAAAATCACAGCGCGCCGCCCGTCACCGATGAGCGCTTTGTACGCCTGGCCAGGGGCTGAATAGGTTGCTTGGCGTATTGATAGGCGTAAATCCGCCGGTCAAGATGATATCGACACCCGATTTTCATAGTCCATGCCGCGTCACCCGCGAAGCTCGTAAAGCTCAGTTTGACCTCTACGGCCCCTGACGCTGACCGTGCCGATAAACGCGAAGCTGAAGCTTACTTCGACCGCGTCGCGGATCGCGTTGCTTACCAGGATTGAGGTTCCGTAGTCCCGGTTCAGGCCCTCCAGGCGCGAGGCGATGTTAACAGTATCGCCGATGGCGGTATATTGCCGGCGGCTCTCGGCACCGACGCTGCCAACGACGGCCGGGCCGGTGTGCAGGCCGAAGCGGGTGACTAGTTCGGGGCGACCATCGGCACGGTTGGACGCATTCATCGTGTCGATCGCCGCTTTCATCGCCAGGGCGCAGCGGCAGGCGTTTTCGACGTGCCGGCCGTCGCGGATGGGCGCATTCCACATCGCGAAAATGGAGTCGCCGATATATTGCACGATCGTGCCGCCGTGGTGCTCGACGATCACATTGAGTGCTTCGAAATAGCTGGAAAGCAAGGCAACGACGTCTTCAGGCGAATGTCGCTCGGAGATCGTCGTGAACTCGCGGATGTCGGTGAAGAGGACGGTGATCTCCTGCCTGGAGGCCGAGCCTATGGCTGATTGGCCGGCAATAACGATCCTGCGAACGAGCTCGCGCGGAACATAGAGCGCAAACGTCCGAATGGCATCACGTGCGGAGCCCAGCGCCGTTGCCAGGGCGTTGACCTCTGAGATCCAGGAGCGTGCGACGCGACTCTTTCTAAATTCCAGATTGCCCAATTGCCTTGCCTCGTCGGCCAATGCATAGAGTGATCGGCTGATCAATCGGGAGATGATGATCGCGGCGATCGCGCCAGCCGCCAGGAAGGCGGCCGCGGCAGCCAGGTTTCGTCTCAGCGTACGCTCGACCGGCCCGACGAGATCGTCGAGTGGCGCGGCGATGACGACCGTATAGTCTTTCAGCAAGCCGGCTACTTCGGCATGAAAACTCTGGGCGAGATATTCACGACCGTTCACGCCCAAGCGCACGACTTCGCCGTCCGCCACGCCACTGCCGTGCGCCATGTTCGTGACCGCTGGAATAGCGGGATCCATCGTTGCCACGTCCGTAGCCGTCAGCGTCCGGCCGCGTCGAAGCTGATCGCGCAGCTTTGTCATGACCGCACTGTCGGAATGCACGATCAGACGGCCCGTATCATCGAATACATAGGCGTGCGCCTGTTCCGAGACCGCACCGACATCGACGACTTCCCCGAGCGTCAGAAGCATTACATCGGCGCCGATCACGATGCGATCCCTGCCCGCCACAGGTTTGGCCAAGGTCAGGGTCAAATAATTGGTCGCGGCCGAAATGTAGGGGCCGACCGAGGTTGTTCGCCCCTCGGAAAGCGGGACGGTGTACCAGGGCCGAAAGCGTGGGTCGAAGACGTCGTCACGATCGGCGCGCCGAGTGATAAGGCGGGAGTCTTTGTCGAAAAAGGTCCATGTTGTCACCGGGATGCCGAGGACCTTGGTGATGGTGCGAATGGTGAATGCGGCGCCGGCCGGCGCATTCAACGTGTCGCGCCAGGCCGGATTTGCACCAATATCGATGGCCTGTATGTAGGTCCCGTCCGGATATCCGATGTGGACCGCGTCTATCCGGAAGGACGACTTCAGCAGTTGCAGCAGGAGGTTGCGCTTCGCTGGCAGGTCCCGGGGAGGCGGCGTAAGCATTTGCGGGACTGCCGAGGCCGTCTCGATGGCGGCATATCCGCTGCTGAAAACATTGCGATAATCCTCGATGGTACGAAGGCCGAGCTGACGCATTTGCGCTTCACCCGCGGACAGGGCGGTCACCTTGCCTTGCGTATAGGCCATCCAAACGAGCGGCAGTGCCGTACAGGCCAGCAGCCCGACAATGATGACGCTGAGATGCAAGCGCAGGGGAAATGCCCAGCCCAATGGCGTCCTCGCTTCCATCTCGGGCCTGTCGCGGTGTTCCATTCCTAACCCCCAAGAGCGATCGCGATGCCGACCAGCCCGAGGCCGAGGCACGTCATCGTTATGCCTGCGTTGAGCGGTCTCGCGTCCGAAAAATGCGCCCAGGCGTAGCCCGTCAGGAAGAGCAGGGCAATCAGCAGAAAATTGCTGGTTCTCAGGGCAAGGTCGGCGCTGCCGATCATGAAGAAAGGAATAACTGCGGGCAGTGAGGTCGCCGACACCAAGAGGAAGACAATCAAAGCAGCGAGAAGGTCGTCCCTCGACAGACGAAGCTTGGCGGGGCTTCCGCGTCGTGTGAGGTCGAGCATGGCTTTGTAGAGCGCCTCTTCATCCGCAGCCACAGAAACAAGCGGTTCGTCGTGGAGCGGAAATTCCTTCCTGAGCGCGGAGATCGCATCCTGCTCGCTTCTGGCGGACCTGATCTGTCGAAGGACGCGCCCGCGCCTGCTCTTGTAGAACACCGTGCCCAAGACAAACAGCACGGCGTCGATGATGCCCCATGCCACGTTGCAGCCGATTGTCCCGACGATCAGCTCCCGAACATCAAGGCCCTCCTGGCTGAAAATGAGCCGTGAGCCCACGGTAAAAGTAAGGGCCATAATCAGTCCGAAGAGGACTTCGCCGAGAGCATCGCCCGGGTCAATTACCTCCGTGATGTGGGGTCTGCCGAATTCCACCACTTGCCAGATCCTCCCGGTTGCTGGTTCCTCAAATGGAACGATCCGACCCCTCAATGATTACGTATGCAGACTCTAGAATGCGATAGGGACCGGAGGCAATCGATGAGCCGTGAGCGCGGGCGCAAGAAACTGATGCTGAGGATCCCCGAGATCCGCCATTTCCTCGCCTCCCCGGCAAGCGAGACACTGAGCGATCTCTTCGAATCGTACGATCTGGCAGCCGATTGCCTTGAACGCTTCCGTGCGGCAAGCCCGACGGATGAACGGCGGGTCCTCGAGTATGAGGGACTCTGTCGTGAGATCGAGGCGGAAGTGGTGGTGTACTGCGGCGAACGATACGGGAAGCAGATGCGTTCGTGACGTGCCACGATGACCCTCGTTGCCCGAACGGGGCTTACAATACAACATGTCCGACCGAAACGCCCGTCCCGAGGGCCAGGACTTTCGAGAAATCTGTCGATGCGCTATCCATCCCGTATCCCAGGACCCCACCCGCGCCGTTACTCGACAGGCGGCTCCCATGTCAGAAAGAAGCCGACGTCGCCGGGCATGCCTCCCGGGAAATTGATGATCGCCGCTTTCAGGCCGTAACCCTGTGGCTTTGCGACCTGTTCGAACAGATCGTAGAGTTCCTTGGCTTTGCCCTGCAGGGTATTCTGCCAGCCCGGAAGGTTGTTGTTGATGCCGCGACCGCTGTCCGAGCAGAGGCTGGACGGGAAGCTGTAAATCATTGCTTCGTATTTTCCGTCCGCGGCGGCCTTGGTCACCAGGCGCTTGATGATCGCACGCTCATTTTCGCCAACGTGCTTCTGGAAGAAGTCCTCGAGGAACTCTGAGTGTTTCTTCGCTTCGCGCGCCTTGATCTTTTCGTCGCGTTCCATCTCCGCGAGCTGAAGCTCAAGAGCACGCTTGCGCAGATCTTCAGCGCTGGTCATTGGTTGAGGGGTGGTCTCGCTTGCAGTCATCGCCATGTCCTCCAAGTTTTCCAAAGGATAAAATGAGTATGGGCGCTTAGGCAGTAAGATACGCGTCGCGTGCGGTAGTATACGGTATATTACGCGGCGGGCCACAGGTTCGCGATCACAGCGATCGATTCCAATGCCACCTTCATACTTGACAAAGCGGTGGGGTAGTCCTATTGGGTAAACGATAACCCAATGGAGGATGGGGTGACGGTATCGCTTTCAGACATAGCGGAACGGGCGGGAGTCTCGATCAAGACTGTCTCCGGCGCCCTGCATGGCGGTTCCGCCCGCATGTCGGAAGAGACGCGCTCGAGGATCAAGATGATCGCCGACGAACTCGGCTATGTCACCAATCTCGCTGCCAGAGGCATGCGGCAGGGTTGGCTGCCGTTGATCGGCGTCGTTGCCGACGAGCTCATTACGTCACCCTTTGCCACCGAGATCATCCGCGGCCTAGATGGTGCTGCTCGGACGGCGGAAATGGCCGTCTTTGCAATGAATCTCAACGGTACCCGCGACGTTGGTTCGGTTCTGGAGGAAGTTCGTCGCTTTCGCCCTCGAGCCATCGCCTATGCGGCGATGTACCACAAGACGGTGGCGCTGCCGGAAGAACTGGTCGGAAATGTCGGCATCATGATCAACTGCAGCGAAGCCAACGGCCGCGTGACCTCGCTGGTGCCTGACGAAGAGGGGGCTGCTGTGGAGATCACGCGTCACCTCGTCGCCGCCGGGCGTCGCCGCATTGCGTTTATCAATCTTCCGGGCCTTCTCGCCGGCGAATTGCGCGAGCGCGGCTTTCGCAGGGCACTCGATGAGGCAGGCCTTGCCCCGATCAGCGTGCTGCCGGCGGTTCGTCGCCCTGTCTATAGTGATCGCGCGCCCAGCCTGGTCGCAACACACGTTGCTGCACTCATGAGCGCGGGCGTGCGCCCGGACGCCATTCTCTGTGGTAACGATCGTGTCGCCATGGAGGTGTATTCCGCTCTGCGGCGCGCGGGTGCTCGCATTCCCGACGACGTCGCGGTGGGGAGTTTCGACAACCAGGTCGAGATCGCCACGCGGCTCGATCCGCCGCTGACGACGATGGCCCTTCCGCATCGCGCGATGGGTCGGCTAGCGGCGGAGATACTGCTCAGTGATGAGCCGGCGCCGCCGGACACCCGACGCCTGCCGTTCCAACTCATCAGCCGATCTTCCATTTGAAATTCAAGACAGCGTCCCACTCAAGGAGGAGAACTAAAATGGGTAAACGTTTACTTTCAGTGCTTCTGGCATCGGCTTCTCTTGCCGTCACAGCTGGTCTGGCGGAAGCCAAGACTGTCATTCACATGATGCACCAGGGCGATCCGGGTTGGGTAAAGACCTACGGCGATGTTGCGAAGCGGTTCGAGGAAGCGAATCCGGATGTCGACGTCGAGCTCATCTATGCCCCGCATGATGCCTACAATGAGAAGTTCAGCGCGGCTGTGATGGCCAAGCAGTTGCCAGACATCATGGAACTCGATGCGCCGTTTCTTGCCAACTATGTGTGGTCGGGATACCTGCAGCCGATCAAACCGTTGATCGAGAAGGATATTCTTGACGACATGACGCCGTCGAACGTCGCGCAGGGTACCTATCCGATCGACAAGGACCTCTATGCAGTCGGTCTGACCGACTCCTCGGTGGTGCTCTATGGCAACAAGAAGTACCTCGAGGCGATTGGCGCACGTATTCCGAAGTCCGTCGACGACGCCTGGACGAAGGCCGAATTCGAAGGGTACCTGGAAAAGCTCTCGAAGCTCGACGGTGTCAAATGGCCGATCGACACGTTCCGCGGCTATGGCATCAAGACGGAGTGGATCACCTATGCCTATGGGCCGCTTCTCGACTCGGCAGGTTGCGATCTGATCGACCGGACATCCTGGAAGGCGACGGGTACCCTCGACAGTGAGGCCTGTGTCAATGCGCTGACGATGATGCAGACGTGGGTCAAGAACGGATGGGTCGTTCCGGGTTCTTCAGGCACAAACCAGTTCTACGCCGATGGCAAACCGGCCGCATTGGCGCTCGGCGGTCACTGGTTCTACGCGGAGGCGGCCGCAGCGATGAAGGACGATATCGTCGTCATGCCGCTGCCCAAGCTCGGCGACAAAGGGGTCAGCCCGAACGGCACCTGGATCTGGGGCGTCACGAAGTCATCAGAGCATCCCGACGTTGCCGGCAAGTTCCTGAGCTTCCTTCTGAAGGACAAAGCCTACCGCGAGTTTGCCAAGGAGAATTCGGGCTTCCCTGGGCTGAAGAGCTTTGCCGCCGACTCGCCGGTCTATGCTCCGGGTGGACCAATGGCGGTTGCCTTCGAACAGGCATCGAAGACTGCTGTCGCTCGTCCTCCACATCCCGCTTATCCGACGATCACATCTGCCTTCATGCAGGCCGTCGACAAGATCTTCAATGGCGGTGACGCCAAGGAAGCGTTGTCGGAAGCCGCGCAGAAGATCGACGAGGACATCGAGGACAACGCCGGCTACCCGCCCTTCGACACACAGCAGTAAGCCCCTTGCCGCCAGGTCGTCCCTGTAGGCGGCCTGGCGGCAACGCCCTTAGTTTTCAGGAGGAGGAGATCATGACTTTGCAACAATCGCCCGTCGCCGGGCGGCTCCGCCCCGGCGGGCGGCGGGATCCGCGTCGGCTGGCACAGGAAGCGCTGATGATCGCACCTGCTGTCCTGCTTCTCGCCTTCTTCCTGATTGCGCCGTTCCTGTTGTCGTTCTGGACGTCCATGACGAACCAGCCGCTGGTGCCGCGGCCAACGCCGGTTCGGTTCGTCGGATTGCTGAACTTCCAGCGTATCTTCAAAGATCCGTTGTTTTGGACCTCGTTGTGGAATGTGTCGCGATTTACGTTCTGGGTCCTGCCGGTCCAGTGTGGCCTTGCTTTCGCAACAGCCCTGCTGCTGCACCAGAAGATACCTGGCCGCAATCTGTTGCGTGGCATGTTCTTCCTGCCAGCAATCACCTCAATGGTCGTCGTCTGCGTCATCTGGGGTACGCTGTTCCAGTATCCAAGTGGACCGTTCAACCAGATCATAGGCTTCCTGTCCGGAGGCCGGATCCAGCCGATCGACTGGTTGGGTGACCCAAATTGGGCGATGTTCTCGATCGTGCTGCTTTCCGCCTGGCAGGCCTACGGCTTCCAGATGATCGTCTATCTCGCAGGCCTCCAGGGAATACCGGACGAACTCTATGACGCCGCCAAGATCGACGGCGCGAACGCGCTGGGACGGTTCTGGCATGTGACGATGCCGGGCCTGCGGCCGACCCATGTCTTCGTGCTGGTCATTACCACCATTCAGGCGTTCAAACTCTATACTCAGGTCGCCATCCTCACCCAGGGCGGACCAAAGGGGAGCACCGAAACCGTCGTGCACTACATGGTACGAGCCGGATTCGAGGAGCAGAAGCTCGGCTATGCTTCGGCCGTCTCCGTCATCCTGTTCGTCATCGTACTCGTAATCGCGCTCATCCAGCGCAAACTCTTGAGGCGCTTCGATGTCTGATCTCGTCATGAGCCAAGCGACGCCGGTCGTGAAGCCTTGGGCTTCCAGCAAGGCGTCATTCCACCTCGTCCAGGCTATCTGCATCTTTATCATCGCGCTGGTGGTGATCTCGCCGTTGTTTATGCTGTTGATTGCCAGCCTGAAGGACGATCGCTTCCAGATTTTGGCGGATATGGGCAGCTTCCGCGCCTTTTGGGTCTCCGATCCGACTCTCGCCAACTTCAAGGAAGTCGCACACTTTTCGGGCGAACTGGCCTTCGGCCGCTACCTCCTGAATTCGCTGCTGATCCTTGCAGTCACCGTCGGCGGCGGCCTCGTCGTCAATTCCATGGCCGGCTTCGTGCTGGCCTGGGGCTCGCTGCGCGGCAAAGCCGTGTTGCTCGCCTTAGTCGTTGCTCTCTACGTCATTCCGCAGGAGAGCATCATCATGCCGCTGGTCGTGATGGTTTCGCGCGCCGGCATGACAGATACGTTCGCCGTGCAGATTCTTCCCTGGGTCGCGAGCCCTCTTTACATCTTCCTTTTCTACCAGTTTTTCGCTCAGCTTCCCAAGGAACTCTACGAGGCGGCAGAGATCGATGGCGCTTCGGTTTTCCGTATCTATCGCTCGATCTATATGCCGCTCAGCCTGCCGGCGCTGGCCACCGTCTCGATCCTCATGGGGATCGAGAGTTGGAATCAATATCTTTGGCCGACCCTTGTGACGCAAACCGACTATGCACGACCGATATCGGTGGCCATCGCCACCTTCTTTGGCCAGGACAGCATTTATTGGGACCGTGCCATGGCTGCCTCCGTTCTTATGATGATCCCGATCCTTGCTCTCTACCTCGCTTTCCAGCGCTGGTTCGTGAGTTCGTTCGTCGGCTCTGCCGTGAAAGGTTGATTGATGACAATCCAAACAGGAACTCTCTCGCTGTCTCGGGAGAATGTGAGTGCCGACCTATGCGCAGGCGACGTGATCCATGTCTGGTTGAGGGCGCTCATTGCGGATACTGCGGCTTCTGTCTCGGTCACCGTTGAGGGCGTCGAGCTCGCCGCAGTGGCTTCCACGAGGACAGAAGAGTTTGAGTTCCAGCCCATCGTTCTGCCAGCAGGCGGCAGAGTTGTACTGAGCTATGAGCCGTCGATCACGGCTGTCTCAGTGATCTACAGCTTCGATCCAGCGAGTGTGCTGGAAGAGGGCATTCGCGTGCTACACTTCGCAGCGGCGAATGCGCCGCCTCAACTCCCCGCCGGGTATCATTTCCGTCCACCCTTCGGCTGGATGAACGACCCCAATGGTTTAGGCCGCTTCGGCGGAAAGGCACACCTTTTCTACCAGCACTACCCGCATCGCTCGCGGTGGAATACCATGCATTGGGGGCATGCGGTCTCGCAGGACTACCTGCACTGGACGCACCTTCCGGTCTTCCTATTCCCGGCAGCCGAACTTTCGATGCGTGATGATGGCCGCGGAGGCGCGTTCTCCGGGTCGGCCATCCCGATCGCGACAGACGGCGGAGAGCAGATCCGCGTCTTTTTCACCGAACAGGTGCGAGATCGGAAGCCGGAAGAGCAGATACAGCTTTCGGCCACCAGTGCGGATCAGGTTTCTGCGGGTAATCCCTCGATTGCCCTGCCGGAGCGCCCCGAAGGACTGGGGCTGACTTTGGATTTTCGCGATCCCTATGTGTTCAAGGGACCCGACGGTCTCTGGAAGATGTTGGTCGGCAGCCGTGACAGGTCCGGCGGCGTGATCCTCCTCTATGAAACATCTAATGAAGACGCCGCTGGCGGATGGACCTTTGTCGGCGTCCTGCATCGCGAGGATCGCTTTGGCATGACAGCCGCCGAATGCCCGTGCATGCTCCCGCTGGGCAATGTCGCAAGCGATGAGACACGTTGGGCTCTGATTTTCGGCCTGCTGACCAGTCGCGATCCGGCGACCGGACGCCGCAACATGTCGTCCGTCACCGTCGGTCGGTTCGATGGTCGCGAATTCCAACCGGAATTTGAGCAGGAACTCGACTTCGGATCGGACGCCTACGCCTTCCAGGCCTTCGTCGACCATGATGGACCTGTCGGCCTGGCCTGGCTGGCGAATTGGACGGACGTCTCCAAGATCGTCGATTTTCCGACCGCCATGACGTTGCCGCGTCGCGTTCTCCTTGATGGACGCGCGGTCCTGACACCGCCCCTGGAGGCCGTCGATGGCCTGCGGCACCAGCTTCTTGATGATGCCAGGTTGCTGGCCGGCGCGACCGTGGAGTTTGTGGACGGAGCCGCCGAAATTCTGCTCGATCTGACGCAAGCCGGGGCACCCTTCGAGCTCAGTTTCGACCACCCCGAGATCGGCCTTGGCGTGCGCCTCGACGACGAAGGGCTAGCGATCCTCTTCGATACAGGAACGGGCAAGCCGTCTCCGCGCTATCTGGCTGCCGGCGCGAGGCCGGCGCAGGTGCGGATCTTCATCGATACCGGCTCAATCGAAGTCTTCGCGGATAAAGGCCGATGGGTCGGAACGAAGCGTATTCCGAGCTTTGCGGCAGTACGATCCGCAACGATGAAGGCCGCCACCGACAGCGTCGCGGCTGCTCGCGTCTGGCAAATCAAGCTCTGAACGTAGGGAGGAAGTAGCATGGCATCCGTCGCGATCGAACAGGTTCGCAAGCAATATGGCGCCATCCCCGTGATCCATGGCGTGTCCGTGGATATAGAGGATGGTGAGTTCGTCACGCTGGTCGGACCATCCGGCTGCGGCAAGTCGACCTTGTTGCGCATGCTTGCCGGACTGGAGGACATTAGCGGCGGAGAGATCCGCATCGGCGGGCGTGTCGTCAATGATGTGGCGCCGAAGGAACGCGATATCGCGATGGTCTTCCAGAGCTACGCTCTGTACCCGCACATGACGGTGGCGGAGAACATGGGCTTTGCGCTCAAGCTACAGGGGCAGGACAAGGCGGCGATCGGCCGGCGCGTACAGGAGGCTGCGGACATTCTGGCACTTGAGCCGCTGCTCGACCGCCTGCCGAAGCAATTGTCCGGCGGCCAGCGGCAACGCGTGGCGATGGGACGTGCGATCGTACGCCACCCGAAAGTCTTCCTGTTTGACGAACCTCTGTCGAACCTCGACGCCAAATTGCGGGTGACGATGCGCGCCGAGATCAAGGAACTGCACCAGCGGCTGAAAACGACAACTGTCTACGTCACCCACGATCAGATCGAGGCAATGACGATGGCTGACAAGATCGTCGTCATGCGCGCCGGGCAGATCGAGCAGGTCGGCAGACCACTCGAACTCTACGATCGGCCAATCAACACCTTCGTTGCGACATTCATCGGCTCGCCGGCGATGAACCTGTTTGAAGGCAGCGTCGTGAATCAGGAATTTTGTCTGGACCAGGGTGTTAGGCTTCCCATGCCGCGTTGCGAGATGCCGGCTGACGTTCACACCTACGGCATCCGACCGGAACACCTCACCATTGCCGCGGAGGGCGTCTTGGCGACCGTTGTGGTGGTGGAGCCGACGGGAGCAGAAACACATGTAATCATGGAGATCGGAACGCAGACGGCAGCGATGGTGCTGCATGACCGGGTCGCGTTGCAGCCGGGCGAACGGATAAAGGTGGCGCCCGACTTGTCCAAGGCGCATCTCTTTTCGGTCGAGGGAAACCGGCTCAACTGAGCACGATTTCGACCGGACCGCATCGTGCTGCGCCGAGGGACGTTGATGGGTGACGTTGGAACATTTAGCGCTGTCGCAGGTTGCTTCTGGAAATTAGGAGCGAAGCGATGCTGATCCTTGAAGAAATTCTCCTCGTTTCTGCCGATCGGGTGGCCTGCTGCCGTGGTCAGCTCGAGTTGGATCTCGACCAGATGATCCTGCAACTCGAGCGGTCGGGATTCTCCCGCAAGGAAATTCTGGTCGCGATGAGCGAAATGATCAGCGAAGAATTCTCGGCACTTCCCGACATGCCGAAATTCCACTGACAGCGTCTGTTTCTTTCCACCAAGATGGTGGTGCCTCGCTCATTGCGCTATGACATCGCAATGAGCGAAAACTTCCTGATCACTGGCCCGGACAATCCTGCAGCGACGATCCTGCTTGCACATGGCGCCGGTGCGCCTATGGACTCCAAATCCATGGCCGCCGCCGCCGAAGCTCTTGCCGCAGTCGGGTTCCGGATTGCGCGCTTCGAATTCGCCTACATGGCCGCTCGCCGGACGTTCGATGCTCGAAGGCCACCGCCGAAAGCGGAAACCTTGATTCCGGAATACAGGGACGCGGTAAGGGCGCTTGCGAGCTCCGGGCCGCTTATTATTGGCGGCAAGTCCATGGGTGGGCGAGTGGCGAGCATGGTAGCCGACGACCTGCACGCGGAGGGCGCGATCTGTGGATTGTTGTGCCTCGGCTATCCTTTTCATCCGCCCGGCAAGCCGCAGCAACTGCGCACGGCGCACCTCAAAAATCTGCGCACGCCAACGCTCATTTGCCAAGGGACGCGCGACGAATTCGGGACTCGTGAAGAGGTTTCGACCTATCCGCTTTCCCCGGCAATATCAGTCCTTTGGCTTGAAGACGGCGATCACGATCTTGCGCCGAGGAAGAAAATTTCCGGCTTCTCCGTCGCCGATCACCTCACGACCATGGCCGTCCGCACCAGCGCTTGGGCACGCGAAAACTGCCTTCGGTAGGGCCAAACGTGAACGTCAACTCGACTTGACGGATGTAAGCGCTTTATGCATGTTCGCCTGCAAGATGTGACGTGCATTTCTACCTTTCTCGCATATTTGGGGGGCAGGCATGACGAAGTGCGTAGCATGTTCAGGGCTCTTTTCATCCGTTTTTGCCGCAGCGCTCGCAGTGAGCAGTGCGGCCTTTGGCGCCGATCTGGTGATCGCGATGCCGAACTGGCCCTCGGGGCAGGCGACGGCAAATATCCTCAAGGTCAGTATTGCTAAGGAGTTCGGGCTTAATGCCGATGTGCAGGAGCTTGGGACGCTGCTCGCCTTCAACGGCATGGAGAAAGGCACTGTCGACATCCAGCCGGAGGTCTGGCAGCCCAATCTTGAAAACGTCATCAAGACCTTCGTCACCGAGAAGGGCGTCGTGGTTCTCGCCAAGCATGGCGTGCCGGCATGGCAGGGCATCTGCGCGACGCCCGCTGCCGCCGAAAAGGGCCTGAAGTCGATCACCGACCTCAGCGATCCGGAAAAGACGAAGATTCTCGATACTGACGGTGATGGCAAGGGCGAGATGTGGCTTGGCGCACCGGCATGGGCCTCGACGGGGATCGAACGTGTCAGAGCGAACACCTACGGCTATGCCAAGGACCTGACGTTGGTCGAATCGGAAGAGGAAGTCGCGCTGGCGGGACTGGACATCGCCATCGCCACGAACCAGCCGCTGGTCTTTGCCTGCTACGCACCCCACTTCATCTTTGACCTGCATAAGATCGTGCGCCTCGCGGAGCCGCCGCACGATGCCAGCAAGTGGCAGCTGGTCGGTGCCAACGATCCGCTTTGGATCACCAAGTCGACGGCATCGACAGCTTGGGACACCGCCAATTTCCGCATTGGCTACGCGGCTGCTTTTGCAAAGAAACACCCGGACATCGCCTCGTTCCTGGAAAAGATCGATTTCACGCCGGAAGAGGCGACGGCGATGAGCTATGCGCTCGAAGTCGAGCGCGTCCCGCCGCTCGACTACGCGACAAAATGGGTCGCCGACAACGCAAAGCGTGTGGATGGGTGGGCTAGCAAATGATGGCACGCGACGAACTTCCGGCGAAGGCGAAAAAGACTCGGCGCACACGCAAGTTGACGGCGGCTCTGATTGCAGCGGGCGTGTGTATTGGCCCGCTCGCCGCTTGGGCGCAGACACAAATCTATGATTCCAAAACGCATACCTGGGTGAACTACGACAAGAAGAAGGCGCGCCAGTACTATGCACGCAACAACCAGGCGCCAGAAGCATTCCGAATGCAGACGGTGACGTTCCGAACGGCGGAGCCGCCGGGAACGATCATCATCGATGGCAACCAGCATTTTCTTTACCTTGTCCAGCCGGGCGGGCAGGCAATCCGGTATGGTATCGGTGTGGGGCGCGAAGGCTTCGGCTGGGCTGGGATCGTGCGCGTTGGTCGGATGGCGGAGTGGCCTACCTGGACGCCGCCGGCCGAAATGGTGGCGCGCGACCCAAATGCGGCCAAATGGGCGGCCGGAATGCCTGGCGGACCGGAAAATCCACTGGGTGCCAGGGCCCTCTATCTCTACGAAGGCGATCAGGACACGATCTACCGCATCCATGGTACCGCTGAGCCCTGGACGATCGGCCTTGATGTGTCGTCAGGCTGCATCCGCATGAATAACAATGACATCACTGATCTTGCATCGCGGATCAAGATCGGCGCCAAGGTCATCGTGTTGATGCAGGGGGCGGCGCTCTACAAGGGCGTCTGAGAATGGGGACGGCGTCGCGCCGGAAACAGACAATCTAGTCGGGGGACAGGATTTTGCTGCAGAACACTGCGAAGGGAATTTCGATCGGTCGGCTGATGGCCGCAATGACGAGTGCGGCGCTGCTTGGCGCTTGCACACCGACGCCACCGGCGCCTGAAAGCATGGCCCGCACCACGCTGCAGACGGCTCCGGCGGATCTGCAGCTGCTCTGCGCCAATTCTGCTGCCGGGGTTGACGGTCCGAACGCCAAGGTATTGCCCACCGCATCTCGGCAATTACCCGACGGCACCTTCGCCGTCGATCTCGACGCCGGCGGCAAGAAGTTCTCATGCGTCGTCGATAACAACGGGACCGTCCGGTCGGTGCAGCCGGCGCAGTCCGGCTGATGGCACGCCCCGCCATATCGGGCGTGCCGACTATCTGCTCAAACGGCCGCCAGTTCGATCTTGACCGCGGGGAAACGGCTGCAATTTGCCTGTAGGCTGATCGTACCGGTCAATCCGGTCGCCTCCAACCAGAAGCCGACAGTGCCGCCCTGTAGCGGTACCGATGCCGGCCCAACGATTTTTGCCGGCCCATCGACCTGCACCGTGACATTGTCATTCATGAAAGGCAGGCGCTGTCCCATCTGATCAAGCGCTCGGATGATAACGCGGGTCGTGTCGCGTTCGCGCGCCTTCAGCGTCGTGCTGTCGGCGGCGACCTGCAGCGTTGTTGGCAGCGGATCGGCTGCAAGGGTCAAACTGGCGACGGGTTCGCCGGCGATGTAGCCGGTGAATTCGCCATCGATCCATTCAAGCCCCCACGTGCCAAGCTCGTCAGGCGTGAAGTGACGATGGTCAAGAACGACAGGCGGGTGTGGCAGATGCGGGTAGTTCTCGCGGTCCGGCCCAATCCGCTTCGTCAGCGAGCCGTATCGCAATTCGATCTCGTCGCAGTTGGTCAGAATGATCAACGGCAGAACGCCTCCGATATTGCGCTCACCGCGCGCCCAGAAAGTGACGGGCTTCATGACGATCTCGTCAGACGGATCGCATTGGCTGGCATAGACATAGGCGGCAAACTTCGGTTCGCGGAACATGTCCATGACGCCGTGGTAGCAGATCCGGTCGCCGGAGCCGAAGTCCTTGTGGGTGTTGTAGTCGAACATGCACCAGCCGATCGCGCCCGCGATATCAGGATCGCCATAGGCTGCATTCAGCACTTCGAGATGCCGGCGAACATGTTCGGCTTGCCTGGCTTCTTGGTCGTAGATCTTGGTGGGATACATGTGGCCACCGAACTCGGTGATCATGTAGGGCACCTTATACGACAGGCCGGTGGATTCCTGCTGCGGGCGGAGCGCTGTGCGCGGGCGGTTATTGCCGGGCAGCTCCTCGTTGCCGAGGATGAAGTCGTTCATCGTGTAGACGTCTTCGAGCAGTTCGCTGTCCGTTATGTAGCGGACGCCGCCGGTCTGTCGCGTATGGTCGAGCGCCCGGGCAAGCCGGTTCGTCTCGACATAGAAGTCGTGACTGTCCTGTGACTCGTTGATGCGAACGCCCCAGATGATGATCGAGGGATGGTTCCAGTCGCGTTCGATCATGCGACGGACGTTGCGGATCGATTCCCGTTGCCACTCCTCGTCGCCGATATGCTGCCAGCCCGGAATTTCCTCGAAGACCAGAAGGCCAATGCGATCGCACCGATCGAGGAACCATTTCGATTGCGGATAGTGCGAGGTGCGGACGATGTTGCACTTCAGCACCGATTTCATGATGTCGGCGTCGCGCTCCTGGGCTGATCTGCCCGCGGCATAGCCGACATAGGGGAAAGCCTGGTGACGATTGAGACCGCGAAGCTTCATCGGCCGGCCGTTGAGAAGAAAACCTCCGGTCGTGAACTCGGCGGTGCGGAAGCCGAAGTTCGAGGAGACCCGGTCGGAACCGTGGCTTGTCTTCAATTCGACGGTAATTTCGTAGAGTGCCGGGTCGTCGATATCCCAGAGCGACATGCCGGTCAGGCTATCGAAAACGAGCGTAGGATTTTCGCCGGTCGTTTCTGCGGACACGGTGGCGAGCACGCGCCCATCTTCATCCTTCAGCGACGCCGATACTGAGCCCAGGAAGGTGAGCTGTTGCGGATTGGCAAGATCGATACGCACGCTGGCCGACTTTTCCTCAGCCAGCACGTTGTGGGTTTCGATCTTCAGGTTGGCAACCGAGATAGGGTCCGTGACCTTCAGCCAGACGTCCCGATAGATGCCCGCATAGGTGAGGTAGTCGATACGACCGCCGAAGGGCGGAATCGCGGGGTTTTCGCTCCCGTCGATCTTTACAGTGACCAGATTGTCGCCGATGACCAGCCTGCCGGTGAGGCGGGCCTCGAACGGCGTGTAGCCATCATTGTGGGCGATGATTTCTTCGCCGTTGAGATAAACGACGGCATCGGCCATGGCGGCGTCGAAGACCAGCGAGACCTCACGACCCTCGAACTCGGGCATCCAGCGCAGGATCTTTTGATAGGTGAATGCCCGCTGGTAGCTCTTCTCGTCGAAGTAGTTGAAAGGCAATTCAACGGCCGTATGCGGCAAGCTAACGGTCGCCGCGCCGTCGAAGCCCTCGAGCAGACGCTGGCCGAAGCCCTCACGGAAACTCCAACTCTCGTTGAAAGAAACAACGGAACGCATCTCAGGCTCCCATGGAAAAAGCGGTGCGAACGGATTGGCGCCGTTGAAGGGCGCAGGAAAATTCAAGCATCGGTGGGTCTTTCCGGGTGGAGATGCCTAGCTTGCTAGGCAGCGCTGACGTTCTGGTTCGATGGCGCGTGGTGCTATCCTATGGATACTGGGCGCCGTTGGTGGTGGTGTAAATCGAATAGAGCGATTGGGTGGCGGTGATGAAGAGGCGGTTCTTTTTCACGCCGCCGAAGGCGATGTTTGAGACCGTCTGCGGCACCTTGATCTTGCCGAGCAGTGTGCCGTCGGGCGCGAAGCAATGAACGCCGTCGGCAGCGCTGGTCCAGAGGTTACCGCTGACGTCGAAGCGGAAGCCATCCGGCACGCCGCTGTCAATCGAGCAGAAATACCGGCTGTTCGCGAGCTTTTTGCCGTCGACGATGTCGAAAACGCGGATGTGGCGGGGGACCTCATGGTTACGCGAGCCGGAATCGGCAATGTAGAGCTGCTTTTCATCAGGCGAAAAGGCAAGGCCATTGGGCTGGATGAAATCGGTGGCGACAGCTTCGATCTCTCCCGTCGGAGCGTCGATGCGGTAGACGTTGCGGGTTTCCTGTTCAGGCTCGGCCTTGTGGCCTTCATAGTCGGACATGATGCCGTAGCTCGGATCGGTGAACCAGATCGAACCGTCCGACTTGACGACGACGTCGTTCGGAGAGTTCAGTCGCTTGCCTTTGTAGCTGTCGGCCAGCACCGTGATGCGGCCGTCGAATTCAGTACGGGTGACGCGCCGGCCGCCATGCTCGCAGGAGATCAGCCGGCCCTGGCGGTCGCGGGTGTTGCCGTTGACGTAATTGGACGGTGAGCGGAAAACCGAGACACTGCCGTCGGGCACCCAACGCATCATCCGCTCATTGGGGATGTCGCTCCAAATCAGGCAATTCAGGTCCGAGAACCAGACGGGGCCTTCTGCCCAGCGGCAACCGCTATAGAGCTCCTCCAGCCGGGCGCTGCCTGCAATCAAGCCAGTGAAGCGATCGTCACGGATGTCATAGAGCGCATCTTCCAACACAGGCCAGCTCCTCCCAAGCGATGTGATGACGCTCTTCGTAAACGTAAACGGTGATGTGTTCCAGAGCCGGGCGCCGGCAAAGGCGTCCGGCTTCGCATTTTTTCAGAGGGCTGTGTCCGGATGCGGCGAACCGTCATAGGCGCCCCAGATCGATTGGTCGAAGCAGATCATCGATCCGGTCATGAGGCCGGATTCCGCCGAGGAAAGATAGGCGCAGGCGCGTGCCACTTCCTCCGGATCGACGAGGCGGCCGAACGGCTGGCTGGCCGCCGCTTTTTCGAGCCAGTCGGCCGGTGCTCCGTGGAATTCCCGCTGAATGCGATCCTCACCCTCGGATGCCATCCAGCCGATGTTGAGGCCGTTGACACGGATGCGGTTGCGAAGCAGCGCGTAGGCGGTGTTCTTCGTGAGGGTTTCCAAGGCACCCTTGGAGGCGCAATAGGCGGCGATGAACGGCTGCCCTGCCTTGGCCGACATGGAGCCGATATTGACGATGGTGCCCTCGATCTTCTCGCGCCGCATTACCTTCACCGTTTCCTGCATCAGAAAGAACGGCGCGCGGACGTTGATGGCGAACATGGCGTCGAAGAGTTCCGGGCTGGTATCGAGGATGGTGCCGCGGTCGGTGATGGCCGCCGCGTTCACCAGCGCATCGACGCGGCCAAACGTCTGGTCGCAGACATGAACGACGTTTTTCGCATCCTCGACCTGACCGAGATCGGCCTTCACGTAAACGACCTTGACTCCGGTGGCGGCGGCGATCTCGTCGGCTTTCGCCTTGCCCTTCTGCTCGTTGCGCCCGCAAATGACGAGGCCTTTGGCCCCGCGCTCGGCGAAGAGGCGGGCGATTGTCGCGCCAAGCCCTTGCGTACCGCCCGTTACGATCGCGATTTTGCCGTCGAAGCGGCTGTGGTCTGTTGTCATGCACTCCTCCTTTGAATGATGGTCAATATGCCGAAAGCTCCCGACACGGTGGGCGCCGGGAGCTAATTTTGTTGACGCGGATGCGTCAGCTCAGTCGTCGCTCGCTCTGTTGCGCCAGTGCCGACGTGAACCGCGCATCGTCCCAATCTTCCTGCAGGGCCTCGTGCATCAGTTGCGCCTGCGTCTTCGGGGCAAGGCCCCCGATTGGCGGGTCGCGGTCGAGGTTGGTCGGGAAGGAGTAGCCCTCGGCGCAGGCGGCAACCGCGTTGCCGATTTCGGTTTCGGACAGTTTTCCTCTCAGAGACTTCAATGCCGGGAACAGTTTTGCGCTCATGCGCTCGCGGTTCACGGATTCCATGGCGCGACCGAATGCGGAGGAAACCTGCAGCAGATTGGCGACGCGCTTGATGTCGGTCGAGCGGTTTGTGCCGGCTGCGTGGAACAGGGCCGGATTGAAGAACACCACGTCGCCCTTTTTGAGCGGCAGCTGGACATGATGCGTTTCGAAGTAATCCTTGAATTCCTGGCGCTTGAGCGCGAGGTAGCCCGGCTCATAGGTCTGACTGTGCGGCAGAAAGAGGGTGGGTCCGCTTTCGAGCGGCATGTCGCAATGAGCGACGGCGCCCTGCAGCGTCAGCACCGGCGAGAGCCTATGCACATGCGCCGGGAACTGCTCGATCACCTTGGAAGACTGGAAACCGAGATGGTAGTCGCGGTGCGCGGACTGCGCCGCGCCGCCCGGATTGACCCGGTTGACCTGCGCCGTCATCTGGTAGCTCGGGCCGAGCCAGGCCTCGCTTGCGATCGCGACGATCGGATTTGCATAGTATTCTGCGAAATTCTCCGGATCGGCAAGGCAGTGTTTTTCCAGCGAGTTCCAGATGCGGTCATTGGCGCCTGGCTTGGCAAAGTGATCGCCGCCGCCGGTTGCGGTCCGATGTTGCTCCTCGATGATCTCGTCGAATATTGCGCTGGCACGGTCGATGATACCGGTATCCCTGTAGGCGCGCTTGAAGACGATGACGCCCGGGCCCTCGCCGAAGGCCTCGCAGATCTCGGCGAGCACCGCTTTGCGGCCTTCGGGGCTGGCGATCGCTGCAATGACCTTGGCGCTGTCATAGATCAGAATGTTCTTTTCCACGGCGTCAGCCGTCGGATAGTCGGCCAGAGCCGTTGTCTTCTCGGCAAGCTTGCGGAAGTCGGCGAGATCGCAGGAATCCTCGGTCAGCCAGACGCGATCGGCCCGCAGTTTCTGTAGGTTGTCGGTTTTCATGGTGCTCCTCCCGTTCCGATGAGGGCACTATACGCCGCCGACGGGTCTGTTATAGATCAGGAATCCATCAAAAAACCATCAGGATAGACTGCATGGCACATCGGTTTCTCGTCAAGGATATCGCCTTTCAGGCCGGGCTGAGCACTGCGACGGTGGATCGCGTTCTCAATGGCAGGAGCGGTGTCAGGCATCAGACGATGATGCGGGTGCGAGCTGCGATCGCGGAGCTGGAGAAACAGCAGATTGGTGGCGAAGTCAGCGGGCGCAAGCTCGCGATCGATGTCGTCATGGAAACACCGGAACGCTTCAGCACTGCCGTTCGCGACGCTTTCGAAGCGGAGGTCGCGACGTTCTTGCCAACGGTATTTCGGTGCCGCTTCCATTTTGCCGAGGTGATGAAGCAAGCTGAACTGGTGCAACTGCTCGACCGGATCCGGCTGCGCGGCACCAACGGCATCGTCTTGAAGGCCCCGGATGTTCCTGAGGTCGCCGCTGCCGTTTCCAGGGCGACTGATGCGGGAATTCCGGTGGTCACGCTGGTGACGGACCTGCCAAATTCGTCGCGCAGCGCTTACGCCGGGGCCGACAACCGCGCAGCCGGAGAGACGGCTGCTTATCTCATCGGCGAGCATTTTGGCAAAGCGCCGGGGCGCGTCCTCGTCACGCTATCCAGCGGGCGGTTTCGCGGCGAGGAAGAGCGGGAGATCGGTTTTCGTCGTGTTCTGCGTGAACGCTATCCGCTCATCTCGGTAACCGAAATCAGCGAAGGGCATGGCACGGACGCGGCGACGGGCACGCTGGCGGCTCGGGCAATTGCGGCGGATGCGGCGATCAACGCTGTCTATTCCATCGGCGGCGGAAACCGAGCCGTGCTTGCAGCCTTCGAGGCGGCGCAGCGTTCGATTCGCGTCTTCGTTGCGCATGATCTAGACGCCGACAATCGCGCACTGCTCACAGGTCGCAAGATCAGCTTCGTGCTACACCATGATCTGCGCACGGATGCCCGCTCGGCCTTTCGCGCCGTGATGAGCCGCTCGGCGAGCGGTGGAATCGCGGCTCCGGCATTGTCGTCGGTGGAAATTGTCACACCTTACAACATGCCTGCTGCGGGCTGAGGTTTGCCTTTCCCTTGTCGGCGAAATCGCGATACAGCTTTCGCATGAGCGAGGGAAACGGCATGGAATACAGTGATGTAGGGACCGTTGCGGCCTGGTTGACCGAGCAGGGGCTGAAGGGCGCCTCGGAAGCCGAACTCCTGATCGGGTTTTGTGAAGCCTGTCGTGAGCGCGGCCTTCCACTTGATCGCGGCATGGCCCTGATGGACACGCTTCATCCCGTGCACGAAGGCAGGGCGTTTCGCTGGGATAGCCGCGAGGAGATCGAAGCCGAATTCGAATATGGCCCCTCCAGCGATGGCGCGGCGCTGGAGAGTTGGCAGCGATCCGCCTTCTACTATCTTTGGGCCGGCAAAGAAAACGAGGTCAGACGGCGCATCGGCTTTGGCGATCCGACCGACTTCGTCATGCTCGAATCGATGCTCCAGCAGGGCCACACCGACTTCGTCGCGATGGTCCATCGGTTCGAGAAGGCGGGCACGATCGGCGAGATGGACTGCTTCTTTTCTCACTTCGCCACGCGCAGTCCCGAGGGGTTCTCAGACCACGACCTCATCATCCTGCGAAAGCTGGTGCCGGTCCTGGCGCTTGCGATCAAATGCATTGCGCTTGCGCGGATCGCACGGACGATTGCCGAGGTATATCTCGGCGACGATGCCGCGCGGCAAGTGCTGGAAGGCAAGATCACGCGCGGTAAGTCGGAGCGAATCTCCGCGGCCCTGTGGTTCTCGGATCTTCTGAACTACACCAAGATATCTGACAGCGCGCCGCCTGAAGAGATTCTGCCGATGCTGAATGCCTACAGCGATGTGGTCATTTCCGCGATACACGAGGCAGGCGGCGATGTGTTGAAGCTGATCGGCGATGGGGTGCTGGCGATCTTCAAGGCCGACCAGGCCGACGAGGCCTGCGCCGCGTCGCTGCAAGCAGAGCGATTGCTGCGGCAGAAGCTGAAGGCGTTGAACGAGGAGCGGGCGGAGGAAGGGCGCCCGACGACGGAGGTCTATATCGGCCTGCACATCGGCGATGTTTTCTACGGAAACATCGGCAGTCGCGAGCGGCTCGACTTCACCGTCATCGGACCCGCTGTGAACGAAGTCAGCCGGATTGCCTCGATGTGCCGATCGGTCGATCTCAACGTGCTGATGTCGTCGGAGTTTGCAGCAACGATCCCTGAGAAAGAACGGGGCGCGCTTGCCTGCATCGGTCGCTATGCGCTCCGCGGTGTCAAACGCGCGCAGGAGCTTTATACGCTCGACACAGCGCGGATCGAGATCTGACAGCTTCCTGCCTGCTTGTCGCTCGAAGAAATTTCACGGCGTTGTCGCCTTCCGCCGATAGAGGATTATATCGCGTCGAAGAGGCAGGTTGCCTCTTTCGGCTGGCGAAGCGGCGATAGCCCGCTTCCTCTGAATCCAAACAGGAGGACGGCATGCAGATCAATCGTACAGGTTCAGCGCAGTGGTCCGGTGGACTGAAGGACGGCAAGGGACAAATTTCCACACAGAGCGGCGCGCTGAAGCACTATCCCTATGGCTTCTCAAGCCGATTTGAAGGCATTCCGGGTACCAATCCGGAAGAACTGATCGGCGCGGCCCATGCCGGATGCTTCACGATGGCTCTCTCGCTCATCCTCGAGGAAGCCGGTCTCAAGGCGACCGACATGGAGACGACAGCGAAGGTGACGCTCGAAAGCGTCGAAGGCGGCTTCGCCATCACGGCGATCCACCTTACGCTGACGGGAACGGTTCCGAACACCGACGAGCGGACGTTCATCGAACTCGCCAACAAAGCCAAGGCCGGATGCCCGGTATCGAAGGCACTCTCGGCGGTCCCGATCTCTCTTGAAGTCAAGCTCGCCTGAGCTATGACCTAAGGCCGAGTGCCGCGCATCAGCGTCGGCACTTTGTCAGCCGCATGGTTCTTTCGGCCCCATGCATCTGAAGGCAATTGCGCCGTGACTTAGCCAGCGGGCGATACCGCTTGCCTACGGCATCCTGCATACATCGCCCACTCGAACACAGTGACTTCCCTAGCTTGGACGTTGACGGCATCGGATTGGTTGTCCCGTTCCCAAGAAAACGTTGACATATTACGATTGTTATTTTACGACTGACGAAATTCAAAAATCGTCAGTCGTAAATGAGGTGCATGAAGTTGGTTGCCGATGCAGCGGAAAACACCATCGAATTGGCTCGCCAGGAGAATGTGACGCGCATTCTTGACGCTGGCGAGCGCCTTTTCCGTCACTATGGGTACTCCAAAACCACCGTTGCCGACATTGCGCGCGATCTCGGCATGTCGCCGGCGAATGTCTACCGCTTCTTTGCCTCGAAGGTGGAAATCCATCAGGCGATCTGCGGCCGCATGCTCGCTGCCAGCTACCAGATGGCCTACGATGCCTGCCACCTGCAGATCAGCGCCTCCGATCGGCTGCGCAGGTTCGTGCAGGGCCAATACCAGATGACGGTCGACACCATGCTCGACCAGGAAAAGGTGCACGAGATGGTCGTCGTCGCCATCGAGCGTGACTGGCACGTCATCGAAAAGCATGTCGACAGTATTCATGAATTGCTCGCTGACGTGATCCGCGAAGGGATCGCTGCCGGCGAATTTGCCGAGCAGGATGCGGATGTCGCCTCACGCTGCTTCGGGGCGGCCACCGTCACCCTCTGCCATCCGCAGATGGTGGCGCAATGTCTTGCCAAGACCAACCGCGCCACTGTTGACGAACTGGTCGAGTTCTCGATCCGGGCGCTGAAAAAATAACGAGCGGTAAAAGCCGCAGATCAACCGATAAACGATTTCAGGAGTGCGAAAGATGATTTCGCTGAAGACAGTGCAGTTGCCGTCGTTTGCCACTTTCGCGCTCCTCGGCGCCGTTACGCTTGCCATATCTGGCTGCAGCGAGGAGAAGAAGGCCGAAACGAAAGAGATCATCCGCCCGGTCAAGGTGGTGGAAATTGCCGAGGCTCGCGGTACGCGTGCGCTGGACTATTCCGGTGCCGTGAAGGCCCGCGTCGAGATGAATCTCGGCTTCCGCGTCGCCGGCAAGATCACCGACCGTCGTGTCAACATTGGCGATCGCGTCAAGCCTGGTGATCTGCTCGCCGAAATCGATCCGACCGACTACGAGCTGGCGGTCAGAACCGCCGAAGCAAACCTTGCCGCCGCCGAAAAGGGTGTGGCGACCGCCGACCTTGCCAACAAGCGCGCTCAGCAGCTGTTCGATAAGAGCGTCACGGCAAAATCGCAGATGGAACAGGCGGCTCTCAGCTACGATCAGGCAGTCTCAACGCGCGATGCTGCTGCTTCGTCGCTCGACCAGGCAAAAAACCAGGTTGTCTATACCGAGCTGAAGGCTGACCGGAATGGTATCGTGACATCGATCAGTGCCGACACCGGCGCCGTTGTTGCTGCCGGGACGCCTGTAGCCGTGGTCGCGCTGGACGGCGAGAAGGAAGTGCAGATCGCCGTTCCCGAGAACGACATTGCACAGTTCAAGCCAGGCAAGACTGTGAAAGCCACCTTCTGGTCCGACAGCAAACTGGTGCTCGACGGCAAGGTACGCGAGGTTTCCGGCAGCGCCGATCCCCAGTCGCGCACCTTTTCCGTTCGTGTCAGCCTCCCGACAGATGATCGGGTGCTGCTTGGCATGACGGCGACGATCGAAGCCGCTGTTGGCAATGCTGAGACCGACGTCGCTATTCCGCTAAGCGCGCTCGCCGAACGTGAAGGCAAGAAGATCGTCTGGGTCGTCGATCGCAACGCCTCGACGGTTCACGCCCGCGAAATCAAGGTGGCGGACTTCACCGGTGGCGGCGTCCATGTCGCCGACGGGTTGAAAAGCGGCGATCTCGTCGTCGCGGCTGGCACGCAGTTCATGGCCGAGAACCTCAAGGTCAAGCTGCCGGAGCAGCAGTCGGCGCAAGCCGAAACCGGCGACGTCATTCGCTGAGACCTGGTCAGGAGAGGATTATGACCATGGACAACTCCAACGCCGAAAAACGCCCATTTAACCTATCACGCTGGGCAATCGGCCATCCGAGCATCGCACGCTTCCTGTTCGGCCTGATCCTGATCACCGGCGTCCTTGGCCTGATGCGCATGGGCCAGAAGGAAGATCCCGACTTTACGTTCCGCGTCATGGTCGTGCAGGCCATCTGGCCGGGTGCCTCCATCCAGGAAATGGAAGACCAGGTCGTCAACAAGATCGAGCGAAAGCTGCAGGAAACCCCGCATATCGATTGGGTCAAGTCCTATACGCGGGCCGGCAGCGCCATCATCACGCTGCAGGTCAAGGGCGACACCAATAGCGAACAGGTGGCTGACGCCTTCTACCAGGTGCGCAAGAAGGTCGGCGATATCTCCAATGAGCTGCCGGAAGGGTTGCTCGGCCCCTATTTCAACGACGAATTTGGCGATACCTACATCACGCTGCATTCGATCAGCGGAGATGGCTACAGTTATCCCGAGCTGAAGAAGTTCGCGATCCAGGCGCGTGACATGCTGCTGACGACGCCGGGCGTCGAAAAGGCGGTCATCATCGGCGACCAACCGGAGAAGATCTACGTCGACGTCTCCTCGAAGGCGCTGGCCGAGCGGGGGCTGACCGTGCTCGACCTGCAGAACGCTATCAAGGGCCAGAACAACGTCGATCCCGCCGGGTCCGTCGATACCGGCACGCGTTCGGTGCGTATTTCCGTCGAAGGCGACGTGACGAAAGCCGAGGACATCCGCGAACTGCGGCTGAAGGCCGGCAATCAGGTCACGCGTCTTGGCGATATAGCCACCGTCTATTCCGGCCTCGAAGATCCGTATCAGCGCAAATATCGCTTCAACGGTCACGAGAGCGTCCAGGTCGGCGTCGTCATGGCAAAGGGCTTCAAGGTGACCGATGTCGGCAAGGATGTCGAAGCCACTTACGAGCGCTTCGAGGGATCACTACCTTACGGCGTTGCCGTCGACCAGATCTCCAATCAGCCCGACGTCGTCACCGACGCGATTAGCGAGTTCATGCATGCGCTCGGCGAGGCGTTGATCATCGTGTTGATCGTCTCCTTCCTGTCGATCGGCTGGCGTTCCGGTCTCGTCATCGCGATCGCCATCCCGCTGGTGCTCGCCGCGACTTTCGCCATCATGTACGAACTCGGGATCGACCTGCAGCGCATCTCGCTCGGGGCGCTGATCATTGCGCTCGGCCTGCTCGTCGACGACGCAATGATCGTCGTCGAGTTGATGGAGCGAAAGCTAGAGGAAGGCCTTGTGAAGATCGAAGCGGCAAGCTTCGCCTATTCCTCGACCGCCTTCCCGATGCTGACCGGTACGCTGATCACCACCGCCGGCTTCATTCCGGTTGGCTTTGCGGCGTCAACCGCCGGCGAGTATGTGCGCACGCTGTTCTATGTGGTCGGCATTGCACTCGTCGTCTCATGGTTCGTGGCTGTCTATTTCACGCCGTGGCTCGGCTACATGATCCTGAAGCAGCGCCATCACGCGGGCGAACACCACGATGCCTTCGATACCAGCTTCTATCGACGCCTTCGGGCGACGGTTGGCTGGGCCGTGCGTCATCGCATCATCGTGGTGGCGATGACACTGGTGACCTTTGCGACCAGTCTTTGGGCGTTCCAGTTCATCCCGCAGAATTTCTTCCCGCAGTCCTCGCGCCCGGAAATCCTGGTCGATCTGTGGCTGCCTGAAGGCACCAGCATCAAGGAAGTCGAGACGCAGGCAAAGGCGCTCGAAGCCAAAATCATGGGCGACAAGGACAAGAAATTCGTTGCCACCTATATCGGCGAGGGTGCCCCGCGCTTCTTCCTCCCGCTCGACCAGCAGCTTCGCAATCCGAACTTCGCGCAGCTTCTCGTCATGGCAAACGACGAGCCGGCGCGTGAACGCCTAATCGTGAAGCTACGGATGATTCTTGCCGAAGACTTCCCCGATATCCGCGGCAAGGTGGATCGTCTGTTCCTTGGCCCGCCGACGGGCTGGCCTGTGCAGATGCGCATCATGGGGCCGGACCGTCAGGAAGTCCGCAAGATAGCCGATGAGGTGAAGGCGAAGTTCCAGGCTAATCCGCAACTCGGTGCGATCCATGACGACTGGTTGGAGCCAGTGCCGGCGATGAAGCTGGTGATCGATCAGGACCGTGCCCGTGCGCTCGGTGTCACCTCACAGCGAGTACGCCAGATGCTGCAGACAGCAGTCTCCGGTGCGCCGCTCGATGACTTCCGCGACGGCGAGGAGACGGTGTCGATCGTTGCCCGCGAACCGGAAGCCAATCGTTCGCTGCTGTCGGCCGTCAATTCGGTCTACGTGCCGACGGATTTCGGCGGCTTCGTCCCGGTCTCCCAGGTTGCCAAGGTGGTGCCGGTTCTGGAGCAGGGGATCGAATGGCGGCGCGACCGTCTGCCGACCATCACCGTCCGGGCGACATTGCCTGACGACGTTCAGTCCAACGATGTCGTCATGAAGATGTATGCCGACATGCAGCCGCTGCGCGACAGCCTGCCGGCCGGCTACAAGATCGAGATCCAGGGTGGCGCGGAAGATTCCGCCGAAAGCCAGGCTTCGATTGCCGCGAAGGCGCCGATCATGCTCGTCGTCATCGTTCTCCTGCTGATGGCGCAGCTGCAGCACTTCGGCAAGGCGATGCTCGTGCTTGCGACCGGACCGCTCGGGATCATCGGTGCGGCTGCGGCCCTCCTGATATCGGGTGCGCCGTTCGGCTTCGTTGCCATCCTCGGCGTCATCGCACTGCTCGGGATCATCATCCGCAACTCGATCATTCTCGTCGATCAGATCGACCAGGACATCAAGGCGGGAATGCATCGACAGGAAGCGATCGTTGGTGCTGCGGTACGACGGTTCCGCCCGATCATGCTGACGGCGCTGACGGCGGTTCTGGCGCTAATCCCGATCTCACGTGGCGTTTTCTGGGGGCCGCTGGCATACGCCATGATGGGCGGCATTCTGGTTGCCACGGTATTGACGATCCTAGTGCTGCCTGCGGCCTATGCGCTGTTCTTCGGCAAGGAGCCGAAGACGGCGGCGGCGCAGGGTGCAGCGAACGGCAATGCAGCGGAAGAGGCGGAGGCGATGCACCCGCCGGCCCTCGCGGCGGAATGACGGGAACGATGGCGCGGTGAGAACCGCGCCATTTTCTTTTGGCTCAAGCTGCGAGGTGGGCGGCTTCCGCTTTCAGGCCGAGCAGCGCGGCGCCGATCAGGCCGGGCTCGACGCGGCATTCACTGCGGACCACGAGCGGTCGATCGAATTTGCGCAGGATGCGCTGCCGAACTGCCTTGTCCAGCTCCGCAAGCAGCTCTTCGACATTGGAAAGCCCGCCGCCGACTGGAACGATGGTCGCGCCGGTGATGTTGATTGTTAGCGCGAGCGGCGAGGCGACAAGATCGATGAAGACATCGATGGTGCGCGCCGCTTGGGACTCGCCCTTCAACCAATCATCGATGATCTCCTGACTGGAGAGATCGATGTCATGCAGCGTCTTATGCAAGCGCTCGAGACCACGAGCGCCGCCGACGGTATCGACGCACCCCTTCTGGCCACAGCCGCAGGGGTAGGCTGGAATCGCGACGGGCGGATTGCCGGCATGAGACGCCAGGGCCGGACCATGTCCCCATTCACCGGCAAAGCCGCCCGCGGCATTGATCAGTCGTCCATCCGCAACCACACCGCCGCCGACGCCGGTTCCGAGAATGGCGCCCAGAACGATGCGGTGGCCGCGCCCGGCGCCGAGATCGGCCTCCGCCATGGCGAAGCAGTCGGCATCATTCGCAATTACGACCGGCAGGCCGAGTTCAGCTTCGAGGTCGGCGGCGAGATCGCGGCCGTGAATACAGGGAATGTTGGCGCAGGTCAGCCTTTGCGTGTCCGGGTCGACGACGCCTGCGATGGAGAAGGCAAGGCGTGTCGGCTTCTCGCCGGTTTCGGCGATGATGGCACGCAGCGTCTCGACGAAGGCGGCAAAATCGTCCTTGGGGGTCGGGCGCCGGCCAAGTGGCGTGATGTCGGCTTCGGAGTGCGCCACTCCGCCCTTGATGGCGGAGCCGCCGATGTCAAAAGAAATGATCATTTGGGTTCTGCTGTTTGGATGGCCTCTGCGTCTGCTCGCACCCTTCGGCAGGTTTTGCAAGCCGAAACCGGGCTAGGCCGGTAGGGTCATTTTTGCTTCAAAGCCGGCTTTCGCTCCCGTCGCCGGTGATAGCAGTTCCAGTGTCCCGCCCATCTGGCAGACGATACGGTCGGCGATAGCGAGCCCGAGGCCGGAGCCGGACGCACTCGTCTTGCCGCGGCTGAAGCGCTTTTTCAGTCCAGCCATCTCAGCCTCTCGGATCAATGGCCCGCCGTTCACAACGCGCACGATGCCGCCGCTTTCGAGACTGACATTGACGGGGAGGTCCGGATCGCCGTGGAGCAGGGCATTCTCGATCAGGTTTCGCGTGACAATGCCGAAGGCATCCATGTCGGCAGTGCGGACGAGCTTTGCGTCCGGCGCCGCGGAGTATTGAAGCCTTCCATTCGTGCGGCTGTCGCGCTGGAAATCGGTGACCACCATGTCGAGGACCGGGCGCAGGTCGACTGCACTTGCGCTTCCGCCGATGCCGGCTTCCGCGCGGGAAAGCTGCAGCAGTTTCTCTGCCAGACGGCCGAGATTGACCAGCGAAGCCTCAACCTGCCGGACGCGGTCCTGCGTTGCGCCGGACGGCAGTTCCTCGATAAGCCGCTGCGTCTGTGCAAGCGCTCCGGCGATCGGCGTTCTCAACTCGTGAGCACTGTTGGCGGTGAATTCGCGCTCTGCTTCGAGGGCGGCACGCAGGCGTCCGAGGAGAAGGTTGACCGATCTTGCGATCGGCCTCAGTTCGACCGGCAGACCCCGATCGTCGACCTCAGCCATGTTGCCACTGTCTTTCGTCCCGATATCTCGCCGAAGTTCCTCGATCGGCCGAAGCGCCCGCCCGACGATGAACCAGATCGCAAAGATGCTGGCGGGAATAAGGGCGACCAATGGGATGAGCAAGGTGACGGAACTTTCGCGAACGGCTTCGCGGCGGTTCTTGAACCGGTCGGCCACCTGCAGAAAAAGGGAGCCGTCAGCCGTCATCTCGGTGTAGATTCGTGCTGTCGTCGTGTCATAGAAGCCCGTGCGAAGCGGTGCATCGAAAGGCTCTGCCGGAGCATCATTCGAACGCAGTGCTACCTTGCCGCTGGCGTCGCGGACCTGATAAGTCAGATATTCTCGACTGGCGGCAGTGTTGAGCATGGCGACGCTGCGCGGATCGACGTCCGCACGCTGGTTCAAATCGTCAAGGATCAAAGCCAGGAGACGCTCGGTGGTCTCCTGCTGCGCGCTATCGAAAATCTCATCGAACTCGTGCTGCATCACGCGGACGCTGAGGCCGATCGCGGCAAGCCAGAAGACGACCATGACGGTCGTCAGGGCGAGAATGAGCGGGCCAGTGATGCTGCGTTCGCGCTTCATCTTCATCCGAGTGTGTAGCCGATGCCGCGGGCAGTGCGGATCCTGTCCTTGCCGATCTTCTTGCGCAGACGGCTCACATAGACCTCGACGGTGTTGCTTTCGATTTCCGAACCGAATGCGTAGAGCGCTTCCTCGATCCGATCTTTGGGGACGATCGCGCCTGGGCGAGCCGTCAACAGATCGAGTACCGCCCATTCACGGCTCGTCAGGATGATCGTTTCGCCGGCGACCGAGATCTGATGCAGGGGCCGGTTGATTTCAATGTCCGAGATGCGGACGACCGGATGCGGGTTGGCATCATAGCGGCGAGCGACCGCCATGATACGCGCTTCCAACTCGTCAAGGTTGAACGGCTTCACCAGGTAGTCGTCGGCTCCCGCATTCAGTCCGTCGATGCGGTCCGAGATCTGATCTCGTGCAGTCAGAATGATGACGGGTGTCTTCAGCCCGCGTTCTCGAAGGCCGCGTAGAAACGCGACGCCACTGCCATCCGGGAGTTGGAGATCGAGAAGAATGAGCCCGTAATCGACAGGTCCCGCGGCTGCGTCGGCGTCACCCAGATTTTGCACCCAGTCGACGGCATGATTGGCCGCAGCGACGTGATCCCTCACCGCGCCACCAATCATTCTGTCATCCTCAACCAGCAGAATTCGCACAGCTTTTTTCCTCGATGCCAGTTAGCTTGCAGTTCAATCCTCGGTCAAGCAAGGTTGATCGACAAAGATGACAAGCCGATGGCATGCGGCCCTCGCCAGGCATGTCAAAATAGGCTGTGCAATTTCTCAATGCACTCGACATTTGCCCGAATTCTGGTTTGATCTGCCGCAATATGCATATCCGCGTCGGCTGTGGCCGATCTTTTCAGCATGGTAGAGACTGATGGTAAGAAAATCCGAGACTTCGGGGCGGCTAGACGACGCGGCGCGCGCGGGATGGCTCTACTATGTGGCAGGGCGGACGCAGGATGAGATTGCTTCTTCCATGGGGATTTCACGGCAATCGGCACAGCGCCTTGTCTCGCTCGCGGTTGCCGAACGGCTGATAAAAGTGCGGCTCGACCATCCAATCGCCGCCTGTCTCGAACTCGCCAATGCCGTGCGCAAGAAGTTCAACCTGAAGCATGTCGAGGTCGTGCCAAGCGACCCGGGCTCCAGTTCGACGACGGTCGGCATCGCGGAGGCCGCCGCAGCGGAAATCGAGCGCTGGCTCAAGCGCCCTGACCCTATCGTGCTCGCAGTTGGAACAGGACGAACCTTGAAGGCGGCCGTCGACCAACTTCCCGCCATCGAATGTCCCAGTCACCGCATCGTATCGCTGACCGGCAATATTGCGCCCGATGGCTCCGCTGCTTACTACAACGTCATCTTCAGCATGGCTGACGCGGTGAAGGCTCGACACTTTCCGATGCCGCTGCCGGTTCTGGTCACCTCGGCGGATGAGAGGGAAACCCTGCACGGCCAGCAGCTCGTTCGCTCGACGCTAGAGATCAGCGCACAGGCAGACGTGACGTTTGTCGGCATCGGAGAGCTCGGCATCGACGGGCCGCTTTGTATCGACGGTTTTCTCGAGAAGGACGAGATGATGGAGCTGATGCGCAACGGTGCCGTCGGCGAGATCTGTGGCTGGGTGTTTGATAGCGAGGGGAAGCTCCTCGACAATCCGATCAACGAGCGGGTGGCCTCCGCGTCGATCCCCTCACGTGAGTCGTCGACCGTTATCGGAATCGCCAAGGGCAAGCGCAAATTCAAGGCGATCAGGGCTGCCGTAACAGGCCATCAGATCAACGCGCTGATCACGGATGAGGACACGGCCGAATATTTGCTCAAGACATGAGCAAATATTTAATTCTTTAAATTCAACAAGATAACATCGTTCTTCGCTCATGCAGCAACGAATGGTGATTGACATTTCTTTCCCTTGAGCGAGTAATTGCCCATGAGCAAAGCGAATGCTCGCACTCATCTTCTGGGAGGAAGATATGACATTGAGAACTCTCCTGCTGGGCGCCTGCTCAGCACTGGCGTTTGCCGGCATGGCTTCGGCCGAGACGCTGACAATCGCGACCGTCAACAACGGCGATATGATCCGGATGCAAAAGCTGACGGACGACTTCAAGAAAAAGAACCCCGATATTGATCTCGAGTGGGTAACCCTCGAAGAGAACGTCCTGCGCCAGAAGGTTACGACCGACATCGCGACCAAGGGCGGTCAGTACGACGTTCTGACGATCGGCACTTACGAAGTTCCGATCTGGGCAAAACAGGGCTGGCTGCTGCCGCTCGACAATCTCGGCAAGGACTACGATGCCGACGACCTGCTGCCGGCTATCCGCAGTGGTCTGACCGCCGACGGCAAGCTCTATGCCGCACCGTTCTACGGCGAAAGCTCGATGGTCATGTACCGCAAGGACCTGTTCGATGCCGCTGGCCTGAAGATGCCCGACGCGCCGACCTGGGATTTCATTGCGGATGCCGCGAAGAAGATCACCAACAAGGACAAGGAAATCTACGGCATCTGCCTGCGCGGCAAGGCCGGCTGGGGCGAAAACATGGCCTTCCTGACGGCCATGTCGAACTCCTTCGGCGCACGCTGGTTCGATGAGCAGTGGAAGCCGCAGTTCGATCAGGCCGAGTGGAAGGACACGCTGAACTTCTACGTCAACTTGATGAAGGAAGCTGGCCCTCCAGGCGCGTCCTCGAACGGCTTCAACGAGAACCTTGCGCTCTTCCAGACCGGCAAGTGCGGCATGTGGATCGACGCGACCGTTGCTGCCTCCTTCGTCAGCAACCCGAAGGAATCCACCGTCGCCGACAAGGTCGGCTTCGCTCTGGCTCCGGACAAGGGCCTCGGCAAGCGCGGCAACTGGCTCTGGGCCTGGAACCTCGCCATCCCTGCAGGCTCGCAGAAGGTCGAAGCAGCTGAAAAGTTCGTCGCCTGGGCAACCAGCAAGGACTACACCAACTTGGTCGCCGAGAAGGAAGGCTGGTTGAATGCACCTCCGGGGACGCGCTCTTCGCTCTATGCCAACGCCGACTATCAGAAAGCAGCACCGTTCGCGAAGATGACGCTCGACAGCATCAATGCAGCTGACCCGACAAAGCCGACCGTCAAGCCGGTGCCCTATGTCGGTGTCCAGTTCGTCGCTATCCCTGAATTCCAGGGGATCGGCACCGCCGTCGGCCAGCAGTTCTCGGCAGCTCTTGCCGGCCAGGTCTCGGTCGATCAGGCACTGCAGAGCGCCCAGCAGTTGACGACCCGCGAAATGACCAAGGCTGGTTACATCAAATAACTAACCTCCTGAGAAGGCGGGGAAGTTGACATCCCCGCCCGTCTGGGTCGCCGAATTGCCCAAACTGCGTCGGCGACCCCCTTTTTTCTCAGCTGCCCTGCAGCCGGCTACCCATTTGAACAGGATCGGTCATCGCCATGGCAACGTTACATACCCGCTCCGCAGCGCGAATGATGATCGCACCGTCTGTTGTGCTCCTCTTCCTGTGGATGATCGTCCCCCTTGTGATGACGATCTATTTCTCGACGCTGAACTACAATCTGCTCAGCCCGGGGATGGAAACCTTCGTCGGCTTCCTCAATTACAAATACTTCCTGACCGATCCGGCCTTTTTCTCCGCGCTCATCAATACCCTGCTGCTAGTGCTCGGCGTGCTCCTGATCACCGTCGTGGGCGGCATCGCGTTCGCGCTGCTTCTAAATCAGGATATCTACGGGCAGGGCATCGTTCGCATCCTGGTGATCGCTCCCTTCTTCGTCATGCCGACAGTTGCCGCGCTGGTGTGGAAGAACATGTTCATGAACCCGGTCAACGGGCTCTTCGCGCATCTCGCCAAGGCGCTTGGAATGCAGCCCTATGACTGGCTTGCCAATGCACCACTCTTTTCGATCATTCTAATCGTCGCCTGGCAATGGCTGCCGTTTGCCACGCTTATCATGCTGACCGCCCTGCAATCGCTGGACGAAGAGCAGCAGGAAGCCGCCGAGATGGATGGCGCCGGCGTCGTTTCGAAGTTCATCTACATCATCCTGCCGCACATGGCCCGCGCGATCACGGTCGTCATCCTAATCCAGACGATCTTCCTGCTCTCGGTGTTCGCCGAAATCCTGGTCACCACCAATGGCGGGCCGGGCACGCAGAGCACGAACCTCACCTATCTGGTCTATGTGCAGGCGCTCCTGCAATTCGATATCGGCGGCGCTTCGGCGGGCGGTATCGTGGCGGTCATCCTCGCCAATATCGTTGCGATCTTCCTCGTACGCCTCGTCGGCAAGAATCTGGAGGCTTGAGATGGCTAGAAAAGTCACAACCCAGCGCAAGGTCGTCATGACCGCCATCGCCTGGACGCTCGGCATCCTGATATTCTTCCCGATCCTCTGGACGTTCCTGACGAGCTTCAAGACGGAAGCTGATGCTATCGCCTCGCCACCGCAGTTCCTGTTCTTCCACTGGACGACGGAGAGCTATTCGGAAGTACAGAGCCGCTCCAACTATCTCAGCCACTTCATGAATTCGGTGATCATCTCCTTTGGCTCGACGCTGATCGGCCTGATCATCGCCATTCCGGCTGCCTGGGCGATGGCGTTCTCGCCGACGAAGCGGACCAAGGACGTCCTGATGTGGATGTTGTCGACGAAGATGATGCCGCCGGTCGGCGCCCTCATCCCGATCTATCTGATGTTCCGCAATTCCGGACTCCTCGATAGCCGCACCGGCCTTGTCATCATCCTCACACTGATCAATCTGCCGATCATCGTCTGGATGCTTTACACCTACTTCAAGGAAATTCCCGGCGAGATCCTCGAAGCTGCCCGCATGGACGGCGCCTCGCTTGCCAAGGAGATCATCTACGTGCTGACGCCGATGGCAGTGCCCGGCATCGCCTCGACACTGCTCCTGAACATCATCCTGGCCTGGAACGAAGCCTTCTGGACATTGAACCTCAGTGCCTCGAAAGCGGCGCCGTTGACGGCGTTCATCGCTTCCTACTCCAGCCCCGAAGGCTTGTTCTATGCCAAGCTTTCGGCAGCTTCGACCATGGCGATCGCCCCGATCCTGATCCTCGGCTGGTTCTCGCAAAAACAACTCGTCCGCGGCCTGACCTTCGGCGCGGTGAAATAAGATATCAGGGAGAGAAACATGGGCAGCATTACCCTTCAGAAAGTCTCGAAGGTCTTCGGCGAAGCCAAGGTCATCCCGTCGATCGACCTCGACATCAAGGACGGTGAGTTCGTCGTCTTCGTCGGTCCCTCGGGCTGCGGCAAGTCCACGCTTCTCCGCCTCATTGCAGGTCTTGAAGACGTGTCTGACGGCAAGATCGTCATCGACGGCAAGGATGCAACCGAGAAAGCTCCGTCGGAGCGTGGGCTGGCAATGGTGTTCCAATCCTATGCGCTTTATCCGCATATGAGCGTGCGCAACAACATCGCGTTTCCGCTGAAGATGGCCAACGTCGACAAGGCGGAAATTGACCGAAAGGTCGCTGATGCCGCACGGGTCTTGAATCTGACGGACTATCTCGAACGCAAGCCGCGCCAGCTCTCGGGCGGTCAGCGCCAGCGCGTAGCAATCGGTCGTGCGATCGTGCGCCAGCCGTCGGCCTTCCTCTTTGACGAGCCGCTGTCGAACCTCGATGCGGCGTTGCGCGTCAACATGCGCCTTGAGATCAGCGAACTGCATCAGCAGCTCAAGACGACGATGATCTACGTCACTCACGACCAGGTCGAGGCCATGACCATGGCCGACAAGATCGTGGTGCTGAACCGCGGCAACATCGAACAGGTCGGTTCGCCACTGGAGCTCTATCACAAGCCGCGAAACCTCTTCGTCGCGGGCTTCATCGGCTCGCCGAAGATGAACATCGTCAAAGGCCAGTATGCCGCGCAGCTTGGCGCGAACACGATCGGCGTGCGGCCCGAGCACGTGCTGCTGTCGATGGAGACTGGCGACTGGAAGGGCAAGGTCATGGTTGCCGAGCATCTCGGCGCCGACACCTTCCTGCATGTCGATGTCGAGGGTATCGGCCACGTCACAGCGCGCGGCGGTGGCGATTTCCCGGCCAAGGCTGGGGACATCGTTTATCTGACGCCCGACAAGACGCGGATCCACAAATTCAACGAAGGTGGCCTCACCATCTGAGAGTATTGGTGCCGGGTTGGGGAAAAGAGCGCGCGCCGGACAAATGCCCGGCATGCCGATATCGGGATCGCAGCCGATCCCGAAGACCTTCAAGAGGACTGAAACATGACGTGCAAACTATCGCTGGCAACGCTTTCCGAGGCGGCAAAGACGGCCGCCGTACCGACCTATGAGCGGGCGTCGCTGAAAGCGGGCATCGTGCACTTCGGCGTGGGCAACTTCCACCGCGCTCACCAGGCGATCTACCTCGACGACCTCTTCAATCAGGGCCAGGATCACGATTGGGCGATCATCGGCGCGGGTATTCTTCCTTCCGACGCGGCAATGCGCGAAAAGCTCGCCGCCCAGGACTTCCTGACGACCGTCGTCGAGCAGGACAACAACAAGACGGCCGCGCGCGTTACCGCTCCAATGATCGACATTCTGCCTGTTGGCGATGCCAAGACGATCATCGCCAAGCTCGCCGATCCAACGATCCGTATCGTTTCGATGACGATCACCGAAGGCGGCTATTTCATCGACGCGTCCGGCAAGTTCAATCCGGGTCATCCGGCAATCGCTGCGGACGGCCAGAACCCTTCCGAGCCGAAGACCGTCTTCGGTCTTGTTGTCGCGGGCCTCAAGGCGCGCAAGGAAAAGGGCATCGTGCCTTTCACCGTCATGTCCTGCGACAACATTCCGCATAACGGCGTCGTCACGTCGAATGCCGTCGTTGGTACAGCACGCCTGTCAGATCCTGCCTTTGCCGACTGGATCAAGGCGAACGTCGCATTCCCGAATGCCATGGTGGACCGCATCACGCCGGCGACAGGCCAGCGTGAAATCGATTTGTTGAAGGATGTCTTCAGCATCGAGGATAACTGGCCGGTCTATTGCGAAGAGTTCAAGCAGTGGGTGCTGGAAGACAAGTTCACCGCCGGACGACCGGCGCTGGAGAAGGTCGGTGTGACCTTTGTTCCCGATGTGACGCCCTATGAACATATGAAGATCCGCATCCTCAATGGCGGCCACGCAGCGATTGCCTATCCGGCAGCGCTGATGGACATCCACTTCGTCCACGACTCGATGGAGGATTCGCTGATTCGGGCATTCCTGGCCAAGCTCGAGAAGGACGAGATTATCCCGATCGTTCCGCCGGTCCCGAATACCTCGCTGACCGACTATTTTGCGCTGATCGAGCATCGCCTTCTCAATCCGAAGATCGCCGACACCATCCCGCGCCTGGCGCAGGATGGATCAAACCGGCAGCCAAAGTTCATTTTGCCGTCCACGCTCGACAACCTCAACCAGGGCCGGGATGTCGTCGGGCTGGCGCTCGTGTCGGCGCTGTGGTGCCGCTATTTCGCGGGCAAGACCGACAGCGGCAAGGACATCGTCTTCAACGACGCCAGCGCCGATCGCCTGCATGCGGCCGCACTGAAAGCCAAGAGCGATCCAATGGCCTTCCTCGCCTTCGACGACATCTTCGGCGAGGTGTCGAAATCAGAACTGTTCCGCAAGCGTTTTGCCCACGCGCTGAAAACGCTGTGGGAAAAAGGCACGCGCGAAACCCTGCAGCTTTATCTCGACAACAAGCTTGCTGTGTAAGGTCTAGTGGCGGCATTCTTGCCGCCGCGTCCGCCAAGTCCGGCGGCTGGAACTTTCCTGCACCAATTGCGAATGGGTCTGCCATGGCAGAGGCTGAAACACGGCTGGTCATCTTCGATTGCGACGGCGTTCTCGTCGATAGCGAACCGATATCGGTCAGCGTTCTTGTCAAGGCGATGAACGATCTCAACATCCCGATCACCGAGGAAGAGGTCTACGGCCGCTTCCTCGGACGCAGTCTGGCGACGGTGATCGAGACGATGAAGACCGAATACAACGTCCACCCGGGCCAGGAATTCCTCGAGCAGATTCGCACAGATCTCTACGCCCGCTTTCGCAAGGAGCTGAAACCGATGGACGGGATCGCCGAGACGATCGACACTCTCGGTATTCCGTGCTGCGTCGCCTCTTCCAGCCAGGTCGAGCGCATCCGTCTGTCGCTGACGGTCACCGGTTTGATCGATCGGTTGCCGAATATCTTCAGTGCAACGATGGTCAAGAACGGCAAACCGGCCCCGGACCTGTTCCTGCATGCGGCGCGTGAAATGAATGTCGATCCGGCAGGTTGCGTCGTGGTCGAAGACAGCCCCGCCGGGATAGAGGCGGCCAAGGCCGCAGGCATGAGGGTGTTTGCCTTCACCGGTGGTTCACACGCCAATTTTTCCGGCTATCGCGCTGAACTTGACCGGCTTTCGCCCGAAGCCGTGTTTGACGCGATGCCGGAATTGATACACCTTGTCCGCAAACATAAGCAGGACGGGATGCACCTTTAATGCCTCAGCATGTGGTTGCGGTCGATATCGGCACGGGCAGTGCGCGCGCCGGCGTCTTCGACGCTCGCGGCGCGCTACTGGGCAAGGCCGAACACCCGATCATCATGAACCGACCGCGTGAAAACCACGCCGAGCACGATTCCGAAGACATCTGGTCGGCAGTCTGCATTGCTGTGCGCAAGGCAATGGAGCAATCGGGGGCTGCGCCGGCATCGGTCGGCGCTATTGGCTTCGACGCCACCTGCTCGCTCGTCGTGCGCGATGTCGACGGCAATCAGATCAGTGTTTCGACCGGCGGCGAACGGCGTTTCGACACCATCGTCTGGCTCGACCACCGGGCACTGAGGGAGGCCGATTTCTGCACGGCGACGCAGCATCCGGTGCTGGAGCACTCAGGCCATTTCATGTCCCCGGAAATGGAAATGCCGAAGCTGATGTGGCTGAAGAAGAAGTTGCCCGGCACTTGGATGAACACCGGCTATCTCTTCGATCTGGCGGATTTCATGACCTGGAAGGCGACAGGTGCTTTGGCCCGCTCGCGTTGCACGTTGACAGCCAAATGGAACTACCTGGCGCATCTCAACAAAGGTTGGCAGAAGGACTTTCTCGAGCAGATCGGGCTCGACGACCTGCTGGAACGCGGACGGCTGCCGGAGGAAACGGTGGCGGTTGGCAAGAGTGTCGGGACCCTGACGCAGGAGGCCGCCTCGGCGCTGGGATTGACGACGGCGTGCCACGTTTCCTCGGGCATGATCGATGCCTATGCCGGAGCACTCGGCACACTCGGCGGCGAGGCGCGCGATGCCCGCGGGCTAGAGCGCCAGCTGGCCCTGATCGCTGGCACGTCGAGTTGCATCGTCTCGTTCTCGCGCGAGCGCAAGCCAAGCCACGGCATGTGGGGCCCGTACTACGAAGCAGTCTTTCCAGAAACCTGGCTGGTCGAAGCAGGGCAATCGGCGACGGGCGCGCTGCTCGACCATATCGTACGGATGCACGCGGCCGGCGGCGAGCCGAGCGCGGCATTGCACCAGAAGATCGTCCTTAGGATCGCGCAGCTCCGCGCCGACGAGGGGGACGAATTCGGTGCGCGGATCTTCGTCCTGCCGGATTTTCACGGCAACCGCTCGCCGCTCGCTGACCCGCATGCCGTCGGCGCGGTAAGCGGCCTGACCTTGGACACCTCCTTCGACGGGCTCTGCGCGCTGTATTGGCGTACCGCAGTGGGGATAGCGCTCGGGATACGCCACATCCTGGAGCGGATGAAAGAGTACGGCTATGTGCCGGACACCCTGCATGTCGCCGGCGGCCATGTGAAAAATTCGGTGCTGATGGAGCTCTATTCGGATGCCACCGGTTGCAAGGTCGTGGTGCCTAAGATGAACGAGGCGGTGCTCCTTGGCACGGCGATGGCGGCTTCCGTGGCGTGTGGCCTCTATGCTGATCTCGCAGAAGCGGGAGCGGCGATGTATCCCGGCGGCGAAGAGCGGCTGCCGGATGCAGCAAAGCAGGCGCTTTACGACCGCGATTATCGCAGGTTACTTGCCATGTATCGTCACCGCGCCGAGCTGGAGGCGATGGAGTAGGGCCAATCGGTCGCCTCGGTCTGACCGGACAACCCTATCGGAGGCCCGATCTAGCGGTTTCCGCTTTCGCCCAGCATGCTGCCAAATTCCACCATGCGGCGGGTGCGGGCGCTCGCTTCGTCGCCTGCGGCAGCAATGACGGTTTCCGACAAGCAGTCGAGCAAGGCCATCAATGGCGGCAGGTTGTCGGCGTCCTCGGAGCGGGCGGGCGGAAGGGCCAGCACGAGATTGGCCTGATCTGGTATCCAGTTGGCTCCTTGTGCGGTAACCAGAATGACCTTGTATCCGTAGCGCCGTGCCGTGCGGGCGAGCAGGCGGGCCTTGCCGAAACGGCGGCTATCAA
Organism: Rhizobium sp. BK176; assembly: GCF_024808055.1. Lineage (NCBI taxonomy): Bacteria > Pseudomonadati > Pseudomonadota > Alphaproteobacteria > Hyphomicrobiales > Rhizobiaceae > Rhizobium > Rhizobium sp. BK176. The sequence continues at coordinate 325,154 of NZ_JANUBV010000006.1, read as the reverse complement.
TCACCACGAGCAGGGCATCATTGCCATCGAGCCGTGCGAAGAGCTCGGCGAAGCGGCTGCCCGTACCATCAAGCGCATGCACGCCATCGCGTGCATATGTCAATCGCTGGGCGAAGTGTGATGCGAAACCGGACAGGCGCGCATGCGAAGCGATAAAGACCTCATGAGCGGCTGAGATCATCGAAACAGCTTCGGTCCACTGCGGCTGGCCGGTCAGGTGGTAGATGTGGTGCAATGCCTGAATCTGTTCGGAGACGAGTACGGCGAGCGGCTTGCCGGCGGTAGCATCGGTTTGCAGCTCAGTGAGAGATGCCTGCATCTGCGTCGGCGAGATGGCCGTTGTCTCACGGATGTGGACCTTGACGCTGTCGAGTCCCTGATAGCCGAGCGCGCGCAGAAAGCGGCCCACTGTCATTGGGCTGAGATCCAGGCGATCGGCAACCGAAGCGGCTGTTTCGAACGGCAGATCGTTCAGGTGTTCGGAGAAGTACTTCGCGATTCGTCGCTCGGCCGGGGTGCCGGACTTGGCATATTGGCGGAGCTTTTGAACAAAATCTTCCACGTCAGCCGTCCAGATCTTCCGAAGCAATTCCCGGATAAGCAGGGCAACCCCCGTCGCTTGCAACTATTCCGAAAGCTGCGTCTCAGGATAAAGCAATCTTAGATGATAAATTACTATATATTAACATAGGTTTCCCGACAAGTTTTGGGGCGATCGGCCGGATTTATTTCAGCCTTGCCGTTCAAACTTCAGATTCCTACATGGTTATTGCAACCGGAGACCCCAGGATGATCTTAGAGGCCGCTCGACTATCCCTTGTCAATCTTTTTGCAGCGGAGACACGTTCAGTCTTTTGGAAGGTCCTGGGTTTGACTCTTTTGGTGCTCGTAGGGCTTTGGCTAGCATTGCGAAGTGCTTTTATGTCATTCGTTTTCCCGTGGGTTGCGAGCTTCTTTCCGGCCATGCCAGATTGGGCCGGGTGGCTGGGCTTCGTGTTTGCGATCGCAGCCGGGATTGGACTGGCGCTCGGGTTGGCCCTGTTGCTATCCCCGGTAACGGCGCTGATTGCCGGGCTGTTTCTCGACGACGTAGCCGAGGTTATCGAAAAGCGGGACTATCCCTCGGACCCGGCCGGCACCGCGATGCCGCTCGGTCCGGCTCTCGCAAGTTCCATCAAGTTTCTCGGCATTGTCATCGTCGGCAATGTCGTCGCGCTTTTTCTGCTGTTTGTGCCGGGCGTCAACCTGATTGCCTTCTTTCTCGTCAATGGTTACCTGCTCGGCCGCGAATTCTTCGAGTTTGCGGCGATGCGGTTCCGCTCACCGCAGGAGGCGCGGTCGTTCCGGGCGAAGCATGCGGCGACGGTGTTTCTCGCGGGGCTCGTCATTGCGGCGTTCCTTGCCATCCCGATCGTCAATCTGCTGACGCCGCTGTTCGCTGCCGGACTAATGGTGCACCTGCATAAGCTGATCTCCCGCGAGGATGCGGGCTTTCGCGGCTAGGTCAGGTTGGCAGGGCTGAGGCGTCGTACATTGCAGCGTATTCGGCACTCGGCGGTATCGGCTTGATGATGTCGATCAGAACCCCGTTCGGGTCGGCCGTGATAAAGTGTCTCTGTCCGAAATCCTCGTCGCAGATCGGCTTCAGGATCGGCAACTTCGCCTCTCCGCAGGCCGCATAGATAGCGTCGATATCGTCTACTTCGAAATTGAGAAGCAGTCCGGAGACCTTGCCGCGTGCGATCTCCGGGATCGTCTCATGGCTGCCGTCGAGGATTGCGAGGATGACGTGCTCGTCGTCCATCGACTGCAGGTGAATGTACCAATCGCTTTCGAAAAGCGCCTTGAAGCGGAAATGGCCGATGTAGAAGCGAGCTGTCTCGTGGACCCGGTCAGTCATGATTACGGGATAGTAGCTGGTCGATTTCATCTCTTTTCCCTCTGCTCGTTTTTTCATACAATCTGCATGTTTTGTAATTAACATACGTGCAGATTGTATGTAAAGAGATTCCTATGAGCAGAAGCAATCGCGAGCGCACTGAACAGACGAAACAGGCTTTGCTCGACGCCGCGCGCCGCTTGTTCGTGGAGAAAGGTTATGGCGATACGGCGACGCCAGATATCGTCGCCGCCGCGGGGGTGACGCGCGGCGCGCTCTATCATCACTTCGAGGACAAGAAGGCACTGTTTCGAGCGGTGGTCGAACGGGAAGCCGCAGCGGTTGCTGAGGCGATCGAAGCGCGCACCTCCGGTGATCTGACGCCCCGTCAGGCATTGCTCGAGGGCGGCTCTGCATATTTCGATGCATTGGCGGACGAAGGGCGAACGAAACTGCTCCTGCTGGAGGCACCCGCCGTCCTTGGCCTTCGCGATGCAGGCGTCATCGACGAGGAGAACGCTGAAGCCACGCTCCAACGGGGCCTCGAAGCATATCTTCCAGGCGGAGGCCCCGTGCTGCAGCCGATCGCGCGGCTTCTTTCGGCCGCCTTCGACCGCGCCGCGATCGCAATCGCAGCCGGTGAGGAACGCAGCGAGTATGAGCAGGCGATTGCCGCCTTACTCGACGGCCTCTCCTATAACCTGTCGCGGTAACTCGACCAACGCCGCCGGCACATCGCACGTCTTCTCGGGCGACTTGCAGATGTCGGCAATCACGCAACGTTCACATTCCGGCTTGCGCGCCTTGCAGGTATAGCGGCCGTGCAAGATCAGCCAGTGGTGGGCATGATAGAGGTAGTGCTTCGGCACCACCTTCATCAGGCGTTCCTCTACCTCGTCAGGCGTCTTGCCCGGTGCCAGCTTGATGCGGTTGGCGATCCGAAAGATGTGGGTGTCCACCGCCATCGTTGCCTGGCCGAAGGCCATGGAGAGCACGACATTGGCGGTCTTGCGACCGACGCCAGGTAGTGTCATCAGTTCGTCGCGCGTTTGCGGCACGACGCCGCCGAATTTGTCGACCAGCAGTTGCGATAGAGCGATGACGTTCTTCGCCTTGTTGCGGTAGAGCCCGATCGTCTTGATGTAATCGCGTACTCTTTCCTCCCCGAGCGCCAGCATTTTTTCAGGCGTGTCAGCGATCTTGAACAGGGCGCGCGTCGCCTTGTTGACGCCCGCATCTGTCGCCTGGGCGGAGAGGGCCACGGCAACGACCAGCGTGAAGGGATTGGTGTGCTCCAGTTCGCCCTTCGGCTCCGGCCGCTGGATGGAGAAGCGGCGGAAGATCTCCTCGCGCTCAGCCTCGGAATAGGCCGAACGGACCGTGGCCGGCTTCTTGCGGCGAATGATCACTTTTGAGTTCTGCGGCGATGTGGCTGATGATTTGAGTTTCGGAGTTGGCATGTAAAATCTATACTTGCCAGCCATGATGGAAAGCAACGCCGATAGGGCCAACGAACAACCTGTTTTTGCTGCCGAGCTTTTTCCGTACCGGTCGCTCGGTCGCAAAGGCTTCAAAGTGTTGCTGCTTTTGACCGGCGCCGTGTGCTTGATGTACGGCATGTTCTTCGTCGCGACTGGCGCTTGGCCGATCGGCTTCTTTTTTGGGCTGGATTTCCTGCTGCTCTACGGCGCCTTCTGGCTGAACTACCGTGCCGGCCGTGCGCGGGAGGAAGTGACGGTGTCGCGGAGCGATATCTCGGTGCGCAAGTTCGCGCCCTCCGGGCGGATGGTCGAACATCATTTCAATCCCTTCTGGACGCGCTTCTTCGTTCGCCGGCATCAGGAAATCGGCATCCTTTCCATGCATATAACAGGCGAGGGAAAGGGCACGGATATCGGTTCTTTCCTGAACCCTGACGACCGCGAGAGCTTTGCCAAGGCCTTCAAAGGCGCGCTTGCCACCGTCAAGCAACGGATTTGATCGACGCGCAAGAAACGGGTGGTTTGCGGGCGGCCACTTGACTATCTCCTTGGTGTAAGGAGAAAGATCATGAACATGGTAGCCAAGCTGAACACCGATATCACCCCTGACGGTTCCGACTACGAGACGGTACGCCGGGTGATCGAACTCATCACCGAGGACTACCGCGATCAGCCGTCCCTCGAAACGATGGCGGCGCGGCTCAACCAATCGCCGACGCAGCTGCAAAAGACGTTTACCCGCTGGGCCGGTCTGTCTCCAAAGGCTTTCCTGCAGGCGGTCACGCTCGACCATGCGAAGCGGCTGCTCCGCGAGGAAGCAATGCCTCTGCTGGAGACCTCTATCGAAGTCGGGCTTTCCGGCCCAAGCCGCCTGCATGATCTCTTCGTCACGCATGAGGCGATGTCGCCCGGAGAGTGGAAGGCGAAAGGCGGCGGGTTGACGATCCGCTATGGCTTCCATGCGTCGCCATTCGGCGTTGCGCTTGTGATGGCAACCGACCGGGGTCTCGCGGGACTTGCCTTCAGCGATCTCGGAGACGAGGCGGCCTGCCTTGACGACATGACGTGCCGTTGGCCGAACGCTAGTTATGTCGAGGATACAGAGGCAACGGCGCCTTATGCAGAGCGAATATTCGAGCCGGGCCGCTGGACCTGCGATCAGCCGTTGCGAGTCGTCCTGATCGGCACCGATTTCCAGGTGCAGGTTTGGGAAAGCTTGCTGAAGATCCCCTTCGGCAGAGCCGTGACCTACAGTGATATCGCCAATGACATCGGCCGGCCGAAGGCAATGCGCGCCGTCGGCGCAGCGGTTGGCGCAAACCCGATTTCCTTCGTGGTTCCCTGCCACCGCGCACTCGGCAAGAGCGGGGCTTTGACGGGGTATCACTGGGGCCTCACGCGCAAGCGGGCGATGCTGGGCTGGGAGGCGGCGCACGCGTGACCGCAGTCACGCATCCATCCAAGCTGTGGATACGTTACCTCCCCTGAGAGTCCCGCCATCAAAAACTCAGGAATTACCGGTTTGATTCCGAGCTGGGGCTCGAGGAGGCGGAAATGAACTCTGGAGAAAAGCCATGCAAGATCGCGGGCATTGCCGTTGGCCTGCTCGCGCTATCGCTCGTTCCAGCCTGGGCGGGCTGCAAGTCGGCGATGAGTAGTCCGCAATGGCCGGAGGTCGCGCGAGCGATATCGACCGCGCAGCTATGCGAGCAGCTTCCCGTGGGGCCCAATCGAACCAGCGGCTTCAAGGTTGTGTCCGCAGATGTCTGTTCGACGGGAGCCAATCTCGCATCCGTGAAGGCAACGGCGCTTTTGACCTGCGAGACCGGTAACAATGCGCTCTTTCAGATGGCACCGGTGGAGGGCAAGGTCGTCGCCACGGTCTCGCTCGATGTGGGAGCGTGCAAGATCACGGACACCCACATAGAGATCGATGGCGAGATCGGAAGCCTCCTGTCGGAGCTACCGGACACCCAGGATTTTGCGCGGAACTGGGCGCAATCGCAATTGTCGCGTCTCTGCCAGTTGCAATAACGGCCTGCTCTGGAAGCCGCTAAGATGCTTCCGCCAGGGCCAACAGCGCCTTGGCGGCGCTCTCGTCCGTGATGAGGGTATTGCAGCCGATGCGTTTGATCGTCGCCCGGATAGCCACGGCGCGATGCGCACCGCCCGATGACAGCACGATGTGCTTGGCCTTCTTCAAAGTATCGAGGTCCACAGACATGACGCGGCTGTTGATCGAGTGATCGATCGTGTTGCCGCCCTGGTCGAGGAAGTTGAACATCGTATCGCAGACGCAGCCGGCGTCGATGAGTTGTTGCAGCTCCGCTTTGGAGATCCAGCCTTCCGATAGAGAGGTGGAATGCGGGCCGATATCGCCGCAGCTGACGATCGCGAGATCAAGCGTTTCGGCCAGACGATAGATCGTATCGAGCCCGCATTTCTCGATGAGGTTCCGCTTGGTCTCCGTCGAATCCACCAGCAGCGGGGCGAGGAACATGTAGCACTCCGCCCCGAGCTGGCTTGCCAGCCGCCAGGTGTAGTCGATCGGGTTCGTCTGGTGGACAGCGACGACTCCGCCGAGCAGCGAGACGACCTTGCAATTGTCGCGGCGGGGCGGCCGGAAGCTGGAGAGCGAGGCTGTCATCGTGCGCCCCCAGCCGACGCCAATCGTGTAATTGTCAGGAATGGCTTCGGAGAGGAACTGGCCGAGCGCCAAGCCGACGCTCTTTGCCATTGAATTGGCGTCAGGGCTTGCCGGCGCCGGCACAACAATCGCCTCATCGAGACCATAGGTACGTTCGAGCTTGACGGACAATTCGACGCAGTCGCCGATCGAGTCGTTGATCCAGATCTGAACTTCGCTGCGCTTCATCGCCTCGTCGAGCAGGCGGATCACCGTCGTGCGGCTGATGCCGAGTTGTTCGGCGACATCCTTCTGGGTCAGGCCCTGGTTGTAATAGAGCCAGGCCGCACGCAGCCTGAGAGAGGAGGCCTCGGAATAGGCAGTGTGCGTGCCGCGTTTGAGCTTGACCACATCTCCTCCGGAGCGAAATGCGCCCTAGATCTACCATTAAGCCAGGACAGGTTCGGTGTTGCGCCTGATAATGACGGGTGTGACACTTATGTCAATTGAAATGCACAAATGTCCTTGACATATCTAGGTGGTAGTAGCGATAGTCGCCGCGAAGAAGTCGCCCTTATGCGTCCGAGGAGGTAAGGTGCAACTGTCCCTCACGTTGCAGTTCGTTTGAGCAAGACGAGCGCAGCCCGATGTGCAGCATACTGACCGCTTGTTCGTAGATTATTTTGCCGGTCGAATAGGCGCCGGCTCGCAGCTCAAGTCAAAAGGACCAGTAACCATGACATCCAAGCTTGACCAACTCCGCGAAATGACCACCGTCGTTGCCGATTCCGGTGACATCGAAGCTGTTGCCCGTCTGAAGCCGGTTGATTGCACGACGAACCCAAGCATCGTCCTCAAAGCACTGGGCACGCCGATGTTTGCAGACACGGTCAAGGAAGCCGTTGCCTGGGGCAAGAAGCAGGGCGGCAATCCAGAGGCCGTTTCCGCAGCCGTTGCCGATCGTCTCGCGATCTCCGTCGGTGCTGCGCTCGTCAAACTCGTTCCGGGTCGCGTCTCGACTGAAGTCGATGCGGACCTTTCCTTCGATACCGAAGCATCGCTTGCCAAGGCACGTTCGATCATCGCTGCCTACAAGGAACGCGGTATCGAGCGTGACCGCATCCTCATCAAGTTGGCTTCGACTTGGGAAGGCATTCGTGCGGCCGAGATCCTGCAGAAAGAAGGCATCGACTGCAACTTGACGCTTCTCTTCTCGAAGGCCCAGGCGATCGCCTGCGCCGACGCCAAGGTGTTCCTGATCTCGCCGTTCGTCGGCCGTATCCTCGACTGGTACAAGAAGTCGACCGGCAAGGAGTTCACGCCCGAGGAAGATCCGGGCGTCATTTCCGTTCGCGACATCTACAACTACTACAAGGCCAACGACATCAAGACGATCGTCATGGGCGCGTCGTTCCGCAGCGCCGGCGAAATCGAAGCCTTGGCCGGTTGCGATCGCTTGACGATTGCGCCGAACCTCCTCGACGAACTCTCCAAGGACCAGGGTAAGCTCGAGCGTAAGCTCTCGCCTGACGTGACGAAGCCTGCTCCCAAGATCACCGTCGACGAAAAGACCTTCCGCTGGATGATGAACGAAGACGCGATGGCGACCGAAAAGCTTGCTGAAGGCATCCGTGCCTTCGCCAAAGACCTCGGTACGCTGCGTGGTAATGTTCAGAAGGAACTGCAGCTCGCAGCCGCTTAAGGTTGTCGGGCGAACTAAACTGAAAGGGCGGCGCCGATGGCGCCGCCCTTTTTGTTTCATATCGACCAGATGCGCTTGGCATTGGCCTGATAGAACTTATCGCGCTCCTCCGGGCTGCAGCCTGCAGTCAGAGCATGGGTGGCCGCGACCCAGGGTGTCAGCCCGCCACCCAGCGTGCAGACCGGCCAGTCGCTTCCCCAGACGACACGATCCCAGCCAAAGCTTCCGATCGTATGCTCGACATAGGGGCGCAGGCTGTCGACCGACCATTTTTCAAGATCACCATACGCGACGACGCCGGAGACCTTTGCGGTTACGTTCGGGCGCCGGGAAAAATCCGTGACACCCTTGCGCCAGACTTCGTTCATGCCCTCCTTGATCGGCGGATTGGCACAATGGTCGAGAATGAAGCGAACGTCCGGGCAATGATCGACAAGTGCGAGGATGGTTTCGAATTGATGCGGGAAGACGCAGAGGTCGAACGTCATGCGGGTGCCGGAGAGGCGCCGGACGTTCTCGCGAAACAGCGGTCGGGCGGCCGTATCGTCGGGTGCTACATGCAGGACGCGGCGGAACCCCTTGATGAAGGGATCGGCGAGCGATCGCTCGAGATACGCCTCGAACCCGTCTTCCTCCGGTCGGCATGCGGCGATGACGCCGCGCACGAGGCTACCTGGACGACGGCTGACCTCATTGACGTAGCTCGTCTCATCATCGATGCGGGTGGGTGCGACATCCACCTCCATGTGCAGGACGTTGGAGATCCCACATCGCATCGCATCGCGTGCATAGTCTTCGTAGAGACTATCTCGATTGAGATCTCCGGCGCTCGAAAGCCAGGGATAGTCAAGCGCCTGCCGATCGACGATGTGCAGGTGTGTGTCGAAAAGCATGCTGTTCCTCCCACTGCATGATAACTGCCGCAGACATAAGCATATCGGTCGGGCGGCGTTCCGCGACCAGATTTGTCATGCCCGGCGACATGAGATTGATTAGGCTTCCTCCGGCGTGCAACTCTGCTCCACCCAGGTTGACGCCAATCTGAATATATTGTTTGCATATGAATGAACGCGTCGCAAGCGCTGGATTCTTTGGGAGGACGTATGAGCCACGGTCTGGAAGGCAAGAAGGTCGTCATCACGGCGGCAGGGCAGGGCATTGGTCGAGCGAGCGCAGAGCGTTTCCTGTCGCTCGGCGCGCATGTCTATGCGACTGATATCAACGAGAAGACGCTGTCCACGCTTGAGGGCGCCGAGAAGCACATTCTTAACGTACTCGATGGCGACGCTGTCCGAGCCTTCGCGACCGAGATTGGCCCGGTTGACGTTCTCTTCAATTGCGCCGGCTTCGTTCATGCCGGCACAATCCTGGATTGCGAGGAAAAGGACTGGGATTTCTCCTTCAACCTCAATGCCAAGGCGATGTATACGACCTGCCGTACTTTTCTTCCGGGCATGCTGGAGAAAGGCAAAGGGTCGATCGTCAACATGGCTTCGGTTGCTTCCAGCGTGAAGGGTGTTCCCAATCGCTTCGCCTACAGTGCATCGAAGGCTGCCGTCATCGGGCTCACGAAGTCGATCGCTTCGGATTTTGTGGCGAAGGGCATTCGCGCCAACGCCATCTGCCCCGGCACGGTGGATAGCCCGTCGCTGCACGATCGCTTGCGTGCCACGGGCGATTACGACAAGGCACTGAAGGATTTCATCGCTCGCCAGCCGATGGGACGCATTGCGACACCGGAAGAGATCGCTGCCCTTGTGACCTATCTTTCTGGCGACGAGGCAGGCTTTACGACCGGTCAGATCCATGTCGTCGATGGGGGCTGGACTGGCTGAGGCCATATTGCTCGCGCTGCCATCAAGCTGATATCAAAGGCAATCTTGCAGTACGCGCGCTCGCCTAAGAAGACGTGTGCGACCGGGGAAGTCACGGAATGGGGCAGGTTCGCAAACACATGGTCTTTGTCGTCGCCGTGGCCGCCGGGCTGGTGACGTTTCTGCTTTTGACCAGCCGGGAGGTCAATCCGCAAAACCTGATCGTCGCCTGGAACGTCAGTGCCATCGTTTTTACCGCGCTGACCTGGCGGCGAATGTTGCGCGCGAGTGTCGCGAGCATCCGCAAACGCGCTGAGGACCTCGATATTTCGGACGTCGTCCTGCTGGCGTTGTCAATTTTGGCTGCCGTCGCCAGTATCGCCGGCATCGCGCTCGAGTTGCACTTCGCCAAGGAAGCGGGACCGAGCGAAGCGTTGGCCCGGGCGCTGGTGGCGATCGTCACCATCCTGAATTCCTGGTTCTTCCTGCACACGCTCTTCACCGTTCACTACGCGCACCGCTACTATGGCGGTTCCCACAAAGGCGATGGACTGAAGTTTCCGGAGAGCACGAAAGAGCCGATCTATTGGGATTTTCTCTATTATTCCTTCACGATCGGCGTTGCCTCGCAGACGGCGGATGTCGCGACGACATCGGTGACGATGCGGAAGCTGACGCTGCTGCATTCCATACTGTCGTTTCTGTTCAACACGACGATCCTGGCGCTAGCCATCAATGTTGGGGCGAGTCTGCTCTAACCCCTTTGGCTGCGTGGAGGGGCGCACGGATTTGGGGTAGAAAGCAATCTCCTTCCCCAAAGGTTGCCGTCATGGAAGCGTTGCCGCGTCAGAGATTGTTGGTGCTTGCCGGCTGCGACGACGCTCGGCTTGACGATCTCGAGCAACGGCAGATCATCGGTCCCGGCGTGCATGGATACTCACTCAGCGATGTCAGTAGGCTCCGCCTGATCCTTGCTCTGCAGGACGCGGGCATCGGCCCTGACATTCTGGCGGAAGGGCTAAGAAGAAAAATCTTCTCGTTCGAATTCGCCAGTCAAGTGATGTTCGAACCGGTAAGCATGACGAGCGCATCGGTAGCAGACGAAGTGGCGGCTGGAACCGTCGACCTCGATACGTTGAACGGTCTCAGGGCCAGCGCAAGCTTGCCGCCGTTGTCGGCGGAGCGCTCACTTCGCGAGGACGATTTGGAGTTCGTCCGGCTTATCGCCGAATGCATGCAGCTTGGCGCCTCGGCTGCGGGAATGGAGCGTGTCTTGCGCGTCTTTGGGCATTCGGTCCGGCGCTGCGTCGAGACGATGCGCGACCTCTTCCGGGCCGAAGTCGAAGAGCCAATGCTGAATGCCGGCCTGAGTTACCATCACCTTCTGGAGATCTCCGCGGCCAAGCGTCTTGCTCTTCAGCGGATCGGCTTTCGGGTGCTCTTCCTGTTGCAACGACGAATGCTTGAAGAGGCTGTCTTCGACAATATCGTTGGCAGGCTCCAGGATGCATTGCGCGAACATGGTCTGGAGCCGGAGGACGAAGACAGCTTGCCAGCAGTCGCTTTTGCCGATCTGTCGGGGTTCACCGGATTGACGCATGAGATCGGTGATGCACCCGCCGCCGAGAAGGCCGCTCGTTTCGAGGCGATCGCGCAACGGCTTTCTTGCTCATTCGATGGACGGATCGTCAAGCCTTTGGGCGATGGAGTCATGATGCTCTTCCCCGACGCGGCTTCGGCAGTCGAGGCATCGCTATCCTTGGTGGAGCAAAGCCGTGAATGCGATCTTCCGCCTGTGCGGGTCGGTGTCGCGACGGGCCAGGTGGTACCGCGCGATGGCGATATTTTCGGGAGGACGGTCAATCTCGCGGCACGCGTTTCCGCAGTTGCCGGGCCGTCTCAAACTCTTGTCTGCCTGAATACGCGTACTGCCGCCGAAGCGGCAGTACGCGGTCTCGCCTTCCAGGGTCTGGGAGCTGTGTCCCTGAAAGGCTTCAAGGACTCTGTGCCTCTGTTTGCTGCCCAACGCAGAACGTGAGGCTAAAGCACAGCATTGCCGGCCATCAGCGCCAGAACCAGGAAGATCAGGAAGATCACCAGCGCGATGCCGAAAAGAACGCGCGCAATTGTCGCCGTCGCGGCCGATATGCCGGAGAAGCCGAAGAAACCGGCAATCAGCGAAATAACGAAGAATATAAGAGCCCATTTAAGCATGGATTTTTTCCTCTTTGTTCATCGCTTAGATGACGCAGCGCGAGGAAATTTGTTCCATACGCTCTTTTCCGCAATCCGCGGGTGCAGGTTGCGGATGCAGCGGAGGGCTTGTGGCGACGCCCTCGAGGAGCGTCGCCATTCCGTATGGGTCGTTACATCAGGCCCAATTGCTTGTAGAAACCAAGGGCATCGTAATAATCCGACTGCTGCTTGATCGCGTTGTTCTCGATGACGAAGACGGAGGCGCCGTCGAAGGAGAAGGACTTGTCAGTCGCCTTGGTCCCATCCGCCCAGGCGCCGCTGTTCTTTCCTGAAAAGGTCCACTCGAAGGAGACCTTGTTTCCGCTGACGATCGGGTCGCCACGCATCACCCATTTCAAGTCTGGTACCGCCGCCATGAAGCTGTCGATCACGGCAGCCTTGGCTTCTGCTTTGCCGACTGTCGGTTTGCCGACGGATGCGTCGTAGTAGCTGACCTTCTCATCGAAGTAGGAAGCGGCCTTGGTGGCATCATGCGCGTTCCATGCGGCGAGATACTGTTGGACGACCTCAAGCGGCGTCTGCTCGGCGGCATAGACCGGTGCGCCGCCAAACGTCGAGGCGAGGCATATGCCGCCAAAGGCGGCAAGAATGGTACGGCGTTTCATGTGGACTCCCCTTTGTACATTGTTCTGTTTTTGAATTGCGGCCGGACCGTCTGCCCAGCCGCGCGGATCAACCGTGGTTGATCATGACGTGGCGGACGGCCGTGTAGTCTTCCAACGCGTAGACCGACATGTCCTTGCCATAGCCGGACTGCTTTAAGCCGCCATGCGGCATCTCGTTGGTGAGCATGAAGTGAGTGTTGATCCAGGTGCAGCCATATTGCAGGCGGGCTGCCATCTTCATGCCGCGGCTGATGTCCTTGGTCCAGACCGACGAAGCGAGGCCGTAGTCGCTGTCGTTGGCCCAGGTGACGGCATCCTCGACTTCGGTGAAGCGGGTAACCGAGACGACGGGGCCGAAGACCTCGCGGCGAACAATTTCATCGTCCTGCGTGGCGCCGGCGATAACGGTCGGCGTGTAGAAGAAACCCTTGTCGCCGGAGGTCTTGCCGCCGGTGGTGATTTCCATGTGCTTGTGCTCGGATGCACGGGCAACGAAACTTTCGACGCGGTCACGCTGGCGTTTGGAGATCAGCGGGCCGATCTCGTTTTCAGTGTCATCAGCCTGGTTGAACTTGATCGAGGAGACGGCCGAGGAGAGGTCGGCGACGAACTTGTCGTAGACCTTCGCGTCGGCATAGATGCGGCAGGCGGCGGTGCAATCCTGGCCGGCATTGTAGTAGCCGAAGGTGCGGATGCCTGCGACCACGGCATCGATATCGGCGTCGGCGAAGACGATGACTGGGGCCTTGCCGCCGAGTTCCAGGTGGGTGCGCTTCACGGTTTTGGCGGCTGCCTGAAGCACCTTCTTACCGGTTGCGACGTCGCCCGTGATCGAGACCATCGAGATCTTCGGGTGGTTGATCAGCGCGTTGCCGACGCTTTCGCCGCGGCCGAGGATGACGTTGACGACGCCCTCCGGCAGGATTTCGGAGAGCAGCTTCGCCATCTTCAGCGCCGTCAGCGGCGTCTGCTCCGAAGGCTTGAAGACGACGGTGTTGCCACCGGCGATCGCCGGCGCCAGCTTCCAGGCCATCATCATCAGCGGGTAGTTCCAGGGCGCGATCGACCCGACGATGCCGACGGCATCGCGGCGGATCATCGAGGTGTGGCCGGGCAGGTACTCGCCGGCGACCGGGCCGTGCAGGTTGCGCACCGCGCCGGCGAAGAAGCGATAACAATCGACGATCGCGGGGATTTCGTCATTGAGCACGGCATTGATCGGCTTGCCACAGTTCAGTGCTTCGAGGGCTGCGAAGCCTGCGGCGTCCTTCTCGATCGCATCGGCGATCTTTAGGAGGTAGTTGGAGCGTTCGCCCGGCGTCGTCTGCGACCATTGCTTGAACGCGGCTTCCGCCGCGTCCACGGCGGCGTCGATCTGGCCAAGCGAGGCTTCCGGCAGGTCAAGCACTGTTTCACCCGTCTTCGGGTTCAGGATGTGCTCTTCCGTTTCCGTACCCGCTTCGAAGCGGGACCCAATCAGCATCGCGGTGTCCATTTTGTTCTCCCTTGTCTTTGAGGGGCGGGATGGGGGTTATCCCGCTTCCTGTTTATTTGCCGGCTCCGGCGACCTGGTCGCCGTCGCGAGTGAGGTAGTAGGCTGCCAGGATCGGCAGGAAGGTGACGAGCACGACGACCATCGCGACCACGTTGGTAACAGGGCGCTGGCGCGGGCGGATGAGTTCCTCGAGCATCCAGATCGGCAGCGTCGATTGCTGGCCGCCGGTGAAGGTGGTGACGATGACCTCGTCGAAGGACAGCGCGAAGGCGAGCATACCGCCGGCCAGAAGCGCCGTGCCAATGTTCGGAAGGATGACGTGCCGGAAGGTCTGGAAGCCATCGGCACCAAGATCCATCGACGCTTCGATCAGGGATCCCGAGGTGCGGCGGAAGCGGGCGACGGCGTTGTTGTAGACGACGACGACGCAGAAGGTCGCGTGGCCAAGCACGATCGTCCAGACCGAGAACGGGATGTCGAACAGGCTGAAGGCGGAGCGCAGCGCAATGCCGGTGATGATACCGGGGAGCGCGATCGGCAGGATGACCAGCAGCGAGATCGCTTCACGGCCAAAGAACTTCGTCTGGCTGACAGCGGCGGCGCAAAGCGTGCCGAGCACCAGCGCGATCGATGTGGCGATCACCGCGACCTGCACCGACAGTCCGAGCGCTGCCCAGACATCCGGGCGGTTCCAGGCGATCCCGAACCACTGCGTCGTCAGGCCCGGTGGCGGCCATTGATAGCTCTTCTCTTCTGTCGTGAAGGCGTAGACGAAGATCAGGAGGATCGGCAGGTGCAGGAAGAGCAGGCCGCCGCCGGCGGCGATCTTCAGGAGCAGCGGCGAACGCTGTGAGCGGTCAGAGCGCATCGAAGGCCCCCTGTTTCTTGGCTAGCCAGAGATAGATGGCCATGATGACGATTGGGACGACGGAGAAGGCGGCGGCGAGCGGGACGTTGCCAGCCGTGCCTTGTTGCGCATAGACCGCCTGGCCGATGAAGAGACGCGACGAGCCGATGATCTGCGGAATGATGTAGTCGCCTAGTGTCAGCGAGAAGGTGAAGATCGAGCCGGCGACGATGCCGGGCAACGCCAGCGGGAACAGCACCGTGCGGAAGGTCTGGCTCGGGGTGGCGCCGAGATCGGACGAGGCCTCGATGAGGTTGCCGGGCACGCGTTCGAGTGCAGCCTGTGTCGGCAGGATCATGTAGGGCAGCCAGACATAGACGAAGACGAGAAATGTGCCGAGATAGCTGACCGACAGCGAATTGCCGCCGACCACAGGAAGGTTGAGGACGCCGTCGAGCAGCCAGGACAGATACAGCTTGTCGAAGATCCAGGTCAGGATGCCTTCCTTCGCGAGGATGAGTTTCCAGGCGTAGATCTTCACGAGATAGCTGGACCAGAGCGGCAGCATCACACCGAGATAGAACAGCGCCTTCCATTTGCCCTGCGCATAGCGGGCTGCATAATAGGCGATCGGAAAGGCGACGACGGCTGAGGCCAGCGTCACCAGCGCCGCCATGATGATCGTGCGGATGATGATGTCGAAATTCGTCGGGCTGAGGAGCTGCGCGTAAGTCGCCAGCGTGAACTCATAGTTCACCAGGCCGGAGAAATCGTCGATCGAGAAGAAGCTCTGCAGGAGCAGCGCAATCAGCGAGCCGATATAGATGATGCCGAGCCACAGCAGGGGCGGCGTGAGCATCAAGAAAAGCAGCAGCTTCGGGTGCCGCCAGAAGGCGTCGGACAGCCCGCCGAAGAAACCGCCGCGACCGGGTAGGATCGAGGTTTCGCGCAGTTCGGCCGGCTTCGTCAGTGCAATGGCGGTCATGCTGCGTTATCCATGTAGTGCACGTCGACCCGCTGCCAGGCGAGGCGGACGTTCGCGCCGACATCAGGCACGTTGGCGCCGGCGGGCAGCATCACGTGCAGGCGCGTGCCTTTGGCGGCGACCGTCAGACGGGTTGCGGCCCCCAGGAAGCTTGCATTTTCGACGCGCGCCTCGACACCTTCGTCCGCGACATGGATCGCTTCGGGACGGAGGCTCGCCCAGCGTTTTTCGCCGCCGAGCGCGGTCATCAGGTCGGGCGCAATGACATTGGAGGAGCCGACAAAATCGGCGACGAAACGAGTTTTCGGGCGGCGATAGATATCGTGCGGCGTGCCCTCCTGGACGATGCCTCCATTGTTAAAGACGGCGACGCGGTCGGCCATCGACAGCGCCTCACCCTGATCGTGGGTGACGAAGATGAAGGTGATGCCGAGCGCACGCTGCAGGCTCTTCAGCTCCTCCTGCATCTGCTCGCGCAGCTTCAGGTCGAGCGCGCCTAGCGGTTCGTCGAGGAGGAGCACCTTCGGCTTGTTGACAAGAGCGCGGGCGAGCGCAACGCGTTGCCGCTG
Source organism: Rhizobium sp. BK176 (assembly GCF_024808055.1). Classification (NCBI taxonomy): domain Bacteria; kingdom Pseudomonadati; phylum Pseudomonadota; class Alphaproteobacteria; order Hyphomicrobiales; family Rhizobiaceae; genus Rhizobium; species Rhizobium sp. BK176. The sequence continues at coordinate 308,895 of NZ_JANUBV010000006.1, read as the reverse complement.
GCCACCGGACAGTTGACCGGGCTTGCGTGCGCCATAGCCGGGAAGCTTCACCAGCTCCAGCGCCTGTTCGGCGGCTTTGGTGCGTTCGGCCTTACCGACGCCCTTGACCATCAGGCCGTAGGCGACATTGTCGAGGATATTGAGGTGCGGGAACAGCGCGTAGTCCTGGAAGACGGTGTTGACGTTGCGGCGATAGGGCGGAATGCCCTCGGCCGTTTCGCCAAAGATTTCGATGTGGCCGCCCGTCGGCTGTTCGAAGCCGGCGATCAGGCGCAGGCAAGTGGTTTTGCCGGAACCGGATGGGCCAAGCATGGCGAAGAATTCGCCCGGCGCAATTTCGAGATCGACGCCATCGACGGCGCGGACCTGGCCAAAATGGCGCGAGACCTTTTGGAAACGGACGGCGGGGGTCATGGTAAGCTCCGGAATGTCGTGTTTGTTTTGACTTCTTCGCAGTGGGAAGAAGGTGGCCCAAAAGGCTCTAACGAGGGGGCAACCCGGCGTTCCGTCATCGCGCCCCCGCGCTGACGTCCGCTCTTTTGTTCGGTTGTCCCCTCGTCTGCCCTCGCAGGGCGTCTCTCCCCGAGTGAGGAGAAGACGAGGTTGCGGATGAAGTTATCGTCCGCCGATTACGCCGATGTAGTCAGAGACCCAACGGTGATAGGGTACGCACTCATTCTGCGTCGTGCACTTCGCAGTCGGCGTTCTCCAGAACTTGATCTTGTCGAAGTGGTCGTAGCCGTTGGTTGCGCAACCTTCGTCGGTCAGCAGTTCGTTGCCCTTGCAGGCGGCGGGAACCGACGGCACGGCGCCGAACCAGGCAGCGGCGTCGCCCTGGACCTTGGCCTGCAGCGAATGCTCCATCCACATGTAGGCGCAGTTCGGATGCTCGCTGTCGACGTGCAGCATGGTCGTGTCAGCCCAGCCGGTCGCCCCTTCTTCCGGGAAAGTCGAGGCGATCTTCTGCTTGTCGGCCTGCATCAGGTTGACCTGGAACGGCCAGGAGCCGGAGGCGACGACGCCTTCGTTCTTGAAGTCGTCGATCTGGATCATCGCGTCGTGCCAGTAGCGCGAAACGAGCTTGCGCTGGCCGCGCAACAGCTCGATCGCAGCCTTGTACTGATCTTCGTTCAGCTCGTAGGGATCTTTGATGCCGAGTTCAGGCTTGTGGGCCATCAGGTAAAGGGCGGCATCGGCGATATAGATCGGGCCGTCATAGGCCTGGATGCGCCCCTTGTTGGATTTGCCGTCCGGAAGCGTTTCTTCCTCGAACACGACCTTCCAGCTGGTCGGTGCCTTACCCTTGAAGGCGTCGGTGTTGTACATCAGCACGTTCGGTCCCCAGAGATAGGGAACGCCGTAGTGGACGTCCTTGACGGTGTACCAAGGGCCCTTCTGCAGGCGGGGGTCGACGTTCTTGAAGCTCGGGATCAGATCGGTGTTGATCGGCTGGACCCGCTTGCCGGCGATCAGCCGAAGCGATGCATCGCCGGAGGCGGTGACGAGGTCGAACCCGCCTTCGTTCATCAGCGAGACCATTTCGTCCGAGGTCGCGGCCGTCTTGACGGAGACCTTGCAGCCGGTTTCCTTCTCGAAGCTGGTGACCCAGTCGTAGCTCTTGTCGCTTTCGCCGCGTTCTATGTAGCCCGCCCAAGCGACGATGCTGACCGCACCTTCGCCCTTGCCCAGTGCCTTCAGCGGTTCGGCGGCCGCGACCTGCGTCACGAAGCTCAGGCTCGCGACGGCAGCCGTGCACGATTTCAGAAGATATTTCATCTGATGTCTCCCGGTTTTGCCACTTTTCGTGGCGTTATGTTCCCGGTTAGAAAAGTGCGCCGAATTCTCCGGTTTCGCAAATTCATTTATCAGAAAGCCGATATCGGAATTTCCGATATCGCGACCAATCGTCAACGCGGCCGACCGGACCGCAGCGCTTCGGCTATGCCGACGAAATCGCGCGCCGCTTGCGGCAGGCTCGACCCCTTGCGCCAGACCATGCCGACCTGCACGACTGGCAGCGAGCCGGACACGTCGCGGCTCTCGATTCGATCGCCTTCGAGCGACCAGGGGCGATAGACGAGATCAGGCAACAGTGCCACCCCGGCGCCCGTCGCGACCAGGCTGCGAACTGCTTCCACCGAGCGCGTGCGGAAGGCAACATGCGGACGGGCACCGAGCGCCGACAGCAGTTTGCCGGTGTTTTCCTCGATTTCGTCGACGGTCAGCATAATCAGCGGTTCGCGGGCAATGTCGGCGACGGAAATGATGTCCGCGGAAACGAGAGGATGGCCCATGGGCAGCCACAACCGATAAGGCGACGTTTCCAGGATTTCGGCCTGCAGGGCCATGCGGTCACGCAGGTTGGAAATGACCATGACAGCCACATCGAGCTCGCCGCCGACCAGCAGATGTTCGAGATAGCCGCCATTGTCCTCGATGGCGCTGACTTCGACGCCCGGGCAGGCGCGGCGATAGCGGGCCAACAGGTCTGAGAGCACGTAGCCGGCAACGAGCGAAGTGACGCCGATGTTGAGCGTGCCTGAAAGCTCGTTCTGCTTGCCAGAGAAGCTGGTGCGCGCATCAGAGACGCTTGCGAGGATCTTGGTCGCATGCCGCAGGAACTGATGGCCGTTGTGAGTGATCGTCAGGCCGCGCGGATGGCGCTCGAAGAGCTCGACCCCAAGGTCGGTTTCCAGTTCCTTCAACGCCTCCGTAACCGAGGATTGCGAGATCGAAAGGTTCTGCGCGGCACGCGTTACGGAGCCTTGTTCGGCGACGGCGACGAAATACTGGATCTGGCGAAGCGTGAAGGCCATGCGCCGTTAGAGCATGGCCGCGAGGACGTTGGCAAGCATCGGGAAAGCTTGGACCTTTTTTGGTACTAATCCCATACTGACGCAAACTTGGAGGTCGCGTTTAAGTATTCGGAAACGTCATTTCTCTAGCGTCGAAGCCACTCGTATTGCGTTGGAGCTTGTTAATGGCGGAGCAGTTGGCGTGAGGGCCTTACTGCGCATCTTCCGGCCTTCCCGGAAATTGGTGTTTATCATCGCTGGCGTCGCTCTCCTTGGGGGCGTCTCCGGCGGTGCCGCTGTTTATATCGGCAAGGACAATATCCTCGGTCCCTCCGTCGAAGCAAGCAATGGGCTGACCTGCACCGACGTCAATCTCGTTACCATCAAGAAGCAGAACCGCGTCTGGATCCGCAAGTATATCAAGACCGAACCGACCGACGGCATGATGCGGGTCAAGACTGCGCTTCGCGTGGCAAAAGCGATTTACGATGCGCAGAAACCCGATCTCGTGCAGGTCGTGGTTCTCGATACTAACGGACCGACGTTGCGCTCGGACATTCGCGGTCGGGCGATCGGCGCCGACGTCGTCTATATCCCGCATCCCGATTCCGTGCTCGAAAGCGCGGACGCCAAGACCTATACCGCGCGCTACTACGATGGAAAGGCTGCCGCGAATGGACTCTTCTTCGGCGAGCGCGTCGATCTGCCGGAGGACGAGATCACCGCGATGAATGCGTCCTTCAGGGACTATACGGACTGTATCGATCCGATCGCCGTTGCTGCCACGAAGGGCGGGGAAGGCGAGGGCAAGAAGGGCGGAAAAAACGGCGAGGCGAAGGAAGAGAAACCGGCGGAAGGCGGTGAGCATGGTTCCGCGCCGGCCGAAGAACCCGCCGCGGCGGAAGCCGCGCCTGCTGCCGGCCACTAACAGACTTCAACAAAAAGGCGGCAAGCCCGGGGCTGCCGCCTTTGTCTATTCCGCATAAACCGGCTCAGTCAGCCTTGCTGCGGCGAGCCGGGAAGAGGATGACGTCGCGAATCGACGGGGCGTTGGTGAGCAGCATGATCAGGCGGTCAACGCCGATGCCGAGGCCACCTGCGGGCGGCATGCCCTGGTCGATCGCATCGAGGAATTCGTCGTCCAGCTGCTTTTCCTTTTCGCCGCGGGCATGCGCCTGCTCCAGCTGCTCGACCATGCGGCGGCGCTGTTCTTCCGGATCGTTGAGCTCCGAGAAGGCGTTGCCGAGTTCCCAGGCGTTGCAATAGGTCTCGAAGCGCTCGACGAGGCGCGGCTCGCCCGGTACTTCCTTGGCGAAGGGCGAGATGTCCTTCGGGAAATGGGTGACGTGGCTCGGCTGGATGAGCGTCGCTTCGACCTTCTCTTCGAAGATGAAGGCAAGGCATTCGCCCCAGGTCCAGTCCTTCTCGACCGCGAAGCCGGCAGCCTTGGCGGCTGAACGGGCTTCCTCATCCGTCTTCATGGCGAGGAAGTCGAGACCGGTCACTTCCTTGACGGCATCGGGCATCGGCACGCGCTTGAACGGACCCTTGAAGGAGATCGTCTTGTCGCCGAAGGGGAAGTCCGTCGTGCCGTGGATCGACAGCGCGATGCTTTCGAACATCCGCTCCACGAGGTCCATGATGTCCTCGTAGTCGGCATAGGCCCAATAGCACTCCATCATCGTGAATTCAGGATTGTGCCGTGTCGAGACGCCTTCGTTGCGGAAGTTGCGGTTGATCTCGAACACCTTGTCGGTGAGGCCGGAGACCAGCGTGCGCTTCAGGAACAATTCCGGAGCGATGCGCAGATACATATCCTGCTTCAGCGTGTTGTGGTGCGTCTTGAATGGGTCTGCCGTGGCGCCGCCGTAGACCGAATGCAGCATTGGCGTTTCGACTTCCATGAAGCCGTCGTTTTCCATGAAGCGGCGGATGCCGGAAACGATCTTCGAACGCTGCTGGAAGCGGAGCTTCGATTCCTCGTTGGTCATGATGTCGAGGTGACGCTTGCGATAGCGGATCTCGATGTCGGAAACGCCATGCCACTTCTCCGGCATGGGGAGCAGCGACTTGGTCAGCATGGTGATTTCGCGGGCGTTGATCGACAGCTCGCCGCGCTTGGTGCGACGCACGGTGCCTGTTACACCAATGATGTCGCCGATATCGATCATGCCGAGCATGTTGCGGGCTTCTTCCGGCGTCACGTCCTTGTGGCTGAAGATCTGGATCTTGCCGCCGGCGTCATGGATATCCATGAACATGCCTGAATTGCGCGAGGAATAGACGCGACCGGCAACGGTCACGACATCCTGCGTTTCAACGTCAGCTTCGAGATCCTTGTACTTCTCCGCCAGTTCGGCATTCGTGATCGTCCGGTGGAAATGCGCCGGATAGACGTCGCCGATCTGTTCGCGCAGCAGCTTCAGCTTCTGGGCGCGGACTTCTGTTGCGTCGGAGGACAGGGTCGCTGTTTCAGTCTTTTCGGTCATGATGCAAACGTCCGGTTCAGTTCTTCGGGCCGACGAGGGAGGCGACTGCCTGAGAGGCCAGTTTCAGCCTCTGGCGCACGACGGAGCGACCGAGGATCGCCATGGAGTCGAACAGCGGCAGCGAGCGCGACGAGCCTGATACGGCAACGAAGAGCGGGGCCACGATGACCTTCAGCTTCTTGCCCATGCGATCGGCAATCGCGCGCAGTTCGGCTTCGATTGTTTCGACGTTCCATTCCAGGATCTTTTCGAGATCCGGCTGCACGGTGTTGAGGATCTCGAGGATCTCTTCCGGCGGCGACTTGATCTTGGCGAAAGCCGAGGGGTCGACACCGAGATCGGACTTCAGCAGGAAGCCCGCGAGATCAGGCAGTTCGCCAAGCTTGGAGATACGCGACTGCGACAGGCGCAGGCCGGCCTTCAGACGATCGTTCTCCATCGCCCAGTCGAGCACGCGGGCCTGGAATTCTTCTTCCGACAGTTTCTCGCGGATCCAACGACCGTTCAGCCAGTCGAGCTTCTGGATGTCGAAGATCGCGCCGGCCTTGGAAAGGTTCTCAGGATCGAACTTCTCGGAGAGCTCGTCCATATCAAGCAGTTCTTCGCCTTCGGCGATCTGCACGAAGAACAGGCCGAGGAAGTTCATCAGCGCTTCCGGAATGTAGCCGAGAGCGGAGTAATAGGAGATCGACGTCGGGTTCTTGCGCTTCGAGAGCTTCGACTTGTCGGCATTGCGCATCAGAGAAAGATGCATGAACACCGGCTGTTCCCAACCGAAATAGCGGTAAAGCAGGATGTGCTTCGGTACCGAAGCCAACCACTCTTCGCCGCGGGCGACATGGGTGATCTTCATCAGATGGTCGTCGATGACATTCGCCATGTGATAGGTCGGCATGCCGTCGCCCTTGATCAGGACCTGCATGTCGACCGAATCCCACGGAATGCTGACATCGCCATAGACGCCGTCGGTGAAGTCGCAGGAGCCCTCGGTCGGGATCTTCATGCGGATGACCGAGCCCTCGCCAGCGGCCATCTTGGCGCTGACCTCTTCGGCGGAGTATTTCAGGCAAAGACCGTCATACTTCGGCGCCTTGCCGGCGGCGCGCTGCTCTTCGCGCATCTTTTCAAGACGCTCGGGCGTGCAGAAACAGCGGAAGGCATGGCCCTTGTCGAGCAGTTCCTGGCCGTAGGGCGTGTAGATGTCCTTGCGGTCGGACTGACGGTAGGGGCCGTAGGGGCCGCCGATGTCGGGACCTTCCTTCCATTCAAGGCCGCACCATTTCAGCGCGTCCAACACTTTCGTCTCGAATTCCGGTGTCGAGCGCGTAGCATCGGTGTCTTCGATGCGCAGGATGAACTCGCCGCCGTTCTTCTTGGCGAAAAGATAGTTGAAGAGTGCGATGTAAGCAGTGCCAACATGCGGCTCGCCGGTCGGCGAGGGAGCAATGCGGACGCGGACGCCGGAAGCTGTCATTTTTATGTGCCCGTCAAATGAATGCCGGACGGCTTTTCCTGAGAAAGCGACGTTCGGCCGGAAAGAATGCAGATAACTGGATCAGGAAACCGGCCGGAAAAGGGCACTGCCCCCGTTCATCCGCCGATTGCCCATTTGGCTGGCCTTAAGGCCATATTCGACCGCGCGCGTCAAGGAAAATGGGCAGTTGGGTCAACGAACCGGCCAGACGTACAGAAGAACCGGTACGCTGACGAGGACGATGATGAAGGACAGCGGCAGGCCGAGGCGGGGGTAGTCGCTGAAACGATAGCCGCCGGGACCGAAGACCAGCGTGTTGCATTGGTGGCCGATCGGCGTCAGGAAATCGCAGCCGGCCCCGATGGCGACCCCCATCAGGAAGGCTTCCGGTCTATAGCCGAGGGTGTGGGCAAAGCTCGCCGCTATCGGCGCCATGACCAGGACAGTTGCGGCGTTGTTGAGGAACGGGGTCACCGCCATGGCGGTAATGACGATCAGCGCCAATGCGCCGAAGGGCGGCATCTGGGCCGCAAAATGGCCAAGCCACCCGGCAATCAGATCACTGCCGCCGGTCGTTCGCAATGTGTCGGAGACGGGGATCAGGGCGGCAAGCATGATGAGGATCGGGCCGTCCACCGCCTTGTAGACCTCGGCGAGAGGGACTGCCCGGAAAACCACCATCGCCAGCGCCGCGCAGAAGAAGGCGACCGAAACCGGAACCATTCCGGCCGCCGTCACTGCCATGGCAATCCCGAGGATCAGCAGCGGCACGTAGGCCCTGCGTGGCGTCCCAAGCATGATCTCGCGCTGCGCCAACGGAAGACAGGAGAATTCCTGCAGGAAGGCCGGCAGGTTTCGACGGCTGCCCTGCAACACAAGAACGTCGCCGGCGCGCAGCGTGACTTCGCTCAGCCGTTCCGTCAGCCGGTGGCCGTGTCGGCTGACCGCAAGCAGGTTGATGCGCCGGCGGTTCCAGAGCGAGAGCTGGCGCGCGGACCAGCCGATCAGCATGGACTCGGAGGAGACCACTGCTTCGATCGAAGTCACGTCACCTTCCGTCTTTGCCTCGGGGATCGGCTTGCCTGAAAGCTTGAGCTTGGCGTTGGAAACGACGCGGTCCAAGGCTTCAGGACGCCCCTCCAGCAGGATCGTGTCGCCTGGCTTCAGGAGAATATCGGGGAATGGCGAGAGGCGCGAATGCCCGCGAAGGATCGCGGTTGCGACCACTTCGCCATCTCCGAGCTGCAGGATTTCGTTAAGCTTCTTGCCTTCGAAGCCGGAGCCTTCGACCACCGTTGCTTCGGAGAAATAGTTCTTCAAATCCAACGCTTCCTCAAGCGATGGGTTCTCGTTCTGTCGCTCGGGAACGAGCCAGTGGCAAAAGATCAAGAAGACGATACCGACCAGAGCAAGCGTCGCGCCGACGGGTGTGAAGTCAAACATCGTGAAGGGTGTTCCGGTGATTTCGCCGCGAAGTCGCGAGACCACGATGTTCGGTGAGGTGCCGATCTGCGTCATCAACCCGCCGAGAAGCGCGGCAAAGCTCATCGGCATCAGGTAGAGCGACGGCGACCTCCCGCTCTTTCGGGCAAACTGGAAGGCGACCGGGATCATGATCGCCAGCGCGCCGATATTCTTGATGAAGGCCGATAGAACCGCAACGACGATGAGCAGCAAGGCGAGCTGCGCGTGTGGCTTGGTCAGGTTGGGGAACAAGCGCTTGATCGTGCTGTCGACGATGCCCGAACGCGCCACACCGGCACTGACCACGAGCGCACTGCCGACGATGATGACAATATCGTCGCTGAAGCCGGAAAATGCCTTGTCGAAAGGCACAATGCCGACACAGATGGCCAGCACCAAAGCGCAACATGCAACCAGATCATAGCGAAACCGGTCCCAGATGAAGACCGCCATCATCAGGCCGATGACGCCGAAGGCGAGTATCTGTTGGGTCGTCATGCTCTTCCGAAAACTGAAACTCGGCAGCAGAGAACCTCCTGCCGTGAAGTCATAACTGTACCGCGCCGTCGGCTATTCAATCCCCGGCGGTGCGCAAAAGCTCGGACAGACGTCAGCGATCGGGATGGGGATAACGATCTCAGCCGTTACCGACGATGCGGATGGTTTCCGCGAGAATTTCGTTAGAGAGAGCCTCGTCATCGACCGCGCGCGCCATGACAAGGGCGCCTACGAGACTTGCAAGATCGGCAATCGCTTTGCCGCGATCGGCTTGGTCGCCGGTCTTTTCCTGCAATGTCTCCATCTGATCTATGCGCTTCCTAACATAACTGGCGATCACGCCACGCTTTCCGCTTGGCAGACGCGCAAGTTCCGGGCCGAGGGAGGCCACTGTGCAGCCATTTTCGGCTTCGTCTCGATGCGCTTTGGAGAGGTAGGTCTCGGCCAACGCCGCGACCGAGGGAAAATCCTCCTCCGATCTCAGGCTTTCATCCATGGCGTAGCTCAAAGCTTCGGCCGCGAGGTCGCCCTTCGATTTGAAATGACCATAAAAGCCGCCATGCGTAAGTCCGGCGCTTTTCATAACCTCATCGACGCCGACCGCATGGATTCCCTTTTCGCGAAACAGCCTTCCGGCCGCGTCGATGATCCGCTTGCGGTTTTGGTCTGCCTGTTCCTTGGTTGGGCGCATTTTTTGGCCTCTCCTGATTTGCTCTTGACAAATTATATGACGTTCGTCATTTCATTGCAAATGAATGACGACCGTAATTTAAAAAGTGATGACCAACGAAAGAGGACGATGACAATGCGATACAGGATCTTCGGCCGGACCGGCCTTCGCGTCTCCAGCCTGGCACTCGGCACGGGCAACTTCGGAACCGGCTGGGGCTACGGCTCGAGCCGTGAGGAGGCTAAAGTCGTGTTTGATGGCTACCGCAATGCGGGTGGCAACTTTGTCGATACGGCAGATCAGTATCAATTCGGCCAGTCTGAGACGATGCTAGGCGAATTCATCGCCAGCGACCGGGATGACATCGTCGTCGCGACGAAGTTCTCGCTCGGGGATCGTCATGGCGCCGGCCTGCAGGCTACCGGGAACAGCCGCAAGGCGATGGTGCAATCAGTCGAAGCGAGCCTGAAGCGGCTCGGCACCGATCGCATCGATCTCCTCTGGGCCCATATGCCTGATGCGGTGACGCCGATCGACGAAATCATGCGCGGCTTCGACGATCTCGTCCGCTCGGGCAAGATCCTCTACGCTGGCCTCTCCGACTTTCCGGCCTGGCGCGTGGCGACGGGTGCGACGCTTGCGGAGCTGCGCGGTTGGGCGCCGTTGTCGGCCTTGCAACTGGAATACAGCCTTGTCGAGCGTACGTCCGAGCGCGAGCTTCTGCCGATGGCGGCCGCCTTTGGTCTGGGTACTGTCGGCTGGTCGCCGCTCGGCGGCGGGCTGCTGACCGGCAAGTACCGCAAGGGCGAAACCGGCCGGAAGCAGGGACTTGGCGTCGTTATTCATGCCGAAAGCGATGCCCGCAAGACCGCAGCAGTCGACGCGGTGCTTGCCATTGCCGAGGAGACCGGCGTCTCCGCCGGCCAGGTTGCCATCGCCTGGGTGTTGCACAAAGGCACGCTGCCAATCATCGGACCGCGTACGGCGGCGCAGCTGTCGGACAACCTCGCAGCGCTTGATGTAAAGCTAACCGATGAACAGGTCCGGCGCCTCGACGAAGCGAGCGCCATACCGCTCGGTTTCCCGCATGACGTGGTCTCCCGCAGCCGCGATACGCTTGCCGGGGCCAAGGCCGATTTCATTGACTGGCCAACGGTTGCCGTTCGCTGACGCCGAAGGCGAGTCGTGCCGTCTCGTGGCGGCGGCACGGGATTCGGAGCCGCTATTGTTGCAGCTCGGCCAGCGCCCTGCGCAGAGGCGTGTCGGAGATCTGAATCCAGCCTGAGAATGGGATATCCATATCGAGCACGACGAAGATCGACAGCGATATCAGCAGCGCCGAGATCGAGAACATCAGCACGACGATGATGTTTCTCGGCGCTCGATAGCCAAAGCTCGCAAAGATCAACGTCAGCCATGCTGTCAGCATGCTAATGAGGGGCCTCGGAATGACGCCTTCCGACTGTTCGACGATGACCCATCGCTGCTCCACGATCCTCTGGTACTGCTGGCGGGCGTCGTTCCACAGCGCAACGTGTCCGGGGTCGGACGGCCTGATCAGCGAAAGACCGTCGCCGACGGCATTGAGGGCAAATTCGGTCGTCCGGTCACTCTTGACCAATGGATCCGGCGCCGTACGTGCAGGATTGGTGAGGGCTTTCTCGACGTAATTCTGCAGCCGCTTGCGGGTTTCGGTGGCTTCGAGGCCGTAGGTGCGCAAGGTCCTGTCGAGAAGAATGATCTGCGTCGCGAAGGCGTGAACGTTCTTGTCGATCTCGCCGAAGGTATTCTTTGACGAGTTGATCATCAGGCCAAAGACGAGCGATGTCATCACGACGAAGATGTTGGCGACGAGCCGGACGACCGTATTGGTCTCGTCCTGGCGGTGATGAACCGGCAACTTCGAGTAGGTCAGCATCGTTCCGATCGAGGCTGTCATGAGCAAAGCGAAAACAGCGGCCGCCACCAGCAATTCCAGCCCCATCTTTCGTCGCGCCCTCCTCTGCTCTTGGGGCAAACTAGCTGTTTTGTTTGATTTTGCCAGTGGACGCTATCGGACGGCTGGACAAATGCACCGGTGGGTATAGCTTCCGCCGCGGAATTCATGCTGGAGATAGCAATGACGGATCTTTTGAACATACCGGTGAAGCTGGCTGACGGTCGCGAGACGACCCTGAACGATCACCGCGGCAAGGTGATCCTGGTCGTCAATGTCGCTTCCAAATGTGGCCTGACGGTCCAGTACGAAGGACTTGAGAAGCTCTATGAGGACAAGCGCGAGCGCGGCTTCGTGATCGCCGCCTTTCCAGCGAACAATTTCAAGGGGCAGGAACCGGGCACGGATGCCGAGATCGTTGAGTTCTGCACCCTCACATATGACGTTAAGTTTCCGATCTTCTCAAAGATCTCGGTCAAGGGCGATGACAAGCACCCGCTCTATCAATTGCTGACAACTTCCGCCGGCACCGCGGTCGGGGACGGCCCGATGCGGGAGCGCTTGCGTACTCACGGGATCGAGACCGGCGACAAGAGCGATATCCTCTGGAACTTTGAAAAGTTTCTAATTGGTCGCAATGGCAAGGTCGTGGCGCGGTTTGCGCCTGATATCACGGCGGAAGATCAGCGACTGGTCTTGGCGATCGACAAGGAACTGGCAGCGTCGGCCTGACGCTGTAGCGAACAGCAAGCGCGGCCGTCATGCATGGACGACGGCCGCCCCGTTCAGAAACAGATCAGCGCACATCTTTGCCCGGTTGGCGATCTCTTCGATCCCAGGCGCGGGCCGCTGGCGCAGCATTGTCGCGCGCTGCGGCTCCATGGTCATCATCCCGCGCAACATGCCGCATGCGGCATGCGGATCCTCGAGGGCGATCGCACCGCGCTCGATCTGCCTGCGCAGCCATCCCTCCATCAGCGTATTGGTTCGGACTACGGCTCGTTCGTAGAACGAATTCGCGATCTCCGGGAAGCGATCGGACTCGCCGATCACAAGCCGTATCATGGTGATCGTATCTTCCGAGAGCGTCAGCATGCCGTAGGCCATCAGCATCCGCTCCAACCCTTGGCGTAGATCAGCTGCCGCAAGCGTAGTCGGGTCGAGCGCCAGCAGAAAACGGCCAATGCGATCGGAAATAAGGTCCGAGAAAAGATCGGCCTTCGTTGGAAAGAGGCGGTAGAGCGTCTTCGTCGATACGCCCGCTTCCTGGGCAATCGCCGCGATGCTGGCGGTTGCGAATCCATTTTCATGAAACTGCCGGCTTGCAGCCTCGATGATGACGCTCCGGGTGTCCTCGTCGCAGCGCATTTGCGGTCTGCCACGCGGCTTTCTCTCGATTTCGTGATTTTGGACCATCACTATTTTCCAAATTCGTGTTGACATCGACTTTATAGTGAATATTTTGGAAAACGTCAATTTTCCTTTTATGCATCACGGCCGCAGCTTCCTCTCACGGCGACCCTGATCCGGAGAAAACAATGACCATCCAGAAGCTGCATGCTCTGAACAACAACGCCCCAGCCACCGAAACGGTGGCAGAGATAGCGCCGGAAACCCTCGAAGCCGGCAAGCCGCTGCCAGTGGCGGCGCCGGTTGCCGCCTCTGAGGGCAAGCAAGCCCGCAAGCGCCGACCGGGCCGGTCGTTGCTGCTCGGTGCGGCTGCGCTCGCAATCGTCGCCGCCGGTGCTTACTACGGACACGATTACTGGACGGTCGGCCGTTTCCATGTGTCGACAGACGACGCCTATGTGAAGGCGGACACCAGCGCGATTGCCCCCAAGGTCTCCGGCTATCTCGCCGAGGTGCTTGTGCGGGACAACGAACCGGTCAGGGTTGGTCAGCCGCTTGCACGCATCGACGACCGCGATTTCCGCACAGCGCTCGATCAGGCAAAGGCGGACGTTGCCGCCGCGACGGCCACATTGAGCGCGAAGCGGGCCGCCCTCGAGATCCAGCAATCGACGATCGCCGCCGCCCGCGCCACCGTCGAGGTTGACAAGGCGAACGAGACTTTCGCCGAGCAGAACAACAAGCGCTATTCGAGCCTCGCCACAAGCGGCTATGCCCCGGTCCAGACCGCCCAGCAGGCCGCGTCGCAGATCGCCGCCACTCAGGCGACGATCGTGCGCGATACGGCCGCCCTCGACGCCGCGGTCAAGCAGGTCGATCTTCTGAACGCCGAGCTTGCGCAGGCAAAGGCCACTCTGGCCCGAAGCCAGGCGATCGAGCATCGGGCCGAACTCAACCTCTCTTACGCGACGATCGTCGCGCCGGTCGATGGCACCGTCGGGAACCGCACCCTGCGCGTCGGCCAATACGTTCAGGCAGGCACACAGCTGATGTCGGTCGTTCCCGTCAGCGCGGCCTACATTATTGCGAACTATAAGGAAACACAGCTGACCGACGTGCATGCCGGCCAGCCGGTCGAAATCGAAGTCGATACGTTCCCGGGCCGAACATATCGCGGTCATGTCGACAGTATCGCGCCGGCAAGTGGCCAGGAATTCGCTCTGCTGCCACCTGACAACGCTACGGGCAACTTCACCAAGGTCGTGCAGCGTATCCCAGTCAAGATCGTGCTCGATGGCAAAGACACTGCCAATGGCGATCTTCGCCCTGGCATGTCGGTGCAGCCAAGCATCGACACCAAGGCCGCCGATACAGCTCATGGAGCGTAACAGGCGCGGGATGAGGATCTTGTCATGTCTACTTCAATTGCAGTCTCCCAGCCCCGAGCCAGCACCAAGGATTGGATAGCCGTTTGCGCCGGCATGATCGGCGCGTTCATGGCAATTCTCAACATTCAGATCACCAATGCTTCGCTGCTCAACATCGAGGGCGGTATCGGAACGGGCGTCGACAACGGCGCCTGGATCTCCACCTCCTATCTGATCGGCGAGATCGTCGTCATACCGCTGACGGCCTATTTCAGCAGCGTCTTCTCGTTTCGCCGCTACATTCTCGTCAATTCCATCCTCTTTCCGCTGTTTTCAATGGCCTGTGCGTTCGCACACGACCTTGGCACGATGATCCTGTTTCGCGGCCTCCAGGGGTTCGCCGGCGGCGTCCTGATCCCTATGGCTTTCACCATGGTTCTGACCAAGCTGCCCAAGAGCCAGCAGCCGCTCGGCCTGGCGCTCTTTGCGCTGTCCGTGACCTTCGCGCCTGCCATCGGGCCGACGATCGGCGGATACCTTACAGAGAACTACGGCTGGCAGACGATCTTCTTCATCAATACCCTTCCGAGCGCCATCATGGCGGTGGCCCTTGCTCTGACGCTGCAGAAGCAACCGATGCAGTTGCATTTGCTGAAGGAAGGCGACTGGGCGGGCATCGCCACCATGGCAATCGGCCTTTCCGCCTTGCAGACGGTGCTCGAGGAAGGGAACAAGGACGACTGGTTCTCCTCGCCCTTCATCATCAAGCTGAGCATTGTTGCCTTTGTCTTCCTTGCAGCCTTCATCTGGATCGAGCTCAAGGTCGAAAAGCCGCTGGTGAAGTTGCGCCTGCTGAAGCAGCGCAATTTCGGCATCGGTGTTTTCGTCAACGTGCTGGTCGGCGTGGCCCTGTTCGGTTCCGTCTACATTGTCCCGCAATATCTCGGCCAAGTGCAGCGTTACAACGCCGAGCAGATCGGCAACGTTCTCGCATGGACCGGTTTGCCGCAGTTGATGTTGATCCCTCTGATCCCCTGGATGATGAAGCGCGTGGACGTCCGTGTGCTCGCCGTCGTCGGCGTGAGCGTCTTTTCCATCAGTTGCTTCATGAACATCTGGCTGTCGCCCGACAATGCAGGCGACCAGTTCTGGATCCCGAACATCGTGCGCGCCATGGGTCAGGCACTCGTCATCACGCCGGTCACCGCCATCACCACGGGCGGCATCGCTGCAGCGGACGCTGCGGCTGCCTCGGGCCTGACGAATATGCTGCGCAACCTCGGCGGCGCCGTCGGCACTGCCTCGCTGGGTACGATCCTGACGAAGCGCGAGCAGTTCCATTCGAACATCATCGGTCAGTCGGTGACGCTTGCCCGTGACGAGGTTCGCGACCGGCTCACCCAGACGACGAACTATTTTCTGGCGCACGGTGTTTCGGACCCGGCACTCGCCACCCAAAAGGCCATCGTCGCCTTGGGTCAGATCGTCAAGCGCCAGGCGCTGATCCTCGGCTTCAGCGACACGTTCGCCGTCATCGGCGCAGTGCTTGCGATCGCCGCGTTCGCCTTGCTCTTCACGCGGAAGACGCAGGCCGGCGGCGCCGGCGCGCACTGACCGCCATTCGTCAAATCGCGAGCGAGGGCCGGCGTCAGCCGGCCCGCGTTTTATAATCGGCGGTGCTGGCGACGAAACTCGCTCGGTGAACAATGTTCGCGATCCTGAAACAGCCGCGAAAAATAGAACGCGTCGTCAATGCCGATGGCGTGCGAGACCGCCTCGATCGAAAGATCGGATGTTGCCAATAACTGCTTCGCCCGGTCGATGCGGAGGCGCAGCTGGAACGCTTTCGGCGACAGGCCGAGAGCGGTGTGGAACCGACGTCGCAGTGTTGCCGGAGACACGCCGAATTCCTGTGCTAGGGAATGCATATCGATCGGCTCGAATGCACGACGTTGCAGGGTTTCGATCACCAATTCCAGCTTTAGTTCCCCGCCATCGTCCCTGCGCGTGTTTGCCTGGCGCGCGCCCTGGATGGCAATGCGGTGAAGCGTTGCCGCTGCCGATGCGAGGCCGAGCGGATCGCCTGCGGCGAAGTCCGAGTGCAGCGCGCCGAAGAGATGCTGCATCTCTCGAACATTGTGCAGGCGCACGAGCGGCGCTGTTATCGAAATTAGGCGCTGGCCGATCAGGTCCGCCATCAATGTCCCCTCGAAGAGCGCCCATCGCTCCTCCCAGCTTTCATTCTGGGCGGGACCATAGGAATGCAATGTGCCGGCGGGCAGCCAGAAGAGCGACGGGCCATTGATCTCTTGTATGCCGGCCTTCACCGTCTGCAGCGTGCCGCGTCCGGCTTCCACCAACACGACCGCATGCATGAGCAGGCGGCGGTTGATGATACGCGTTCCGATACGCTGGCGTCCGAATCCCGCGACCGCGATTGCCGTCCGGTCGGAAGAGGGGGAACGGTAGAGAGCAATCGGACCGTCCATCATGAGCGAAAAGTCCAGTAACGCCTTTCGTCCATGGCGAACCTCTTTTGTTACCTTCAGATTTCCAGCGTTTCTATCTCACTTTGGGAGTGATCGGAATGTCAAGTCTCGCCTTAGATCGCGGGTCAACTCAAGCGCCGGCAATCGACCTAGTCGCCAACGGAAAGATCCTTTCGACCGTTCCGAACCGGCTGGGGGCGCTGGAGCCGACGGATCCGTCGATCGGCGTGGAGGCGATCCGCAGGCTGTATCATGAACACGGTTATGTCTGGTTGAAGCGGTTTCTCGATCCCGCTGCCGTCAACGCCTTTCGCGGCTGGGTTTTCGCGCATCTGGCGCGTGGCGGGCTGATCGCGCCCGGCTCCGATCCGATGATGGGGCTGTCCGCCAATGCGGTGCCGGACAAAAGCCAAGTGGATCGCATCCTCATGTCGCTCGTGCGTTCGGTTGCTTTCGAGGGCTTTTGTGCCCAGAGGCGGCTTGGGCAGTTTATGGACGAGTTCCTCTCGGGGATTTCCTATTTGCATAAGCGGAAGATTATGCGTTTCACCCAGCCCGGCACGACGACCGCCACGCCTGCTCACTACGATCTCGTCTATCTGCGCGGCGGTACGAGCCGGCTGGTGACGGCCTGGATTCCGATCGGCGATACACCGGTCGATATGGGCGGCCTCGTCTACCTCGAGGGGTCGCATGCCATCGGCGCGCGCATGGAGGAGGCGTTCGCCAGGAAGAGCCAGGATCTCTCCGCCGAGGAGAGGATCAGCGCCTTCAATCGCAACATGACCGAGGGCGGCTGGGTTTCAAAGGACCTTCCCGAGATGGCGGAGCGCTTCGACACGCGCTGGCTGATCGCTGACTACGAGGCCGGAGACGTGGTGTTGCACAGCCCGTACATGATCCATGCCTCGACCACCAACCAGAGTGCTTCGAACCGGATCAGACTGTCGACAGATATACGCTACCAGAACGTCGATGACGAGATCGACGCGCGTTGGAGCAACCACTGGAGTTTGGGGGACATGCTGTAGGGCGCGGCCCCAGAACCGCGCCCTCAGCATTTTAGTGACTGCCTTGCTTTTTCCGCTGGCGAGCATTGCGGGCGAAGATGTTGAGCACTTCCACCAAGGCGGAGAAGGCCATCGCGGCATAGACGTAACCCTTCGGAACATGGAAGCCCATGCCTTCGGCGATCAGGGTCGTGCCGATCATCATCAGGAAGGCGAGGGCCAGCATCACGATGGTCGGGTTTCTCTCGATGAAGTTCGCGAGCGGCGTTGCGGCAACCAGCATGACGGTCACGGCGGCAATCACGGCGACGACCATAATCGGCAGGTGCGGCGTCATGCCGACGGCGGTGATGATGCTGTCGACCGAGAAGACGAGGTCGAGTAGCAGGATCTGGCCGATTGCGGCTGTAAAGCCGGCCGTCGCGGCAGTGCCAATGAAATCTTCGTTGTGATCGGCCGGATCGACGTTGTGATGGATTTCCTTCGTCGCCTTCCATAGCAGGAAAAGACCACCAGCGATGAGGATGATGTCCTTCCAGGAGAAGCCGTGGCCAAACAGTTCGAAGATCGGCGTCGTCAGCTTGACGATCCAGGCAATGGTGCCGAGGAGAGCAAGACGCATGATGAGGGCAAGGCCGATGCCGACCTTGCGCGCTTTTTCGCGATGTTCGGGCGGAAGCTTGTTGGTGAGAATCGAGATGAAGATGAGGTTATCGATCCCGAGGACCACTTCCATCACCACGAGGGTAACGAGAGCCACCCATGCGGCCGGGTCCTGAACGAGCATCATGATATCTTGCATCAGCGTTTATCCCCTTGCGCCACAGAATCTGACGCTCGCAATGTACGGACGCGTCCTGCCTTGGCAAGCGCGCAAGGGGATATACGAAAGCCGAGTGACTTTTATTCCTTGATGGGGATCCAGATTTCCGTCAGACCCATGCCGGTATAGGGATCGAAACGCTCGTCGTAGCGCTCGAACATGTCGGGCAGACTGCTAAATTCCATACCGGAGTTCGGCACCCACTCCCCGAAGATCCGGTGCATCGTCGCCGGAATGCCCGAGACATGGCCGCGATGGGCAAAGACCGCATAGCGCTGGCCAGGGATTTTCAAGGTGACAAAGCCGTCGGGCAGGTCGCTGCCGTCGTTGACTTCCACGGCTGCCATGTAGCGGAATTTTTCCGCCTCTCCTTCAATATGTGTGCAGACGCCATAGGCGACATTGCCAATCTGGCCGGGAATGCTGCCGAAATGCACATTGAATGTCTGCCACAGCGAGGGGATCGCGGCATTGCCGCCATAGGGGTAGGTCTCCTGCAAGCCGGCAAAGAGCATCGGCGGCAAGGTTTCGAAGCGCGGCGGTTCGAGTTCGGGAAGGCGAGCGGGGTCCATGCGGATAGGTTCCAGAAGTGCGAGGTTGTGTATGTGCCCTTGCTTGCGCACGGCGTCCGGCGTGACGCCGAATTGGTCGCGAAAGGCACGGGTGAACGCCTCGTGCGAGCCATAACCCGCGTCGAGGGCAACCTCGAGAATGTTGGCCGGCTGGTTGACCAGCATCCGTGCCGCACCGCTCAGGCGGCGGGCGCGGATATAGCTGCTGATCGAACGACCGGTGACGAGTCCGAAGACGCGCGAAAGATGGTAGCGCGAAAGCCCGGCAACGTCCGAAATCTCTTCCAGAGTAATGTCGTTGCCGAAATGACTTTCGATAAACCAGATCGCTCGTGCGACGGCGCTCATTCTTTCTCCCTTGGCTGCATTTCCTTCATAGCGAAGGGCAGCAGACCGCGTTTGATCCCAGTTGCGGGATTCTGGCGCGGATGGGGAAGGAAATCAAAAGCTCAGGCGGGATCGCTCCGCTTGGCGCCATAGGCGGCCATGAAAACGCGGATGGCGCCACAGATGACACGCTCTATCTCGGGTCCCGACGGCGGTTGTTCCATGCTGCCGAAGAGCCGAAACTTGAAGAAGCTGCCACTGGAGAGATCCAGGAATTGCCCCGCAGCCAAGTCGATGTCTTCGATCTGCAATTGCCCGGTCTGAACGTAGCGCTCGAGATAATCGTGCAGGATAGTCCGGAGGTTCTCCGGCCCTTTGAAGAAACGTTGACAGAGAGCCGGCATGCGCTCACGAACTCCGAGCACCGTGCGCATGGCGCTGATGACCTTTTCATCGGTCATGTGCGCGATGAAGCTTACACCAAAGTCGTGAAGGCCTTCCTCGACATCGTCATGCTCTTCAAGCGTCGTGCGCATCGATGCGATGAAGGCGGCCCGTTCACTTTCGATTATCGCCGTGAACAGCTCTTCCTTGTTGGCGAAGTAGACATAGAGCGTTCCCTTTGAAACTCCGGCTTCGCGCGTCACATCGTTCATGCTCGCGGCATCGAAGCCAAGCTTCATGAAAACGCGGCGGGCGCCGTCGAGAATCTGTTTGCGCTTGGCGGGATCTTCGCCAGCGGCCCAACGGCCACCTATCGAGGGGGTATCGTCCACGCGCGTATCGGAAAGCTCTGTCATCGCTCCTTAACCATGTTCGCATCAGCGAATTTTTCATTAATAAAACCGAACCAATCGGTTCGATATATCTTGATATGAATGGAAAAAGGTTCTATGTCAACTGAACCGAACCGTTCAGTTCGATTAAATTCACTCAATTTGCCCGGTAGTCGCTCATGTCGTCCAGTCCAAAAGCCAATGTTGCCCGCATCGTCAGCGAAACCGATGAAGCCGAAGGCAAGGCTCGGGAAGTAGCAATCCCTGCTGCGGAAGCACCGCGCACGCCGCAGAGTCCTGGCGATACGCAGGCTGTTCCCGCCGAAAAGAAGAAAAAGCGCAGTCTCGCGCTGCCGATCATCGGCCTTGTCCTTCTCGCCGGTGCCGCCTGGTACGGATACGACTGGTGGACGACGGGCCGTTTCATGGTGTCGACCGACGATGCCTATATCGAAGGCGACATCGCAACCATCTCGCCGAAGGTCACCGGCTATGTCGCCAAGGTGAACGTCGTTGCCAACCAGAAGGTCAAGGCAGGCGATGTGCTCGCGACGCTTGATGACGGCGATTACAAGCTTGCTCTCGATCAGGCCGTCGCTTCCCTCGAGACGGAAAAGCTCTCGCTGCAGCGCATCGATGCACAGATCGCCGGCGGGCAGGCAAGTCTTGATCAGGCCGAGGCTCAGAAGACGGCCCTCGAAGCCACCGTTCGCGGCGCGCAGATCACCCAGACCCGCGCTGCCGAGTTGCAATCCAAGTCCGTTGGCACGACCGCCAACCTCGATGCGGCTAACATCGCGCTTGATCAGGCCAAGGCAAACCTCGTTGGTGGTGATGCGGCGATTGCATCCGCGCACGCCAACGTCACACTCCTGCAGGCGCAGCGCCGCGAAGCCGAGGGTACGATCCGCCAGCTGGAGCTTTCGCGCGATAAGGCGGCCCGTGACCTCTCCTTCACGATCCTGAAGGCGCCCTATGAGGGCGTCGTCGGCAACCGGTCGGTGCAGGAAGGCGATCTGGTATCGCCTGGTCAGCGGCTGATGGCGCTTGTCCCGGTCCGTCAGCTCTATATCGACGCAAACTTCAAGGAAACGCAGATCCAGCATCTGGTTCCCGGCTCGAAGGTCAACGTCCATGTCGATGCTTATGGCGATCATCCGATCGTTGGCACGGTCGAGTCGATCTCGCCGGCCTCCGGCTCGGTCTTCTCGCTGCTGCCGCCGGAAAACGCCACCGGTAACTTCACCAAGATTATCCAGCGCGTCCCGGTGCGCATCGCCCTGCCGCAAGATGCTCTCGACAGCGGCCGCCTGCGGGCCGGCCTTAGTGTCGTCGTCGATGTCGATACGCGCACCGCGCCGGATGCCGGCAAGTAAGATCCTGACGAGGTAGGCCCATGGCCGGCAGCGCAACAGTTGGAACCATCCCGGCCGCTCCGGCGGCCGCGGAGCACATGGACCCACGCAAGCTCATCGCCTTCTTCGCGATGGTGCTTGGCATGTTCATGTCGATCCTCGACATTCAGATCGTCTCGGCATCGCTTGCCGAAATCCAGGCGGGCCTCAGCGCCGGTTCGGACGAGATCGGCTGGGTACAGACATCTTACCTGATCGCCGAAGTCATCATGATTCCGCTATCAGGCACCCTCGCGCGCATCGTTTCGACGCGATACCTGTTCGCGGCCTCGGCTGCAGGGTTCACCATGGCGAGCGCGCTCTGCGCAACGGCGACGAACATCGACCAGATGATCGTGTACCGCGCCATCCAGGGCTTCATCGGCGGCGGCATGATCCCGTCGGTCTTCGCGGCCGCCTTCACCATCTTCCCGCCGTCCAAGCGCAGCATCGTGTCGCCGATCATCGGTCTGATCGCAACGCTTGCGCCGACGATCGGCCCGACCGTCGGCGGTTATCTCAGCCACGCGTTCTCCTGGCACTGGCTGTTCCTGGTCAACATCGTGCCGGGCATCATCGTCACGATCGTTACCTGGAATTTCATCGATTTCGACAGGCCGGAATTCGCGCTGATCAAGAAGTTTGACTGGTGGGGGCTGCTGTCGATGGGTGTCTTCCTCGGTGCGCTGGAATACGTGCTCGAGGAAGGCAACTCCAACGACTGGTTCAACGACAGTTATATTTTCATGGGCGCGATCGCCTCTGCGATTGCTGCCGTTGTCTTCTTCTATCGGGCCTTCACCGTCGAATTTCCGGTGGTCGACCTGAGAGCCTTCACCAACCGGAACTTCGCTTTCGGTTCGGTGTTCTCCTTCGTCATGGGCATCGGCCTTTACGGACTGACTTACATCTACCCGGTCTATCTCGGGCGCATTCGCGGCTACGACTCGCTGATGATCGGCGAGACCATGTTCGTGTCTGGCCTCGCGATGTTCTTCACGGCGCCGATCGCTGGAAAGCTGTCGACGAAGATGGATCTCAGGCTGATGATGGTCATCGGTTTCGTCAGCTTCGCATGCGGCACCTACATCATGACGCACCTGACCCAGGATTGGGACTTCTACGAACTCTTTATTCCGCAGATCTTCCGCGGCTTCGGGCTGATGATGTGCATGGTGCCGATCAACAACATCGCGCTCGGTACGATGCCGCCCGCCCGTATGCGCGGCGCGTCCGGCCTCTTCAATCTGACTCGCAACCTTGGCGGCGCGGTGGGGCTGGCTGTGATCAACACGGTGCTGACGAACCGACAGGACGTGCACTACGAGCGACTGCGCGAAAATATCGATTGGGGCAATCCGGCGGCGATTGACCAGATGAACAACATGGCGGCGAACTTCAACACCTACGGCATGGACGGCGCTGCTGTTGCCATCAAGCAGATGGTTGGACTTGTTACGAAACAGGCAATCGTTCTGTCTTTCAGTGACGTCTTCCTGATGCTGACCGTGTTATTCCTTGCGATGATCTTCGGTGTCTTGATGCTGGACAAGCCTGCGCCACAAGGCGGAAGCGGTGGTGGCGGAGGTCACTAAGAAGGCATATCAAACCAGCTTGCGAGGCCGGTCCGGACAACGGGCCGGCCTTTGCTTTTGCACAAAGATTTGACGTGAACGGAAACGTTTGCAGTTTTTGATTTACGTACATCAAATTTGGAGTTAAAGGTCTCGTCAGGAGGAAAGATGAGGCCAACAGTTCACGATATCGCTGCTGCGGCAGGCGTCAGCCTGGCGACCGTCGACCGGGTTTTGAACCAGCGGCCGGGCGTACGCCACGTGACCCGCGAGAAGGTCGAGAACGCGATTCGCGAGATCGGCTATGTCAGGGACGTTGCTGCCGCCAACCTTGCCAAGGGCCGGACCTACCCACTCGTCTTCATCCTCCCGGCCAGCGACAACTCCTTCATGCACGGTCTGAACGACGAGGTACGCGCCGCCGTCGCCCGCTCGCCCGCCGAGCGGACGGATATTCGCACGATCGAGGTGCCGGCCTTTGATCCGACCGCGCTCGTCACGGTCCTGGATGAGCTTTGCGAGGAGCGGCCTTCGGGGATCGCCCTTGTCGCCACGGATGCGCCTGATGTGCGCGACGCCGTCGACCGACTGGTGAATGACGGCATTCCCGTCGTGACCCTTGTCTCCGATCTTACCGGCTCGCAGCGCCATCACTATGCCGGTGTCGACAACATCGCTGCCGGCCGTACAGCCGCGCGGCTGCTGGGCCGTTTCCTCAGTAGCGCAAAGGGCGAGATCGCCGTGCTCGCCGGTTCGATGCTGGTGCGCGACCATCGCGAACGCCTCGAAGGCTTTGCCGCCGTTATCGCGGCGGAGTTTCCATCGCTCTCCATCCTGCCTGTCATCGAAGGCCGCGACGATCCCGAGATGGCGTATATGCTGGTTGCGGACGCGCTGTCGAAGAAAAGCGGCATCATCGGGGTCTACAGCCTCGGCGCTGGTAATCGTGGCCTGATCAGGGCGTTGAAGGAAAAGGCGGTCGATCGGTCGCTGACGGTCATCGCCCATGAACTGACCGCCCATACCCGCGCTGCGCTGCTCGACGGCACCATTGACGCAATTCTCAACCAGAATGCGGGCCATGAAGTGCGCAGCGCCATCCGCGTCCTCAAGGCGAAGGCGGACGGGCTTGCCGTCATCGAGGCGCAGGAACGCATCCGCCTCGACATTTTTCTAAAAGACAATCTGCCGTAACGGCAAAGGGAGAAACACATGTATCTGGGTCTCGATCTCGGAACCTCCGGCGTCAAAGCCATGCTGATCGACGGCGATCAGAAGATCATCGGTTCGGCCAATGGTTCGCTCGACGTTTCGCGCCCGCATTCCGGCTGGTCGGAGCAG
Source organism: Rhizobium sp. BK176 (assembly GCF_024808055.1). Classification (NCBI taxonomy): domain Bacteria; kingdom Pseudomonadati; phylum Pseudomonadota; class Alphaproteobacteria; order Hyphomicrobiales; family Rhizobiaceae; genus Rhizobium; species Rhizobium sp. BK176. Next base: position 284,546 of record NZ_JANUBV010000006.1, on the reverse strand, counting down.
GAGCCTTCGCACTGGATCCGTGCAACGGAAGAGGCGGTTGCCGGGCTGAAGGCAAAGCACCCGAAGGAGCTCGCCGCCGTGAAGGGTATTGGCCTCTCCGGCCAGATGCATGGCGCGACCCTGCTTGATGCCGACGACAAGGTGCTGCGCCCCTGCATTCTCTGGAACGATACGCGCTCCTATGTCGAAGCGGCTGCCCTGGATTCCGATCCGCGCTTCCGCAAGCTGACCGGCAACATCGTTTTCCCCGGCTTTACCGCGCCGAAGCTTGCCTGGGTTGCCAAGCATGAGCCTGCGATCTTTGCCAAGGTCGCCAAGGTGCTGCTGCCGAAGGATTACCTGCGCCTCTGGCTAACAGGCGAGCACATCTCCGAGATGTCGGACTCCGCTGGTACCTCCTGGCTGGATACGGGCAAGCGCGCATGGTCCTCTGAGCTTCTCGCGGCGACGGGTCTCGATGAAAAGCAGATGCCTCGCCTGATCGAAGGCACGGAGCAGGGCGGCAAGCTGCGCGGTGAGTTGGCCGGGCAGTGGGGCATGTCGGGAAGCGTCGTCGTTGCCGGCGGCGCCGGCGACAACGCGGCTTCGGCTTGCGGCATGGGCACCGTCAGCGATGGCGCGGCCTTCGTGTCGCTCGGCACCTCGGGCGTTCTCTTTGCGGCCAATGCCGCCTACCTGCCGAAGCCGGAAAGCGCCGTACACGCCTTCTGCCACGCGCTGCCCAACACCTGGCATCAGATGGGTGTTATCCTCTCGGCGACGGACGCACTGAACTGGCATTCCAGCGTGACTGGAAAGTCGGCTGCGGATCTGACCACCGAGCTCGGCGAAACGCTAAAGGCTCCGTCAGGCGTTACCTTCCTTCCCTATCTCTCCGGCGAGCGCACGCCGCATAACGATGCCGTCATCCGCGGTGCGTTCATCGGCCTCGAGCATGAGAGCAGCCGCGTCGTGCTGACCCAGGCGGTTCTCGAAGGCGTGTCCTTCGCCATCCGCGACAATCTCGAAGCGCTGCGCTCGGCGGGCACGGATATTTCCCGCGTCACGGCAATCGGCGGCGGCTCGCGCTCGCGCTACTGGCTGGCCTCGATCGCAACCGCGCTCGGCGTTCCCGTCGACCTGCCCGCCGATGGCGACTTCGGCGCTGCGTTCGGCGCGGCGCGTCTCGGCCTGATTGCGGCAACAGGTGCCGATCCGGTTGCCGTCTGCACGCCACCGAAGACGGCTGGCACGATCGAGCCCGTCGCGGCGCTCTCTGGCGCCTACGAAGATGCCTACAAGCGCTACCGCGCTCTCTACCCGGCGATCAAATCGCTGCAGCACTGAACCCAGAACAACAATTCGAAACCTGAGGAGACACGAGATGAGCACCGGATTCTTCGGCGACATCCAGAAGATCAAGTACGAAGGCCCTGAGAGCACCAATCCGCTCGCCTTCCGCCACTACAACAAGGACGAGGTCGTTCTCGGCAAGCGCCTGGAAGACCATCTGCGCTTTGCCGTTGCCTACTGGCACACGTTTGCTTGGGAGGGCGGCGACCCGTTCGGCGGACGCACCTTCCTGCGTCCCTGGTTCGAAGACTCGATGAAAGCCGCGAAGCTCAAGGCCGACGTCGCGTTCGAACTCTTCCAGATCCTCGACGCACCGTTCTACTGCTTCCACGACGCCGACGTGCGCCCGGAAGGCAAGAACTTCGCCGAAAACACGAAGAACCTGAACGAGATCGTCGACTATTTCGCCGAAAAGCAGGCTGCGACCGGAACCAAGCTGCTCTGGGGCACGGCGAACCTCTTCTCCAACCGCCGCTTCATGTCGGGCGCCGCCACCAACCCGGATCCGGATGTTTTCGCCTACTCGGCTGCGACGGTTAAGACCTGCATGGACGCCACGATGAAGCTCGGCGGCGCCAACTACGTTCTCTGGGGCGGCCGCGAAGGCTACGAAACCCTGCTCAACACCGACCTCAAGAAGGAACTCGACCATCTCGGTCGCTTCCTCAACCTCGTCGTCGAGTACAAGCACAAAATCGGCTTCAAGGGCACGATCCTCATCGAGCCGAAGCCGCAAGAGCCGACCAAGCACCAGTACGACTACGACGTCGCGACGGTCTATGGCTTCCTCAAGAACCACGGCCTCGAAAACGAAGTGAAGGTCAACATCGAGCAGGGCCACGCGATCCTCGCCGGCCACTCTTTCGAGCACGAACTGGCGCTCGCCAACGCGCTCGGCATCTTCGGCTCGATCGACATGAACCGCAACGATTACCAGTCCGGCTGGGATACCGACCAGTTCCCGAACAACGTTCCTGAAATGGCGCTTGCCTACTACCAGGTCCTGCAGGGCGGCGGCTTCACGACAGGCGGCACCAACTTCGACGCCAAGCTGCGCCGCCAGTCGCTCGATGCGGAAGATCTGCTGATCGGTCACATCGGCGGCATGGATGCCTGCGCTCGCGGTCTCAAGGCCGCTGCCAAGATGATCGAGGACAAGGCTCTGTCCGGTCCGCTCGACGCCCGCTATGCCGGCTGGGATTCGGTCGAAGGCCAGAAGCTCGCCCGCGGCGAATACTCGCTCGAGCAGATCGCCGAGTGGGTCGAAGCCAAGGACATCAACCCGCAGCCGAAGTCCGGCAAGCAGGAGCTGCTCGAAAACATCGTCAACCGTTACGTGTGATCGGCGGTTGATTGTGGAGGAGAGGGCCGGGGAGCGAAGGTTCCCCGGCCTTTTTTGTTGATTGAGGCGATGCCGTTTCCATGTTTGGTGGAAGTGCGATCGCTGGTATCGGGCCGCTCGGCGATCTCAAGGGAAAAGCTGCGATGGACTTCAGACAGGGTATGCTTGCCGGCGCCGCGATGCTGGGCGCTGCCGCGTTTGCGGGTGCGGCCGTCGCAGGGCCTTGCCTGCAGGATACATTCGAAGGCGAGGCCTATGTCGTGTGCACCGTCGAGAAAGGAAGCGACCTCCGTTTGTTCTGGAAGAACGCGGCTGGAGAACCCTATCGCGACTTCTCCGGGGTTGACGAGGCCGTTCAAAAGAGCGGGCAGAGCTTAGTGTTTGCGATCAATGCCGGCATGTATCTGCCCGATTTTTCGCCGATCGGGCTCTATGTCGAAGACGGCAGGGAATTGCGGCCAGCCAGCACCGCGCAAAGCAATGGGCCCGCCGACGGCCCGGTGCCGAACTTCTACAAGAAGCCGAATGGCATATTCTTCATCGATGAGACGTCCGCGGGAATACTTCCGACCCAGGAATTCCTGAAGCGCCGCCCCGATGTCCGGCTCGCCACGCAATCCGGCCCGATGCTCGTGATCGACAACAAGCTGAACCCGATCTTCATCGTCGGATCGACCGACAAGACCCGCCGCGGCGGCGTCGGTATCTGTGGCGATGGCGTGGTGCACTTCGCGGTCAGCGAAGACAGGGTGAACTTCCACGATTTCGCGCGCCTGTTCCGCGATCATCTGGCCTGCCCGAATGCGCTGTTTCTCGATGGTGGCCGGGGTGTCGGGCTCTACAGTCCCGCCTTGGGACGTGACGACAAGTCTTGGCATGGCGGGTTCGGCCCGATGTTCGGCCTCGTCGAATAGCGCACCGGATGAGCCGCATTCAGGGCATCCGGATCGTGCCCATGTCTGGTTGCCAAATCTCCGCGTCATCCTAATTGGCCCCGGTACCATAAGAACCGGAGGAGAGTCGTGTCCAAAGCCGACCTTGCGGCCATCTATCGGGAATACATCGTCTGCCTGAACAGCCAGAATTGGTCGGCGCTCGGACAGTTCGTTCATCCGGATGTTCGCTACAACGGAGAGCCGATCGGATTGTCTGGATATCGCCAGATGCTCGAGGGTGACTTTCAAACGATTCCGGACCTCTTCTTCGATATCGATTTTCTGGTTTCCGAGCCGCCGCGCGTCGGAAGCCGCCTGCGGTTTGACTGCACGCCGATAGGGCTGCTGTTTGGGCTACCGGTGAATGGCAAGAGAATCTCATTCACCGAGAACGTGTTTTATGAATTTCGGGATGGGGAGATCGAGGCGGTCTGGTCTGTCATCGACAAGGCCGCCATCGCATCCCAGCTCCTGTAAATATAGCCTCAGCCCGCGGCACCGCCGCGCGTGAACGCGGTGGCATTGTGTTTTACGAATTCCTGCATACTGACAGGTGCCTTGCCGATGAGCTGGAAGAGATCATCGGTCATGCGGTCGTAGCTGCCCTGCTTGTGGAGGTCCGCCATCACGGCAAGGTGGCTGGCAAGATGCGGCGGTACGCCGGCATTCTTCAACGCATCAATCCATGCGGGCAGCGGAATGTCACGGTAGCGGATAGGCCGTCCGAGGGCTTCGGAAAAGCTACGCGCATGGTGGTCAAGATCGGCCGACTCGTAGCCGGTCAAGTTATAGATCTTTCCGATGTGCGGTGCCGGATCGTCGAGGACCACGGCGACAGCCCTTGCAACATCCGCGGCGGCGACGGGCGACGTCTTGCTGCTGCCGAGCGGCAATGCGAGTTCGTCTCGTTCCCGGACGCTGTCGGCGGCGAGCCGCAGAAAGAAGCCTTCCAGAAAGGCCGTGGGGCGGACGGTAACCACCGGCAGACCGGACCAGGCCAGGGCTTGCTCGGCAAGCCAGTGCAGCCGGTGTTGCGGGCTGTCGGTTGTCTCGGTGATGCTCATTTGCGAAACGGTCATCTGCGACATGTTCACGAACGCCTCGACACCATGATGGCGCGCAACGGCCGCGGTATTGATCGTCGCTTCCAGATAGGCAGCCGAGATCGACATGCCGAAATAGATACGCTTTGTGCCTTGGATCGCCCGATGCATCGAGGCGAGGTCGGTCAGGTCACCCTGGACCACCTCGGCTCCGAGGCGCCTCAGGGCTTCGGCACGTTCATCCTCCCGGCGGACCAGGGCGCGCACCCTGTGGCCCTTCGCGAGCAGCATCTCTGTAAGGTTGCGGCCAACGGCGCCGACGTCGCCGGCCGCACCGGTTACGAGGATCGGGCTATCCTGAGACGATTGAGTAGTCATGGTCCTTGCCTTCTTTCCGTTCGTTCAAATTCAGCGCGCGTTCAGAGAACCTCGACGGCCTTTTCCTCAACAGATCTTGCGTGGAAGGCTTCGGCCTTCGGCTGTGCGCTCAGATCATGGACATGGAGGGCCGGCCTGCGGTCGATCCGCAGGCTGAGGAACTCCGGACGGCTGTAGTGGCCGGCGGCGTCCATGAGCCTCTTGCGCGCGTCGATCAGAGCAAAATCGAGATCGGCGACCACTTCGCCTTCGCCTGCGGTCAGCGGCTCGCCGATGATCTGCCCCTCGGGATTGACGATGGTCGTGAAGCAACCGCCGGAAATCGGTCCTCCGGCGGACCCCGTGTCCTTCAGGATCTGAGCCTGCTGATCGGCGTCGAGCCAGGCCGTGGCATTGACCACGAAACAGGCGGATTCCAACGCATGCTGGCGAATGCTGACTTCTATCTTGTCAGCAAAAAGCTGGCCGTACATCGATCCCGGATACATCGCCGAGTGGATCTGCTCGCCGTCGGCGATGAGGGCGTAGCGGGCCAGCGGCAGGAAATGCTCCCAGCAGGCAAGCTGGCCAATGCGCCCGACGCAACTGTCGACCGCCTGCAGTCCCGAGGCGTCACCCTGGCCCCAGATCATGCGCTCGTAATAGGTTGGCGTGAGCTTGCGGCGGCGCTGGATCAGCGTACCGTCGGCATCGAAGAGGAGCTGCGTATTGTAGATCGATCCGCCGTCACGCTCGTTGACGCCGATCGAGACGACCATCTTTGCCTCGCGGGCCGCCTCGCCGATGGCACGCGTTTCGGCGGAAGGCACTGTCACCGACTCTTCGAGCAGGCGCTGGTGCTCCTTGCCCATCTGGAATGCGGGTTGCAGGAAGGAGAAGTAGGGGTAGTAGGGAACGAGGGTTTCCGGGAAGGTCGCGAACTGAACGCCCTGCTTGCCCAGTTCTCGGATCTTCCTGACAACCTTGTCGACGGTGCCTGCCCGGCTGTAGAGCACGGGACTGATCTGCACGGCGGCGGCTTTGACGATGGTGCTCATGATAACGGTCCTTTCAGTTGAGCGTATTCGGCAACTTAATTGCATATGCAACATTGAAGTTATTGATATTGTATATGCAACATTTGTGATTCCTTTACTCGACTTGGCCGAGTGGCAGGCTGTCGGCCACATCGAGCACGGCAGCAACGCCTTCCGCGCCAAGCAAGGCCCGCGCCTTCGTCTGCGCTAGTCGCCAGGCCGGAGCTGCCGAAGTCAGCAGATCCTTGCCGGCTTGTGAGAGGATGATCGGACGCCTCCGTCCGCCCTTTTCGGAAACCTTCTCTTCGATCCAGCCTTCATTCAGGAGGAGGGCGAGATTGCGTGTCAGCGTTGAGCGATCTTGGTAGTTGGCGCGCCCGATTTCGGCGCGGCTTGCACTACCGAGCTTAGCGATCAGCACAAGCAACGAGAACTGTGGGGCGTTGACCCCGTAGTGCCGCAGTTCATGGTCATAGAGATTGGTTGCGAAGCGCGATATACGACGCGTACGCGTCATCAGACAGTTCTGCGTGATCTCGCCGACGATATTCGTCACGCCCATTTTGCTTTCCGTCCTCGTTCCCATGGACAATTATATGATGTATATGCAACATAATGTCAACATGGAAATTTTCAGACGTTTCCAGCGGTCGCCCGTATGGCTGGAGCGGCGGCGAAAGGCGGCGCCGCCGTTTCTTCCAGTTGGCCCTATTGCGCCAGCGTGGACTTCGCCACAACGATGCCGGCTACCATCCCCGCGGTTTCTTCGCGAAACTGCCTGATGGAGGAGCTGTTCAGATGCGCCTCGAATGCGGCGGCATCAGCGTAGACTTCATAGATATGCAACTTCGCCTCGTCGTCGTTCGACACCATGACCTCGAAGGTCAGGGTACCGCTCTCATCATGGAGACGGCGGGGCGCCCTGTGGTTCAGCAGCACGATCGACGAAGAGGAGCGCTGTCGTCTGCTTGCTGTCGTTCGGCTGTGACATGTCTGTCTCCAGAGTTTGACGTTCCGAGATGCCTAATTGCGAAGCGCGGCGCGCTCAATGCTCGCAGCGAAAAGGGGTGTTTCTCCCTTGTTGTGCGCAATCGACATCGGCTGCCGTTGTGCGCGGAACACGTCGAAGGGGATGCCCTGCCTGTCGAGAAAGGCCTTGAACTCTTCTGTTGCCTTGGAACGAACGTGGTTCGTGAATTCGCAGGTCTGATCGTCGATGCGCCTGACGCTGAGTTCCCAAAGCACATGGATCGTCGTGCGGCCCGTCGGTGTGACTATATCCGAAACCGACTCAAGGATCAGGTGATCCTTTTCACCCAACGTCTCGACGTAGTGCTGAACCATCAGGCTGCCGCCGATCGTCTCGACGTTGATGGACATGCGCTTGCCGTCCGGTGCGGTGGTGAAGCCCGCGGCGATGTGAGCCGGCGAGCATCGCTGATATTCATCCTCCGGCAGCGTGAAGCACCATTTCGGAATATCTATCTTCTCGATCGGTGCGTTGATGATGGCGGTAAAGCTTGAATCGACGATTTCATGATCGCTCATGGCTGGTTCCTTTCATTACGGGGTAAGTTTGATTTCGACATCCACGTTGCCTCGCAACGCTTTCGAGAAGGGGCAGGTGAGATGGGCCTGCTCGACGATTGCCTCCGCTGCCTTCGCATCGACACCGTCCAGCCGGACGTTCAAGCGCGCCCGCAGAAAGAGGCCATCATCGGCAAGGTTGAGGTCAATTTCGGCATCGATCTCCGGACCGGAGGGGAGGGAGATCTTTTTGCTGCGTGCGACGCGGGCAATGGCACCCTCTAAGCATGCCGCCGACCATCCCGCTGCCAAAAGCTGTTCAGGGTTGCTGCCGGTTCGTTCGGAGCCGGGAATTGCGAGCTTGATGTCGAGATTGCCGTCGGAACTGCGAGCAGTTCCCCTTTCCCGACCGCCGACTGTGTGGGTCTTGGCGGTATAGAGGTTTGCCTCGCCGCCATGAGTGGCTTGGGTCATTGTCATTCCTCTCGGCGTAGGTCCGTCTGGACCTATTGCACTTGCTTCCACGGTTTCTTATGTTGGCTATGAAAATCATAGTTGCAAGTACCTATGAAAAAGAAAGTAGCGAAATGGACAAGGAATCGGTTTTGGATACGCTATGCCCGGTGGCCCGCTCAGAGGCGGTGGTCGGGGACCGATGGACGGTACTGATCCTGCGCGAGCTCTTCATGCGCAGTTATCGGTTCGAGGAGATCCAGGCGCAGACCGGGGGGACGCCGCAGATGATTGCATCGCGTTTGAAGTCGCTGGAGGCGGAAGGCATTGTGGAACGCCGGCGCTACAGCGAGCGGCCTCCGCGCTACGAGTACCATCTGACCGAAAAGGGCGAGGCTTTTTATCCGGTGATCCTGGCGCTACGCGCTTGGGGTGAAACCTGGATGAAGTCGCCGGATGAAGGTCGGGCGGTCCAATATACGCACCTGACCTGCGGCAAGCCGGCGGGGCTTGGCCCGGTATGCGAAAGCTGCGGCAAGCCGATCAGCAGGGAAGATTTGAGCGCGGCGCTTAATTCTGCTTACCAGCGCGAACGGGACGAGCGGTGGGAGGCGTTCAAGCGCAGTCGGTAGCGGTAGCGACGCCGCATCGATTCCGTGTGCGAGCCACGGCCGTGCAGCCAAAAGCCAATTTTTTCGTTCCGCTTGCGCAGCGAACGCCGATAAGCTTAGACCGTCGTTTTTCAAATCAGGGGGCTAGGCTATGGCCGGCAGAGAAAGGGACTTGACGGCCATCGCGCAAGCGGTTGCCGACAGCCCGAAGCGCGACAACAGCGTCTATCACAAGGCAATGTCAGAAGCCCGCCAAGCCTTTGAGGCAGCCGAGGCCGCAATCGGCGGACCGGTTGAGGTCATGACCAAGACAAAACTGAAGCGAAACGGGCAGTATGTTGTGAAGTGGATTTTCAGGCCGGCCGAATAACGCCCTGCGATCGGCTCCCGCTCAGCGTTTCGTCCATCGGCGCGACGGCGCGCCAACTGAATTGCGCACGACAAGATCTGGACGCAGCAGGATCTCGGTTTCCGCCGGCTGGCCGTCAGAGAGGAACTCCAATAGCAGCGCCATGGCCTGCTTGCCGATCAAAGTCCGTGGTTGGCGGATCGTTGTCAGCGGCGGCGACATGAAGACGGCCTGTGGCACGTCGTCAAAGCCGGTTACCGAGAAGTCGGTCGGGATGTCGTAGCCGCGGGCGCCAAGGCCGATCATAACGCCGATCGCCGTCTGGTCGTTGACGCACATGAAAGCGGTCGGCAGGGTGTCGCGCATGAACAGTTGCTCGACGGCGTGACGGCCGCTTTCCAGCGTTCCGTCGCCTTCGAGAACGATACGCACGTCCGGTGCAACGCCCGCTGCATCTAGCCCCGCATCGTAGCCCTGGCGCCGGCGGCTGTAAGCAAGGCGCGTCCGCGAATCGCCGATGAAGGCGATCTTGCGATGGCCCTCGGCCAGCAGCAGGTCGACCGCCTTTCTGGCGCCCTCGACGTCATCGACGCCGACATAAGGGATGCCGCCGTTGAAAACCGGCTCGAACACCCCGACGCTCGGCGGCAGGCGCGCGGTCATCGTCTGATGGCCGAAGGGCAAAATGCCGGTGAAGAGGATCAGCCCGGCGGCCTGGTTGGAATTCAGAAACTTCAGATATTCGAGGCCACGCTGTGCATCGTTCTGCGTATGGCCGATCAGGATGCCGTAGCCATGGGCACGCGCTTCGTTCTCAAGACCGACGAGAATGTTGGAGAAGTTCGGGTCGCCGATATCAGGGGCAACCACTAGTATCATGTTCGATCGGCCGAGGCGCAGGCTGCGGGCCATGGCGTTCGTCGTATAGCCGGTGATGGCGATCGCCTGATTGACCTTCAGTCGCGTCGAGTTGGCGACCTTTTCCGGCGTGTGGATCGCCCGCGATACCGTCGCGATCGAAACCTCGGCGATCCGAGCGACGTCTTCTATGGTTGCGGGCGTGGAATTCGACACTGCGTCCTGCCTTGGATGCCTTCGCCGCGACACTACACAGACTTGCCGGGAGGTCAAATGCCAGGACCTGCAGATCTGTGTGTAACAGTGATGTAAACCTTTACATGCGTCGTGTAAAGGTTTACATATGGCTTCAAGCGGATGGGAGCCGCAGGGAGGAAGTCAGTCAATGAGTGTGGATTCTGCCGACGCCGCGCCCGTGGTGTTGTCCGCGCGGCGCATCTGCAAGTCGTTCAGCGGCGTGCAAGTCCTCTTCAGCGTCAATTTCGATCTCCGTGCCGGTGAGATCCACGCCCTCATGGGTGAAAATGGCGCGGGCAAGTCGACCTTGGTCAAGGTCATGTCCGGTTTTGAGCAGCCGAGTTCGGGCGAGATCCTGCTGGATGGCAAGCCGGTCGTGTTGCCGGCCAACGGCGCGGCCGAAGCGCTCGGCATCGTTCTCATCCATCAGGAATTCAATCTCGCCGAACATCTGACGGTCACGGAGAGCCTTTTCCTCGGTCGCGAAGTCACGCGGTTCGGCGTGCTCGATCGCAGGTACATGCGCGCCGAGACCCGCAAGGCGCTTGATCTCCTCGGCTCCCACGTCGACGAGAATGCCATCATCAGCACATTGTCGATCGCCGACAAGCAGATGGTGGAAATCGCCAAGGCAATCAGCCGCGATGCCCGCGTCGTCATCATGGACGAGCCAACCGCTGTGCTGTCGCGCGAGGAGACGAATTTCCTGTTCCGGCAGGTGCGCAAGCTACGCGACAAGGGAACAAGCTTTATCTTCGTGTCGCATAAGCTCGACGAGGTGATGGAGATCACCGACCGGGTGACCGTGCTGCGCGATGGCCAGTGGGTCAAGACGGCGCCGACGGCGATGCTCGACGGCGAATCCATTGCGCAGCTGATGGTCGGGCGTGAACTGTCGAGCCTTTATCCCACCAAAGTGGAACCCAATGTCGACGAGGACGTCGTCCTCCGGGTCGAAGGTGTTTCAACCGGCTATGTGCAGGATGCGAGCTTCGAGGTTCGCAAGGGCGAGATCATCGGCTTCTCCGGCATGATCGGTTCTGGTCGCACGGAGCTGATGGAAGCAATCGCCGGGTTGCGGGCGCGTGCGTCCGGCGAGGTCGTCATTCGCGGTGAATCCGTGTTTTCGGGCGATGTGCATGCAGCCAACCGCGCCGGGCTTGCCTACATGACGAAGGATCGCAAGTCGAAGGGTTTGCTCCTGCGTTCCGGCATGATGACCAATCTGACTCTGCAGTCGCTCGGCCAGCATTCGCGGCACGGCTATCTCAGCCCGAGCAGCGAGGCGAAGGCGCTTGCCAAGGCGCGGCGGCGCTTCGATATCCGCGTTCGCGACACCAACATCGTTGCCGGCCGCATGTCAGGCGGCAATCAGCAGAAGCTGTTGCTGGCCAAGGTCATGGAGACCGAGCCCGAGATCATCATCATCGACGAGCCGACACGCGGCATCGATGTCGGCACCAAGCAGCAGATCTATCATTTCATCTCGGCATTGGCGCGCGACGGTCGATCCATCATTGTCGTTTCCTCGGAAATGCCTGAAGTGATCGGCCTCTGCACGCGCGTCGCCGTGATGCGCGAGGGACGGATCGTTGGCGTGCTCGAGGGTGACGAGATCTCGGAGCAGGAGATCATGCGTTACGCCGCCGGATTGAAGAGAAAAGCCGCCTGACATTGGCGGGAGGCGGCTGCGTCAAGCGCGCTGCGAAAATATGATGCCCATCGAATTTGGGGCGGGAGGTTGGTTTGGAAATGAGCGTGAACGAGGAGACCAGGGAAATCCGGCGTCGCCCCTGGCGGGATATCGATCTCAGGGCCGTTGCACCTTTTGCAGCCCTGATATTGCTCTTGATCGTCGGGGCGCTGGTCAATCCGAACTTCATCGGCATCACCAACCTTGCCAATGTCGCGACCCGCTGCGCCTTCATCGCGATCATCGCCGTCGGCGCCACATTCGTGATCTCCGCAGGCGATCTTGATCTGTCCGTCGGGTCGATGGTGGCCTTTGTTGCCAGCCTGATGATCCTTTTGATGAATTCCGGCGTGATTGCCGATCCGACGCTGATGCTGGCGGCTGCGGTCGTCTTCACGCTCGTCGCCGGTGCGCTCTGTGGACTGGCCAACGGCCTGATCACTACGGTCGGCAGGATTGAGCCGTTCATCGCCACGCTCGGCACGATGGGCATCTATCGTGGCCTAACAACATGGCTCAGCCAGGGCGGCGCGATCACGCTGCGCTCGGCCGATATCCAGACGCTTTACCGTCCGGCCTATTTCGGCAGCATTCTCGGCGTGCCGGTGCCGATCGTTGTCATCCTTGCGGTCACTGCGGTGGCAGCCTTCATTCTCTACCGCACACGCTATGGACGCCATGTCGTCGCGGTCGGTTCCAACAGTGACGTGGCGCGCTATTCCGGCATCGCCGTCAATCGTGTGCGCACCATCGCCTTCGTCATCCAGGGGCTCTGCGTCGCCATCGCCGTGCTGCTTTATGTGCCGCGCCTCGGCTCGACCTCGGCAACGACGGGTATCCTCTGGGAGCTGCAGGCGATTACCGCCGTCGTCGTCGGTGGGACGGCACTCAAGGGTGGCGCCGGTCGCGTCTGGGGCACCATCTGCGGCGCTTTCATTCTCGAGCTCGTCGGCAACATCATGCTGCTGTCGAACTTCATCAGCGAATATCTCATCGGTGCAATCCAGGGTGCGATCATCATCATCGCCATGCTGGTGCAGCGCTCGCTGGTCCGCAAATCGTAAGCGGACTGGCTCCAGGAATTGGCCGGGATCACAGGGCGTCCGGTTGACGGGTAGGAAAAGTCCCTGACGTTTATTGGGAGGAAATAGAATGCGCAAACTCATGTTGGGTCTTGCGGTTGCGGCCGTCACGCTGGCGGGTACCGCATACGCACAGGACAAGAAGTTCACCATCGGCGTCTCGATTCCGGCAGCCGACCATGGTTGGACCTCGGGCGTCGTGTTCCACGCCGAACGCATCGCCAAGAAATTGATGGAACAGCATCCGGGCCTGAACGTCATCGTCAAGACTTCGCCGGATGCCGCCAGCCAGGCGAACGCTGTGCAGGACCTTGATACACAGGGCATCGACGCCCTCGTCATCCTGCCGTCGGATCCGGATCCGCTCGTCAACGCCATCAAGGAAGTCAAGGGCAAGGGCAAGTACGTCGCGCTCGTCGACCGTGCGCCCTCGACCAACGATGACACCGTCCGTGACCTTTATGTCGCTGGCAACAACCCGGCGCTCGGTGAAGTCGCTGGCAAGTACATCGCTGCGCAGACGCCGGACGCCGAAGTCGTCGTCATTCGCGGCCTGCCGATCCCGATCGATCAGCAGCGCCAGGACGGCTTCGACAAGGGCATTGCCGGCTCCAAGGTCAAGGTTCTCGACCGCCAGTACGGTAACTGGAACCGCGACGATGCCTTCAAGGTCATGCAGGACTATCTGACGAAGTACCCGAAGATCGACGTGGTCTGGTGCCAGGATGACGACATGGCTGTCGGCGTGCTGCAGGCGATCGAGCAGGCCAAGCGTACCGACATCAAGTATGTTGTCGCCGGCGCCGGCTCCAAGGACATGGTCAAGAAGGTCATGGACGGCGACAAGCTGATCCCGGTCGACGTTCTTTATCCGCCGGCAATGGTTGGCACGGCCATGGAGCTGACGGCTGCTGGTCTCTACGGCCAGGTTCCGGTTCGCGGCACCTTCGTCCTCGACGCGACGCTTGTCACGAAGGACAATGCGAAGGACTTCTACTTCCCGGATTCTCCGTTCTGATCTGAAAATCCAATGCGGCGCCCGTTCGAAAGGACGGGCGTCTTTTTTTGACAACGTCGCTTTTTAGTCCGGCAGTCCGGCCTTGGCGAGGTCCGTGATGCAGCGGTCGATGAAAGCTTCGGTCATGACTGGATTGTCGCCGAAATAGAATTCTCGGCGGGCGTAACGGCACGTCATACCCGGCCGGAAGCGATGAAGCCTGGAGATTGCCTCTCGCGCTTCGTTCATTTCGCCTTGCCTTCCGAGGGCAGCGGCCAGAAAAATCGCCGGCCAGAAGGTTGCGTTCGGGGAGCGGAGTGATGCACGCGCTGCCTTGGCCGCTTCCGCCATGTTGCCCAATTGATAGTTCGCGAGCGCGAGAACGTTATGGAAAGTCCACAGATGCGGATCGCGAGGACTGAGCCGGAATGCTTCCTTGATCTCCTCTATGCCTTCGGTGGGCCGTTCGACGTAGCAGAGGACCTGTCCAAGCGCGAAGTGGGCCTGCGCAAAACTTTGGTCCAACTGCAACGCGTTGCGCAGATGCGCAAGTCCGGCCTCCGTCGCACCATCAAGTGCCAGGGCCCTGCCCAAGGCGAGGTGCGCGGCAGGCTCTCTCTGATCGGATATGATGGCGCGTTCGGCAAGGTCGATCGCATCACAAATCCGCTCGGCGCGTTCATCAAGTGGGCCATACCAGCCGAGTTGAATGTGAACATAAGCCAGTCGCGCCTGCGCCTGCGCGAAGGTCGGATCAATATCGATTGCCTGCTCGAACAGCGCCTTGGCAGTCTTCAATTCGTCGAGCGTGAACCGATAGAGATGCCAGAGGCCCTTCAGGTAGATTTCCCAGGCATCCATGTCCAACACGGTGCGGCCCCGAAGGGCGGCGAATTCGATGGAACCGAGTTCCGGCTCAATCGTTCCGGTGATTTCCGATGCCAGCTGGTCCTGAACCTCGAAGATGTCGGCCAACGTCCGGTCGTAGCGTTCCGCCCAGAGCAGGCTGCCATCCGTGCCGTTCAGCAATTGCGCGGTAATGCGAACGCGATCTGCCGCGCGGCGCACGCTCCCCTCCAGCACGTACTTGACGCCAAGGTCCTCCGCCACCTGTTGCGCATTGGGCTTGCGGCCCTTGTAGCTGAACGAGGAGTTGCGGGCTGCCACCAGCAGCCAGCGACAGCGCGCCAGCGTGGCGATCAACTCGTCGGTGAAGCCGTCCGAGAAATGTTCCTGTTCCTCGATGCTCGACATGTTGCTGAACGGCAGAACCGCAATCGAGGGCCGATTGCGCAGAGGCCTCGTTCCCTTGTGCTTCGATGCGGCAGCCGATGGAAGCTGCTCGCTGTCCGCCGTCCATCGCCAGACCCGGATTGGTCGATCGACGTTCTTAAGTTTGCGATTGCCGAAATCGATTGCCCGGAAGTCAAGCTTCGACCGGATCTGGTCGTTGACCTGCTGGGACACGCAGATACCGCCCGGCGGCGCCAGCGCCTGCAGGCTTGCGGCGACGTTCACGCCATCACCGAAGATGTCCTCTTCCTCAACCAGTACATCGTCAACGTGGATGCCGATCCGCCACAGCATGCGCCGATCCGGTTCGAGTGCCTCGTTGCGTTGAAGCAGTGCTTTCTGGATCTCCATGGCGCAGCCGACGGCATCGACCACGCTTGCGAATTCGGCGAGCGCTTCATCGCCAACAAATTTGACAACGCGTCCGTGATGCCTGCCGATGCCGGGGACGATGATTTCGCTATTGTGCGCTTTCAGCGTCGCGAACGTACCGCTTTCGTCAAGGCCCATCAGCCGGGAGAAGCCGACAACATCCGCATCCAAGATTGCTGCCAGACGCCGGGTCATGCGCCAACCTCCTGGTCTGAAGACAGTAGCACGAGACGACGCGATGTCTACCGCCGCGGTCGCGGGGGCAGAGACGAGATGCGCCAGTGGTCACCCGTCGAACGGGAAATGCGGTACGTACATCTTGCAGCCCGGGGCAGGCCGTGGTTAAGTCGGCCGCTTTCGATTTCCGCCCCGCGGGGCAAATTTGCAGTTTCGCCTAAATCGGCTTGCAGACTTCAAATCGCGTGGTAGAACACTGCCAGAAACGTTTACGGTCATCTTTTAGGGAGGAATTGACATGAAAACGATCAAGGGCCCAGGCCTGTTCCTTGGACAATTCGCGGGCGATGCCGCGCCTTTCAACTCTTGGGATTCGATCACCAAATGGGCAGCCGATATCGGCTACAAGGGTGTGCAGGTTCCGACCTGGGCCAGCCAGCTCATCGACCTCAAGAAGGCGGCTTCCTCGAAGGATTATTGCGACGAGTTCGCTGGCGTTGCCCGCCAGAACGGCGTCGAAGTGACGGAACTCTCCACCCATCTTCAGGGCCAGCTCGTCGCCGTGCATCCGGCCTATGACGAAGCCTTCGACGGCTTTGCGGCACCTGAAGTGCGCGGCAATCCGAAGGCCCGCCAGGAATGGGCAGTCGAGCAGGTGAAGATGGCGCTGACGGCGTCGAAGCACCTCGGCATCAAGGCGCATGCGACCTTCTCCGGCGCGCTTGCCTGGCCGTTCATCTATCCGTGGCCGCAGCGCCCGGCCGGCCTCGTCGAAACCGCCTTCGACGAGCTTGCAAAGCGCTGGACGCCGATCCTCAATCACGCCGACGAAAACGGCGTCGACGTCTGCTACGAAATCCATCCCGGCGAAGACCTGCATGACGGTATCACGTTCGAGATGTTCCTCGAGCGCGTGAAGAACCATCCGCGCGCCAACATGCTCTACGATCCGTCGCACTACATCCTGCAGTGCCTCGACTACCTCGACAACATCGACATCTACAAAGACCGGATCAAGATGTTCCACGTCAAGGATGCCGAGTTCAACCCGACGGGTCGCCAGGGCGTTTACGGCGGTTACCAGGGCTGGGTCGAGCGTGCCGGCCGCTTCCGTTCGCTCGGCGACGGTCAGGTCGATTTCGGTGCTGTCTTCTCGAAGATGACGGCCAACAACTTCGACGGCTGGGCCGTGGTCGAATGGGAATGCGCGCTGAAGCATCCGGAGGATGGCGCACGCGAAGGTGCCGAGTTCGTCAAGGCGCACATCATTCGCGTCACTGAAAAAGCGTTCGACGATTTCGCAGCCGGCGGTACGGACCAGGCTGCCAACCGCCGCATGCTCGGGCTCTGAGACGCGAGCGCCTGCAACGCCGAAACATTGCGCGCATCCCGTCACCCTAACCCTCTCCCCGCCGGCGGGGAGAGGGGATCTGCCCAAGCAAGCGACTGGGAGGTGCGGCGTATTCCTTCTCCCGCTGGTGGGGAGAAGGTGGCGGCTTGAGGAGCGCGATCGTGGCACAAGACAGAAGATTTCCAGGAGGAACCAATGGCAATTGAAGCATCTACAGAACAGGCGCGCGAACCGCGCATCCGTCTCGGCATGGTCGGTGGCGGCGCCGGCGCGTTCATCGGCGCAGTGCACCGCATCGCTGCCCGCATCGACGACCAGTACGACCTGATCGCCGGCGCGCTGTCGTCGACGCCGGAAAAGGCGATGGCATCGGGCCGCGACCTCGGCCTTGACCCATCGCGCACCTATTCCAGCTACCGCGAGATGGCGATCCGCGAAGCGAAGCTGAAGAACGGCATCGAAGCGGTTTCGATCGTCACGCCGAACCATGTGCACTATGACGCCGCCAAGGAATTCCTGCGTCGCGGCATCCATGTCATCTGCGACAAGCCGCTGACGTCGAACCTTGCCGACGCCAAGAAGCTGAAGAAGGTCGCCGACGAGAGCGGCGCCCTGTTCATCCTGACGCATAACTACACCGGCTATCCGATGGTCCGTCAGGCCCGTGAGATGATCGCAAACGGCGAACTCGGCGATATCCGCCTGGTGCAGGCCGAGTATCCGCAGGACTGGCTGACGGAAGCCGTCGAGCAGACCGGTGCGAAGCAGGCCGTCTGGCGTACCGACCCGGCCCAGTCGGGTGCAGGCGGTTCGACCGGCGATATCGGCACGCACGCCTATAACCTTGCCTCCTTCGTATCGGGCCTCGAACTCGACAGCCTTGCGGCCGATCTCGACAGCTTCGTCGAAGGCCGCCGTCTGGACGACAACGCCCACGTCATGCTGCGCTTCAAGGCCAAGGGCTCTGAGAAGCCAGCCAAGGGCATGCTCTGGTGCAGCCAGGTCGCGCCCGGCCATGAGAATGGTCTGAAGGTCCGCGTTTACGGCACCAAGGGCGGTCTGGAATGGGTTCAGGCCGATCCGAACTACCTTTGGTTCACGCCGTTCGGCGAACCGAAGCGCCTGATCACCCGCAACGGCGCCGGCTCCGGCCCGGCGGCGGCCCGCGTTTCGCGCATCCCGTCCGGTCATCCGGAAGGCTACCTCGAAGCCTTCGCGACGATCTACACCGAGGCCGCGCATGCCATCAACGCCCACAAGAAGGGCAAGGCGGTTGATAAGGCCGTGGTCTATCCGACGGTCGATGACGGTGTGAAGGGCGTTGCCTTCGTGGAGGCCTGCGTGGCCTCCTCGAAGAAGAACGGTGCCTGGGTCAAGGTCTGATCCTCGCTCCACTACATCACGGATAAAACCAATGGGCGCGCTTCCTAGAATATTAGGGACCGCGCTCATTGTCGTTTAACAATGCTGTGGCAGAAATGAGCGCAATCAGATGGAGAAACGGTCGATGAAAGCCTCTGCCCGAATTCTGACATGCATCTTCGCGCTCGCTGCGTCTCCGGCATTGTCGCAGGAAGTCCCCAACCGCACACCGAACTTCTATGCCGGCCAGCGTGTTCCTGGCACGGTGAACGTGCAGACGACGGTATCCCTGTCCGTGCCTGTCGAGGCCGGGGAGGAAGCCGGGGAACAGATCAAGGCCGCGCAAAAGGGCTTCTACATGATGGCTGGGGGGCAATGCGATCTCATCCTGCAGACGCTGGCCGAGAGCTGCCAGATCATCAACCTCACCAGCAGCGCCGATCTCAATCGCGGTTCGCGAAACGACATTGTTGTGCGTGGCACGGTGACGATGGCGGTCAAGCTCAGGGACGCCAAGCAGAACCCCTAGCGTTCTCCGGCATAGTGGGCCGAAGCGGCAGAGCGCGCCGCTTCGGCTCGGGTATTGATCAGGCCGCTGCCTGCTTGCGCTTGATGAGCGCATCGATGCTGAAGGGGCCACCGCCGGCCGCAACCAGATAGAGAAAGACAAAGCAGAACAGGATTGCGGCGACGCCACCGTTCTGCGCTGGGTAGAACCCTTTTGGGGCATGCCCGATGAAATAGGCAAAAGCCATCAGACCCGAGAGGACGAAAGCCGCGGCGCGTGTCTTGAAGCCTGTTAATACGAGGAAGCCGAGCGTCAGTTCGAGCAGGCCGGCGATCCAGGACATCGAGCCTACGTCTGGCACTCGTTCCGCGGCCGGAAAATGCAGGATCTTCTGCGTGCCGTAGCTGAAGAGCACGAGCGAGGAGACGACGCGCAACAGGCTGAGGAGATATGGCTGCGCCAGGTGGATCGAGGAGAGCATCGGGTTCCTTTCGTGGTGATGTCCTCCTTGCTCTCTAGCGTGGCTTCCAGGGATCGCAAATTCACGACTTCTGACATCAGCGTTATCAGCGTTTTCAATATGATAGCATTTGATTGCGCGCTGACATGCTGGCACGGCTCTCGGCGGCCGGATGCGCGTATACAGGTCGATCGTTCCTTGCGTGAAAGCACGCTGCGATCTCCCGTGATCTGACTCCGTCATCCGCTGCCTTGATTTTGGCGTGGTGCCCGCCTAGATTGCGGTCATCGCCAATACCAACAGGATGTGTGCAGCAATGGATTTCACCCCGATCGCAACGCCAGTTCGCCTTGCCATTCGGGAGTCCTTTATCCATGCCTGCATCCATTACCCTGTCCAATCTTTCGTGGTCCACGCCTGACGGGCGCACCCTTCTTTCCCAACTCGATCTGAGCTTCGGCGCTGAACGAACCGGCCTCGTCGGTCGCAACGGTGTCGGCAAGACGACGCTGCTGAAGCTCGTTTCCGGCGAACTGCAGCCGCAGTCGGGCAGCATTGCCTTTGGCGGACGCCTCGGCATCCTCCGCCAGTCGGTTCAGGTGGAGGAGGGCGCAACCGTCGCCGATCTCTTCGGCGCCAGTGATGCGCTCGCTATCCTTCATCGCGCCGAAGCCGGCGAGGCCACCACTGACGAACTCGCCAATGCCGATTGGACGATCGAGGCGCGGATTGCCGCGGCGATCGAACGCGTCGGGTTGGACGCGAAACCGGAAACGCTGCTGACCTCGCTTTCGGGCGGGCAGCGGACGCGCGTGGGTCTTGCGGCTCTCGTCTTCTCGGATCCCGATCTCCTTGTGCTCGACGAGCCGACCAACAATCTCGATCGCGATGGGCGGGAAGCCGTGATCGCCTTGCTCGCCGGCTGGCGCGCCGGCGCCATCGTTGTCAGCCATGATCGCGAACTGCTTGAAACCATGGATGCGATCGTCGAGATCACCACGCTTGGCGCCCGGCGATATGGTGGAAACTGGAGTGCCTTTCAGGAGCGCAAGTCGCTCGAGCTCGCTGCCGCCGAACACGATCTCGCGGACGCCGAGCGGCGCGTTGCCGATGTGGCCCGCAGCGCCCAGGTCGCCGCCGAACGGCAGGCCCGCAGTGACCGTAACGGCCGCAAGAAGGCGGCACGTGGGGATATGCCGCGCATCGTCGCCGGCGGCCTAAAGCGGGCGGCGGAAAACACCAGCGGCAACAAGGTTCGCCTTGGCGAGAAACGTCGCGAGGAGGCGATGGAAGAGGCCTCGGCGGCGAGGAAGCGGATCGAGATCCTGCAGCCTTTCTCGGCTCAGCTCGCCTCAACGGGACTGCCGCCCGGCAGGGATGTTCTCAGACTGGAAGGCGTCACCGCCGGCTATCGGTCGGAGGCGCCAATCATCCGAAACCTCTCCCTTACAATCACCGGCCCCGATCGTGTCGCTATCGCCGGACCGAACGGCTCCGGCAAGACGACCCTGCTGGCCCTGATAACAGGCGCGTTGCAGCCGTGGTCCGGAACGGTCGCCGTCATGACGGGCTTTTCGCTGTTCGATCAGAGCGTCAGTCTCCTCGATCGATCGCTATCGATCCGCGAGAATTTCCGCAATCTCAATCCCGGCGCCAACGAAAATGCCTGCCGCGCGGCGCTGGCGCGTTTCATGTTCCGGGCAGATGCCGCCCTGCAGCAGGTGTCGACGCTGTCTGGAGGGCAGTTGCTGCGCGCTGGGCTTGCCTGCGTCCTCGGCGGTGCGAAGCCGCCGCCGCTGCTGATTTTGGACGAGCCGACCAACCATCTGGATATCGATTCCATAGCGGCCGTCGAGGCTGGCCTTCAGGCCTATGACGGTGCGCTGCTGGTCGTCAGTCACGATGAGGTGTTTCTGGAGAATATCGGCATATCGCGACTGATACAGCTTCCGCTGGGAGAAGAGGTTCTTGTCTAGGCAGATGGCTGCCGGATCAGATGTAGAGGCCGGCCATCTTGCGCCAGGCGCCTGCGCGATGCGCGCGGCCGTTCCAGACATGCAGCTGGTGGCCGACCTGCTTTTCCGCCAGCAGGCGGCTGAGGTGGTAGTTGTTGTCGAGGAACGGGTCGGCGTCGCCGATGGTCAGGACGATCTCGACCTCGCGCAGTTTTTCCAGCTGCCAGCCGCTATGCAGTCCCGGCAGGAAGTGCGTCGGCGTATGGAAATAGACGGCGTCGTCGTAATAGCCGTCGAACAGATCGCCGAAGGATTCGACCCTGATCGTCAGGTCATAGCGGCCGGAGAAGGCAACCAGCTTGCGGAACAGGTGCGGATGCCGGAAGACCAGGCTGGCGGCCTGGAAGGCGCCGAGGCTACAGCCATGTACGATGGTGCACTCATGTCCGTTCTTCGATGCCATCAGCGGCAGGACTTCGTTCAGGATATAATCTTCGAAGGCCGTGTGGCGGCGGATGCGGTCGGCCGGATGACGGTCGAAGCCGTAGAAGGTCTCGGCGGCGAGCCCCTCGATGCAGTAGAGCTGCAGTTGGCCGGCGTGCAGCTTTTCGGCAAGGCTCTCTATAACGCCGAGCCTTTCGTACTCCCAGAAACGCCCCTCGCGGGTCGGAAACATCAACACCTTGGCGCCGGCATGGCCGAACACCAGCAACTCCATCTCGCGATGCAGGCGCGGACTATGCCAGCGCAGATACTCCCGGTTCATAACACCTTGAAGAAATCTCGCACTTTCTCGCGCAGGATCGCGCTCTGCTCAATGCTTCCGGGATAATCGAAGTGTCCCGCATCCAATATGAAGGTTTCATTATATTTTGATGTCGGCAGGGCGTTGGCCACCGCGAACTGGCAGGGCGGTGCCACGGCTGGGTCGAAGAGGGCGACGGCTGCGAGCATCGGCACCTTGATCCGGCTTGCAGCACTGGCGGCGTCGAACATGCGGAGGGTGTCGAGCACGCTTCCGTGTGCCTTCTGGTACGTCTGCACGGAATCGGCGCTGCCGACGGTCGGCAGTGTCAACCATTGTTCCCGGTCGCCGAAGGTCGGGACGACGAGGTGGCCGCGATCGATGCGCGGATCGAACGGGATCGCCAGCGCGCCGATGCCGCCGCCGAAGCTGACGCCGCTATAGCCGATGTGGCCGGAGAGCCATGGATAAAGTGCCAGAAGCGTTGAGACGGCAAGCCAGAGATCGTCGATGCAGCCACCGATAATGTAGGTGTCCGGACGCGCGATGCCCTGCAGGACGTGGCCCGACGCATCAGCCGGAATCGGTGGCCGAGCGCTGAGCGACAGGCCGCGGGCGCAGGGGAAAAGGATTGCAGCTTCCTCGACCGGCAGGTCGAAGTCGGGCGCGTCGCGACCGCCATAGCCGTGGCCGACGACAAGCCCGCGGCGCACCGGCCGCCGCCGCGGCAGGAGCAGCCAACCGCCGATCCCGAATCCACCGGTCGAAGTGTAGGTGATGTCGAGGACCTGCCAGTCGGGATGGGTCAGCTTGCTTTTCCGAAGCACCGGCTGTGGGTCGGTGGCGATCGCCTTTTCGTATCGGTCCCGCCAGAAGGCGTCGAAGCCCGGCGGCGCCTCTGGCGGTACGATCGCTCGGAGGTCGGCAAGGGTCATGCCGTAGGTGGGGTCGAAAGCGAAGGGGTGTGTGGTGGGAATGCTCATGTGAGGGTTGTTTCGCGAAAAGGCGGGCAATGCAAGGCACGAACGCCTGATGCGTAAGGCGCCCTCGGGATGGCTAACCTGAAACGTTACAGTGTTGTTACTTCCACCCTGTACAACACCGGTCCGCTTGGCTAAACCGCCTCTCGAAACCATGAAGAACGGGATTTCCATGATCGATCCGAAGACCCTTGCTGCCCGCTTCCCGGGCGATTTCACCTTTGGCGTTGCGACGGCAGCGTTTCAGATTGAAGGCGCTTCCAAGGCAGACGGCCGCAAGCCCTCCATCTGGGATGCCTTCTGCAACATGCCGGGTCGCGTCTTCAACCGCGACAATGGCGATGTCGCCTGCGATCACTATAACAGGCTCGATCAGGACCTCGATCTCATCAAGTCCATGGGCGTCGAAGCCTACCGCTTCTCGATCGCCTGGCCGCGCATCATCCCTGACGGCACCGGCCCGGTGAACGAGGCAGGTCTCGATTTCTACGATCGCCTCGTCGATGGCTGCAAGGCGCGGGGCATCAAGACCTTCGCAACGCTCTACCACTGGGATCTGCCGCTGCTTCTTGCCGGTGACGGCGGCTGGACGGCGCGGTCGACGGCATATGCGTTCCAGCGCTATGCCAAGACCGTGATGGCCCGCCTCGGCGACCGCCTCGACAGCGTCGCGACCTTCAACGAACCGTGGTGCATTGTTTGGCTCAGCCATCTCTATGGCATTCATGCGCCGGGCGAGCGCTACATGCAGGCGGCGCTGCACGCCATGCACCACATGAACCTCGCGCACGGTCTCGGCGTCGAGGCGATCCGCGCGGAAGCGCCCAATGTGCCTGTCGGCCTCGTGCTCAACGCCATGTCCGTCATGCCGGGCTCCGACAGCGCGGCCGATCAGGCGGCTGGGGAACGTGCTCACCAGTTCCACAACGGTGCCTTCTTCGATCCGGTCTTCAAGGGCGAGTATCCGAAGGAGTTCCTGGAAGCGCTCGGCGACCGCATGCCTGTTGTGGAAGAGGGTGACCTGAAGATCATCAACCAGAAGCTCGACTGGTGGGGCCTCAACTATTACACGCCGCTGCGTGTCGCCGATGATCCTGCGAAGAACGGCGATTTCCCTTGGACCGTCGAGGCGCCACGCGTCAGCGACGTGAAGACCGATATCGGCTGGGAAGTCTATGCGCCTGGCCTGAAGAACGTCGTTGAGGATCTCTATCGTCGCTACGAGCTGCCGGAGTGCTACATCACCGAGAACGGTGCCTGTGACAATACCGGCATCGAACAGGGAGAAGTCAACGATACGATGCGCCTGGATTATTACAGCGAGCACCTCGATACGGTCGCCGACCTGATCAAGGACGGCTATCCGATGCGCGGCTACTTCGCCTGGAGCCTGATGGACAATTTCGAGTGGGCCGAGGGCTACCGCATGCGGTTCGGCCTCGTGCATGTCGACTACGACACGCAGGTTCGCACGGTGAAAAAGAGTGGCAAGTGGTACAGCGAGCTTGCCGCGCAGTTCCCGAAGGGCAACCACAAGAGCAGCTAAGGGCACATGGCGCGAATCGGCGCCGTGGCTTAAACCCAAGCGCATGGAAAAGCCGCTCGTCCTCTATGCGATCTGCGGCAGCCAGCGAAAGGCTTCGACCAACCGCCGGCTGCTCGAAGCCCTCCGCGACAACGCACCTGCAGGTGTCGCGATCGAGATCTCGGATCTGATCGGCGAACTGCCGATCTTCAGCCCCGACCGCGAGGGCGAAAGCACGCCAGCGATCGTTGAAACGTTCGCAGCCAAGATCCGGGCGGCCGACGGCATCATCGTCGCCTGTCCGGAATATGCCCATGGCCTGCCGGGCGGATTGAAGAACGCGCTCGATTGGCTCGTGTCCCGTGACGAAGTGCCATTCAAGCCTGTGATGATCGCGCATGCCTCGCATCGCGGCGATTTCGCGCTAGAACAGTTGACCGAAGTGCTGAGGACGATGTCGTTCGCCCTCGTCGACGGCGCCTTTTTGCGGCTTCCGTTGCTCGGAAAATCGGACGACGCGCTGGCAGCCGCCTTGGCCGAAAGCACCATAAGCGGTCCCCTCGTATCAGCACTTGTAAAATTCTGTGCTGCAATCAATATCCCAAAGATCTGATCGCGTCAGACAAGTATTTGAAATATTTAAAAATATTCTGCGTTTCTGTGGTCATCACGCTGGAAGGCGGATGATTAATCGTTACATCGATCTTTAACCGTTTCTTGAGCCCTTGGCTGGCAGACTTCCTCAATCGGGGAGCAGTGAATGCGGGTAATTTTCGGGGGAAACAAAAGAGGTTTAAGCTTCGGTCGCCATGCGACCGTCGCTGGCGTGCTCTTTTCCTTCGCCATAGTCGTCGCGATCGTCACCCTTCTCGTGCTGAGCGCGCTTCAACGCGTCGCGGACCGTTCGAATGTGCTGGACGACGAGCGCTCACGGGAAACGATGTCCGGCGCTCTGAAGACCTTCGAGATGCAGCTGGGCGCGACGCTCAACGACTACGCAGCCTGGGATGACGCTGCCGTTAACGTCTATGCCGCCGATGGCATGGCTTGGACGATCAGCAATTATGGTGAGATGTCGGTCAACAGTTCGCTGTTCGACATGGCGATCGTGATCGATGACGAGAAGAAGCCGATCATGGCCTATCAGGAAGGCAAGCCGATGGACGGCGCGCTGAATGATTTCTTCTCCTCTTCGCTCTGGACGCTGTTCGACAAGGTGAAGGTTGCGGCCCCGCAGGACAATCCCGAGGCTACAGGCTTTGTCAGCACGAAAGCTGGGATCGCCGTCGTTGGCGTGGCGCTGGTGCGCGAGAAATCGGGCTCGCTCGATATTCCGGCGGGAAAGCATCGCTACCTCATCTTCGCCAGGCATCTCAACGCCGACAAGGTTACGGAGCTTGGTGCGACCTACGTTATTGGCGGGTTGAAGCTGGTCGCTCCGGAATTCGAAACTCCTTATTCCGTGACGATCACCGACGCGCAATCGGTTGCTCTCGGCAAGCTGGTCTGGGTGTCGCGAGCGCCCGGCGATATCGGCTATGGCGAGGTTCGTCCGATGGTCGTGAAGGCGGTCGGGCTCGTCGGCCTGTTCTTCATCGTCCTCCTCATCATCGGCTGGCTGGCGCTGCGACGCCTCAAGGCGGAGGAAATCAATGCCCGCGAGGAAGCCAATCGTGACAGGTTGAGCGGTTTGATGAACCGCGACGGGCTTGGAACGGCGATCGACGCCTTCGTCGCAGAAGCAGCCGATACACGCCGCAATGTGCTCATCCTTTACCTCGATCTCGACGGCTTCAAGGAAGTCAACGACGCGTATGGTCACGGGACTGGCGACCAGCTGATCCGCGCGGTTGCCGCCGGTCTCAACGTGCTCATCCCGGAGGGCGCTGTTCTGGCCCGCATCGGTGGCGACGAGTTCGCCATCGCTTTTGTCTCCGAAAGTGAGCATGCGGTTGCTCTGCAGCTTTCCGAGCAGATCCTGGACTTCCTGGCCGAGCCCCTGGAGATCGGCCGGCGTGTCGTTGTCATCGGCGCGAGCATCGGCATCGCCATGTCGGAAGGCGGCGCGATCGACCGCGAGGAACTGGTTCGTCGTGCCGACCTTGCCATGTACAAGGCCAAGGAAGCCGGCCGCGCGCGCATGACGCTTTACGATCCGGCAATGGATGCGGACCGCGCGGAGCGCAACGCTCTGGAACTCGATTTGCGGATGGCGATCGAAGGCGGCGACTTGCAGATCGCCTATCAGCCGCTGATCGACGCCGCGACGCATGAAATGACTGGCGTCGAGGCGTTGGTGCGGTGGAATCGTCCGGGCCACGGACCCGTCTCGCCTGAAGTTTTCATCCCCATTGCGGAAACCAGCGGGCTGATTGAGGCGTTGGGTCTTTTTGTTTTGCGCAAGGCTTGTGAAACCGCCAAGCAATGGCCGGAACTGCGTATCTCGGTCAATGTCTCGCCAGGGCAGTTCCGAAACCCGGCTTTTGCCGACTATGTCCGATACGTGTTGAAGCAGACGGAGATCGAGGCCAAACGCGTGACGCTCGAAGTCACCGAAGGCTACATGATCCAGAACCCGCAGCGCACCCGTCAGGCGATCGAGCGGCTGAAGACGCTGGGGGTCAAGGTTGCGCTCGACGATTTCGGCTCGGGTTTCTCATCCATCGGTTATCTCAGGCAGTTCGGCTTCGATCGCATCAAGATCGATCGCTCACTGGTCATGAACATCCTCGAAAGCGAGAGCCAGCGCGAAATGCTGCAGGCGACCGTGGCGCTTGCCCGCTCGCTCGACATTCCAGTCACGGCTGAAGGTATCGAGACCGAGGAGCAGGGCATCGCGGTGCGGCTCTTCGGCTGCGATACGCTGCAGGGCTATTTCTTCGGTCGACCGATGCCCGCCGAGCAGATCACGGAACGGCTGATGCATATCCGCGCGGCGAAGGTTACGACCCGCCGCACCAACGCCGCCTGACGCAGGCTTTCAGCTGCCGATGTGCTTCTGGCCACGCTTCTTGGCGAGCGCAATCTGATGCTGCCGCTGGCGATAGCGCAGACGGTCGTCCTCGCTGCGCGTGTGGTAGCAGTTGCTGCAGGACACACCTTCCTCGTATTGCGGTGATGTAATCTGCTCGGCCGTGATCGGATTGCGGCAGGCGTGGCAGAGCTTGTGCTCGCCTTCCTTCAGGCCGTGCTCGACCGACACGCGCTCGTCGAAGACGAAGCAGGCGCCGTCCCAGAGGCTCTCTTCCTGCGGGACCTCCTCGAGGTATTTCAGGATGCCACCCTTGAGGTGGTAAACCTCCTCGAAGCCCTGCTCCTTCATGAAAGCGGTTGCCTTCTCGCAACGGATGCCGCCGGTGCAGTACATGGCGATCTTCGGCTTGTTGTGCAGGCCGCTGTTGTTGCGCACCCAGTCCGGGAACTCGCGGAAGGTCTTCGTGTTCGGATCGACGGCTCCGCGGAAGATCCCGATTGCCGTTTCGTAGTCATTGCGGGTGTCAATGACGATCGTATCAGGATCGGAGATCAGCGCATTCCAGTCCTGCGGCGTGACGTAGGTGCCGACCACCTTGTTGGGGTCGATGTTCTCGACGCCCATGGTGACGATCTCTTTCTTGAGCTTCACCTTCATGCGCAGGAAGGGCATCTTCGATGCACGGCTTTCCTTGTGCTCGAGCGCGGCGAATTCCGGCTGGGCACGCAGAAACGCCAGCACCGTCTTGATGCCCGCATCCGGGCCGGCGATCGTGCCGTTGATCCCCTCGTGCGCCAGAAGCAGCGTGCCCTTCACGCCGTTTTCCTCGCAAAGCGTCTGCAGCGGCTCGCGCAGGCTTTCGAAGCGCGGGGCCGAAACGAAATGGTAGAGAGCCGCAACGAGGAAGGGGCTCGTCGCAGACGTCGGTTGTGTCAGCGTGTCTGTCATGCGGCTGCAAATACAGCTTTCCGGGTTTTTGCGCAATTGGGGCGATTCAGCTCACCTGCGCGCGCCAGAGCAGTTCGATCCTGTCCGCTTCCTCCTGCGGATCATCGCCGAAGACGTCTTCTGCCCGCTCGAGTGCCGCACGTCGATCTTCCTGCTGGCGGAAGATGATCGCATCGAGCAGACGTGCGAGGTCGTCTGCATTCGGAAAGTGCTGTGGTTCCGCCTCCACCAGTGCGCATAGCACGTCGAGGTCATGGATATGGCCGAGCAGATCGATCAGGCTGCTCGTCACCTCGTATTTCGCCTTCATTGCAGCAGGCCAGAGTGGCCGGAGCAGCCGTTGGTAGGCCCGGTAGTCCTGTGCCCGCTTGCGCAATGTGTGAAAGGTTTCCGCCGAAGCTTCGGCCTGGCAATGCTCGATGGCCTTCCTCGCCTTCGATGTTGTGTCGCGCCAGCCCTTGGCGACAAGCCGTGCATTCCTGCGCGGACCGCCGTTGAAGTGGACCTCTTCAACAGCTGCGATGGCGTCCCTCAGCACGCCCGGTGCCTCGGCGAGTTTTTGATCAATGTCGGCTTCGGCTTCGGCCATATGGTCGCGCCGGTTTTCGAGGGCTGCGACGATGCGGCCAAGCGCCTTCGCCTCTGCTGTGTTGCGGGCGTTTGTCTTCAGGTACCTGACAGTCTCGATCAGCGCGGTCGCGTCCCGGATAGCGGAAAGCGACATTGCGAGATCGCGAAGCCGGGCGTTCTCCCGCTCGCGAAACTCCGGCACCTCGCTGGACACCAAGCGATAAAGGGAACGCACGCGCTTCAGGTTTTTGCGAAAGGCATGGATCGCCTCGTGCTTACCCTCCGGTCTTTCTTCAAGTGTACGGATCGCGTGAGACATCTGGCCTGCAGCGGCCTTCCGGAACTCCGCCGTGAAACTGTGGTCAGGCCGTATGCGAAAGGGCATGCCGATCGTGCTCGTATTCGGTGGCAAGCGCTTGGTTTGAGTAACGGAAATCGCCAGTGACCTCGCGGCCGACCCATGAAGGCAGCGAAGGATTGTCGCTCTCCGAGCGCATCTCCACTTCGGCGATCACCAAGCCACGGTACTGCCCGGCGAACACGTCAACCTCCCAAACGAAACCGCCATGAGGGACGCGATACCGGGTTTTCTCGATGATGATCCCGATTGCTTCGTCGAGCAGTTGCGCGGCGTCGGCGACGGGGATGTCGTATTCGAATTCCTCGCGGGTCAGCGTGCTCCGGCCGATCTTTACGGTCAGTCTCGCCTTCACATTGTCGAGTACGCGCACGCGTACCGAGCGGTCGTCCATCGAGGCAATATAGCCTTGCTTGAAAACGGATTTTGTTTCAGCTCCAGCGCGCCAGGCATCGCCGTGCACCAGAAACTTCCGCTCGATTTCTTTCGCCATTTCCGGTGAACCTTGTGTGACGATTTTGTTACGCTAGCCTAATTTTACCGCCATGGGTACCCATAGTATTCCAAAGATGTGTTTCGGCTCGACAAAGCTTACCCTTGGGGTTATTCCGATCCCGAATTCAATCGTTTCAAAAGGATCACGCGGCCATGGGCGAAAAGACAGAAAAGCTCCTTTCCATCCTGAAACTCCAGCCTGTTGTTCCGGTCCTGATCGTCGATGACGTCAAGTCCGCCGTTTCGCTCGCGCGCGCTCTTGTCGCAGGCGGTCTGAAGGCAATCGAGATCACGATGCGCACTTCGGCTGCGCTCGATGCTGTTCGTGCCGTTGCCGACGAGGTCGAAGGCGCCGAGGTCGGGGCTGGCACCATCCTCAATGCCGCCCACTGGGATGCTGCGGTTGCCGCTGGCTCCAAGTTCGTCGTCAGCCCGGGTGCAACACAGGAATTGCTCGACGCTGCGCGCAAGTCGTCGGTTCCGCTGCTGCCGGGTGCTGCGACCGCAAGCGAAGTCATGGCGCTGCGCGAGGAAGGCTATCAGGTTCTGAAGTTCTTCCCGGCAGAACAGGCTGGCGGCGCTGCTTATCTCAAGGCGCTGTCCTCGCCGCTAGCAGGCACCGTCTTCTGCCCGACCGGCGGTATCTCGTTGAAGAATGCAAGGGATTACCTGTCTCTGCCGAACGTCATCTGCGTCGGTGGCTCCTGGGTTGCGCCGAAGGAACTGGTAGCCGCTGGCGATTGGGTCGGCATCACCAAGCTTGCGTCTGAAGCAGCTGCCCTGAAGGCCTGATTTGGCGGGAAACCGCGCGTCATGCAGGCGGAGGTTCCGCCTGCATTTGTATTTCCAACGTCAATACCTATCTCCCCTCTGGCCTCTAGACAGGGAGATGATGAGGAATGTTCGACGCGAAAAAGCTTCTTGAGCAGTTCTTGGGTTCGCAGGTGCCAGGGGTCGGCGGTTCCGTCAAGGACCGGGCCGGCGACGCGATCCAGATGGCCAAGGATAATCCGTGGAAGGCAGGCGCGCTTGCGACCGTGCTCCTCGGAACCAAGACTGGTCGCAGTATCGCTGGCAATGCACTGACGATCGGTGGTTTGGCCGCCATCGCCGGCCTCGGCTATCAGGCCTACAGAAATTACCAGGCAGGGCAGGCGCCCGCAACGCCATCCGATGCGCCGCCGCCGAAGACGGCCGTGCTGCCGCCGCCTGCTGACTCCGGGTTCGGGGCGGCTTCACCGGCTCAAAGCAACGAGTTCGTCCTCGTTCTCATCCGCGCGATGATCGCCGCGGCAAAGGCCGACGGTCATATCGACGATGGTGAACGGGCGCTCATTCTCGACAAGATCAAGGCTGCCGATGTCAGTGGCGAAGCCGCGGCCTTCATCGAACGGGAGCTGTCGCAGCCGACCGACATCGATGCGCTGGTTGCCGCCGCGGCGACCGAGGAGCAGCGGGTGGAACTGTATACCGCATCGCGCTTGACCATTGAACCGGATTCGCGCGCCGAGCGTGGCTATCTCGACCTGCTGGCCGGCCGTCTCGGCCTTCCCGATGCGCTTGTCGATCACATCGAGGCAACGGTGTCATCCGCCAAGATCAGTTTGTAAGGGTACCAATCGGCCAGTTGCCTTTCCCGGGCGGCTGGCCTAAGCCATGTGTCCTTATCTGGAGGAGCGCATGCGCGATCTATCGAATTTCAAGGGTTGCCCGGCACCGCAGCCGGTAACCCTCAAGGGCCGTTTCGTCACGGTTGAGCCCTATGTTCGCGAACAACATCTGCAAGCGTTGTGGGATGGGCTCGGCGGCATGGCTATCAATCCCCTGCTGCGCTATTTCGCGCAGCCCGATTTTACCGGTATGGAAGATTTCTCCAACTGGCTGCAGTCGGTCGCCAAATCGGGTTGGCTGACGCATATCTTCCGCGACAATGCCTCCGGCAAGATCGTCGGCATGGCAAACTACATGCGGGCCGATCCAGCCAACGGCGTGATCGAAGTGGGCGGTGTTGCGCACGGCGCTGATATGAAGCGCTCGCCGCTCTCCACGGAAGTCCACTATCTGATGGCCAAGCATATCTTCGAGGAGCTTGGCTACCGGCGCTACGAGTGGAAATGCGATAATCTGAACGAGGCGAGCAAGACAACGGCAGCCCGCTATGGCTTCACCTTCGAAGGCGTGTTCCGCCAGCACATGATTTCCAAGGGCCGCAACCGCGACACGGCGTGGTTTTCGATGATTGATTCCGAATGGCCCGCCCTGAACGCGGCGTTCGAGGCATGGCTGTCTCCCAACAATTTTGACGCGGATGGCAAGCAGAGGAGCCGGCTGGAGGACATTCGTGCTGAGATCAGCAAGGAAACAGCCGTATGACGGCTCCGAAATCGGAAGGCCGTTCGCAGGCAATTGCGGCGGCCCTTATTCTCGTGGCCGCCGGCATCGTCCTCTATTTCATGCCGACCATCGTGCTCGCACTCGGCAGCTACTCGCCGTATCTTGCTGCCGGTGTCGGCGCCTGCCTGATCCTGGCCTTCTTCGTCGTGTTCTGGCTGAGAGCACGCTATCAGCGCCGGCGCGGCAAGTAGCGCTGCAGCCGTTCGACTAGCCTTGTAGCGAGGCGCCGAGCAGCAGCGCGCCCATGGCAATCACCAGCAGGGCGCCCAGAATTTCGATCGAATTCCCAATCCATACCGAAGCCGCCGAGCCGCGGCCGGCAAGCCGCATCGCCGTGCCCTTGGCGATGACGGCAAGCGTTGCCAGGATCGCGACCGTTATCGCAGTGCCGAGCGACATGGCGATCACTGACAGTACGCCGCCGAGATAGAGCCCATTCAGAAGCGAGAAGGTCATCACCAGAAGCGCGCCCGAGCAGGGGCGCAGGCCTACGGCAATGATGGCTGACCAGGCTTCACGGATATTGAACTTCTCTGCCCCGAGCAGCGATGGATCGGGCATGTGCGATTGCCCGCAGGTCTCGCAGGCCATTCCCGCGATGAATTTGTGGCCGGCCCTAAGAGCGTCGGCTTCACCGAAGGCGTAGCTCGAGCCTTGCGTCTGCGCTTCATTATCCTTCCAGTCCAGCATCATGCTGACGGGACCGGAAGAGGTTGCCATGGCCTCGCGGTTCGGCATGCCGGCGGTA
Organism: Rhizobium sp. BK176; assembly: GCF_024808055.1. Taxonomy (NCBI): domain Bacteria; kingdom Pseudomonadati; phylum Pseudomonadota; class Alphaproteobacteria; order Hyphomicrobiales; family Rhizobiaceae; genus Rhizobium; species Rhizobium sp. BK176. The sequence continues at coordinate 251,478 of NZ_JANUBV010000006.1, read as the reverse complement.
AGCACCCGCAGTTTGCGAAACAGCAGCCAGCAGCCGAAGAGGATGACCATGAGGAAGCTGGCGATTTCCATCGCCTGCGTTGCTGCGGTCAGGGTTATTCCAGTGCCACGAAGCACCAACCATGCGCCGCCGACCAGGGCGATGGCGACCAGTCCCTGCAGGAAGGCGGAGACGAAGGAGATCGACACGCCGCGTTTCAGCTCGATTTCGTTGGCGATCATGTAGGAGGAAATGACCGCCTTGCCGTGTCCCGGGCCAGCGGCATGGAAGACGCCATAAGCAAACGAGAGGCCGATCAGTGTCCAGAGATGCCAGGAATCCTCACGCATGGCGCGCAGCGCGCCCGTGAGTGCACGATAGAAGGCCTGCTGCTGCGCATTAATGTAGAGGAGGAGGGGAGCGAGCGGGCCGCCTGTCGGCTGGAAGCTCGGTTCCGACGTGCCGATGCCGAGCGGCGACTGTGCATGGGCAACGGCCATGCCCGCGACGAGCACCAATGCGGCGCAGAGCGCAACCGGGCGAAGCCCGTGCCTCAGCATGTCAGATCCAGCCGCGTCGCGAAGAGCTTCGACATGTTCGTTCCCGTCGGGTCGTTGAAGAAGGCGTCGGTCAAGGATTGCTTGTTTTCGGCGATCACCTGGTCAGCATCAGGGCGGACGACCTGGTGCTTGCAGCTTTTGAAGCCATCGCCGACGAGGACCAGTTCGTTGTCGCTCGGAAAGTCGATCGAGGTGTAGAGCGTCGGATCATAGACGCCGAAGGTCAGCTGTCCCTTGAGCGGCATCTTCTCCGCCGGCTTGACGGCGAAGAACATCAGGAGCTGGCCCTGTTTGTAGTCCACATGGATCAAGTCGGGCTTCTCGACCTTGATGTTCTTACCGTCCATCGTGAGGTTCATGTAGTAGTCGTAGTCGACTAAGGAGCCCCGCACCGTCTTGCCGACCTCGGCCAGCTCGTTCGGATCGAGTTTCAGGTCGGTATTCTTGTCGAAATCCATGACGACGGAGGACGAGAAGACCTCGTCGAAACGCCAGACGTTGCGCAGCTCCGCGACATTGCCATCGTCGTCAGCGACTATTTCGAGCCTTGCCTCAACGAACACATGCGGGTGCGCAAAGGCGGCGGCTGGCAGAAGCGACAGGAGCGACGCCATCAGGAGTGTCGATTTCTTCATGCGTGCTCTTAATTGCGGGATCGCGTTGCGCCCTGAATCCTCGCCAGAAAATGGGACGGAATTGGGACCGGCCCCGGACAGCAAAGCTCAGGGGTGCTTCTTGAACCAATTGTGAAGATAGTCGACGAAGATGCGCACCTTGGCCGGCAGATACCGCCGGTGCGGATAGACAGCATAAATGCCGCGATCGGTCGGAATGTAATCATTGAAGAGCGTGACCAGTTCGCCATTCTCGATCGGTTTGCGGGCGATGAAATCGGGAATCAACGCAACGCCGATACCCGCCAGCGCCGCGCGTAGCGTCGCATGCGGGCTGTTGACTTCCATCGGGCCGGTGACGGCAACAGCAAAGGAGGTGTTGTCGGGATTGTAGAAGCGAATGCTACCCTGGCTGCGCGAGTTCGTGTCGATGATGAAGGGGACGTTCGAGAGGTCCGAGGGGTGGGCGAGTTCGGGATGACGTTCCACGAAATCGGTTGTCGCGCAGAGATGGACCCGGAAATCCGAGATCTTGCGGGCGATCATGCCGGAATCCTCGAGCTTGGTCACGCGGATGGCGACGTCGAAGCCTTCCTCAATGAGATCGACGAATCGGTCGTCGGCGGCAATCTCCAGCGCGAGATCGGGATTTTCCCTGGCGAAATCGATCAGCGATTGGCCGACATCGGCGTCGACGAAGGTGCGAGGCACGGAGACCTTCAGCCGGCCCTTCAGCTGCGCGTTGTTCTCGCGCACGAGATCGGCGAGGTTGTCGATCTCCTTCAGGATGTCGGAAGCGGTGCGATAGTAAGTGTGGCCGGCTTCCGTCATGGAGAACTGGCGGGTCGTGCGATTGAGCAGCAGGGCGCCGAGTTCGTCTTCAAGTTCGCGAACGTATTTGGAGAGCAGCGCCTTGGAACGGCCAGTGCGCCGCGCCGCGGCCGAAAAGCCTTCCGCTTCAACGACATCGATGAAGGCGCGGATGCGAGTGAGCGTGTCCATGGTGGTCTCCCAAAAAAAGCGCCGAACCGCCATTCAAATCAGCCAGTTGCGGGCCGTTTCGCCACGTTGAACAAATTGCGGTGTATTGTTCAAATATTTTCTGCCGGGAGATCCGAAAAAACCGCTTGATTATGACTGCGAATATTCCTATTTCGGGGTCAGCCCAAAGTCGCACGTGCCCATGGGTGTCCGCCGAACCCTCGAATTGGTGAGGAAATCGGTAAGGTACCTGGAATTAACCCCTCCAGTCGCTATTCCGGCCAACCGGAAAATGCGAGGACGCCTGAAGCAACGACGGTGCGGGCCTTTTTGTTCTCTCCCTGCTTTCCATCAGCGGGGGTTACTGAAGAGGCACACCTTCATTGCCGGAAGTGCGGTAGGGAACCCCCTCCAATCCATGGCAGACAAAGCCGGATCCATGTCGCTTTCGCGGCGTTGATTCATCATCTGCGCAGTCCAAGCGCTTGCTAAGGTTCCGGGGTCTCCACCGGCTGGTTCCTAGGCGAGTGATTGGTTGCCCTTTGTCCTCCGGTTTTTCCGGAGCTCTGGAATTGGAAAAGGGATTGATATGACCACTCAGCGCATCCGCGACTTTCTCGCAACCCGACGTCCCGACGGTCCCTGCCTCGTGGTCGACCTCGACGTCGTGCGCGACAATTTCTCCGCTTTCCGTCATGCGATGCCGGACAGCGCCATCTACTACGCCGTCAAGGCAAACCCGGCTCCGGAAGTCCTGAAGCTGCTCGCCGACATGGGCTCCAACTTCGATTGCGCGTCTGTCGCCGAAATCGAAATGGCGCTGAACGCCGGTGCGACCGCTGCCCGCATCTCCTACGGCAACACCATCAAGAAGGAACGCGACGTTGCCCGCGCGCATGCGCTCGGCGTCAGCCTTTTTGCGGTCGACAGCCACGAGGAAGTCGAGAAGATCTCGCGTGCCGCTCCCGGCGCCCGCGTGTTCTGCCGCGTCCTGACGGATGGCGAAGGCGCCGAATGGCCGTTGTCGCGCAAGTTCGGCTGCGTGCCGCAGATGGCCGTCGACGTGCTCGTCTACGCTCATCAGCTCGGCCTCGAGTCCTACGGTGTGTCGTTCCATGTCGGTTCGCAGATGACCAAGGTCGATGCCTGGGATTCGGCTCTTGCCGATGCCAAGCGCGTCTTCGTTCAGCTGGCCAAGCAGGGCATTCACCTGCAGATGGTCAACATGGGCGGCGGCTTCCCGACCAAGTACCTGCGCGACGTTCCGTCGGCGGAAGCTTACGGTCGTGCGATCTACCAGAGCCTTCGTGACCACTTCGGCAACAACCTGCCGAAGACGATCATCGAACCGGGCCGCGGCATGGTCGGCAACGCCGGCGTCATCAAGACGGAAGTCGTGCTGATCTCGAAGAAGTCCGACAACGACGCCGCTCGCTGGGTGTTCCTCGACATCGGCAAGTTCGGCGGTCTGGCCGAAACGATGGACGAAGCCATTCGTTACCCGATCCGCACTGAGCGCGACGGCGACGAGATGGAGCCCTGCGTCATCGCCGGCCCGACCTGCGACTCTGCCGACGTGCTTTATGAGAAGAATCTCTACCCGCTGCCGCTCACCCTTTCGATCGGCGACGAGATCCTGATCGAAGGCACCGGCGCCTACACGACCACCTATTCGGCGGTCGCGTTCAACGGCTTCGAGCCGCTGAAGGCCTACATTATCTAGCACATGACCCTCGGATCGCAGATCCGAGAAAGGCTTATGTGCCAGTAAAGACCACGCTCGCCCCGTAGCCAGCCGGGGCGGCACCCTCACAATGATCTGACGATACCGTTTGAAACGGTTTTGAGTTCGGGAGGCCACGATGGCCGCTGTTCTTGATTCTGTCCGCGCATATTTTGCGCCTTCTGTCTTCACCATCGACGCCGAAAACCCCGGCGATGTCGTCGCGCGCGAAAACCTGCTCGATCGCGCCATGGGCCCGAACCGCCGCAAGAAGTCGTCGGAGAAGATTCGCCGCGGCCGCCTGCCGGCCGAAGGCCTGGCACTTGTCGCGCGTGATCGCGACAACCATGTCATCGGCACTGTCCGTCTATGGAACATCGAGGCCGGCGTTAATGCCGATGCGACGCCGATCAATGCGCTGTTGCTTGGGCCGCTGGCCGTCGATTCCACCTTCGAGGGCAAGGGCGTCGGTTCGGCACTGATGCGCGCCGCCATTCTGGAAGCGAAGAACCGTGGGCACGGCGCCATCCTGCTCGTCGGCGATGCCCCTTACTACGAGCGTTTCGGCTTCTTTGCCGAGAAGGCTCAACACCTCGTCATGCCGGGCCCTTTCGAACGTTCGCGCTTCCTGGCGCTGCAACTCATCGAAGGCTGGCTTGACGGCGCGGCCGGCATGATCGTCCCCTCGGGACGGATGCTGACAAGCGCCCCGGTCCGCAGGGCGGCGTGATCGGCAGAGCCTCTCCCCCTGATGGGGAGGGGCTTTTTCGTTTCCTGCTTTTTGGAAATCGAGTTTAGAGACGCCGGAAGAGCCGGCGAACGCGTAGCCTAAACTTTTACGACTGCTTGCCCCCTCAGGCTTCAATCATTTCACGACGCTTGCGTCGATGATTTGAGTTCCGGCAGTCTGAACGACATTTTCAGGTATAGCGGCGATGAAGAACATCGTGAAAGCATAAACCGCGAATACAGTCGCTGCGGCAGTGGCCCTTAGAATCATTCATGCACTCCTATTCTCAGGAGTTCAATGTGGGCTCAAAAGGCGGCTTTCCCAAGAGTTTTCTGAACGCCAGATGAACAAAAAACTGTGAGAGCAAAAATTAATGATATTTTAGCAACACCTGAGTTTCACCCCGAAGGGGATGGAATTCCCGGTTTGTTCTCATTAATGTGCAATAAATTCAAGCATGTAGATGAAAGTTTGGGCAGAAGTTTTCCTCGCTGACGCCGGGTCGCTCTATGATCTCCTCGTCATCGGGCAGGGAGCCGGGTTCATGAACCGGTCCGCTTTCCGTTCATATTTCGGCGCCCGATGACGGTTGCCAAGGCTGGGTCTGAAGCCGTCAGGGTGGAAGATCCATCGGGGGAATTGGGGTCGGGAGACGCTCCTGCCGATCTCGAGGCGCCGAAAGCCTGACGCGATCGGGCAGGCGATACAGCCTGACATTTGCACTCCCCGCCCATCTCCGATCCGGCAAAGCCGTCGCGAAGCACTGCTCCGCGCGGCGTCTTGGGCCGCCTACGCGAATGCCGGCTTACGCCTTTCGGCTTCGTTGTGCCGGCCTTCTTTCGGTAAGATAGTAAATTAGCAATGTTGAACTTGAGGGTGTGCAAATGGGACGTTCAATCTTGGTTCTGATGTTCACTTCTTTGCTCCTCGCCGCGGCCAGCTCCGCGCCGGCAAGCGCCGCGATCCGGACGGTCACATCGAAGCCAACCCTGGAGTCGCTGGAGCCGGGCCAAGCGGTGCTTTATGACGACAAGAAATGTCCGAGCGGCATGATCGCCAAGTACAGAAAGGCGCCGAAACGGTCGTCGATCAGCCGCACTTGCGTGCATCAGTGAACGCCCACCGATCATAAACCTTCACGTCCGCGTGAGGCGCATCGCGCTGGCGATGATTTTGGAGTGTGGCTACGCTAGCTCAGCGGAATGATTAAACGCCTCGCTCTTCTCATCGTTGTCCTGCTGTCGCCGTTTGCTGCCTTCGCGCAGCAGGAAAACGGCCGGACGGCAGCTCTCCTGGAGAATTTGTCGTCCCGCACGGATCTCAAGCCACTGAAAGCCGTGATCGTCGCCAGAGACGGTCGGATCGTGGCAGAGCAAGGATATCGCGGGCACACAACGACCGAGTCCGTCAACATCAAGTCCGCGTCGAAATCGATCATTTCGAGCCTCGTCGGCATTGCGATCGAGAAGAAGCTCCTTGAGGCCCCCGATCAGCGGATCGCTCCCATCTTGAAGGGCGACCTGCCTGCCGATCCCGATCCGCGTCTCAACCAGATCACGATTGGCAACCTGCTTTCCATGCAGGCGGGGCTTGGGCGGCTCTCCGGTCCCAACTACGGCCGCTGGGTTGCCTCGCAGAATTGGGTGCGGTTCGCGCTTGCGCAGCCTTTCGACGACGAGCCCGGCGGTCAGATGCTTTACTCGACAGCCTCCACGCACCTTCTCTCGGCTATCCTCACGAAGGTCAGCGGGAAGTCGACGCTGGCGCTCGCCCGCGAATGGCTTGCACCCGTCGACGGTTTTCGCATAGGTGCCTGGGAGCGGGACCCGCAAGGCATCTATCTCGGCGGCAACCAGATGGCGATGACAGCGCGCTCGCTGCTGGCCTTCGGGGAACTCTACCGCAATGGCGGCAGGACGGCGAACGGGACGCAGGTCGTTCCGGCGGACTGGATCGCCCAGTCCTGGCAGCATCGTACCAATTCGCGCTTCTCTGGTGACGACTACGGCTATGGCTGGTTCTCACGCCGGATCGGCGGGGAAGAGGTCCATTTCGCTTGGGGCTATGGCGGCCAGATGCTTTATATCGTCCCCTCGATCGGGATGACCGTTGTTATGACATCGGAGGAAACCGGCCCATCCGCGCGCACCGGCTATCGCGATGCCCTGCATGGTGTATTGGCCGAGATTATCATTGCCAGCCGCCAAAGCTGATCAGCGAAAGCCGGATGCGGGCTAAGTGTCCGAAGACTTCAGTTGGTCACTCAATGACGGCGGGCGGCGCCAGTGATACAGAACATCAGGCTCCCGCTCCTCGTTGCCAGCGCCGTCCGTCTCTTTTACGGCGACAAAACCGTTGCGCTCGTAGAACCGTCGCGCATTGGTGTTCTTCTGGAACGTCCAGAGCTCTATTTCGTCCATCTCTTCCTGAGCGCGGTGAAGCAACATGCTGCCTATACCCCTGGCCTGGAACTCGGGGAGGACATAGAGCTGCTCGATTTCATTTTCGCCATACGCGATAACTCCGACGAGCCGTTGATCCGAGATGGCGCCGAGTATCGTGCGGTTGGGGAAAAGCTGCGTGCGCCAGTAAACCTCGTCTTCTTCCGGGGTATGAACATCCGACAACCAGGGGAGCCGCTCCGAAAGCGCGAGACGACGCAGCATTGCGGCGTCTCGCATATGTTTGGCCTCAAGCCGGACAACGTCGGGCTGCTGCATCCCGCGGCGCATGGCGGCTAGGCCGCGATGTCGACGACGCCGCAATCGCCGGCTTCGGAGGCGAAGGCCAGCAGCTTGCCGTTCTTGCTCCAGCTCATCGAGGTGATGGCGCCCTTGCCGGGGCGCCGCAGCAGCGCTTCCTTGCTGTCGTTGAGACGCACTGCGAGGATCATGCCGTCGATGAAGCCGATTGCGAGGATGTCCTCCACGGGATGGAACTTGACCGACGTCGCCATGATGTTGGCGCGGGTGCCGAGCTCGAGCGGTGCCTTGCCCATCGGGCCGTCCTTGCCCTGGAAGGGCCAGACGATGGCGGCCGGTGCACCCGAGGAGGCAAGCCACTTGCCCTTCGCCGACCAGGAGAGCGACTTCACCTTGGAGGGGTAGCCGGTCATGCGCATGTGGCGGGCCTCGGCGCCGGCCTTGCTGTCGAGCTTCCAGCCGTGCAGCGCGTTTTCCTGCATCGTGGTGACGAGGAAGTTGCCGTCAGGCGAGAAGGTGACGCCGGTATGAGCACCCTTCCATTCGAGGTCGACGGGCTTGGCAGCGGTGCCGACCCAATGCAGCGATACGCCGTTATAGCGCGCCGTGGCAATGCGCATGCCCTTCGGCGCAAAGGCGAGGCCTTCGACGGTGCGTTCTTCGGTAAATTCCTTGGTCGTACCATCGGCGAGGCGGACGAAGGCGCTCTTGCCGTAGGAGTAGGCGACGGAGCCCTGCGGGCCGGCGGCAAGCTGGGAAATCCACTTGCGCGGCGCATTGGCGAGTTCTGTGACGTTGGCGTCGGCCGTGATGCGCAGCACCTTGCCGTCTTCGCCGCCGGAAATCAGGCTTTCGCTATAGGGATCGCGGATGCAGCTCAGCATGCCCTGATGGGCTTCGGTCACCTTCTCGCCGCCGTCGAGGCGGTGAAAGGTGCCAGCAGCATTGGCGAAGAAGGGAGTGTCACCTAAAAATTCGACGGCCAGGATATGGCCGTCGAGATCAAACGGGGCAACTGTCGGCATCAGGCTGCCGCCTCACACGCCTTGAAGGAAGCCTCGAGCTTTTCGCGGTCGAGTTCGCGGCCGATGAAGACGAGGCGGGTTTCGTGCTTCTCGCCATCCTTCCACGGACGCTGATGATCGCCTTCAACGATCATGTGGACGCCCTGAATGACATAGCGCTCCGGGTCGTCCTTGAAGGCGATGATGCCCTTGAGGCGCAGGATGTTCGGGCCCTGCGTCTGGGTGATCTTCTGAACCCAGGGGAAGAAGCGTTCGGGGTTCATTTCGCCGCCGCGCAGCGACACCGACTGCACCGTTACATCGTGGATCGGCGACACGGCGCCATGGTGATGGTGGTCATGATCATGGTCGTGATCGTCGTGATGATGGTCATGATCGTGATCGTGATCATGCGCATGGTGATGATGGTGGTGGTCGTGATCGCAATCCGGGCCGCAGACGTGATCGTCGTGGTCATGATCGAGGAAGTGCGGATCGTTTTCCAGCGCGCGCTCCAGGTTGAAGGCGCCCTGATCGAGAACGCGCGCGAGATCGACGCCCGAGCGGCTGGTCTTGTAAACACGGGCCGATGGGTTGATGGCGTGGACGACATCCTCGATCTGCGCGAGTTCTTCCGGCGTCACGAGGTCGGTCTTGTTGATCAGCACGACGTCGGCGAAGGCGATCTGGTCTTCGGCTTCACGGCTGTCCTTCAGGCGTAGCGGCAGGTGCTTGGCGTCGACAAGGGCGACGACGGCATCAAGTTCCGTCTTGGCGCGAACGTCGTCATCCATGAAGAAGGTCTGCGCGACCGGCACCGGATCGGCAAGGCCCGTGGTTTCAACGATGATGCCGTCGAAACGGCCGGGGCGGCGCATCAGGCCTTCGACGACGCGGATCAGGTCGCCGCGCACGGTGCAACAGACACAGCCGTTGTTCATTTCGTAGATTTCTTCGTCGGATTCGACGATGAGGTCGTTGTCGATGCCGATCTCGCCGAACTCGTTGACGATGACCGCATATTTCTTGCCGTGGTTCTCCGACAGGATGCGGTTGAGCAAGGTCGTCTTGCCGGCGCCGAGGTAGCCGGTGAGAACGGTAACGGGGATTGGCTTCTGCTGGGTGGGGATCGCGTCGGTCATAAGAACCTCGAGAGATGGCACGCCCGGGGGCGGGGCTGAAAATTCGTCGGTCACATATAAGGAGTTGCGCGCGGCAGTTCAAAGGGATTCGTATGTTATAAGATCACGTCGCAGCGGCGGCGGCCTCAATGAAGCTCTGCCGGGTCGAATGCGTCGACATCCTGCAGCAGTTCGACCAGCCCTTTTACCGAATGCGCAATCAGCGCCTCGCCCTTTTCCGCCGTCGCCCGCGATGCGTTGCCCGCCACACCCGATGCGCTGAGATCCGACATCTTCCACCCGAAGGCGTGCGGGCCGTAGGCGCGCAGATGCTTGAAGCGGGCGGCAAAATCGGACTGGCGGGAGGGGAAATCCGCAGCCTTCTCCATGTCCACCTTTTCGGGGTGAAGCGCCAGCATCACAGAGGTCTCGATGTCGCCGCCGTGGATGTCGATCGTCTTCTCCTCGGGCGAGATGACACCGGCGGGAACGCCGAAGCGCGTCCAGCTGGTGGCGACGGCCAGCATGTTGAACCGGACTCGGGCTTCGGTCGCGACGATCGTCATCAGCGGTGAGTTTCCGCCATGGGCGTTCAGCATCACCAGCTTGCGGATGCCCGTCCCCGCGAGCCTTTGGGCAATGCCCAGCCAGCGCTCGACGGCCTCGCCATATGTCAGCGTTTGTGTGCCCTTCACGTCCATATGCTCGACCGAGTAGCCGACCTCTTCCGTGGGCAGAAACGTCGCCGGCAAGGCGGCGGGAAGTGCGGCTTTGAGCCGGGCAACGATGCCCCTCGCGATCAGGGTGTCGGTATCGAAAGGCAGATGCGGACCATGCTGTTCATGCGCGCCAAGCGGCAGAACGGCGATCCATTGACGGCGGTCCGCGGGCGTCAGGTTCGTATCGTTATCCGCGAAGTCGCGAGAAGGCTCCGTCATCCGGCTAAGACCTCTTGTTTATGACGAAATGATGCGCAATGTCATTGTGCAGCGTTCTCAATGCTTAGCGCATAACCCCTTAAATCGAAATCGATTTGGGGGAGGTGATCATGAATGTTCCTGCTCCCCACACGTAAGGGGTGCGCAACGCAGCAAAGTCAAAGGGATGGCGATGGGGAAGAAGCACAAGGACGGAAAGAAGCAGAAGTCCAAGAAGAAGGACCAGACCGAATATACCGTCGTTGATCTTTCGCCGGCTTTGACACAGGCGGCGCGGTCGATGCGAACTGTCCTATCGCGCAATCTCCTCGAAAGCGGCCTTTATGCCGGCCAGGACGGCGTGATCCTTTCCCTGGCTGAGAGCGACGGGATGACGGCCGGCGGACTGGCCCACAAACTCGGCGTCAAGGCGCCGACCATGACGCGCACGATCGGACGCATGGAGGCGCAAGGCTTCCTCGAGCGCAAGCCGGACGCGGAAGATGCCCGCCTGACGAAGGTCTACCTCACCCAGCTTGGTCGCGGCAGCGTGCAGGCAATCGAAACGGCAGCGTCGGCCTGCGACCACATGGCGACCCAGGAGTTTTCAGAGAAGGAAATCCGCAATCTGGTCCGTCTCTTGAAGGCCATCGATGCCAATCTGCAGTCGGCCGCGATCCCGTTCGACGAGCCTGAGGAAATCTGACAAATTTGTGAAATTACGAATTGCCTCGCTGCGTTTAATCTTTTAATTAAACATTTTAATAAGGCTCGGCCGCTCCATCGGCTGAGCGCATAGAAATCCGCGCGTTGCCTGGGGAGGACACGTGGCACAAAAGATCAAGCTTTCGACGATCGCCGAAACGCTCGGCATTTCAACAGCAACCGTATCTCTTGCCTTACGTGACAGCCCGCTGGTGGCTGGCGCCACCCGAGACAAAATCAAGGAACAGGCGCGGGCGCTCGGCTATATATACAACCGCCGCGCCGCCAGCCTGCGCACGTCTCGCTCAGGCATCATCGGTGTCGTTGTGCACGACATCATGAATCCGTTCTACGGTGAAATCCTGAAGGCGATCGAAAGCGAGCTCGATCGCAGCCGCCATACTTTCATCCTGTCCAATCATTACGACTCGGTCGAAAAGCAGCGCACCTTCATCGAGACATTGCTGCAGCTCGGTGGCGATGGCGTCATCATGTCGCCGGCGATCGGCACGCCGCAGGAGGACATGCAGCTTGCCGAAGACAATGGCATGCCGGCGATCCTGGTTGCCCGTTCGCTGGACGGCTTGGACCTTCCGACGTACCGCGGCGACGACAGCTACGGCATTTCGCTCGCCACCAATCATCTGATCGGCCTTGGCCACAGCTCGATCGCGATGATCGGCGGCACCGACCAGACCTCGACGGGGCGTGATCGTTACCAGGGTTACGTCAACGCGCTGCGCAAGGCCGGCATAGATGTCGACCCTGGCTTGCGCATCCCCGGCCCGCGCTCGATGCAGGGCGGCTTCGAAGCGGCGGTGCACTTCCTGTCGCTGCCGCAGAAGCCGACGGCCGCCGTCTGCTGGAATGACCTCGTCGCGATCGGACTGATGAACGGCATTGCCCGCGCCGGTCTCGTCCCGGGCAAGGATATCTCGGTCACCGGCTACGATGACCTCGAGGAAGCGTCGATCTCGATGCCGGCGCTGACGACGGTATGGAATGGCCAGGCAGAAGTTGGACGCCTTGCGGCTCGCGCGCTCCTTGATCGTCTGGCCGGCAGCCACGAGCCTGACGGGCTCCATCTCATCAAGCCGGAGATGCGCATCCGCCAGTCGACCAGTCCTCATCGCCCGCGCCCTTAGGTAAGCCAAAAGGAAATGCCATGTCCCGCATCGCTGTTCTCGTTCCAGGGAAGATACACGGGGGCGTCCTGACCCGCCTGAAGGAGAGCTTCGATGTTATCGAGGGCAATCCCTCGACGCTTGGCGCGGAGACGGCCGGAAAGATTCGCGGTGTTGCCGTCTCCGGCACGTTCGATGCGGCTGCAATCGACAGTCTTCCGAATGTGGAACTGATCTCCAGCTTCGGCGTCGGTTATGATGGCGTCGACGCCAAATATGCTGCGACCAAGGGCATCATCGTCACCAATACGCCCGACGTGCTGAACGACGAGGTGGCCGATACGGCGATCGGGCTCTTACTCAACACGATCCGCGAGTTTCCGCGTGCGGAAAACTGGTTGCGTGCCGGCAACTGGCTGCCAGGGCAGAACTATCCGCTGTCGCGTTTCTCCCTCAAGGGGCGGCATGTCGGAATCTACGGCCTTGGGCGGATCGGCCAGGAAATCGCCAAGCGCCTGGAGCCGTTCAAGGTCAAGATCAGCTATCACACGCGCACGCGTCACCCCGATGCGCCGTACGGCTATTATCCGTCGCTGAAGGATCTCGCCGAGGCCGTCGATACGCTGATCTCCATCGTCCCGAAGACACCACAGACCCATAAGACCATAAATGCGGAAATCCTGTCCGCACTTGGACCTGACGGCGTCTTCATCAACGTAGGGCGCGGCTGGACAGTCGACGAGGATGCACTTGCTCAGGCGCTGAAGTCCGGAACCATCGGTGCCGCCGGGCTCGATGTTTTCTACGACGAGCCGAACGTCCCTACTCACCTGCTCGATCTGCCGAACGCGGTGCTTCTGCCGCACCTCGCGTCGGGCTCGGTGCCGACACGGAATGCCATGGCGGATCTGGTTGTCGACAACCTCGTCGAGTGGTTCGGGAAGGGCAAGCCGCTCACACCCGTACCAGAGACTCCGGTGAAGGCGTAGCTCGCCAGCGGGCGCGCGAAGGCGCGCCCGTCGGATAGGCGACTCAGCTATTTGGCAACATGCCAGACGCCACCCATGCCATCGCCCTTCATGTCGCCTTCCATCTTGTCGTCGACAAACATGTAGAGCGGCTTGCCTTCATAGGCCCACATTTCCTTGCCGTCCGCTGCCTTGACCAACGTCCAGTCGCCTTCCGCCTTGGCCTTGGCCGCGGCATGGAAGGCTGGCCATTTCTTCAGGCAGGCCTTGTCGCAGTTTGACTTGTCCTTGGCATCCTTGTCGAAGGTATAGAGGGTCATGCCCTTTTCGGTTGCCAGGATCTTGCCCATCTTCGTATCGACCATCTTGGCCGGTTCGGCGGCAAATGCCGAGAGGGCACTCGTGGCCAGCACGGCCATTGAGAGCAACAGCGTTTTCATGATTTTCCTCCCACTCGGGACCGCCGGCGGAATGCCGGTAGTACCCAATCTAACTGATAGAAACGCTCCATCGGGACAGCTGTTCCGCGATCATGGGTCTGCGGCAGAATGTCGCGGTCAGCGGGGCGTGCACGAGAGGTTTTTCGGCAACGTTCGGTCGCGTCAATTTACATCAATCACAATCGCGCATATTCATTTCGCTTCTCGGACGGCCTTGCGTTGATTGGGTAAAGGCGAGACATCATGAACGAAATGCGGCGCAAGCTGACGACCATCTTCTCTGCGGATGTCCAGGATTACACGCGACTGATGGGTGCCGACGAAGAGGGCACGCTTGCCATGCTGAAGTGGTCGCGCGATGCGATGTCGCGACTGATCGGCGCGCATGGCGGCCGGGTGATCAATACCTGGGGCGACGGGCTGATTGCCGAATTCCCGAGCGTCGTGGAGGCCGTACGCGCCGCAATCGACGTCCAAAACGAACTCGTCGGCATGAACGCAGCTCGGCCGGCGGACGGGCGGATGCTCTACAGGATCGGCATTAATCTCGGCGATGTCCTCGCCGAGGGCGACGATATCTACGGCGACGGCGTCAATATCGCCGCCAGGCTTCAGGCTTCCGCACCGGCCGGCGGCATCGTGATTTCCAATACCGTCTATGATCAGGTTCGAAACAAGGTCGCCGTCGGCTTCGATTTTCTAGGAGCGCTGACGGTAAAGAACGTCAGCGAGGCGGTGCCAAGCTATTCCGTTCGGATCGGAGTAGAACCATCTGCCGGACCAGCTCCGGCGGCCGGTCCGTCGCCAGCAGTCGCGTCCGAGCCGATCCGCTTGTCTGACCCCAGGGTGCGGAAGATGGGCGGCGTGTTCGCGGTGGTCGCCATCGCTCTGTTGGTAATCAACCTGCTGTCATGGCAGGGCGTGTTCTGGGCGGCGTGGCCGCTCCTTGCCCTTGCCTTTGTGGTCGCCATGGGGTGGGTCCGCAGCCAGAACCGTTTTGACCGGCGCATAGCCGGATTCGCGATTGTCGGCATCGGCATTGTCATGATCAATCTGTTGTCATGGCACGGCGTATTCTGGGCCATATGGCCGCTTCTGGGCCTGGCCGTGACTGTAGGATTGCGATGGGCGATGCGGCGCTAGAGCGACCGATTGGCTGGCGGTCAGGCGGGCAGGTGTCTTTCCCTCAGTAGCTTGCTTGCCGCGTAGTCCCTGACGGCGTCGCCGAAGGCCGTGAAGATCTGGTTCGATGGCTTGTCAGTCTCGGCCCAGTATTCCGGATGCCATTGAACACCGACCGCAAAAGCCGGCGCATCGATCACGGAGACCGCTTCGATCGTCCCGTCTTCGGCCACTGCCTCCGCCTGCAGGCGCGGGGCCGTCTTAGCGATGGCCTGGCGATGCAACGAATTCACCCTGATTTCGCCCGGACCGACGATGCCCGCGATGCAGGACCCTTCCTTGACGAAGACGCTCTGGCGGATCGCGTACTTGCCGTCACGGTCAACCTCGGCCGGCGTGCGGTGATCCCATATGCCCGGCTGGTCCTGGATTTCGCTGGCAAGCGTGCCGCCCAAGGCGACGTTGAGTTCCTGAATGCCGCGGCAGATTGCGAGCAGCGGAATGGCGCGGTCGATGGCACGGCGGATCAGGGGCAGGGTGGTGGCATCGCGCGCGATATCGAAGGGGCCGTCGGCATCGGTCGCGGTTGCGCCGTAGTAAGACGGGTGAACGTTGCTGGCCGAACCGGAGACAAGGAGGCCGTCGACCCGGTCCAGAATCGCGTCCGTTCCGTAGCCTTCCTCGAAGGCCGGAATGATGAAGGCCATGACGCCGGCGGCATTGAGCGCCGCGCGCACATATTGATGCTGGACGGCGTGCCATGTGGCGCCGTCGAAGGTGCGGATATCGGCAGGAACGGCGACGATCGGCTTCGTCATTTTGACCCCGGTCAGAAGATGCGGTTGCTATTGTGAGAGCCGAGAACGGCTTAGAAGTCAACGTCTCGGCGCAATCGCAGGCAGAATTACGGCATTGTCGGCAGCTGGCTTCGGCGAAGCCCGCCTAACTCGCTGATTTTGATGGAAATGCTTCTCGCCGCTATATTGCCGTCGTGATGCCAAAGACTAATGGGAGAGTGCTTGAAACACGGTCGCCACCGTGCTTAGTTCCCCTATCGCTGCGGGCAAAGATGAGGGTTCACCTCGCAGTACCATCTATACGGGAGGTTTTTGATGGATCGTCGTTCATTCATGAAGAAGGCAGGAACCGCCGGCGTCGGTGCGGTTGCTGCTGCAGGCACGCTGGCAGCGCCTGCGATTGCACAAGAGAACCCCAAGATTTCGTGGCGCATGACGTCGTCGTTCCCGAAGAGCCTGGATACGATCTATGGCGCGGCCGACGATATCTCCAAGCACCTAGCCGCGGCGACCGACGGCAATTTCACCATTCAGCCGTTCGCGGCTGGTGAAATCATTCCGGGCCTGCAGGCCGCTGACGCCGTCAGCGCAGGCACCGTCGAGGCAGCCCACACCTGCTCGTATTACTTCGTCGGCAAGGATCCAACCTATGCGATCGGAACGGCGATCCCGTTCGGTCTCAACGGTCGCCTGACCAATGCCTGGTTCTACGAAGGCAACGGCAACAAGCTGATGAACGAGTTCTTCGCCACGCAGGGCATCTACGGCCTGCCGGCGGGCAACACGGGCGCCCAGATGGGCGGCTGGTTCCGCAAGGAAATCAATACGCTCGACGACCTAAAGGGCGTCAAGATGCGTATCGCCGGTCTGGCCGGCCAGGTCATCAGCAAGGTCGGCGTCATTCCGCAGCAGATCGCCGGCGGCGACATCTATCCGGCGCTCGAAAAGGGCACGATCGATGCCTCCGAATTCGTCGGTCCCTATGACGACCTGAAGCTCGGCCTGCACAAGGTTGCGAAGTACTATTACTATCCGGGCTGGTGGGAAGGTGGACCGACCGTCCATGCCTTCTTCAATCTGGAGAAGTGGAACAGCCTGCCGAAGCACTACCAGGCGGCGCTCACCGATGCCTGCGCCTTTGCCAACACCAACATGATGGCAAAGTACGACATGAAGAACCCGCCGGCGCTGAAGCAGCTGGTATCGGAAGGCGCCACGCTGCGTCCCTTCAGTCAGGAAATCATGGAAGCCTGCTTCCAGGCGGCCCTCGGCATCTATGCGGAGATTTCGGCGTCGAACCCGTATTTCAAGAAGATCTACGAGGACCAGACCGCGTTCAAGCGCGATGCCTATCTCTGGGCGCAGCTGTCGGAGTACACCTTCGACACGTTCATGATGATCCAGCAGCGCGCCGGCAAGATCTGACCGGCAGCTGAGTTCGGACAAGGAAAAGCCCCGGATTTCGATCCGGGGCTTTTTGTTGTCAGTTGATCTTCGGCGGCTGGCTGAGGTCCGTTGCCGGCGGCGGTGCGGGTGCCGCTGCTGGCGGTTGGCCGGGCAAGCCGTTCATCGGCGGCAAGGTCAGGCCAGGCAGTTGTGGCGAGCCGCCCGGTGCTCCAAGCGGCGGCAGCCCCAGGCCGTTGCCGCCGAAGCCCGGCACCTCGATCTTGATCGAGTTCGGATCGACCTTCGGCCCCTTGTCCAGCCAGTAGGTAACCGACTGCGGCCAGAAGATCACGATTGCGACGAGGATTAGCTGCATGCAGACCCAGGGTAGGGCGCCCATGTAGATGTCTGAGGTCTTGACGTTCCGATCGGCAATGGACCGCAGGTAGAACAGCGCGAAGCCGAAGGGCGGGTGCATGAAGCTCGTCTGCATGTTGACGCAGATCAGCACACCGAACCAGATCAGGTCGATGCCGAGAGCCGAGGCCACCGGCGCCAGCATCGGGATGACGATGAAGGCGATCTCGAAGAAATCGAGGAAGAAGGCCAGCACAAAGATGAAGATGTTGACGAAGATCAGGAAGCCGACCGGGCCGCCTGGGATGCCCGACAGCATGTGCTCGATCCAGCGCGAGCCATCCATGCCCTGGAAAACGAGGCTGAAGACGGTTGATCCGATCAGGATCATCACCACCATCGAAGTGATGTGCATTGTCGACCGCATAGCTTCCTGCATCAGCGGCCAGGTGAGGCGGCGATGCATCGCGGCAAGCACCATGGCGCCGACGACGCCGAGCGCGCCCGCTTCCGTCGGCGTCGCGAGGCCCATGAAGATCGTGCCGAGAACGAGGAAGATCAGAACGATCGACGGCACCATGCCCGAGAGTACCCTCAGGAGCAGGGACCAGTTGAAGTCGCCGCGCACTTCCTTCGGCAGCGGCGGCATGGAGGCCGGCTTCAGGATCGACAGGACCAGAATATAGCCCATGAAGATCGCGACCTGCAGGATCGATGGACCGATGGCGCCGAGATACATGTCGCCGACCGACTTGCCGAGCTGGTCGGCAAGGACGACCAGCACGAGCGACGGCGGGATGACTTGAGTGATGGTGCCGGAGGCGGCGATGACGCCGGTCGCGAGCCTTGGGCTGTAGCCGTAGCGCAGCATGATCGGCAGCGAGATGACGCCCATGGTGATGACGGAGGCGGCCACCGTGCCGGTGATGGCGCCAAGCACGGCGCCGACCAGGATTACCGCGTAGGCCAAGCCGCCCGGAATGCGGCCGAACAGTTTGCCAGTTCCCTCGAGCAGGTCCTCGGCGAGGCCACAGCGTTCCAGGATGGCGCCCATGAAGGTGAAGAAGGGGATGGCGAGTAGCAGATCGTTGGAGACGATGCCGAAAAAGCGCAGCGGCAGCGCCTGCAGGAAGGCTTCGCTGAAATGTCCAGTGGCGATGCCGATAATGCCGAAAAACAGGCCGACGGCAGCCAGCGAAAAGGCGACCGGAAAGCCGTAGAGCATGAAAAGGACCATGCCCACGAACATGGCCGGCGGAATGATGCCGAAATCAAACAATGGTGTTCCTCCCGGTCCGGCTTACTGCAGCGGCTTTTCGTATGTTGTGTCGATCTGCATGTAGCCGGTGAGGGCCGCGATCCGCTTGATCAACTCCGAGATGCCCTGAAGGGTCAGCAGCCCGAAGCCGAGGAACAGAACGAGCTTGACCGGCCAGCGGATCAGGCCGCCGGCATTGGCAGAGATCTCATGCTGCAGGTAAGAGGCCAGGAAGAAGGGCCAGCAGAGCCAGGTCAGGAAGATGCAGGCGGGGATCAGGAAGACAATGAGCCCGATGATATCGATCCAGATCTTGGCCTTGTCGGAGACGGAGCCGTAGATAAGGTCCACGCGCACGTGTTCGTTCATGCGCAGCGTATGGGCTGCGCCTAACACGACGATGAAGGCGAAGAGATACCATTGGATCTCGAGCCAGCCGTTGGAGCTGTAGTTGAAAGAGTAGCGGATCAGCGCGTTGGCTGCGCTGATCAGACAGCAAAGCAGCACCATGTATTCGGACAGTTTTCCCATGAATTGGCTGACCGCATCGATCAGCCGGCTGACGGTCAGCAAAGCCGGCATGCCATTCCCCCTGTTATGTCGCGCGGTTTTATGCGCCTTTTATCTTTCCACCGGTGTAGACCACGGTTTTTTAAATTGAAAGGTCAAAGGGGGTATGTTGGAATATAGTCGTATAAGCCTTTCGCAACCCGCTAGGCGTTAGTGCTGAAGCATCTAAACAACCTGAAGCTAGGCGGGAAACGGCGAAAACTTCCCCGCATGGCTGCATAAGTCCTTGCAATCGCTAAAAATCACGCCAGGGTTTTGGAAAATTCGACAAAATGTATGGATTACACGAAATCAATTTTTAAAGGGTTGGGGATAAGGTTTCGCCGCACAGGGAAAGTATGGATGAAGCCACATAACCCGAACAGGGTCCCTACCGACGTTTATCTGTCGTTTGTCAGTTCCCTCTTCGGGAATCGCATGACACTCGTCGCGGGTGTCGTCGTGCATGTGGTTGCCTTCCTCGCTGTTGCCCTGAAAACCAGCTCTCCATTCTACGTCGTTCTTTCGCTCGGTTTTCTTGCGGTTTTCGCCGGCCGCATGGTCACCTTCCGCATGTTCGACAAGGTCGATAAGCTGACGCTGTCGCGTGACCAGATCGAACATTGGGAAACGGTCTACGTCATCGGCGCTGCCTCGACCGCTGCGATCCTCGGCATCGGCAGCGGTTACGCGATCTTCTTCCTGCAGGATCCGTTTGCCGAACTGGCCTGCATTGCGGTCACCATGGCGTCGATGGTCTCCGTCGTCGGCCGAAACTACGGATCGCAAAAGGCGATCGACCTGCAGACGCTGGCCTGCTGTCTGCCGATGATCATCTGCAGCCTGATGGCGCTCGACTTCTATCGTGCGATCCTGTCGGCCTTCCTCATTCCGTTCGGCCTGACGACGCGGGCAATGGCAAATGGTGTGCGCGAGTTCCTCTATGAGAACGTCATTGCGCGCCGCCAGATCTCGATGATCGCCGATCGCTTCGACACGGCGCTCAACAACATGCCGCACGGCCTGGTGATGGTCGATCCGGAAAACCGCATTCAGGTCATCAACCGCAAGGCCTGCGACCTCCTGAAGATCGGCGATCCGGATCGCTTGAAGGAGCGCGACCTCGGTGCTGTGCTGCGCTACGGCGCCCGCTACAGCTTTATGGATTCCACGCAGCCGGAGCTTATCCTGCGGCAGATGACGCACGTCGCCGAAGGCAAGCTGTCGCGCACGCTGATCCACTTTCCCGAGGATCTGTCGCTGGAGTTTTCCGCCAGCCGCCGTGCCGACGGCGGCGCCGTGTTGATTTTCGAAGACGTATCGAGCCGCGTGAAGGCCGAGCAGAAGATCCTGCACATGGTTCGCTTCGATGCGCTGACCGGCCTGCCGAACCGCGAGTACTTCAGCCATCTCGTGCAAGACTACCTAGGCAAGCATCCGAAGAAGCGCGGCCCCGTCGGCTTCATGGTTCTGGATATCGACGAGTTCAAGCATGTCAACGACATGCGCGGCCACATCACGGGCGACCGCCTGCTCTGTGCCATCGCAGCCCGCATCGCCAAGCAGGCGGGCAAGGCGATCGTCGGCCGCCTGATGGGTGACCAGTTCATCCTGTTCTTCCCGCATGCGAAGGACATGGCTGCGCTCGACGCCGAGATTCATCGGTTCCATGAGAGCATCCAGGGCAACTACGAGGCCGATGACGTCACGTTCCTCGTTTCGCTGAGCGCCGGCTTTGCGATTCTCGAGAGCGATGCCTTCGCGATGGAGGAGTGGAGCATCAAGGCGGATCTCGCGCTCTTCGAGAGCAAGTCAAAACAGCGCGGCGGCATTGCCGGCTTCGAACGCGAGATGGATGGCCGCTATATCGAGCAGCAGAAGCTCAAGGCGGATCTGCGCGAGGCGATCGGCAAGCACGGCCTCAGCATTGCCTACCAGCCAATGTTCAGGGCTGACGGAACACGCATCGAATGCGCCGAGGCGCTGGCGCGCTGGGTCCACCCGGAGAAGGGTGCGATCCCTCCGGATGTCTTCATTCGTCTTGCAGAGGAGATGGGCATCATCTCCGAGATTACGCGCTTCATCCTCATGAAGGCGTGCGCCGACTGCATGAGCTGGCCGGATCATATCGCCGTTTCGGTCAACCTGTCGGCGCGCGACCTGCGCGACGCGGATATTCTTGCCGTCGTTTCCGAAGCGCTCGAGGCGTCGGGTCTCGAGCCCGCGCGATTGCATCTCGAAATTACCGAAAGCTGCCTGATCGACGAGCCGGCCGCGGTGCGCGCGATTCTCGCGGAACTCAGGGCGCGCGGGATCACGATTGCGATCGACGACTTCGGCACCGGCTTCTCCAGCCTCAGCTACCTCGACACGCTGCCGCTCGACATCGTCAAGATCGACCGCTCGTTCCTGCGCAACATCGTCGAGGACGGGCGCCGCCTCAAGTTGCTGCGCGGCACCGTCAACCTGGCGCGCGAGCTCGGCCTCAAGATCGTCACCGAGGGTGTCGAGACCACCGAGCAACTGGCCTTGCTCAACAAATATCGTGCCACCGATCTGGTGCAGGGTTACGTTTTTTCGCCGGCTGTTCCGGCGCAGAACATCGCCATCCTCTCCCAAAGCCTCAGTCGCCGCACGGCCCCACGTCGTCGCCCGAAAGTTGCATGATCTGAGCGGCCGCTTCGGCCGACCGCGCTCTGGTTCAAGAGCGGGCCGTTAACCTTAACAATTCAAATATAACGCAAATCCTCGAAGCATTCTTGCCCTTCGCCCGGTTCCATATGATTAATGCTTCGTTAACAGGCGGACCGGGTAACTATGGCAGACAGCCCTTTAAAGACGAGTGATTTCAGCAGTAAACTTCTTGAGATAATGGACCACGTCGAATACCGTCGCGTCGAAAGCGGCGAGGACATGGAAGCGGTGGAGCGCCTGCGCTACAAGGCCTACAAGGCCCGTGAAGTGCTTCCGGTCGCCGCCAAAGGCATGATCGACGAAGCCGATTTCGATAGCCAGGCGTATGTTTTCGGACTGTACTATTATGAACAGCTCGTCAGCACGATTCGCATCCATCACGTGACGCCGGACCACCGTGTCTCACAATCGGGCGGTATCTTTCCGGCGGAAATGGATGCGTTTCTGGACGCGGGGCTGAGCCTGATCGATCCGGCGCGCTTTGCTGCCGACCCCGAACTCAGCACCGAAATGCCGTGGATCCCTTATCTGACGCTGCGTCCGAACATCGTCGCTGCCGCGCATTTTCGCGCGGACCGTGTAATGCAGCATGTGCGCCCGGCGCACGCGGCCTTCTACAAGCGCGTCTTCTACGCCGACACCGTCGTCGCAAGCCGGATGACCGAGACCTATGGTTTCGACCTGACGCTGATGGCGACCAACGTCATCGAGGTCGGCCGTAAGCTGCTGACGCGCTATCCGTTCTTCATTTCGAGCGCCAGCGAACAGCGGATGATGTTCTCGCGTACGCCCAATCACACGCTGCCGCCGCTGACCATCATACCGACGGCGCGTTTCATGGCTGAGGGCGATCTTGGGACTGATCTTCCCCTGTGATCCCATCCGCTTGAATTTGGCTGAGAATGTCGCCCGCCTGCGGCATTCTCATGCATTGCGCTTTATCGACGCTTTGTGTAATCCCTCTGCAGGGACATTTCCTCGTGGGATCGAGGGAATCATGGCAGTCAAACGGTCGTGCTGCTTGCGTGCCGACCGGGAAGTTTGAGGGAGACGATATTCATGGCCGAGCATCACACGGGACCTGCCGAAGTCGGCGCGCCGATGGACTACAAGGAGCATGAGCAGACTTACAACATGTTCCTTGCCGCGACGAAGTACGGCACGCTGTTTCTTGTTGCTCTTCTGCTTGGCATGACGGCTGGCTTCTTCACCGGTGCTGGCTTCCTCGGCGGCCTCGTTGTCCTGCTGATCGTCTTCATCGCTGGCCTCGTTCTGCTGCGCTAGGCGCGGCGCGGGGAGGGGCGCTTTTTCCAAAGCTTTGACTGAATGCTCGGGCTGGGCAGGCGAAGCCTGCGGCAGACTGGCTGACCCGGAGGAGGGGGCGGTTGGGCAATATTGTTTTTGTGGCGAAGGAAACCACGGGGGACGAGACGCGCGTTGCTGCGTCCGTCGAAACCGTAAAGAAGATGATTGGTCTTGGCCTTGACGTCGTGGTCGAGGCGGGAGCCGGGGCCAAGTCGAAAATACCGGATGCGGAGTTCGAGGCCGTCGGCGCACGGATGGGTTCGGTCGGTGCGACAGCAACCGCCGATGTGGTGCTGAAGGTTCGTCGTCCGACCGACGACGAGATCGGCGGCTACAAGAGCGGCGCGATTGTGATCGCGGTCATGGACCCCTATGGCAATGACGAGGCGATCGCAGCCATGGCCAAGGCCGGGCTCTCCAGCTTCGCCATGGAGCTGATGCCGCGCATTACCCGCGCGCAATCGATGGACGTTCTTTCCTCACAGGCAAACCTCGCAGGTTATCAGGCGGTCATCGAAGCGGCGGCGGTCTACGACCGCGCCATGCCGATGATGATGACGGCGGCCGGCACCGTTCCGGCGGCCAAGGTCTTCGTCATGGGCGCCGGCGTTGCCGGCCTGCAGGCGATTGCCACGGCGCGTCGTCTAGGTGCTGCGGTATCGGCGACCGACGTTCGTCCGGCGGCGAAGGAGCAGGTTGCCTCGCTCGGTGCGAAGTTCATCGCCGTCGAGGACGAGGAGTTCAAGGCGGCCGAAACCGCGGGCGGCTACGCCAAGGAAATGTCCAAGGAATACCAGGCGAAGCAGGCGGCCCTTGTCGCCGATCATATCGCCAAGCAGGACATCGTCATCACCACTGCCCTGATCCCGGGGCGTCCGGCACCGAAGCTGGTCTCGCGTGACATGCTGAAATCGATGAAGCCGGGCGCGGTTGCCGTCGATCTCGCCGTCGAACGCGGCGGCAACATCGAAGGCGTTAAGCCGGGCAAGGTCGCCGACGTCGATGGCGTGCGCGTCATCGGTTACGCAAACCTGGCCGGTCGGATCGCGGCCAGCGCTTCGGCTCTCTACGCCAAGAACCTCGTCACCTTCCTCGAGACCATGGTCAACAAGGAAACGAAGGCGGTCGCCCTCAATCTCGAGGACGAACTGATCAAGGCGACGATGCTGACGCATGCCGGCAGTGTCGTGCACCCGGCATTCGGCGGCGCGAAAAAGGGGGATAACTGATGGCCAGTGAGGCAATGGACAAGGCGCTGGAGCAATTGAACCAGGCCGTGAATGCCGTGACGTCGGCTGCTGCCCACGCACCGGAGGCCGCAAGTGCCGCCACAGGCGGCGCGATCGACCCCTTCGTGTTCCAGTTCGCGATCTTCGTGCTGGCGATCTTCGTCGGCTATTACGTCGTCTGGTCGGTGACGCCGGCGCTGCACACGCCGCTGATGGCGGTCACCAACGCGATCTCCTCGGTCATCGTTGTCGGTGCGCTCCTGGCGGTCGGCATTTCGACGAGCGGGCTTGCAACCGGCTTCGGCTTCGTCGCGCTCGTTCTCGTTTCGGTGAACATCTTCGGCGGCTTCCTTGTCACCCAGCGCATGCTGGCGATGTACAAGAAGAAGGACAAGTGAGGACCGCATGAGCAGTATCGCAGCCTTCCTTTATCTTGTTTCCGGCGTTCTCTTCATCCTGGCATTGCGCGGGCTTTCCCATCCGGCCAGCAGCCGCAAGGGCAATCTCTACGGCATGGCCGGCATGGCGATCGCCATCCTCACCACGTTGACGCTGGCGACACCATCCTTCGGCGGTTTCGTGCTGATCGTCCTTGGTCTCGCCATCGGCGGCGGTGCCGGCGCCTATATCGCCCGGGTCATTCCGATGACCTCGATGCCGCAGCTGGTTGCCGGGTTCCACTCGCTGGTCGGTCTTGCCGCCGTGCTTGTCGCGGCCTCGGCGCTCTATACGCCATCATCCTTCGGCATCGGCAACATCGGCGAAATCCACACCGAGGCGCGGATCGAGATGGCGCTTGGCGTCGCTATCGGTGCGCTGACGTTCACCGGCTCGATCATCGCCTTCCTGAAGCTCGATGGGCGCATGTCCGGCAAGCCGATCATGCTGCCCTTCCGGCACGTCATCAACATCGCGCTGTTGGCACTGATCGTGCTCTTCATCGTCGGTCTCGCCGCAACGGAAAGCCATTTCGATTTCTGGGCGGTCGTCGTTCTGTCGCTGGCGCTCGGCGTTCTGCTGATCGTACCGATCGGCGGCGCCGACATGCCGGTCGTCGTGTCGATGCTGAACTCCTATTCCGGTTGGGCAGCAGCCGGCATCGGTTTCACGCTCGGCAACCTGGCACTGATCATAACCGGCGCGCTGGTCGGCTCGTCGGGTGCGATCCTGTCCTACATCATGTGCAAGGGCATGAACCGCTCGTTCATTTCGGTCATTCTCGGCGGCTTCGGCGGCGAAACCGTCTCGGGTGGCACGGATAATTCCGACAAGACCGTCAAGCTCGGTTCGGCGGAGGACGCCGCCTATCTGATGGCGAACGCCTCCAAGGTCATCATCGTGCCGGGCTACGGCATGGCGGTGGCGCAGGCGCAGCATGCGCTTCGTGAAATGGCCGACAATCTGAAGAAGAACGGCGTCGAGGTGAAGTACGCGATCCACCCGGTCGCCGGCCGCATGCCCGGCCACATGAACGTGCTGCTGGCCGAAGCCAACGTGCCTTATGACGAGGTCTTCGAGCTGGAAGACATCAACTCGGAATTCGCGCAGGCGGACGTCGCCTATGTCATCGGCGCCAATGACGTGACCAATCCGGCGGCGCGCGACGACAAGACCTCGCCGATCTACGGCATGCCGATCCTCGATGTCGACAAGGCCAAGACCTGCCTATTCGTCAAGCGCTCGCTCGGCTCCGGTTACGCCGGTATCGACAACACGCTGTTTTACAAAGATGGCACGATGATGCTGCTCGGCGATGCCAAGAAGGTGACCGAGGAAGTCAACAAGGCGATCGGCCACTGAGCCGTCGCCAGCCGGCTTGATCTCGGTTAAAATATAAGGGCGCAGGCTTGGCCTGCGCCCTTTGTTTTGCACGGTGATGCCATGTCCCTCGAAACGCTGCTTCTCTACGTTCCCGCCTGTTTTGCGCTGAATATGGCGTTTGGTCCAAACAACCTCCTCTCGGTGACGATCGGCGCACGGGCGGGAATGGGCATGGCGATTGCGGCCTCCGCCGGCCGCATCGTCGCCTTCGCCATCATGATTGCGATCACAGCCTTCGGTCTCGGCGCCCTCTTGATGGCATCAGGAGTGGCCTTCTCGATCGTGAAGTGGCTGGGTGTCGCTTATCTGCTCTGGATTGGTTTCAAGCTGTTCCGCGCGAAGGTGGATGTGTCGGAACTGGCGGCTGCCCAACACCCTTCAACGTTCAGGGCCTATCTGCGGCAGGAATTTCTCGTCGCGTCGAGCAATCCCAAAGCGATCCTGATTTTTACGGCGTTTCTGCCGCAGTTCGTCGAACCCAGTGCCTACTGGCAGAGTTTCTTCATGCTTGGGGCAATCTTCCTGGTTCTGGAGGTCGTGGCGATCGCCATCTACGCATTTGTCGGTTCGCGACTGCGCGGTGTCATGCGCAATGCCTGGGCCGTTCGCTTGGTCAATCGGATCAGCGGTTCCATGATGATGCTGTTCGGCGGCGCTCTGGCGCTGACGCACCGCTCCGCCTGACACGCAAAGAGAGAGGTCGGTCGACCTCTCTCCTTTCGGCGCCACCTGAAATCAGGTGGCAGCCGGCGCCAGCGTCAGTTTCTCCACGCCGAGCGCGAGGTTCAGACCCTCCTGGGCCTGCACGTTCAACGGCTGCAGCATGAAGGATTGGTTGGTGCCGCCGGCAATGACCTTGGCACCAGCACCGGCGCCGAAACTCGCATCGGCGCCTACGCCGTAATACTCACCGGCCAGCGCGAAATCGGGAATATTGGTTCCGGTCTTGGCGAGCACCTGCCAGATCATGACGGTTTTGCCCGTCTGGCCGACATCCAGCCCGAATTTCTGGATCGTACCGGCATAGACGACCTTCGGTCCGCCCTCTGCCGGTGTGTAGGTGCAGAGGAGGTTTTTCTGAGACGTGACGATCATTCCCTGGCCACCCTGCGATCCGCAGACGAGCTGGCCAAGCGTCATATAGTTAGCAGCACTTGCCGGGTTGGCGATGGCGGCTACTGCGGCCGCCGCCGCGGCAATCATCGTTTCCCTGAACATGGTCTTCTCCTTTCGAGTAGCCTGTCGGAAACGAGCGTTTGCGAGGTTTGTTCCGCGCTAGGCGCGCTCGAAGGAGCGGCGCGGTGCCGTCAACGTCCAGTAGAAGCCCTCGGGCCGGAACTCGATCTCGACGGTACCGGAAAAGGCTGCAGCGGCGTGGTTCTTGATGATCGTCGTACCGAAACCCGAGCCCTCAGGCGTGCGGGTGTGCGGGCCGTCTCGTTCTTCCCACGTAAAGATAATGAGGGGCTCCTTGCGCGTTTCATCCTGGGCATCCCGCCAGCTCAGCCGAACACGGCCATGGGGGACAGAGAGAGCCCCGTACTTTACCGAATTGGTCGCCAGTTCATGCAACACGAGGCCGAGGTTCTGCACGACGTCCGGCTTCAGGGTGAAGTCCTTGCCCGAAATCTCGGCCTGCTCGCTCGCCTGCGGAAAGCTCTTGAAGTGAATGTCGATCACCCGGCGCAGCGATGCGCCCGCCCATTGCTCGCTGGTCAGAAGATCGATCGAGCGGGACAGGCCTTCGAGGCGATCAGCAACAGCCGCCTGGTATGCCTCGACGCTGTCGGCGCGCTTGGCGACCTGCCGCATCATCGCCTGAACCAGGGTCAGGAGGTTCTTGGTGCGGTGCACGAGTTCGTTCATCACGAAGTGCAGCCGATCCTCGGTCTGACTCCGGTCAAAAGAGGCATTGGAGAGCGCGATCGCGACCTGGTTGGCCTCGATGACGCTGGTTTCGATCGGCGCCACGATGTGGCCTTCGCCCATGCGATTGGCCATGTCGGCGATCGATCGTATCGTCGTGCGGACCTGGCGCGCCACCACATAGGCGGCCAGAATGGCGACCAACATCAGCGCCAGG
The DNA here is from genome assembly GCF_024808055.1 of Rhizobium sp. BK176. Classification (NCBI taxonomy): domain Bacteria; kingdom Pseudomonadati; phylum Pseudomonadota; class Alphaproteobacteria; order Hyphomicrobiales; family Rhizobiaceae; genus Rhizobium; species Rhizobium sp. BK176. Next base: position 223,309 of record NZ_JANUBV010000006.1, on the reverse strand, counting down.
CCGCCGATAACCAGAAAGCGCCACGTTGTCAGTATCGACGCCTGCGCCGTGGCGACTGGTCCCCATATCACCGCCTTCCAGGACCAGCCCGGGATCTGCGCGTAGCCGAGCATTGCCCTCGGCAGGACCTGCTTGTTCTCGTAGACGCCGCTGGAATTGATCAGTGACGGAAGGATGCTTGGATTGAAGGGTTGGCCGAAGCCGATACTGGTGGCGCCGGCGGAGGCAACAACGTGGCCGCTCTGGTCGATCACAGCGGCAGACCAATCGTTCGGTAGGCCCTCGGTGGTCACAAGTTTTGCCAGGTCCCTGGCATTCTGCGTGATGATCAACGCCCGGACCCTGCCAGCCTGCATCGGCATCGTGACGTTGTAGACGAATTCGCCGCTCGTTCGCCCCATGAACACGTCGGACGCTTCGATTCGCCCCGATTTGATAGCTGCTTCGATGGAGGGGAGATTGCCAGCCTTGCCGAGCGCCTCGCCATAGTCTCTGCGCGTGTTCAAGAGCTGCTGCCCGTTCTCGTCGACGGCGAGGACGTAGAGGTTATCAGCCCGCAGAGACGTTTCGGTTCGCGCATGGAACGACGCAAAGTCATTGCTCTCCAATTCCGGAGAGTTGGAAAGCAATCTTAAAGTTGTAGCCATGTCCTGAAGCTGGCGATCAATGGAGCGGGCAAGCGCGGTGGCATCCTGGGCTGTCTCACGCTTCAAAATCGACCGTTGGTTGTCTTCCAACTGTGCCAGCAGAAGAGCAACGAGGGCGAAAATTGGCAACGCCGTCGCAACGGCCATCGCGATCAGGTAGGTCCCGATCGATGCTTTGGGAAAGAAGCGGAAGCGGCCCTTCATGAGCCTACGCTTCGCTGAAGCACGCGGCCGGAAACATCGGTGTGCGCACCGCTTACAGGCATGAAAGCAAAAAACTGGACCACCGCAATTGCCTTCAACGCGCCCCCGGGTCTTCCTGATAGCCTGCTATCGAAGTCGCTGCATGTTAGGGACAGGTGCTGCTGCTTGCAACATACTAAAACATGTCGTCCGGCAATTCGCAAATCTTTGTTCGACTGCCTCTCAGCCAAATCTTTTGAGACGGAACGACCCGAGGGATGGATCCGCTTGGCCAGAAAGAATCTCGTTAGACGCGAGTACGCCGACGAGCGGCGCCAGTGTCACGCCCGAGTGCATTACGGCAAGATAGAGGCCGTCCGGCCCGCAATTGCCGATAATGGGGAAGCCGTCCTTGGGTGTTGGACGGTAGCCGACGGTGAAGAAGTCCATGCTCAGCCGTTCGCTCCCTTTCAGGCGTTCCTTGAGCCTCGCAAAGACCGTAGCGGCAGTCGCGTACTGGTCGGCGCCGGGATCGGTGCCGCCAAAATCGGAGCCGGCGATGATACGGCCGTCGGCAGTCTGACGCATGTGCAGGTCGGGCGCCATGACCAAGCCGATCAACCGTGTTTCGAATGGACGTGAGTGAACGATCAGCCCGGGTGGCGCTTCCAAGGGCAGTGTAACGCCGACGGAGGCGGCAAGCGGTACGCTGCCGGCACCCGCCGCCAGCACGACGTGGTCGGCGTCGATCATGCCTGCTGAGGAGACCACGCCCACAATCCGCTCACCGCTGCGCACAAGACCGTCGACCGCGGCGCTGACAAACCTGGCGCCCCTGGCCTCCGCATCGGCGATGAGCAACCGAGCGGCCGCAACGGGCTCGACCGCGCCTTCTTCCGCGACCGAAAGCGCGAGATCGGGAACCTGTGTCAGGTAGGGCTCGCGTGCTGCAACTGCCGCGCCGTCCAACCGCTCGATGCCGTAACCCCACGATGAGTGTTCGACGGCAAAGGCCTCGAGTTGATCGCCCGGCAGATCCCAGCTGATGCCGCCGCACCAGGATAACGGCAGTCCAGGCAGGTCACGGGCCAAGCGCTTCCACTCGGCCATCGCGCGGCGGCGAAAATGAAAATAGAACTCCGGGTTTCCCCAGCTTGCATTGATCCAGGCAAAGGAATTGGGTGTGGCGACACCGCCAATGTCTTCCGCCACCATGGTAACGGCCGCGCCGCTACGCGTCAGGTGCCAGGCAATGGAGGCCCCGACAATGCCGGATCCGACGACGACCACATGCTGTTTCGCTGCCATCGTCGTCTCCGTGCTTTTTATGTCTTAACCGGTCGTCGCAGCGCCCACGCGGGCAAGACCGTCCTTGGCCGGCTGGTACTTCGGATCGAGGCCGATCGCGTGGCGGTAGGAGCGAGCCGCCTTGTCCTTCTCGCCGCGGCGCTCGTAGACCAGCGCCTGGTTGGCCCAGGATTCGGCAATGTTGCCGTTGAGTTCGATCGCATGGTTGAAGTCGGCAAACGCGTTGTCGTCGTCGTTCAGGGCGATGTAGGAAATGCCGCGACCGTTATAGGGCTCCGGCGCGTTCGGCGAGAGCGAGATCGCCTTCGAGAAGTCGTCGATCGCCTTGTCCTGCTGATTGCGCTTCTGATAGATCAGGCCACGATTGTGATAGGCGCGGCCGTCGGTCGTGCCGTTCTGAATCGCCTTGTTGAAATCGTTGAAGGCGGCATCGTCCTGACCGGCGGAGCGGTAGACATTGCCGCGGCCGATTAGGGCGACGTCGTAGTTCGGGTTGATCTGCAGCGCGGAATTGTAATCCTGGATCGCCTGCTGCTGCTGGCCCATGTTGCGGTAGACCAAGGCGCGGTTGGCGTAGGCCTGGTAGAAGCGCGGGTTCAGCTGCAGCGCCGTATTGAAGTCGTTCAGTGCGGCGCGGAAATCGCCGCCACGGCCGTAGGCCGAACCGCGGACGTTGTAGCCTTCCGGATCTTTAGGATTGGCGTTGATGACAGAGGTCAGCGAGGCGATGTTTTCCTGCGAACCCTGTGCCTTGTCGATGCGGATCACGGCATCGGTGGTGTTGCTTGTCGTGCAGCCAGCAAGGCCTAGCGCGGTGACGATTGCGAAAACCGGCAGAACAGCGATTTTCGGCGAACGCAGAGAGCGGGTCTTGGTGATGTCAGCCATGCGGGCTCGTTTTCCCCCAGTGCAGCCGGTCCGTTTCAAGGGACGGGCAAGCTTCAGCAGCAAATAAAAAAGCGGTGGCGAACAGATCGCCCCCGCCAACATGCATCTGAAAACGTCGAAATAACGACAGCTACGCTTAGCGTGCGACGAGACCTTCGCGCTGTGCCCGCTTGCGAGCCAGCTTGCGAACACGACGAACGGCTTCGGCCTTTTCGCGAGCGCGCTTCTGCGACGGCTTTTCGTAGTAGTCGCGCATCTTCATTTCGCGGAAAATACCTTCGCGCTGCATCTTTTTCTTGAGAGCGCGGAGAGCCTGGTCGACATTGTTATCGCGGACAAGTACCTGCACGAGAATCACGTTCCTTTGGTTTGGTTGATGCCGGCGACGGCAAGACGCCAGAGGCAAAAAAATATACGGTTCGCGCGGCCGGAGCCTTGCGATTGAGGATGCGGATAGCAGAATGGCGGGGGGAAGTCCATATGGTCTCACAAGTCTTGCCGCAAAAAACCGCCCGCGGCGCCGCAAAACCAGTTTTTTTTGAGTGTGGAAGACGGCGACATCAGCATGGCTGGGGCGTCGCCAATGGGGGCTGCACCGCGGCCTTGTGCACGTGTCGGGATCAAAAGCCCGGTTCCTTGCCTTGTTTATTCCGTAGTTTGCCTTATATGTAAGCCATCGACTGTTGGTTGTGACCTTTGTCAAAGAGCGCGAAGCTCCGTCAGATTTCCTCTCAAAATCGATCTTAGCCTTGTGAATAAACGCATGGGCAGTAACGACTATTGAAAGGAGATCGTTATGAATTCAGGTACCGTTAAGTGGTTCAACAGCACCAAGGGTTTCGGCTTCATTCAGCCGGACGATGGGAGCACGGACGTTTTCGTTCATATCTCCGCGGTTGAACGTGCTGGTCTAGGAAACCTGTCCGACGGCCAAAAGATCACCTATGATCTCGTTCGCGACAAGAAGTCCGGCAAGAATTCTGCCGACAACCTGCGCTCAGCTTAATTCTCATTCGGCCTGGCTGACCACGGATGTACTGGCAGCCGAGAGCCTGATGGCGAAGGTCGGGATCAAACCCGGCCTTTTATGCTTTTGATGATCAAGACAGTTCGGTGAAAACCAAATGGCACCTATGCCAAGATATGCTATCGGCGACAGCATCGTTCTAAAGGGCGGTTTCGTCCGTACCGAACAGGCGAGCAGGACCTGCAGGATCGCGGCGATTCTTCCGTCTGACGGCAGTCGCGCACAATATCGTGTTCGCTTTGAAGGCGAAAACTTTGATCGGCGGATCCTTGAGAGCGATATCGACATGAGTCAGTCGGCATCCCCTACGCCGAGAGACGACGCCATTGCGGATATCCAGGGCGGATCCTGGCTGAAAACGTCAAGCCTCAGGGTGAGGAAGTAGTCTCCACTCTGACCAATCGGCAAATGAGTTTGCCGCACGAAAGGAAAGAATTTGCAGGTTCTCGTTCGAGACAACAATGTCGACCAGGCGCTCCGTGTCCTGAAGAAGAAAATGCAGCGCGAAGGTCTCTTCCGCGAGTTCAAGGCGCGCAGCGCTTACGAAAAGCCCTCCGAGAAGCGTGTTCGTGAGAAGGCCGAAGCCGTTCGCCGTCAGCGCAAGCTGGCGCGCAAGAAGCTTCAGCGTGAAGGTCTTCTTCCGGCTCCGAAGAAGGCAGTGCGCCCGGCCCGCTGACCTGCCGTCTGGCAGGTCTAGACAGAGGAAGCAGATGACTTCAAAAGACGAACTCTTCAATCCGGCCAAGCTCTCTCCGCGCGACAAGGCAGCTGCCACCGATACGACCGCGAAAGCGATCATCACGGCCGAAGCTGCGGCGCGCGAAAAGAAAACGGAGCGACTGAAGGCCTTGCGCCTGCAGCAGGAGGCCGAAGCGCCGCCGGCGGCCGCCCCGGCCAAGAAGCGTCGAACTGTGTCAAAGTCGGCTTAATCCCCAGACAGCCTCGCGCCTTTGGGCGCGAGGGCTCTCATTGGTCGAGCCGAGCTGGGCTCGGAGCGCGAGATGCCGTAGGTGCGGATGCACTACTGTGCGGTAACCTGTTGGAGCGCAGGCACCATTTCTATCGGGGGCGGATTCCATTTCCCGGTGAGCGCTTCGCTTGCCGGTCCGTAAAGGCGCATGGTCAGGTTGAATGACCCGGCGGGTGCTGGTAGCCAGTTCGCTTCCTTGTCCTCGCCTGGGCTCTTGTTCTGGAAATAGAGATCAAGCGACCCGTCGGCGTTGTAGACGAACGGCATCCAGCTGCTGACGGCAAACCGGTTCAGATCGTTGGCGACCTGAAAACCCTCCGGATCATAAAGTGTGACGGACCAGAACGCCTTGACCGGCGGCAGGTTCGACTTGTCGAAGTGAAGCTTGTAGCTGTTCGTTCCGTTTAGCGGGTTTCCCTTCTCGTCGCCGAGGTTGAGGGGATAGATCGCGTCCTCCGGCAGGTTGGCGCCGAGACCAAGCTGCGCGACAATCGCCCGCTTCAGATAATAATTGCCGTAGACGCCCATCGTGTCGGTGTTCATCGACCAGTTGTTGGCCACGCGCGCAAGCGACGGGACTTTCCATTCCATCAGCTTTTGTGCTGCGGCCGGTACATCCTTCAAAGCGGCGGCGATGTCGGGTGCGATCTTGGTTTTATCGAAGCTCTTTCCCGGTTCGATCCCGATTCGCTTCATCTGGCTGATGATCGGCTGATCGGTGATGTGCGGCGGATTGACCTTCAGCACCTCCGCTGCATAGGCGAAGAAATCCACTGCCGTCATCCCGTCCACTGTCTTCTTTGGCGGGGTTTTCATGTCGATGTCAGGATTGATCGTGACCTTCACCGGCTCAACCGTCTTGCCCCACTGCGACAGCGGCGTGACTGTGTAGCCAGCCTGGATCTTGTGAACGGCGTCGTAATCGGGTGGCCCATCCGTTTTCGTGCGTCCGATGACCCAGACATACGGCGTCGGCGCATCGATCCGTTGTGTTCCGGCGGGCAGCTCTTTGCCTGTCCAGCCAGGCGGGACAACGGCGAAATCGGCCTTCGCCGTTCCTGTTGTGCGCCAACCCGGCGAGGCAAATACATCAGACCACATATCCAGCATGGGCAGCAGATAGAAGCGGCCGTTCGTATCAGGAGCCGAGACGATCATCGGCTCCTTTGTCATATCGAGCCAGGCAATCGAGTAGAGAGTATCGAAATTGGGTCGAACGACGTCCCTGAAGTCGGCAGTCGGAAATTGCGGGACGTTGGTGAACATGTTGGCCGGGCCTCGGCCCATTGTCTTGCCGGCCTCGACGTTGGTTGCCTGCGCGCGGGTGATATCCATGGTGACCAGCGGGTAGAGGTAGAGATAGGCGTCGACGCCGATCGACGCCGCTTCCTCCTTCGTCAGGGCGTCCTCGGCGGCGACGACAGGGCCGCTCAGGCAAGCCCCTGATAAAAGCAGGCTAACGGTAAGGGTGATGAAATGCGATTGCATGGCTAATCCTCCCTGAGACCAGACAGCGGGCATCGTGCCGTGTCGGCCGGTTACATTTATGCCAGATTGGACAGCAACCCATACGACGCCGGCGTCTGGCCTATGAATGTTGTCATTGCTGCCGACTCGAAACCCTCAACGCGCAAAAGGAGCGCTTGGCAGCGGGTGAACTATGCGCCCAAAAATTGTAAGTGCAAACAGTCTAAAATAACAGGAGTGGCGGGCGAGAGGCCACTGCCGGCACTTGCAGCATTCCTGTTCGGCTTGCTTCGACGCGCTGAGATCGCGCGACCTCATTCATTCTTCGCGTCGTGTCAAAACAAAAGCCGGTCCGCGTCGCAAAAGAAACGTTGTGCCGCTTTTGGATTTGCGATTTGTATGCCGACGAGAAGGGACCATTTTCCCGAAGGAGATGAAGGCGGATGCGCAGATACTCGGTTTTTGCCGTGGCAAGGGAGGCCCTCAGAGGCCACAAGGGCTGGGAGAAGCAGTGGACCTCGCCGGAGCCGCGCGCTGAATACGACGTCATCATCATCGGTGGCGGCGGGCATGGTCTGGGTGCGGCCTACTATCTCGCCAAGGAGCACGGCATCACCAATGTCGCGGTGCTCGAAAAGGGCTGGCTCGGCGGCGGCAATACCGGCCGCAACACGACCATTATCCGCTCGAACTATCTCTATGAAGAGAGCATGCACATCTACGAGCATTCGATGAAGCTCTGGGAGAACCTCTCGCAGGATCTCAACTACAATGTCATGTACTCGCCGCGCGGCGTGATGATGCTGTCGCACAATGTGCACGACCAGCAGTCCTTCAAGCGCCATATCCATGCCAACCGCCTCTACGGCATCGACAATGAATGGCTGACGCCGGAACAGGCCAAGGCCTATTGTCCGCCGCTCGATATCTCCGCCAGCGCCCGCTATCCGATCAACGGTGCAGCACTCCAGCGTCGCGGCGGCACGGCGCGTCACGACGCGGTGGCCTGGGGCTATGCGCGTGCTGCGTCCGATCGCGGCGTCCACATCATCCAGAACTGCGAAGTGACCGGTATCCGCCGCGGCCCCGATGGGCGGGTTACCGGTGTCGAGACCAATCGCGGCTTCATCGGCGCCAAGAAGGTTGGTGTCTCGGCCGCCGGCCACACGACGACGGTCATGAAGATGGCCGATGTGCGCGTGCCGCTGCAATCGAGCCCGCTGCAGGCGCTGGTCTCCGAACCGCTGAAGCCGATCTTCCCCTGCGTGGTCATGTCCAACACGGTGCATGCCTATATCTCGCAGTCCGACAAGGGCGAGCTCGTCATCGGCGCCGGCACCGACCAGTACAATTCCTACAGCCAGACCGGCGGCCTGCAGATCATCACGCATACGCTCGATGCCATCTGCGAGCTCTTCCCGATGTTCCGCCGCGTCAAGATGATGCGCCAGTGGGGCGGTATCGTCGACAACACGCCGGATCGTTCGGCCATCCAGTCGAAGACGCCGGTTCCGGGGCTCTACGTCAACTGCGGCTGGGGCACCGGCGGCTTCAAGGCGACGCCGGGCTCGGCCAATCTCTTCGCGCACCTCATTGCCCGCGACGAGGCGCACAAGTTCAATGCCGGCCTGACGCTGGACCGCTTCCGCACCGGCCGTCTGATCGACGAAGCCGCCGCCGCCGCCGTCGCGCACTGACACGAGGACACCATGCTTCTTATCTATTGCCCATACTGTCAGGAAGAGCGCTCCGAGCTCGAATTCCGCGGCGCCGGCGATGCGCATATCGCCCGCCCCACCAATATCGCGGACATCTCCGACGAGGCGTTCGAGGAATATTTCTTCCTGCGCGACAACCCGAAGGGGCTGATCTTCGAACGCTGGCGCCACCTCAACGGTTGCGGCCGCTTCTTCAACGCGGCGCGCGACACGATCAGCGACAAGTTCATCATGACCTACAAGGCAGGCGAGCCGAAGCCCACGATCGGCGAGGCCGCCGTTCCGCATGCTCCCGTCGAGACCTACGAACAACTCGAAGGAGAGGCACAATGAGCGGCACGAACCGTATCGCAGGCAAGGGTCGCCTGACGCCGGCCAGAACCGCGCGCTTCACCTTCGACGGCAAGAGCTACACGGCGCTCGAGGGCGATACCGTCGCCTCGGCGCTGATCGCCAACAACATCCATCTCGTCGGCCGCTCGTTCAAGTATCACCGCCCGCGCGGCATTCTCTCGGCCGGTGCGGAAGAGCCGAACGCGCTGATCGACGTGGCGCGCGACAGCGCCCGCAAGCAGCCGAACGTGCGCGCCACGGTGCAGGAAGTGTTCGACGGCATGATCGTCGAATCGCAAAACCGTTTCCCGTCGCTTTCCTTCGATATCGGCGGCATCAACAACCTGATGTCCCCCTTCTTCGCGGCCGGCTTCTACTACAAGACCTTCATGTGGCCGAAGGCGGCATGGAAGCATGTCTACGAGCCGATGATCCGCCGTGCGGCCGGTCTCGGCGTCGCGCCCAAGGAAGCCGATCCGGACCACTATGCCAGCCGCTATGCGCATTGTGACGTGCTTGTCGTCGGTGCCGGCGTTGCCGGTCTTTCGGCAGCGCTCGCGGCAGCGCAATCGGGGGCCAGGGTCATCCTCTGCGACGAGCAGGCCGATGTCGGCGGCGCGCTGCGTTTTGACAGCGGCGTCAAGATCGACGGCCTCGATGGTTATGAATGGGCACAGAAGACGGTTGCCAGCCTGAAGGCGATGAGCAACGTGCAGGTTTTGACCCGCACCACCGCTTTCGGCTATTACAATCATAACTTCATCGGTCTCGCCGAGCGCGTGACCGACCATGTCGCAAACCCGAGCCGCCATCTGCCGCGCGAGCGCCTGTGGCAGCTGCGCGCCAAGCGCGTCATCCTCGCCAATGGCGCCATCGAGCGCCACATGGTTTTCCCGAACAACGACCGTCCGGGCATCATGCTGGCATCGGCCGCGCGCATGTACCTCAACCAGTACGGCGTTGCCGTCGGCCAGAAGGTCGGCGTCTATACGGCGCACGACTCGGCCTACGAGGCGGCCTTCGACCTGAAGCGATCAGGTGTCGAGATCGCGGCGATCGTCGATTGCAGGCAGACGCCGGGCGCGGCGGTCCTGGCGGAGGCACGTTCGCTCGGCATCGATGTTCTCGCTGGCCAGTCGGTCGTCAACACCTCAGGCAAGCTGCGCATCTCGTCGATGACCGTTGCCCGCAACGGCGGCGGCTCGCCACGCAAGATCGCGGTCGATGCCTTGCTGGTTTCCGCCGGCTGGACGCCTTCCGTCCACCTGTTCTCGCAGTCGCGCGGCAAGGTCGCTTTCGAGCCGGAAACGCAGCGCTTCCTGCCCGGCACCTATGCGCAGGATTGCCTCTCCGTCGGCGCCTGCAACGGCACCGACGACCTGCAGCAGACGATCGAGGAATCGCTGGCCGCGGGCGAACTGATGGCACAGGCGGCGGGCAAGAAGGCGGGCGGCAAGATCAGCATCTCGTCCGAGCAGGCGCATCAGTGGACGGGTGGCATGATCGGTGCGGCGGAAGGGGCAGGTCCCGAGACCAGCGCCAAGGCCTTCATCGATTTCCAGCACGACGTCTGCGCCAAGGATATCCGCCTTGCCGTGCGCGAAGGCATGCACTCGATCGAGCACATCAAGCGCTTCACCACGAACGGCATGGCGTCCGACCAGGGCAAGCTCTCCAACATGCACGGCCTGGCGATCGCAGCCGAGATGCTGGGCAAGGAGATCCCGCAGGTCGGTCTTACCACCTTCCGCGCGCCGTATACGCCTGTGACCTACGGTACGCTGATCGCGCATTCGCGGGGCGATCTGTTCGACCCGACGCGCAAGACGCCGCTGCACCAGTGGGAAGAAGCCCAGGGCGCCGTGTTCGAGGATGTCGGCAACTGGAAGCGCGCGTGGTTTTATCCGCGTGCCGGCGAAACCATGCACCAGGCGGTCGCGCGCGAATGCAAGACGGCGCGCGATGTGGCTGGCGTGTTCGATGCCTCAACGCTCGGCAAGATCGAGGTCGTCGGGCCTGACGCCGCCGAGTTCATGAACCTGATGTACACCAACGCCTGGGACACGCTGAAGCCCGGCAAGTGCCGCTACGGCATCATGACTCGCGATGATGGCTTCGTTTACGACGACGGCGTCGTCGGGCGTCTGGCGGACGATCGCTTCCACGTGACGACGACGACGGGCGGCGCGCCGCGTGTGCTCAATCACATGGAAGACTATCTGCAGACCGAATTCCCGCATCTGAAGGTGTGGCTGACCTCGGTGACCGAGCAGTGGGCCGTTATCGCCGTGCAGGGTCCGAAGGCGCGCGAGATCATCGCGCCGCTGGTCGAGGGCGTCGATATCTCCAACGAGGCCTTCCCGCATATGAGCGTTGCCGAGTGCACGGTCATGGGCGTTCCGGCACGTCTCTTCCGCGTGTCGTTTACCGGCGAAACCGGCTTCGAAATCAACGTTCCAGCCGATTACGGCCAGTCGGTGCTCGAAGCCGTCTGGGCCAATGCCGAGCCGCTCGGCGCCTGCGTCTACGGCACCGAGACCATGCACGTGCTGCGCGCCGAGAAGGGCTATATCATCGTCGGCCAGGACACGGATGGTACCGTGACGCCTGATGATGCCGGCCTCAACTGGGCGGTATCGAAGAAGAAGACCGACTTCGTCGGCATTCGTGGCCTGAAGCGCCCGGATCTGGTCAAGGAAGGCCGCAAGCAGCTGGTCGGCCTCATCACCAAGGATCCGAAGATCGTGCTCGAGGAGGGCGCGCAGATCGTTGCCAACCCGAACGAGCCGAAGCCGATGACGATGCTGGGGCACGTCACATCGTCCTACTGGTCGGAAAACCTCGGAAAGTCGATCGCGTTTGCGCTGGTCGCCGGTGGTCGCAAGCGGATGGGCGAGACGCTCTACGTGCCGATGCCCGACAAGACGATTGCCGTCGAGGTGACGGATATGGTGTTCTTTGACAAGGAAGGAGGCCGCATCAATGGCTGATACGGCAGTTCGCAAGTCGGTGCTTTCCGGCCGTCACGGTGGTTCGGCCACGGTACGGTTGACGGCAGCGCCAGCGGCAACCCGCGTGGCGCTTCGCGCACCAGCGGAGTCGCTCAAGGCTCTTTCCTCCGCGCTCGGTGTCACGGTCCCGCCGTCCCCGAAAACGTCAGGCCGCAAGGGTGGCCGTGCGGCCCTCTGGCTCGGGCCGGACGAATGGCTTGTCATCGACGAGGCCGGTGCAGACCTGATGGCGCCGCTCGCCAAGTCGGCCGTGCTGCATTCGGCAACCGACGTTTCGCACCGCAACGTCGCGATCATCGTCTCCGGTCCCGGGGCGGAAGCGACAATTTCGGCGGGCTGCCCGCAGGATCTGTCGCTCGAGGCCTTCCCCGTGGGCGCCTGCTCGCGCACGCTGTTCGGAAAGGCCGAGATCGTGCTTTTCCGCACCGAGGACGATACTTTCCGCGTCGAGTGCTGGCGTTCGTTCGCGGATTTCGTTTTTGGCCTGCTGGCTGAGGGCGCTGAAGACGCCGGGCACTGAAGTGCAACCAGGATGCAATTGCTGATCGGGGGAATGCCCTTGTGCCGCCCCCCGATCAGCTTCACGTTGCAGGATTGCCGACATTTGTGCCATCATCCGCTGGGCGCGGTCCCGATCGGAGCGCCATCGCAACGAATGCGGGGTGTCTTCGATGATGCTGCATCACGTTTCCATTGTCGTCACGGACATCGACCGTTCGGTCGCCTTCTATCGCGATGTGTTCGGCCTCGAACAAATTGAGCGGCCAGCGTTCAGTACCGTTGGAGCGTGGTTCGCCTGCGGCGCGCTGCAGGTTCACCTCATCGTCCATCCGACTGGCACCTTCCGGCGCGCAGCCACGATAGACACGGCCGACGGACATTTCGCGTTCCGCACCGATGATTTCGACGGCTGCATCCGCGGACTGATCGCCAAGGGTTTTCGCGAGGATGCGCCCGAGGGCGATCCCTGGCGGCTGCGTCTGAGACGTGACGGGCCGGCAGGTTTTCCGCAAGCCTATCTGCTCGATCCCGATTGCAACATCGTTGAGATCAACGGTGCGCCATAGCCGCGAACCGCGCATGGTCGCTCGTTAAGGTCGACGCTAGGCGTCCTCAGGCCGGTCCTTTGGGTCGAACTGGATGATGGTGATCCAGCGTGCGGTCAACGCCGGCTTCTTCTCGTTCTCGATCTCGATCGAGACCTCGTAGGTCGTCATCAACATGCCGGCGCCGCGGAAGCGGGCTTCGGCAAGGACGAAGTGGCCGCGGATGCGCGCGCCTGATTTCACGGGCGACAGGAAGCGGACGTTCTCGAAGCCGTAGTTGATGCCCATCGTCTGTTCGCGGACCTTGGGCAACCCGTTGTAGTTCATGGCCGAGAGCAGGGAGAGCGTGAGGAAGCCATGGGCGATTGTGCCGCCGAACGGGCTCGCGGCGGCGCGCTCCGGATCGACGTGGATATACTGATGGTCGTTGGTCGCATGCGCGAACGCATCGATCATCGTCTGATCGACGACGATCCAGTCCGAGAGGCCGGTTTCAGTGCCCACCAGCCCACGGACGTCCGCGAGCGAAATTTCCTTGACCATTGATTCCTCATGAGAAAGCGGCTGCGCAAGCCTTACAATGGGATTGTGACGATTGCGACAAGGAATTGCAGGGTTGAACTCGGCTGATCAACTTTCGAGATAGAAAGCCACCGAACGGCGCGGCACGATGGCCGATGCCACCGACTTCTTGGCGGCATCGGGGGCCAGATGCCGCCAAGAGCCGGAGCCAGAGAGCGTAAAGACTTCCTCGCCGCCCGAGCGATTGAAGAGCACCGCCAAGCGCGTGGCCTTGCCGCCTTGCTCGTCTCGGGTTGCAAGTAGCATGCCGAGCGTCGAAAAATTCGGGGTTTCCCACTCTTGGACGGTCATCGGCTGGCCTGAAGGCGATATCCATTCGACATCGCCGTTGCCGTTGAGGAAGGCTGCTTGAGAGAAGGCGGAGAAGCGCTTGCGCAGGCCGGAGATGAAGGCGGTGTGGGCAACGAGTTCGTCGTCGAGCGCTGCCCAATCCATCCAGGTGATTTCATTGTCCTGGCAGTAGGCATTGTTGTTGCCGCGCTGAGTGCGGCCGGCTTCGTCGCCCGCCGTCAGCATGATGCTGCCGCGGCTGGTAAAGAGCGTCGACAGCAGCGCCTTCAGGTCGTCGCGTCGCCGGCGGATGATATCGGGATAGCGAGTTTCGCCCTCGATGCCGTTATTCCAGGAGTGGTTTTCATTATGGCCGTCGCGGTTTTCCTCGCCGTTCGCCTCGTTGTGCTTGCCGCTGTAGGAGACGAGATCGTTGAGCGTGAAGCCGTCATGGGCCGCGAGGAAATTGACACTGCGCGTCGCCTGTCCGCCGTTGCGGCCGAAGATGTCAGAGGATCCTGCAAGCGCAGTCGCCAATGGGCCGGTCTTCCAGTCGTCGCCGCGCCAGTAACACCTGATATCGTCGCGGACACGGTCGTTCCACTCGAGGAATGGCACCGGGAAATTGCCGAGCTGATAGCCACCGGGGCCGATGTCCCAAGGCTCGGCGATCATCACGCGATCTTTTAGAACCTCGTCGGCGAGCATCGCCGTCAGCGTTTCCCCAGTGCCCTCAAAGCCGCTTGCGGTGCGGCCTAGGACGGGGGCAAGGTCGAAGCGGAAACCATCTATCCCGGCGCCGAGCACGAAATTCCGCAGGCTGTCGATGATCAACTGCCTGATATAGGGGTGATCGCAGGCGACGGTGTTGCCGGTGCCGGTATCGTTGACCAGATCGCCGGGGCGCTGTGGCAAATGGCGATAGAAGGAGAGATTGTCGAGGCCACGCAGCGACAGCGTCGTGCCGAAGCGATCGCTCTCGCCGGTATGATTGAAGACGAGGTCAAGAATGACGGCAATGCCTTCTCCGTGGAGTTTCGCAACGGTGTCGCGAAGTTCCGCCATGCCGCCCGGCACGAGCCGCGGATCGAGCGCCATGAAGGCGACGGGGTTGTAGCCCCAGCTGTTTCTCAGGCCGAGCGGCGGTAAATGGCGCTCATCGATCCAGGCGGTGATCGGCATGAGCTCGACGGCATCGACGCCGATCCGCTTCAGGTGGGCGATCACCGAGGGATGCGCCAAGGCGGCGACCGTGCCGCGCTGGGCTTCGGGTACATCCGGATGCAGCTTGGTAAAGGAGCGAACAGCGACCTCGTAGACGAAGCCACCCGGCTCGAAGAGCGGCTTTGTTTGCTTCACCGGCACATCGCGGGTGACAATAGCCTTCGGCACCAGATGCTGCGTGTCGGCGCCGAAGCTACCGAGCAGCGGATCGTGGCTAAACGGGCGATCGAGTTCCTTGGCATAGGGATCGACGAGAAGCTTCGATGGATCGAACCAGAGGCCGCTATCGGGGGCGTAGACACCGTCGGCACGATAGCCGTAGCGCGCGCCTTCCTTCAATCCGTCGACGAAGAGGCGATGCACGTGGTCATCGCCTCGCTCCATCGGCAAGCGGGCCAGTTCCTTGTCGTCGTCGCCGAACAGGCACAGTTCGATCTGTCCTGAATTATGCGACCACACGGCGAAATCGACGCCGGTCTCGAAGAGGGTTGCTCCGCCTTGCCGGGTCTTGTTCGCCGCCATGTTCCGGTCAGGTAATCACGGAGGGAGCGTCGCGGCCAGTGCGGCTGCGGATATCCGCGATGGTCTCCGCGGCAGCGATAATGTCGGCTAGCGCATGCTGCGTCTCGATGTTGTGACGGGTGGAATCCGCCTCGTATCGCTCGAGATAAACGCGCAGAGTGGCGCCAGATGTTCCGGTTCCGGAAAGGCGGAAGACGACACGCGAGCCGCCCTCGAACAGGATGCGAATGCCCTGATGCTCGCTGACCGACTTGTCGACCGGGTCGTGATAGGCAAAGTCGTCCGCCTTCTCGACCTTCAGCGGACCGAAGCTCTGGCCGGGCAGCGAAGCGAGCTGGCTGCGCAGATTTGCCACCAGGCCATTTGCTGCCTCGGTGTCCACGCCCTCGTAATCGTGACGCGAATAGTAGTTTCGGCCGTAGGTCTGCCAGTGCTGCGTGACGATCTCTTGCACGCTTTCACCACGCACCGCGAGAATATTCAGCCACAGCAGAACCGCCCAAAGGCCGTCCTTCTCGCGCACGTGGTTGGAGCCGGTGCCGGCGCTTTCCTCGCCGCAGATCGTCGCCATGCCGGCGTCGAGCAGGTTGCCGAAGAACTTCCAGCCGGTCGGGGTCTCGTACATGCCGATGCCGCGGCGCTCGGCCACGCGGTCGGCAGCGCCTGATGTCGGCATGGAGCGGGCGATGCCGGCGAGGCCGCCCGAATAACCGGGCGCGAGATTGGCGTTGGCGGCGAGAATCGCAAGGCTATCGGAGGGCGTGACGAAGATGCCGCGGCCGATGATGAGATTGCGGTCTCCGTCACCATCGGACGCCGCGCCGAAATCGGGCGCGTCGTCGCCCATCATCTCGTCGTAGAGTTCCTTGGCATGAACCGGATTCGGATCCGGATGGTGGCCGCCGAAATCGGGCAGCGGCATGAAATTGCGGACCGAGCCGGACGGCGCGCCGAGGCGATTTTCGAAGATCTCCTTGGCGTAGGGGCCGGTGACGGCGCTCATCGCGTCGAAGGCGATGCGGAAACCAAGGCTGATGAGGTTGCGGATCGCGGGGAAGTCAAACAGCTCTTCCATGAGTGCCGTGTAATCTTCCACCGAATCGAGCACGGAGAGAATCATGCCGCCCGGCAGTTCGTCCTTGCCGATGCGGTCGAGATTGACGTCTGCGAAATCGGCGATCTTGTAGGTGTCGATCACCTTCGTTCGCGCATAGATCGCGTCGGTGATCTTCTCCGGTGCCGGGCCGCCATTGCTGATGTTGTATTTGATGCCAAAGTCTTCGGTCGGGCCGCCGGGGTTATGGCTGGCCGACAGGATGATGCCGCCAAAAGCCTTGTATTTGCGGATGATGTGCGAGGCTGCCGGGGTGGACAGGATACCGCCCTTGCCGACGATCACCTTGCCGAAGCCATTGGCGGCGGCCATCTTGATCGCCTTCTGGATGACTTCGCGATTGTAGTAGCGTCCGTCGCCACCGATGACGAGGCACTTGCCCTGAAACCCTTCCAGCGAATCGAAGATCGACTGGATGAAGTTCTCGGCATAGTTCGGCTGTTGGAATACCGGAACCTTCTTTCGGAGGCCGGACGTGCCCGGCTTTTGATCCTGGTAGGGCGTAGTGGATACGGATTTTATCATTTTCTCTCACTTGCCTTTGGGGGCGAGGCTTGAATAGAGGGCAGCGTAGCGCTCGGCGCTCTTTTCCCACGAGACATCCGATTTCATGCCCTGCTTTTGCAATTGGGTCCAGACTTTTTGATCGGCGTAGAGATGTAACGCACGGCGAATGGCCTGCAACAGGCCCGATGCCGTCACAGGCGAGAATTGTATCCCGGTTGCCACTTTCGCTGCAAGAGCAGCATGATTGGCGTCGATGACGGTGTCGTTCAAGCCACCGGTGCGAGCGACGATCGGCACGCAGCCGTAGCGCAGGCCGTAAAGCTGTGTCAGGCCGCAGGGTTCGAAACGCGAAGGGATGATGATGGCGTCGCAGCCGGCCTGCATGAGGTGCGACATCGGCTCGTTGTAACCGATGGAGACGCCGATTCGACCCGGATGGCGGGCCGCGGCGGCAAGCAGCGAACCTTCGATTGCTGCATCTCCGGAACCAAGTATCGCAAGCTTTCCGCCCATGTCGACAATCTCATCCGCGGTAGCGGCGATGACGTCCATGCCCTTCTGCCAGGTGAGGCGGCTGATGATGCAGAAAATCGGTGCGTTGTCGTTGTGAAGCCCGAAGAACTCGGCAATCGAGGTACGGTTTTCGACGCGGCTCTTCAGCGTCGTGCCATTGTAGTGGGTGTGGACAACGGGATCGGTCGACGGGTTCCAGACGTCGGTATCGATGCCGTTGACGATGCCATGCAAGGAATCAATTCGGCTTGCGATGACGCCCTGGAGGCCCATGCCGAACTCCGGGGTCAGGATCTCGCCGGCGTAGGAGGGACTAACGGTCGTGATGGCGTGGGCGGTTTGCAGGCCGCCCTTCAGGAAGCCGAGATTGCCGTAATATTCGATGCTTTCGGTTGCGAAGGCGTGCGGCGGCAGGCGTAGACCCGGAAAGATATCCGCGCCGAACTGTCCCTGGAACGCGATATTGTGGATCGTCAGAACACTCGGCAACTCCGGCGTCGGGTTGTAGCGCATGTAAACCGAGGTCATCGCCGACTGCCAATCGTGCGTGTGCACGAGATCGGGTCGCCAGCCCGGCATCAAACCCGCGGCAATCTCGGCACCGGCCAGCGACAACGCTGCGAAACGACGCCAGTTGTCGGGATAGTCCCGACCGGTCGCATCGAGATAGGGGCCTCCCGTGCGGTCGTAATAAGCGGGCGCATTGAGCACGAGGATATCGATCCCCTCATGCTCCGCTTCGAGGACTGTCGCGGGCTCGCCGAGCAGATCATCGAACTGAAGCCGGACAACCGGATTGCGGATCGCCTTCATCACAGCCGGATAGCCGGGCATGAGGGTCTTGGTTTCGACGCCGAAACGCTTGAGCGCGATCGGCAGGGCGCCCGCCACGTCGGCGAGGCCCCCTGTCTTGATGAGCGGGAAGACTTCGGACGAAACCGAAAGAACTTTCATGTCTCACATACCCAGCTTGTCGATCATCGGCTGCGTAATGAGGCAAATGCCACCCTCGCTGCGGCGGAAGCGCTTGGCGTCGAGGACCGGATCCTCACCGACGATCAGACCTTCCGGTATGATGACGCCGTGATCGATCACGACGTTGCTGAGTTGCGCGTGCCGTCCGATTTTGACGCTCGGCAGCACGACCGCGCCGTCCAGCTTGGAATAGGAGTTGGCGCGCACACCGGTGAAAAGCAGACTTCTGTGAAGGGTCGCGCCGGAGATAATGCAGTCGCCGGCGACGACCGATGACGTCGCCGAGCCACGGCGGCTTTCGTCGTCGTGGACAAACTTGGCCGGCGGTGAGATCTCGGCGTAGGTCCAGATCGGCCAAGACTTGTCGTAAATATCCAGTTCCGGAACCACTGCGGTCAGGTCGATGTTGGCCTGCCAGTAGGCGTCGATCGTGCCGACGTCGCGCCAGTAGGGCTCGTGCTCAAAATCGGAGCGCACGCAGGACTGCGCGAAGCGATGGGCGACGGCCTTACCGTTCTTGACGATGTGGGGGATGATGTCCTTGCCGAAGTCCTTGCTGGAGTTCGGGTCGGCTGCGTCGCGGCGCAGTGCATCGATCAGGAACTTGGTGTGAAAGACGTAGATGCCCATCGAGGCAAGGGCAAAATCCGGATTGCCGGGGATGCCGGGCGGATCCGCGGGCTTTTCGACGAAGTCGATGATCCGGTCGGTCGTGTCGACATGCATGACGCCGAAGCCGACGGCTTCCATGCGCGGCACCTCCAAGCAGCCGATAGTCACATCGGCACCGGAATCCACATGCTGTTGCAGCATGTATTCATAGTCCATCTTGTAGACATGGTCGCCGGCGAGAATGACCATGTATTCGACGCCGTAGTCCTCGATGATGTCGATGTTCTGGTAGACGGCATCGGCTGTACCTTCATACCATTGCGTCTCGGAGACGCGCTGGGAGGCCGGCAGAATGTCGAAGCTTTCGTTTCTCTCGGGGCGGAAGAAGTTCCAGCCGCGCTGCATGTGTCGGATCAGTGAGTGCGCCTTGTACTGGGTGGCGACGCCGATTCGTCGGATACCCGAGTTCAAGGCGTTCGACAGCGCGAAGTCGATAATGCGGGTCTTGCCGCCGAAATAGACCGCCGGCTTGGCGCGGCGATCGGTGAGTTCCTTCAGGCGGCTCCCCCTGCCGCCAGCGAGAACATAGGCCATTGCGTCGCGGGCAAGTGGCTGAACGCGTTTTTCTACCATTTTTATCCTCCCACCAGTCGTCAGTTCTCAGGTTCAAGCATGATCGTCGCCAAGGGCGGCAAGGTGATCGACGCGGCAATGCTGCCGCCGGCGTTGACGGCCTGAACGCGACCGCCATTGCCCTTGCCGCTGCCGCCGTAAATGTCGGCATCGGTATTCAGGATTTCGCGCCACCGCCCCTCGATCGGCAGGCGCACCGTATAGTTTTCGCGATAAACCGGCGTCAGGTTGCAGATGACGGCAACCGGCTTCTCCCCCGGTGCCTTGCGCAGCCAGGCGAAGACCGAATTCTCGTGGTCATCGGCGATCAGCCACTCGAAACCGTCACCCTCGCAATCGCGGGCGTGCAGTGCCGGCTTGCTGCGGTAGGTGAAGTTCAGGTCGCGCACCAGCCGCCGCATGCCTTCGTGCATGCGGTATTGCAGCAGGTTCCAATCGAGTGACGTCGCTTCGTTCCATTCGCTCCACTGCGCGAATTCCTGACCCATGAACAGCAGCTTCTTGCCCGGATAGCCCCACATGAAGGCGTAGTAGGCCCGCAGATTGGCGAACTTCTGCCAGTCGTCGCCGGGCATCTTGGCGATCAGCGAGCCTTTTCCGTGCACCACCTCGTCGTGCGAGAGCGGCAGCACGAAGTTTTCGGAGTAGGCATAAAGCAGGCCGAAGGTCAGCTCGTTGTGGTGATGCTTGCGATGGATCGGCTCGCGGCTCATGTAGCTCAGCGTGTCGTGCATGAAGCCCATGTTCCACTTGAAGCCGAAGCCGAGGCCGCCTTCGTGTACCGGCTGCGAGACCTTCGGCCAGGAGGTCGATTCCTCGGCGATGGTCATGACACCAGGATGTTCAGCGTAGATGCGGGTATTCATGTTCTGCAGGAAGCGCACCGCCTCCAGATTTTCATTGCCGCCGTACTCGTTCGGTATCCATTCACCATGCTTGCGGGAATAATCGAGGTAGAGCATCGAGGCCACGGCATCGACGCGCAGCCCGTCGAGATGGAACTTCTCCGCCCAGTAGAGCGCATTGTTGACGAGATAGGAGACGACCTCGGTGCGGCCGAAATTGTAGATCGCCGTGTTCCAGTCGGGATGAAAGCCCTTGCGCGGGTCCTCGTGTTCGTAGAGCGCCGTGCCGTCGAACCAGCCGAGGCCGTGTTCGTCGGTCGGGAAGTGGGCCGGTACCCAATCGAGGATGATGCCGATACCGACCTTGTGGCAGCCGTTGACGAAGCGGGCGAAACCCTCGGGCTCGCCGAAGCGGGCGGTCGGCGCATAGAGCCCCGTCGTCTGGTATCCCCAGGATGGATCGTAGGGATGTTCGGTGATTGGCAGGAACTCGATGTGGGTGAACCCCATGTCGACGCAGTAGGGAATCAGGCGAGAGGCAAGTTCGTCCCAGGAGAGGAACGAACCGTCGTCGCGCCGCTGCCAGGAGCCCGCATGCACCTCGTAGATCGAGATCGGCTGACGGCGCTTGTCGGTCGTCCCCCAGTGCTTCAGGTGCGCCTCGTCGTCCCATTCCTGCAGCAGTTCAGGGGCCGCGACCGAGGCGGTCTTCGGGCGCAACTCGCTGCGTCGTGCGAACGGATCGGCCTTTAGCGGCAGAAGGACGCCGTCCTGGCCGCGGATTTCGAACTTGTAGGCAACACCGGTGGGGACATCGGGCGCAAAGATTTCCCAGATGCCGGCGCCGGAACGGAACCGCATGACGTGACGGCGGCCATCCCAGCCGTTGAAATCTCCGACCACTGAGACGCGTTGGGCGTTCGGCGCCCAGACGGCGAAATGGATACCCTGTGCGCCTTCGTGGTTGATCCAGTGCGCGCCCATCTTGTCGAAGAGGCGCAGGTCCGAGCCCTCGCGCGCATAATAGTCATCCATCGGTCCGAGGACCGGCCCGAAGCTGTATGGATCGGTGACCGCCCATTCGGCATCGCCGCGCCGTGCCCGATAGCGCACCGGTCGCTGCTTCGTCACCGAGACCGCACCGGCAAAAAAGCCGTCAGGATGTTGTAGCTTCAGTTCGCCAATGACGCTGCCGTCGAGCGTCATCGCCGTCACCTCTTCGGCACCCGGAATGAAGCAGCGGGCCACATAGGCGTCGCCTGATTTGTGGACGCCCAGAACCGCGAATGGATTGGAATGCGACCCTGCGAGGATTGCCGCTATCTCGTCTGCCGAAATCTCCCAGGGAAGTCTGACTTCAGGGGTGGCTTTCGGCGTTTTCATCCGGCTCTCCAGATTTCCTTGGCGTATTGACGGATCGTGCGGTCGGACGAGAACCAGCCCATACGGGCCGTGTTGCAGATCGCCTTCGAACTCCACGTGGACGGATCGGTCCAGAGTTGGTCGACTTCGCGCTGGGCTTGGGCGTATGCATCGAAATCGGCGGCCACCATGAACCAGTCATGGGCATAGATGCCTTCGATCAACGCGGAGTACCGGTTTCGATCGTCATGCGAGAACACGCCGGAGCTGATGGCTTGGAGCGCCTGCGATAGCTCGCGCGACGCCTCGATGATGGCGCGGGGATTGTGGCCATCGGCACGGGCGGCGGCGACCTCGTCGGCACGCAGGCCGAAGATGATGATGTTGTCCTCGCCGACATGATCGCGCATTTCGACGTTGGCGCCATCGAGCGTGCCGATCGTCAGAGCGCCGTTGAGGCCAAACTTCATGTTGCCGGTACCGGAGGCTTCCATGCCAGCGGTCGAGATCTGCTCGGAAAGGTCGGCGGCGGGCACCATCACCTCGGCGAGCGAGACGTTGTAGTTCGGGACGAAGACCACTTTCAGCAGGCCGCGGACGGCCGGGTCATTGTTGATCGTGCGGGCCACGTCATTGATCAGTTTGATGATCAGCTTGGCGTTGTGGTAGCTCGGCGCCGCCTTGCCGGCGAAAAGCTTGACGCGCGGAACCCAGTCCAGCTCGGGGTGCGAGCGGATCTGGTCGTAAAGCGCGACGGCCTCGATGATGTTCAGGAGCTGGCGCTTGTATTCGTGGATGCGCTTGATCTGGATATCGAACATCGCCGACGGATCGAGCTTGATGCCCATGCGGCTGGCGACGAGGTTCGACAAGGCCACCTTGTTGGCGCGCTTCACGGCCGCAAACTTCTCCTGGAAGCTTGCATCCTTCGCGAACTTGTCCAGTGGCTTCAGCTTCTCGGCGTCGTCGAGGAAGTCGTCGCCGATCGTTTCACGAATCAGGGAGGTCAGGCCGGGATTGCACTGCTGCAGCCAGCGGCGCGGCGTGATGCCGTTCGTCTTGTTGTTGATGCGGTCGGGATAGAGCTTGTGCAGATCGGCAAACACCGTGACCTTCATCAGATCGGTGTGGAGAGCCGAAACGCCATTGATCGAATGGGCGCCGACGAAGGCGAGATTGCCCATGCGGACGCGGCGCTCGCCACTTTCCTCGATTAGGGAAATCGAGCGGATTTCCGTCTCCGAAAATGTCTTGGTCTTGCGCGCTTCGACGAGGACCTTCGCGTTGATCGCGTAGATGATCTGCATGTGGCGTGGCAGCAGGCGCTCGAAGAGCGGGATCGGCCAGCTTTCCAAGGCTTCTGGTAGGAGCGTGTGGTTGGTGTATCCAATCGTGCCCCGAGTGATATCCCAGGCCTGGTCGAAGTCGAGGCCGTGAACATCGCACAGCAGGCGCATCAGTTCGGCAACCGAGACGGCGGGATGCGTATCGTTCAGGTGGATCGCCACCTTGTCCGGCAGCGAGGTGAAATCATCGTACTGCTGCAGGTGACGGCGCAAAATGTCCTGCAGCGATGCGGAGGAGAAGAAGAACTCCTGGCGCAGACGCAGCTCCTGGCCGGCGGGTGTCGCATCAGCCGGGTAGAGAACGCGCGTCAGGCTTTCGGCCTTGTTGCTTTCGCGCAGCGCGCCGATGTGGTCACCGGCGTTGAAGGCATCCAGCAAGATCGGGTCGATCGGCTGGGCCGACCAGAGGCGCAGCGTGTTGACCCGCTTGCCGCGCCAGCCAACGACGGGGGTGTCAAAGGCGGCGGCGATGACGCGCTCGGCCGGTTTCCAGACATACCGCGGCTCGCCCTCGGGGTTGTTGACGACATCGACCGTCCCGCCGAAGCCGATTTCGTAGGCGCTTTCCCGGCGCTCGAATTCCCAGGGGTTGCCGTGCGCCAACCAGCTTTCCGGCAACTCTACCTGCCAGCCGTCGGCAAGCTGCTGGCGGAAGAGGCCGTGCACGTAACGGATGCCGTAGCCATAGGCCGGCACATCGACGGTCGCCATGCTTTCCATGAAACAGGCGGCGAGACGGCCAAGGCCGCCGTTGCCGAGCGCAGCGTCGGGCTCGAGGCCGGCAATGACGGAAACATCGACACCGAGCGAGGTCAGTGCATCGCGAACCTGCTCCATCAGGCCGAGGTTCGAGACCGCATCGCGCATCAAGCGGCCGATCAGGAATTCGAGGGATAGATAGTAAACGCGCTTGTCGCCGGTCGAATAGACCTTGCGGGTCGATTCCATCCACTTGTCGATGATGCGGTCGCGGATGACGAGAATGGTGGCGGTCAGCCAGTCATGCGGCTTGGCGACCTTCGCGTCCTTGCCGATGCGGTAGGTCAGGCGTTCAATGATTTCTTCGGCGAGAATTTCCGGTTTGGAACTGCGGGGCGCGGGGGAGGGGATCGTCGGCTTCGAAACGGTATTCATCGTTAGTCCTCGCCAATTTCGGTTCGGTTTCAGTACGTTATGCCAATTTCAATCGGTTTACCGCGCACTAAAGACGCAGTTTATGCATCGTTACTACGCAGTTGCAACAAAGGAATTACCCAAACGAAAAAATTGGCCAAGCGCGCCGCCTGGCAGCGGAAAGAACTTGATTTCAATCGGTTTTCCGATTTTCATACGCGCGATTTCGCAGGCAAACGAAAAGCCGCTCCGGTTTGTTCCGGAGCGGCTTTTCGTTTGAGGGTGATAGCTTGCCGTCTATTGGGTGACCAGCACCTTGTCCGAGGCAGCTTCCGAGCCAATCGCCGTAAACGCTCCCAGCAGGTCGGTCATGCTTTCCGCCTGGAAGTAGTAGCCGGCACCGCTCGCGCAACTGAGGAGGAGGTTCTTTCCGGCGGTGGGCGCCATGAAAGCCACCGAGTAGATTTTGATGCCCTTTTGCTTCGCGTCGGTGCAGTATTCCAGGGTTTTTGTATCGGACGACGAAGCGTTGTTTTCACCGTCAGTCATTAATACAATATATTTTGTAAGCTTTTCGTTTCCGGCTTGCTGTTGAATCTGCGTTTCTGACGTGGAGCCGGTGGTTGTCAGCCCGTCAAGCGCCGCTTTCATAGGTGCAGCCGATTCCGTGCCGCCACCCGCCGACAAGACGTTAATGACGCTGTTTCTCGTTTGAGAGGTGCCCCAGGCAAACTTGCTTGATACTTGAATTTTGCTGCTCCAGCCAATTGCGTTCGTGCGCGCATACTTGGAGGTTGGATCGGCTTTATCCAACTGATCCAGAAGCAAATTCGCAGCCGTCTTCAAGGCATCAATCTTCTTGACGTAGCACGGACTGGAACTGCCGATCTTGGTGCCGCTGGTGTTGTAGTGGTCGCACTTGTTGTTGTTCAGCTTGGTCGTCGTGTCAGCCAGCATCGAACCTGACTCGTCGAGAGCAAGGGTCATAGACAAAGCGCTCTTTACTTCGCTCGTGCCGCTGCTCGTTGAGCTGGAGGTCGCGATGTTGACCGTTTTCTTGCCGAGCACATTCATCAACGGAGTCAAACTCATCGCATAAGCAGCGTCGACCTTGACCTTATAGCTCTTGCTGGTGGCCGTGGTGGTCGTCGTGACAGAAGCCGTTGTTGAGTTTTTCAGGGAGGCCGCATCGGTACTACTCATATAGTTCGCCATCTGACCGACGACGAAATCTTTCGCCAAAGCTTCGGCCGCGGTGCCATCAGCGACCGTACCTTTTGCAAGCGCCGTGGCCGCTGCAAGCGCGGCCGCATCGGAAGCCTCCTGAAGCTGGCGCTGCTGCAGGACCATGTTGGAAAAGTCGATTGCGACGCCGGCGGTCCCGATCAGAACCGGGACGACGATGGCGGTCACCATTCCGAAGTTGCCACTGCGATCTTTCTGTAGCCGAGACAGGCTCGACTTCAGTCCTTGAAAGGTGCTCATCATGTTCACCTGAGTTAGTGCCCCAATAATGCCTCATTCATGCCTGGCAATTCTTGAGTTCACCTTTATCAAGTCGTTAAGATTTTAACGGAATGTCGCTTTCTTGCGCGCCGCTTGGGTGAAATGCGCTTTCTGAGCGATCTTTCGAGTTAATGTGTGCGCTTATGGCGTGTGTCAACTCAGCGGAACGACATCCACCGCCTGCACAGCGCGCTGCCCACCGTAGCTCTTCAGCACGCCAATGACCGGGGCCACGTCTGAATAGTCGCGGCCATAGGCAACGACGATGTGGTCGGTGCCGGCCGGGATGTTGTTGGTCGGGTCGAGTTCGACCCAGCCGATCGTTTCGCCGCACCAGACCCTGACCCAGGCATGCATGGCGTCGGCGCCCTCCAGCCGTTCCTTGCCGGGCGGGGGGATGGTGCGCAGGAAGCCGGAGACATAGCCTGCCGGAATGCCGAGGCTGCGCAGCGCAAGGATCATGACATGCACGAAGTCCTGGCAGACGCCGCTTTTCAACTGGAAGGCTTCGAGCGGAGTGCTGTCTACCGTCGTCGCCTCGGCATCGTAGGTGAAGTCGCGATAGATCTGCGTGCAGAGCGCGGTGGCGATCTGCAGCACGGTCAATGACGACTCGGCACGGGCCTTCGCATAGTCCGAGATGGCGCGGGTTTCCAACAGGCGCGGGCTGTTGCCGAGGAAGTGGTGCGGGGCGTCGGGTTTCAACGACCAGACCCCTGCGATCTCATCCGGAAGCTCCGCAAGCAGGGGAGAAAAATCAGCCGTGATCGAGTGGCTCTCCACCTGCACACGGGCGTGCATGCGAATGTCGAGCTTTTCGTGTGGTGCCCTCACTAGGAAGGAGGTTGCCGGATGCTCGAAAAAATCGGTGAAATGCGCTTGCTCGTCGGGTGTCGGCGAGACCTTTATCGAGCCGGCGATCAGCCGCTGGCGGTTTGGCAGCGACAGCGGCATCAGCCGCATGATGTGGCGCGCGCCAGAAGCCGGCGTATCGTAGATGTAACCCATGTGCAGCGAGAGATCGTAGAGCACCAGGGTCACCCGAGATATGTGTGGGCAAGAAGGTCGGACAGCTGTTCCAGCTCGCGCTCCAAGCGACGATAGACATCGACGCTCATCGTCTCCGGCGTCATCACGGCAAGGCCGGAGTGCAGCCGCATTGCCTCGCGATAGAAGGGTGACATCTGGCCGTTGACGAAGGCGTTCGGCAGTTGCTCCACCTCGCGGTGGATCTCGTTCATCTGGAAGAGGATTGAGCGCGGATTGAGCGGATCGAGCGCCAAGAGATCGGTGACCGTCAGGCGCGCGGTGTTAACGTTGTATCGGCGGCGATGGGTCATGACGCTGTCACCGATCTCGAGCAGCATGTCGAGCGCGCCGTCGGGGGCGTCCGGGCCCGACATGTGGCCGAGCAGGCGCGTCATGTGCAGGCCACGTTCGATATGGCGACCAAGCGAGAGAAAGCGCCAGCCGGTGAAGCGATACATGTTTTCGTGCACAAGGCCCGCGAAACCGGCGAGCTTACGCAAGAGCACGGTCATGGCATGGCTGGCGTCGTCGCCGGGCAGGATGGTCTCGTGGAAGCGCCGCGCGGTCTTGGCCAGATCGGTCAGCGCCAGCCAGCCGTCCGGTGAGAAGCGGTCGCGGATGTTGCTGGCGGAATAGACGGCGCTGTCGATGTTGCGCAGGAGATTTTCCGGGACGGCATCTGCCGTGTCGATGTCGACGGCCGCCAGATAGGCTGACACGTCGGCTAGGAGTGGCTGGTTCGGATCGGCAGCCTCGGCGAAGCGGGCGTGCCAGGCGCGCAGGATGCGCAGCGCCCCTTCGGCGCGTTCGATATAGCGGCCGAGCCAGAAGAGGTTGTCGGCGGCGCGGCTTGGCAGGCTGCCCGGCATGTTGCGGGTGAAGCTGCCTTCGGCCGGCAGCAGCGTATGGCGCTCGACCGGCTTGTCGCTGACGATCCAGACGTCGGCGGCCGCGCCACCCGATTGCATGGCGATCGCTGATACATCGTCGCTGCCGCCAATGCGGGCAAAACCGCCGGGCATGATCTGCCAGCCATTGGCGGTGCGGGCGGCAAAGACGCGCAGCGACATCGGCCGCGGCGTCAGCTTGCCGCCGATCCAGGCCGGCGTCGTCGACAGCGTCACGACCTCCTGGCCGACGAGCTTTGCGCCGTCGGAGTTCAGCCAGTCGCCGATCGAATCCTTGGCGGCGGCGCGCAGGCTCGAGCCAAGCACGGATTCGCCGCTGTCGTCGAAGAAGGGCGCGCGCGAATAGGCCGGGCCTATGACCATCTTCTCGATGTTCTCGGCCACATGCTCACGCTCGCCCTTCTGGCCGCACCACCAGGTCGCGATCGACGGAAGCTTCAGTTCCTCGCCGAAAAGCTGGCGACAGATCGTCGGCATGAAGGCAAGCAGCGCGCGCGTCTCGATGATGCCGCTGCCGAGCGCGTTGACGATCGTCACGCTTTCGGCACGAAGCGCCTCGACGAGGCCGGGCGTGCCGATATGCGAGTTCTGGTTCAGTTCGAGCGGATCGGCATAGGCCGAATCCAGGCGGCGCCACAGCACGGTAATCGGCTTCAGGCCGGAGACGGTGCGCACCATCACCTTGCCGTTGACAACGGTCAGATCCTCGCCTTCGAGCAGCATGAAGCCGAGATAACGGGCGATATAGGCGTGTTCGTAATAGGTTTCGTTGGCGGGGCCGGGGGTCAGCACGGCGATCCGGTCATCGCCGCTGTGCTTCATGCTCTGTAGGGAATCGCGGAAGGCGCCGAAGAAGGAGGCCAGCCGATGGACCGGCGTCTCGGCATAGATGTCGGAGAAGGCACGGGTCGTTGCAACGCGGTTCTCGAGCGCAAAGCCGGCACCCGATGGCGCCTGGGTGCGATCGGCGAGCACCCACCAGTTGCCGTCAGGACCGCGGCCGATCTCGAAAGCGCAGAAATGCAGGTAGTGTCCGCCGGCCGGCGTGACGCCAACGAGCGGACGCTGGTATTCGGGATTGGCGGCGATCAGCGCCGGCGGCAGGACGCCATCCGCGACCAGACGGTTCTCACCATAGATGTCGGCAACGATCGCCTCGAGCAGATCGGCGCGCTGCACGAGACCGGCCGACACCGCTTCCCATTCGCGGGCGTCGATCAGCACAGGCACATGCGACAGCGGCCAGGAGCGCTCGGCGCTGCCGGTGCTGCCGTAGGCGCGGTAGAACACGCCGGCATCGCGGAGATAGCGATCGGCGCGGGCGAAGCGCTCGGTCAGATCCTTCTCGGGCATTCCGCTCAAATGCGCGAAGAAGCGTTGCCAGACGGGCCGGATGGCGCCGTCGGTATCGACCATTTCGTCGGCGACGCCGGGCAGCGGGGCATAGTCTGATACCGCATCGTTTCCGGTACGGATCGCTGGCTCTTCCCTCAGTTCTGCCGTCGGTTTCTTGCCCATGTCGCCCTAAAGTCTAGATGCCCGCTGGCCGCCTCAGATCCAGCGTCAGCGGGAATTCCGGCGAGGCGTTCTCGACCGGCGGAATATAGCCGCCCGCCGTATGCCCCCACGGCTCGAATCGCGCCAGACGCCTTGCTTCAGCTTCGTTACCATTGACCGGGAAGGTGTCATAGTTACGCCCGCCCGGATGGGCAACATGATAGATGCAGCCGCCAATCGAACGCTTCGACCATGTATCATAAATGTCGAAGGTGAGCGGCGTGTTGACCGGCAGAAGCGGGTGCAATCCCGACGCCGGCTGCCAAGCCTTGAAGCGGACGCCGGCGACCGAGACGCCTGAGGTGCCCGTCGGCGTCAGCGGCACGGTGCGGCCGTTGCAGGTGACGGTGTAGCGGGCGGCGTTGCCGGTCTCGAGCCGCACCTGCAGGCGCTCGACGGAGCTGTCGACATAGCGCACGGTGCCGCCGATCGCGCCTTCCTCGCCCATGACGTTCCAAGGTTCCAGCGCCTGGCGCAGCTCCAGCTTTGCGCCCTCGTATTCGACCTCGCCGCAGAAGGGGAAGCGGAATTCGAGCTGCGCCTTGAACCATTCCGGGCTGAGATCGAAGCCATTCTGCTTGAGGTCGGCCAGCACGTCCTGGAAATCTTGCCAGACGAAGTGCGGCAGCATGAAGCGGTCGTGCAGCGTGGTGCCCCAGCGCACGAAGCGGCCATCCGCGGGGTTCTGCCAGAAGCGGGCGATGAGGGCGCGGACCAGAAGCTGCTGGGCCAGCGACATGCGTGCGTTCGGCGGCATCTCGAAGCCGCGGAACTCGACGAGGCCGAGGCGGCCCGTCGGGCCATCGGGCGAAAACAGCTTGTCGATGCAGATCTCGGCGCGGTGAGTGTTGCCGGTCACGTCGATCAGGAGATTGCGGAACAGGCGGTCGGTGATCCAGGGCAGGGGTGTCGGTCCACGGCCCGGCGCGGGGATCTGGGCGAGCGCGGTTTCCAGTTCGTAGAGGCTGTCGTGGCGGGCCTCGTCGATGCGTGGCGCCTGGCTGGTCGGGCCGATGAACATACCTGAAAACATGTAGGAGAGCGAGGGATGGCGCTGCCAGTGCAGCACCAGGCTCTTCAACAGGTCCGGTCGGCGCAGGAAGGGGCTGTCGCCGGGATTGGCGCCGCCGACTACCACATGGTTGCCGCCGCCGGTGCCGGTGTGGCGGCCGTCGATCATGAACTTGTCGGTGCCGAGCCTCGTCTGGCGGGCTTCCTCGTAGACGGCGGTGGTTATGTCGACGCAGTCCTGCCAGTTCGACGCCGGGTGGATGTTGACCTCGATGACGCCGGGATCGGGGGCGACGCGGATGACGTTGATGCGCTCGTCCTGCGGCGGCGAATAGCCCTCGATATGGACGGGCAGGCCGAGCTCGGCGGCGGCGTTTTCGGCGGCCGCGATCAGTTCGAGATAATCCTCGATGCGCTCGACCGGGGGCATGAAGACGCAGAGCCTGCCGTCGCGCGGCTCAACCGAGATCGCGGTGCGCACGGCGCCGCCGATGTCACTGATGGTCTGCTCGACGCGGCTCTGCGCCGATGTGTCGTCGCTGTGGCGCGAGGCCTCCGGCATGGCGCGGCCAGCGGGGACGAAGACCTCGGGCAAAGGCTTGCGCGGGATCGAGGGATCGGCCGGGTGGATATAGGGGAAGCGGGCGGGCGGCACGTAGGGCAGGGTGCCGAGCGGCAGGCGGTAGCCGACGGGGCTGTCGCCGGGGACGAGGAAGATCTTGCCGCGGCGGGTCTTCCAGCGCTCGCTCATCCAGCGCTGGCCCGACGCCTTGGCGTTCCAGGCCTGGACGGGGAGGATGTAGCCTGTCGGCGTCGTCAGGCCGCGCTCGAAGACGCGAGCGATGCGGCTGCGCTCCTCCGGGTCCTTGAGCTTGGAATTGGAGGGATCGACATTATCAGGGAGGCTGCCTTCCTTGATGATCCATTCGGCCGGATCTTCGTAGGCCGGTAGCACCATGTCGGTGTCGATAGCCAGTTCGCGGGCGATGGCGCTCAGAAGGTTGCCGGCATCGTCGGCGACGACGCCGGTGTCCTTGCCTTCGCCGGCGATGAGATCAGGATTGCGCCAGATCGGCTTGCCGTCCTTGCGCCAGTAGAGCGAGAAGGTCCAGCGCGGCAGGCTTTCGCCGGGATACCACTTGCCTTGGCCGTAATGCAGGAAGCCGCCAGGGGCGAAGCGCTCGCGCAGCTTGCGGATCAGGATATCGGCCTTCTCGCGCTTGGTCGGGCCGACGGCGGCGGTGTTCCATTCCTCGGATTCGAAATCGTCGATCGAGACGAAGGTCGGCTCGCCGCCCATGGTGAGGCGGACGTCTTCGGCCTTGAGGATGTCGTCGACCTTGCGGCCCAGCGCGTTAAGCTCGTCCCAGCTGTCGTCGGAAAAGGGCTTGGTGATGCGCGGATGCTCGGCGACGCGCGAGACCTTCATGTCGAAGGCGAATTCGGTGTTGGCGTGGCCGTAGAGGGCGCCCGAGATCGGGGCGGCGTTGCGATAGTGGGGCGTGGAGGCGAGCGGGATGTGGCTTTCGCCGGTCAAGAGGCCCGAGGTCGGGTCGAGGCCGATCCAGCCGGCGCCGGGAATATAGACTTCCGCCCAGGCATGCAGGTCGGTGAAATCGACCTCGGTGCCGGAGGGGCCGTCGAGCGCCTTCAGATCCGGCGTCAGCTGGATGAGATAGCCGGACACGAAGCGGGCGGCGAAGCCGAGATTGCGCAGGATCTCGACCAGCAGCCAGCTGGTGTCGCGACAGGAGCCGAGCGCAAGCTTCAGCGTCTCCTCCGGCGACTGCACGCCGGGCTCCATGCGGATGACATATTCGATGTCGCCCTTGAGCTTGGCATTGAGGCCGACGATGAAATCGGTGGTGCGCATCGGCGTGCGGTCGATGCCGGCGAGGTAGGCCGCCAGCGCCGGCTCCAGCGGCTGCGGCTGCATGTAGATCTTCAGGTCGTCCCTGATCTCCTCGGGATAGGAGAAGGGCCACATTTCGGCGCTCTCCTCGACGAAGAAATCGAAGGGATTGTAGACCGTCATGTCGGCGACGAGATCGACTTCGATCTTGAACTCGGTGACCGGGTCGGGGAAGACGTAACGGGCCAGATAATTGCCGTAGGGATCCTGCTGCAGGTTTACGAAATGGTTCGCTGGCGAGACCTTCAGCGAATGGCTCATCACCCGCGTCTTGGAATGCGACGCGGGCTTGAGGCGGATGATCTGGGGTCCGAGGCGGACCGGCTTGTCGTATTTGTAATGCGTCAGGTGATAGATGCTGGCCTTGATCGACATATTTCGCCTTATCCGGCGCCGCGACGTTGCGCGGCATTGCTGTTCCCGAAAGCAGTGTGTGCAATGCAGCGAAAGAATGCAAGGCGGAAAGGCCAAGCCGGCTAAGCCTTTACGTCGCCTTTGCAAAGGTTACGGAGGCCTTGAGGCCTCTGCCGTTGCAGCCGGCCTCGAGCGCGAGGGCGGCATTGAAGAGGCCGGCGATCTCCTCGACGATCGGCAGGCCGAGGCCTGCGCCCGGTGCTCCGGAGTTGCTGCCCCGCGAGAAACGCTGCCGGACGGCGGCGAGCTTCTCTGCGGGAATGCCGGGGCCGTTGTCCTCGACTTCGAGGCGCACGGCGTCGTCGGTCTCGGATATCCGGACGGTCACCTCGGCGCCCGTGCCGGCATAGGCGATGGCGTTTCCGGCAAGGTTGCGCAGCAGTTCGCCGATCAGCAGCGGCTCGGCGCGGATAAGGGCAGGGCGGTCGCCTTCGAAGCCGAGATCGATGCCGGCCTCGGCGGCCGTGGGGATCAATTCGCCGGTTATCTCCTGGGCAATTGCCGTCAGGTCGATCGAAGAGGCGGTCAGCGCTTCCTTTGCCACGGCCGCATCGATCTTCGCCATCAGCAGCAGCTGTGCGAGGATTCGTTCGGCGCGAGCGACGGCCTGGTCGCCCTTCAAGGCCGAGCCCTGGGCTTCGGCCAAGGTGCCTGATCGGGCCGAGAGGGCAAGCTGGGTGCGGATGATCGCAAGCGGCGTGCGCAGCTGGTGGCTGGCATTGCCGGTGAAATTGCGGAGCGCGTCGAGCGCCGATTGCAGGCGCACCATGAAGCCGTTGACCGTATCGACGAGCGGCTGCACCTCGCTCGGGACGGACTGTTCGATCGGATGCAGGTCATCGGGGCTGCGCTCGCCGATCGCGTCACGCAGCTTGTAGAGCGGGCGGAGCGCAACGGTGACCGAAATCCAGACGATGACGGCGGCGCCTGCGATCATCAGGGAGAGGCGCAGTGCCGAGCGGAACAGGATGGCGCGGGCGAGCTGGCGGCGGGCAATCGTCGTCTCCGCGACGGTCACGGCGAAGGGCACGGAGCGGATGCCTGTCGAGGCCGACCGCTTCAGTGTCGCCACCCGGATTGGCTCGCCGCGGAAGGTGTCATCGGCAAACGCGGCGGTGTCGCCCACGGTCTCGGAAAGCACGGGTAGCGCTTGGTAGCCGGTGATGAATTTTCCGGGAGGCCCGTCGACGCGGTAGAAGACCCGGTCCTGCGCCGCCGAGGTCAGCATCTCCAGCGCTACATAGGGGATATCGACCTCGAGCGTGCCGTCTTCGGCAACGACGACGCGTTCGGCGATGGCGAGCGCCGAGCCTGCCAGCACGCGGTCCGAGACGATGTTGGAGGTCTGCACGGCCTCGCGATAAGTGTCCGCGAGCGCGACCATGCCGATGATGGCGGTCGAGATCAGCAGCCAGAACAGCAGCCTTCGTCGGAGCGAATAGGCCGTCGTCATGAGGCCTCGGGCAGCTTGTCGAGATAGTAGCCGATACCGCGCGCGGTCTTCACCGTCAGGCCGTGTGGCAACAGGCGTTTTCTGAGACGACTGACGTACTGCTCGATGGCATTGGCCGAAATGTCGTCGTCGAAGGCAGTCAGCGACTGGATGATCGCTTCCTTGGCGACGACCTTGCCGGCGCGCATGAAGAGGATTTCGAGCAGGCCGAGTTCGCGGGCGGGGATATCTAGCGGCGTCGAGCCGGCAGAAAAGGCGCGCGAGTTAAGATCGAGCGACAGGCCACCGAAACTGACGGTTGCCGAATGCAGCCCGGCCTGGCGGCGCAGGAGGACGCGGACGCGCGCCTCGAATTCGGCGATATCGAAGGGCTTGATGAGATAATCGTCGGCGCCGAGATCGAGGCCCTTGACGCGCTCCTCCGGCGTGCCGCGCGCCGTCAGGATCAGCACCGCCGACTGGTTCTGCCGGGCCCGCATGGCGCGCAGCACCTCGAGGCCATCCATTTCCGGCAGGTTCAGGTCGAGCACGACGAGATCGAAATTCTCGGCTGCCGTCACGGCATTGGCGGAAGCGCCGTCATGTACGACATCGACGGCATGGCCGGTGCCGCGCAAGATCGCCGAAAGCCCGTCAGCCAGCGCGATATTGTCCTCCACCAGTAGAATGCGCACGGATGTTCCCTTTATTTTTGAAAAGGATACAGGGTGGCGCGGCCGATGTCACGACGGGCTGAGCGCAGGATCTACCGCTGTGCCGCGATGTCCGCGAGCAGCTTCTGAAACCGCGGGTCGGACCTGATGTTGTCGAGGTCGGAGTCGTTGGCGAACCATTCGAGCTGGTAGAAGGAGCTGTTCGGGCGCAGCTGCTCCAGGAGATTGATGGCGCGTTCGGTGTCTCCGAGGATGGCGTAGACGCAGGCGGCATTGTAGCGCGTGATCGCGTCGCTCGGATCGAGTGCGAGCGCGCGTTCCGTCCATGACAGGGCCTGCTGGCGATCGCCGAGATGGGCGTAGGCGAGACCAGCGCGGTGCACCGGTGATGAGCTATCCGGGCTCTGCTCCGCCGCTCGGTTGCAGCGCCGGATGGTTTCTTGCGCCCATTGGCGCTCCGCGTCCGGCTGGCCGAGAGAGCGGTAGGATGCCGTTAGCAGAATGGGGGAAACGTAGTCGTTTTCGTAAAGTGCGGCCGCACGCACGAAGTAGAAGGTGGCTTGCTCGAAGGCGCCCCGCCGGAAGTGGCTGTGGGCGAAGTAGAAGTTTGCTTCGAAGAGGTCGGGATCGAGGGCGAGGGCGCTTTCGAAGTAGACGAGCGCTTCGGCGTCCTTCCCGTCATGATGGAGCGCCATCGCGCGGGCGGCATGCGCCTCTGCGAGGTTGGGATCTAGGGCCAGCGCCTTGGCGCTCATCGCCAGGATGTCGTTGATCGGTAGCTGCGCGGCATACCAGATGTGCAGGGCGGAATCGCAATCGGCAATGCCGGCATAGGCACGCGCGTAAGAAGGGTCCAGTTCCACGGCTTTCGCGAACATGCGTCTTGCCAGGTTGAGATATGGCATGGTCATCGTCCGCGCGAATTTGCGACCTCGCAGATAGTAGGTATAGGCCTCGGCGCTCGTCGTCGGATCGCTTTCGATCGCCAGCCTTTCCTCAGGGCGGAGCTTGATTTTCAGCTGGTGGACGATTGCGTGAGCGATCTCATCCTGGATCGCAAAAATGTCGGTGAGGTCCCGATCATAGCGATCGGCCCATAGATGGTTCTCGTTTCCGGCATCAATCATCTGGGCGCTGATCCTGACGCGTGCACCCGCCTTGCGGACACTGCCCTGCAGCACATAGCGCACCGACAATTCCCGTGCGATCTGCCCGAGCTTCACCTGCTGGCCCTTGTAGGTGAAGGTCGTGTTGCGTGGCGTGACGGCGAGGTCGGAGATTTTCGAGAGGTCGGTGATGATGTCTTCGGTCAGGCCGTCCGAGAAATACTCCTGGTCGGGATCGTCGCTCATGTTGGTGAACGGCAAGACAAGGATCGATTGTTCGTTCGATCGGCCGATGCTGGTCGCCGGCGCCGGTCGCTCCGCTGGCCGGTCTAACAGTACGGTATAGACGCGCACCGACTGGCGGATGTTCTTCAGCGTCTGATGGCCCATGTCCTCGAAGCGCAGGTCGAGCTTCGAGCCGATCTGGTCGTTCACCGAGGCGGACACGGCGATTCCGCCCGGCGCGGCTATGCCTTCGAGCCGTGCGGCTATATTGACACCGTCGCCGAAAATGTCGCCATCCTCGACGATGACGTCGCCGAGATTGATGCCGATCCGAAGCTGGATCCGCTGCTCCTGCTCCACCCCGATATTGCGCTGCTGCATTCCGCGCTGAATGTCGACGGCGCATGCCACGGCGTTGACGACGCTGGAGAATTCCGCCAGCAGACCGTCGCCGATCAATTTGACCAGCCGTCCTCCATGCCCGGCGAGAGCAGGTTCGATCAGTTCCTTTCGGTGACGGTTGACCGCGGCAAGCGTCCCGGTCTCGTCGATGCCCATCAGCCTGCTGTAGCCAACCACATCGGCGGCAAGAATGGCGGTCAAACGTCGTTCCAAGGTGCTCTCCGGTCGAACCCACAGAACTCTAGCGTGTTTTGCGCCGCCGGACGAGGAGCGATCGGCTACGCAATTGGCGGGTGCCTTGTGTCGCCCTTCGCGGTCATGCATCTTAGGGGGATGAGGAGACTGTTCTTACTTGCGTGCCTGTTGCTTTGTCCGGGTTTGGCCCTGGCCGATGAGGTGTTCTATCCCGCGCCGTCAGGCAATGCTGCGGCTCCGACACTGGTCGTCTATTCCTCGCTTGACGAGCCGCTTGCGCAGCCGATGATCCGCGGATTTCAAGAGGCCAATCCGGATGTCGCGGTCAAGTATGAGGACATGCTGACCGGCGAAATCTACGACCGCATCGTGCGCGAGACGGATGCCGGCAAACGCACCGCCGATTTCGCCTTCTCCTCGGCGATGGACCTGCAGGTGAAGCTCTCCAACGACGGCTATGCGCAGGTGAGCAACCTGCCGATGAGCGCGCGCTGGCCGAAATGGGCAAACTGGCGCAATACCGCCTATGCGCTGACCTTCGAGCCGGCCGTGTTCGTCTATCACAAGCCAAGCTTCGTGAACGAGCCGCCGCCGAGTTCGCGCGCCGAGTTCGTTGATTACCTCAAGCGGAAGGGCGATGCGATCCATGGGCGGATCGGCACCTATGACATCGAGCGTTCCGGTGTCGGCTTTCTGTTCATGGCCCGCGACCAGGAGCAGTTCGGAGATATCTGGTCGGTCATCGGCGCCATGGGAGCCGCGGGCGTCAAGCTGTATTCGACGAGTTCGGCCATTCTGGAGCGCGTGTCGGATGGCCGCTTCGTTCTCGGCTACAATATTCTTGGTTCCTACGCCGCCGATTGGGCCAAGCGTCACCCGGATGTCGGGATCGTGCTGCCGAAGGACTATACCGTCGTGATGTCGCGCATCGGCCTCGTGCCGCAGGCGGCGGGCGAGCCGGAACTCGGACGGCGCTACCTCTCCTTCTTCATGTCGAAAGAGGGCCAGACGATCATGGCGCGCGAGCTGCAGATTCCGGCCGTCAGCCCGGAAGTCGCCGGCGAGAATACGGCCAATACCATGCAGGAACTTCTTGGTGCGCAACTCCGTCCTGTGCCCGTCAGCCCTGGGCTGATGGTGTATCTGGATCAGGTCAAGCGTGCGCGACTGATCGCGCACTGGAATGAAGTGCTGCGTACCCAATAGGAACTGCGGATTGAGTTATCGGAAAGAGCAGGGCCGCTGAGCGTTGGCCAGCAATTCCTGCTTCGTCGCGA
Source organism: Rhizobium sp. BK176 (assembly GCF_024808055.1). Taxonomy (NCBI): domain Bacteria; kingdom Pseudomonadati; phylum Pseudomonadota; class Alphaproteobacteria; order Hyphomicrobiales; family Rhizobiaceae; genus Rhizobium; species Rhizobium sp. BK176. The sequence goes on along the minus strand of NZ_JANUBV010000006.1, from coordinate 185,445 downwards.
AGGATCCGAAGAGCGCGAGGAGACGTTTTTCCTCCTCCTTGTCCAGCCGGTGTCGGCGTGCGAAATCGCGCACACTCCACACCTGGCGCAAGCCCTCATTTTCGATTTGATTGGTATCGACGTGAGAACTCATGGCGCAATCCTCCTCAGCGCTCTTAACGCTGGAATGGCACTCGGGTTCCATCGGCTCTGAAGTTTTATCTTTTTTGCGTCTGGCCAAGATTGCGGCAAAAAAGTGTCTGTACGGGGTGGATACCTAAGCTATGTCAGCTAAATGACAGCTTGTTGTGGTCCGCTTTGCAGAACTTCAGCTCCGTGGAGGCGGAGAGATGAAGTTTCGGGAGGAACTGCCAGCGTATCGGACCTCGGAGTCCGTCTGCGGTGTCCTTCCCGATTCCATCGAGAACAATGCGCGGTTTCTCAGCCGTGCCCACGGAGGACACACTCGTGAAGTATACTCTTCTTGCAACTATTTTCGCGGCCGCGGTCGCGCTGCCGGCTTATGCGGCCGACTACACCATCATGGCGCCCGCCGCTCCCGGCGGCGGTTGGGACCAGACGGCCCGCTCGCTGCAAACGGTCATGCAGAAGGAAGGCATTTCTGGCAATGTTCAGGTTCAGAACGTTCCGGGCGCCGGCGGCACCATTGGTCTGGCGCAGTTCACCGGCCAGAATAACGGCAATGCAAACGCGCTGATCGTCGGCGGCTACGTGATGGTCGGAGCGATCCTGACCAATCAGTCGCCGGTGACGCTCAAGGACGTTACGCCGATCGCCCGTCTGACGGGTGAGTATGAAGCGATCGTCGTTCCGGCCGCGTCCGACATCAAGACCATGGCCGATCTCGTTGCCAAGCTGAAGCAGGATCCGGGCTCGGTTTCCTGGGGCGGCGGTTCGGCGGGCGGTACCGACCATATCGCGGTCGGCCTGATCGCCAAGGCTGCCGGCGTTGATCCGACGAAGATCAACTATGTCGCCTTCTCCGGCGGCGGCGAAGCGCTCGCCGCGATTCTCGGCGGTCAGGTCACGGCTGGCATTTCCGGCTACGGCGAATTCGAATCGCAGGTAAAGGCCGGACAGTTGCGGCTTCTGGCCGTATCCGGCGAGCAGCGTATCGACGGCGTCGACGCTCCGACCCTGAAGGAATCCGGCCTCGACGTGTCGGTGCAGAACTGGCGCATGGTTGCCGCTGCTCCCGGCCTTTCGGCTGAGCAGACGGCGGCGATTACGGCCGATTTCGACAAGCTTTCGAAGTCCGCCAGCTGGCAGGAAATCCTGAAGACCAAGGGCTGGGCTGACACCTACCTTGCCGGCGACGCCTTCAAGGCGCAGCTCGACAAGGATGTTTCGGCAACCGAAGGCATTCTCAAAGAGATCGGACTTGTTCAATGAGCAGGGTCAATGAACCCTTGGCAACGAAGCGCCGCCCTGATTGGGCGGCGCTGGTCATTGCCATCTGTCTTTTCGCCGTCGCTGCCGTCATGCTCTGGGATGCCTTCCATATGAAGGCGATCGCGCAATATGCCCGGATCGGCCCGGCAACGGCGCCTAAGGTGGTCGCCTTCGGGCTGATCGGTCTCGGCATCTGGACGATCTTCGAGGCCTGGCGCGGCGAGTTTCCGGAGCGCGAGCACCAGGAAGTCGCCCCTGTCGTATGGGTGGTCGCCGGTCTCGCCGCGCAGATGCTGCTCCTGAAAACCGCAGGTTTTTCGATCGCGACCGGCATTCTGTTTGCGTTCACCGCCGCTGGCTTCGGACGTCGCAAGCTCTGGCTTTCGATCCCCGCCGGCATCGCCTTCAGCTTCGTGGTCTGGGTGATCTTCGCGAAGCTCCTGCAGCTGACCCTGCCTGCCGGGCCGTTCGAACACATCTTCTTCTAGGATTGGATGCGATGAGCACCTTCGAATTCCTCTTCCAGGGCATCCTGGTCGCCATGCAGCCGATGAACCTGCTCTATGCGCTCGTCGGCGTGACGCTCGGCACCGCGGTCGGCGTGCTGCCGGGCATCGGCCCAGCGCTGACCGTCGCCCTTCTTCTTCCCGTTACCTACAAGCTCGATCCTGCCGGCTCGCTGATCATGTTCGCGGGCATTTACTACGGCGGCATGTATGGCGGCTCGACGACGTCGATCCTTCTCAATACGCCCGGCGAAAGCGCCTCGATCGTGACGGCCTTGGAGGGCAACAAGATGGCCCGGGCCGGCCGCGGCGGACCGGCGCTCGCGACAGCGGCGATCGGTTCGTTCGTCGCCGGCCTGATCGCAACACTCGGCCTGGCTTTCATCGCCCCCTATATCGTCAAGCTCGCACTGGTCTTCGGGCCACGGGAATACTTCGCGCTGATGGTTCTCGCCTTCGTGACGGTCTCCTCGGCCTTCGGGGATTCGGCCCTGCGCGGTTTGACCTCGCTCTTCATCGGCTTTGCCCTTGCGATGGTCGGCATCGACCAGCAGACCGGGCAAGCGCGCCTTTCGTTCGGCGTTCCCGATCTGCTCGATGGCGTCGAGGTGACGACGCTTGCGGTCGCGATGTTTGCGATCGGTGAAACCCTCTATATCGCCGCTCAAGGCAATCGTGGCGAGGAGAAGGTCGAGGCGGTCAAAGGCTCGCTGTGGATGACAGCGGCCGACTGGGGTCGTTCGTGGAAGGCATGGCTGCGCGGCACGCTGATCGGTTTCCCGATCGGCGCGATGCCGGCGGGCGGCGCCGAGATCGGAACGTTCCTGTCCTATGCCACGGAAAAGCGTTTGGCGAAGAACCCCGAGGAGTTCGGCCACGGTGCGATCGAAGGCGTTGCCGGTCCGGAGGCTGCGAACAATGCGTCGGCCGCTGGTACGCTGGTGCCGCTGTTGACGCTCGGCCTGCCGACGACGGCGACGGCGGCGATCATGCTCGCCGGCTTCCAGCAATACGGGCTGCAGCCCGGCCCGCTGCTGTTTGCGAACAACCCGCAGATCGTCTGGGGCCTGATCGCCAGCCTGCTGATCGCCAATGCGATGCTGTTGGTGCTCAACCTGCCGCTGATCGGTCTCTGGGTGCGGCTGCTGACGATCCCGAAGCCGTGGCTCTATGCCGGCATCCTGTTGTTTGCAACGCTCGGCACGATTGGCGCCAACCCGTCGGTGTTCGAACTCGGCATGCTGCTCGGCTTCGGCGTCCTCGGCTACATCATGCGGCTCTTCGGCTATCCAATCGCGCCCGCGGTCGTTGGCCTGATCCTTGGCCCGCTGGCTGAACAGCAATTGCGTCGCGCGCTCGCGATCAGCCAGGGAGATGTGACGACGCTGGTGATGTCCCCGATCGCGGCCGGACTGCTGATCGTCGCAGCTGCCGCCTTCATCATCCCACTGATCCTGCGCCTGCGTGGACGCGGCGAGGTTCTGTCGCAGCTTGCGGCAAACGAGGATTAAAAGAAAAAGACTGCCCGAACCTCTCTTACTGTGGCCGGCGATGGGAAACCTTCGCCGGCCTTTTCATCTGGTAAGGGGGATGCCGGAGCGTGTCGACCCGCTTTTGGCCTTAGTGACCATAGAGCGCCATGTGCAGGCTCCAATAGGTGGGCGCCAAGATCGCCAGAGCCGCGACAAAACCGGCGGGAACACCGACAATCGCCCTTTTGAATGCGGGTGCGACCTGTGTATCGCGTGTCGGGTCAACGGTCGCAATCACCAACATCATGATGATCAGGCTGTGGCCCACCAAGTCCAGCCTTCCGAACGGCACCACCGCCGCGCTGAAGATGACAATCAACGCAATGGCTGAAGATCGGCGGATAAGTGGTGTCCAGAGCAATCCAAGGCCAAGGGTGAATTCGACGACACCGGCCATCGGCAGAAATACATCGATCGGCATCCCGAAGGTCAGGAACGGCTTTTGCTGCGCCAGCGGCTGGAACCATTCAGGATAGGCGAATTTTTCAAAGCTGGAGCGCATCAGCGTGACGGCGATCGCCCAGCGTAGAACGTTGAAGCGCTGTTTGTGCCACCGGGACTCGCTGACCGAAAACAACACCAGATAGCCGGCAACGCCGACCCCAAGCACAACATAGTCGAGAAGATGAAAAATCTGATACTGATGAAGAGCGGCAATCCAAAGCCCGAGTACACCGATGGCAGAAAGCCACATTGTTCGGCGGGAGAAGAGACCGGCTGCAATTGCCAGTTGGCTCCATGAAACCCACTCCGAAGGGGTCGGAAGATCAGGGGTGAGGTAGACGCCACCAATGACGAAGATGGCGACAAAAAAGGCTGCCGTTATGGCGCGAACAAAGTCGTCGGCCCGATTCCACAGCGGTTCCGACACGCTGTCCATCAGCATCAGAATTCTGGTGCCGATGACGGTCCGTTCAACGACGGCGGTCATTGCGAAAAGTGGGACCGCGATGGCGACGGCAAGCCAGAACCAGGGGCTTGCCAGCGTTTCCGAAAAAGGTCTCGCGGGCGTAGCGATGTCAAATGATGTGAACCATTTGACATGGGCTTCGGCGGGTGTTGACCACACCATCAACGTCGCTATCGCGAGAATGCAGAGGGTTGCCTCGAGGAGAAGCGGGGTGAAATAGGCCCTTATGCTCGCCACTTGAGGGGATGGCGGACCTTCGTCGGTCCGTGCTGTGCTGAATATCGTGTCCTGAACGTTGAACTTGAACGTAGCCATTTCTGCTCTCCGGATTTGGACGCAGCAAACCGCTCGGAAGGCGGTGGCCCTCCGCTCAGCAACGAGGTTTTTTGAAACGCTGCCCGTATTTCAGCATCGCTCGCGCGATCCTTGTAGAGAACAAGGTCCCGCGGTCTTTGCGACTAAGGAGTGAGCGGTCTGGCACCTTGGTCGCGGCAAACCTGAGACCAAGGTCGACCCCCAGGGGGAAGGCAGCTACGTCGACAGGGCCAAACTCTTGTCTCGCGAGGCTTCGCCAAATGAGCGCATTTGCAAAAAATGTCACTTATTCAAGTGGTTGAAAGAAAACACGCTCATAGCTGCTGAACGGCGGATTTTTCCCATACCGTGCGTTTGCCTCGATACCGTCAGGGTCGATGGCGACTGCATCACGATACCGAAGATAGGTTGCGTCGTCTGGAAAAGTGAACAGCGCGATAGCGATGTCGTTACCACCGTCCTTTCCTAGGCCCCGGAAGCTCACCCCGGCCCCGTTCGGCGGCTCACGTGAAATGAAGTATCCGTGGTGTGTCCCGCCGTGACGTTCGATAAGCCTGATCCAGGTTTGCGCATAGGCTTTGAATTCGCTGAGCGCGCTCGCATCGATGCGATAACGAACCTCGCATGTTATCGGATCTTCGGACATAGCGCCTCCTCGCCTCCATTACGCACCGGTGGCATGGCTGATCAGGAAAGTCCATCGAGACGAACGATCAGATGACATGCACGCTGATGCCTCGCGTTAGCAATCGGTGTCCAATCGATCCTTGCGCTCTATGTTGGGGAATATGGATGCGATCTATGCCGATGCGCCGTCCACGCGCGTTACAGGCGCTCCAGGAACGAAAGCACCCGCTGGGTCAGCACTGCGGTGGCCTCGGCATCGTAGGATGGTAGCGAGCAGTCGGCAAAATAGTGCTGGTCGCCGTGGTATAGAAAGAGCGAGGCATCCTTGACTGTTGCGACGATTTCGCGGGCCGCATCGATATCGCCTTCGCCGACGAAGATCGGATCGGCGTCCATCCCATGGATCTGAACAGGGACGCCCTCCGGCCATGGTCCGAACGACCACTCGCCGCTGATCGGCAGGCAGGAATAGAAGAGCAACGCTCCCCGCGCCCCGGATCGCGTCTGTGCGAGCTTCTGTGCCGGCAGCACGCCAAAGGAAAAGCCGGCGTAGACGAGCCGCGAGGGCAGTTCCTCCGCCAGGCGGACGCCGCGCTCGCGCATTTCCTCGAACCCGATCTCGTTGATGTAGGAAAGCCCTTCGTCGATGCTTCGGAAGGTCTGCCCATCGAACAAGTCCGGCGCATGAACAATATGCCCGGCGTTCCGCAACTGCTTAGCGAAGGCGTGCAGGCCAGCGGTCAATCCCTGTGCGTGATGAAACAGCAAGACCTCAGCCATCAGGCGCCTCCTGACGCATAAGCTATGGCAGGCATTGGATAAATCCACCAGCGCAGGTACCGAATGACTTGCCGCCTCGTCAAGACGAACGGCTTTGCACTCCCCTTTGTTGTCGTTCGGCGGACTTCGCCGCGGGTCACGCCGTAGCGTTGGCGCCATCTTCGATGTTTGCGCTGTTTTCCTCTCTCACTTTGGCGGCAGCCTCATCATAGAGGAAGGGCAGGAACGCATAGCGGCGGCCACGGGTGACCTTTGATACGGCATGCAGGAGCGAGCAGGAAAATACCACCGCGCCGCCCGGAGGGGCCTTGTAGGTTCGGTTGCCATACTCAGGAAAACTGACCTCGCCGCCGTCGAAATCATTGTTGAGATTGACCGAAACCGCGAAGCGCCGATGCGCGGTGCCTTTCGTGGTGTTGTCACGATGCGGCTTGAAGTGAGCCTCTTCATCGGCATCGTAGCAGGAGACGATGTATCGCTCCATTCGCGTGGCTTCGAATTGGTGGACCTTCTTGATTTCGGGAATGATGCGCCGGATGAACCGCCCACGCAATTCGGCCATCAGCGCATCGTCCTCGATCGTGTGATCTCTGCGGCGCTTGTGATTGTGGTCCGAGACGAGCACGGTTTTTCCGTTGATCTCGCGCATGAATCCGGACTCCTGGCCGCCATGTCGTTCGTAAAGGTTGATCAGTTCGTGGCAGAGATCGGTCTCAAAGACATCGGGAAGCACGATGACCGGGGCATGCATTTCCAGGCCGCTGGACCGCTCCACCGGTGGTAGCGTTTCTAGATAGGCGATCAATTCGTCTATGCCGCTTCCTTCCTTGCCGGGCACGAAGGTCGCCCGCACTCGCATCGTCGGATCCAGAACCACGCATACCTGACGGTAGGTCACGCCGACGCCGCCTTGCTGCGCATCGGCGCTGACTGCGCCGTAGAGCTTGCTGACGCTCAAATCGAAGTCGAGAAAGAACTTGATGCCGGGCTTCTGATCGGCAATGCCCTGATGGGTTTCGTCTTTCGGATCGACTGTTACGCCGAAGAAGGCAACCTTGCTTCCGTTGAAGACTGCCGGTCTCGACCGGATCTTTTCCAGCGCTTGGGTGACGTTGGGACTTGCCGTGGAGCCAAAGAAGTAAAGGACCATGTATCGCCCGGCAGCGACGTCGAAAACATAACGCGGGTTGGAAAGTGTACGCTGAATAAAGCGCGGCGCCGGGTCTCCGGCCGCTAAGTGCAACTTCATAGACTAACTCCCCTTATTGTAGGGATGCTAAAGTAATAAATTCCATCTGGCTAGATTCGTATCCGCTAAGCGCGCTTGTCGCGTGCCTACTCTGATCGCCTATTCTTGCATGGCAGGGGTGAATTCCCGCCGCTTGTCGGCCAGCCGGTGCCTCGCCATATGTGAGCAGTCAATCATAAAGAAAAGCGAGAAAGAAAATGTCCTTCCGTAAGTCCATTCGCGATGGTTTCCTTGGCCGCGCCTTTGCGATGATCGGTGCTGCAAATGCTGTAAGCGCCTCCGTCGAATCTGGCCGCCGTCCGAAAGCACGCGATCTGCGCGAGCTCGGCATCGATCCGAGCATGTTCGGCAGAATCAATCACTAACTTATCCGCGCGCCTCGGCGCGGTTTGGCGATCTGGGATCGCCAGATACGAAACAGCCCGCAACCGGATGGTCGCGGGCTTTATTTTTTGGTGATGAAGGCGCATCGGCCGATGCGGCTTGCAAGGATTAGGCGTGCAGTTCCTTGTGCGTCTCGGCGCGTTCTTCCGCCTGCTCCTTCTTGTTGTAGCGGATCGACGACCAGAGCGAGATGCCGATCAGGGCCGCGCCACCAAGGCCGGTGATCACCTCGGGGATATGGAACATCGTCTGCACGTACATGATCACCGAGAGGATCAGGATCGCATAGAACGCGCCGTGCTCGAGATAACGATATTCGGCAAGTGTTCCCTTTTCGACGAGCATGATCGTCATCGAACGCACGTACATGGCGCCGATGCCGAGGCCGATCGCGATGACGAAGAGGTTTTGCGTCAATGCGAAGGCGCCGATGACGCCGTCGAAGGAGAAGCTGGCATCCAGCACTTCGAGATAGATGAAGGCACCAAGACCACCCTTGGCGGCAGCGCTCATCGTCTGTTGCGAGGCATCGAGCAGACCGCCGATCACCTCGACCGCCAGGAAGGTCAGAAGTCCATAGATGGCGCAATGCACGAAGGTCGTGGCTTCTTCCTCGCCAAGGAAGGACGAGAACACCAGGACCAGCGCCAGAACGAAGGCAATCTCGATACCCTTGATCGTGGCCGAGCGGGCCATCAGCTTTTCAAGTCCAGCGATCCAGTGGACATCCTTCTCATGGTTGAAGAAGTAGTTGAGGCCGACCATCATCAGGAAGGTGCCCCCGAAGGCTGCGATCGGCAGGTGCGCATCGTTCATGATGCGGGCGTATTCCGCGGGCTCCCGGGCTGCGAGCACCAGGGCTTCCCATGGACCGATCTGTGCTGCGATCGCGACGATCGCCAACGGGAAGACGATACGCATGCCGAAGACGGCAATGACGATGCCCCAGGTGAGGAAGCGATGCTGCCAGACCGGCGTCATCTCCTTGAGCTTGTTGGCATTGACGATGGCATTGTCGAAGGAGAGCGAAATCTCCAGCACGGCGAGCACCGTGCAGATGAAGAAGACGGTCGCCATGCCGCCGATGGTGCCTGTCGTCTGCCAGCCAAGGGCCGCTCCGAGGACAAGGCCGAGGCCGGTGACAATGAAGGCCCAGGTGAAATAGCTGAGCGCCGATTTTTGCGGGATACCGTTGGTCATGGCCGCACCTCGCAACCAAGAACGATGTCGAACAGAGAATGTGTACGTGAAAAACGCGACATACCACAAAGGGCATGCGCGTAAGGCATGGTGAGCTTTTTCATCGATGAAAAATCCGCCGGCTTAAGCTGCAGGCGGTACCGACATCACGAGAGCGCCGTAAAAACTCTCGCCAGAGGGGCCCGGCACCAGGTTGACCCATCGGCCGATGTCCGAGGCCGCGGGATAAGGCGAAGGTAGTGATCTTGCCACGCCAGTCAAGATCGACGCCATGGGCTTTGTTCTTTTCTTTGGAACCATCCGACGGCGCGGTCGTTAGTCCTAGGTTCCCCAGTGTCACGCGCAATAACAAGGAGGCCGATGATGCATCCCTCGACCCATACCCCCGACAAGCGCACGGAAAAGTCCGACCGAATGAAGCGGGCGCGCCCGAACCGCATGCAGAAGGCGCAGGTATTGCCGCCGCATCACGTCGACCTGACACTGCCACATGGCGTTTTCGATGACGTCCACGTTCCCGCCCACGTCACCGGTGGCGACCTTTCGAAGGGCGGCCCAAAGCCGGTCACGGATGGCGATTCCACGATCGCTAAGCCGACCCGTTGAGGTCTCGGTGTTCCCAACTTCGACGCTTCCATTCGCGACAACCGGTGAGAAAAGATGAAAACGACTTTGGTGCCGCACGACATTTACATGAAGCATGAAATCGAATGCAGGCGCTTCGCGCAGCCGCAGATATTCAGATCGATCTGGAAAGAATCGAGATCACTAATTCGCTGGGTTCGCGTTGGGAACCGGCAATACGTTTGAAGGCGGACACGGCATCTGCGGTGGTGCGGCTTTAAAGCCGTGGCGACCGTGCAGCCGTGTCGTCGCAGCACTCTGCAGCATCGGGATCGTCACATCAGTGCTGGAAATGAAGCGGCTGCCAACCTTTCGGAAAGGATTGCCCGGCGATAATCCCGTGCGTTCACGGGAATCGGACAGATGGCAAAGACTGCGACACGCCGCCGCAAATCATCGGCACGATCAAAGGGAAGGGGAGGCGGCGGCAGCGCGCTCCCCTGGGTCGTCATCGGGGCGATCGCCGTGGGCGGCATTGCAACCTATGACAATTGGAAGAGCGTGAAGCCGATGCTGGCTGCGCATGCGCCGGCCTCGATTGTCTCCCGCCCGGTCTCGAACGCGCGAAGCGAGCCTGCGAGCGATCCCAGCCCACGGCAGACGGCTTCGATCACCACGGCGACGCGAATGGTGCCGCCTGCTGCGGTCCCCATTCCCGCGAAGGCACCCGTCGTGCCTGAAAAGGCAATCCCGGTCTCCATCTCGCCGGCACAGGCACAGACCGGCCGCGCGGCCTTCGGCTATTGTGGGCAGGGCGAGCACATCAACTGCGTCGCCGATGGAAGCACGTTCTGGTACAAGGGCGAGAAGGTCGCGATCGCCGACGTCGTCAGCCCCGCCATCGAGACAGCCCGTTGCGACAACGAGAAGCGGTTGGGGTTCGCCGCCAAACTGCGGCTCCTCAACATTCTGAACTCCGGATCCTTCTCGATGAATCCCGCCGGGCAGCCCGGCAAAGCAGGCGCGCCGCATGTCGTGTCGCGCGAGGGTCGGTCGATCGGCGTGCAGATGATCAACGAGGGATTGGCCCGCAAACCCGGAGCGAGCAACAGCTGGTGCGCCTGAGCGCAGCCAGCAATTGCGAACGTTGGCCTATTTTTGCTTCGGCGCTTTACCGTTGGTGCGGAAGCTGCCGGTAAAGGCGGTATCCTTGCTTTCGGCGGTGCATTCGATCGCGACCGGCTTGCCGCCGTACGGGTTGCCCATCGTGCAGGTTCCGGCGACCTTTACCTGACCTGTCATCTTCTGGCCGACGCCCGTCACCACGAGGTTGAGCGGCATGCGGGCGTTGCCGTTGGAGGCTGGCTTGATGGCAGTACCATCGCCCTGGAAGCCGAGCATCTTGCCGCCTGAAGTGAAGATGAAGGTGACCTGGCCGTTTACCAGCGTAACACTTGCGAGTTCGCCTTCGCAGCCCTTCGTCGCATCGAGCTTGCCGACGACGAGCTTGGCGCACTTGCCGGCAAGCGTCAGCGCCCCCGGGGCGCCAGGGAAATTCTGCGGCGCCGCGCCCGCCGTCGTGGTCAGTGTTGCGGCGAGCAGCGAAGCAGCGGCCAAAGTTGCCAGTCTCATGTGTTTACCTCGTAATGCATGTCTCAGCAGTGCTGTTGTATCGGCAGCGACTTGCCACTCTTCTGTGTTCGAAATTGGTCGACAGGCACGACTCTAGATCTCGGTAGCCTGGGCATGCGGTGAAATGACGCTTGGTCAAAGCCAGCATGCGCGATAGCTACCGGTTGGACCGGCAGCAAGACCGCCGGTCTAGCTAAGATGGAGGAATGCGATGATCAGGAAGATTGCTCTGAGTGTTGCCATCCTTGCCTTTGGCGTCGCTCCGGCGCTGGCCGCAAGTAGCCACTACTATGTGGAGCACGCTGCAAACAGCAACAAATGTAGCGTCGTGTCGAAACGTCCTGACGGCAAGAACGCGATGGCGGTCGGAAGTGCGTACAAGACGAAGGCGCTTGCCGAGGCGGCCATGAAGACCGCATCCGCCTGCATGTAGTGCGGCTCGCATTGCGTATGAAATCGAACGAAGCGCCCGCGCATTGGCGGGCGTTCTGCTTTCTGCGATCGCCCGGCATCGCCGGCGAGCCTCGAGCCTTGTCGCGACTTCGGGGATCCTTCAGCCGATTTATCGGCTCGCCAAAAACGAGTATAGTCTTCCCGCCATGCTCATTCTCGGAGGGTGAAATGGGCGCCGCATCCCGCACTATCAATGCCGCGATACTAACCACTGTGTTATTGATGCCGTCGACAGCCTTTTCGGCCGCGGCGCTGAACGTCGATGCGCGCTCGTACACCTGTAGCCAGATCTCGCAGATCATCCGCCAGAACAAGAAGGTGTTCGTCCGGTCCGGTTTCGGCGGCAGCAGCTTCCGCTATCCGCCCGCGAAATGCGGCTTGGGCTATGCGCGCACCACCGCCAGCTTCCGGGATGCGACCGGTAAACAGTGCGTCCTAGATTACGCCTGCACCTACGACAGCGGGTCGTTTTACAACAACCCGTAGCGCGCCGACGAGGCGTGCCACCACTTTGGCGTTTGGGCTACTTCGTGCCGGCGATTGCCTCTTGCAGCTTTACCGGAAGGGAATATTGTTACGGCTCAAGCCTGAAAATTTCATGTGATACTGCTACGGAGGGTATGCGGTGTTCGTGAAGACGTTGCTTCTAACGTGCTGTCTCAGCTTCCTGGGTCTTGACGTAGGACTTGCCCAGGAAGGCAAGAGCTATCCTGCCGACATGGCGGATCGGGTGCAGGCCTGCACCCCGTGCCACGGGCAGGAAGGCAGGGGGACGAACGACCCGTACTTTCCACGTCTGGCCGGGAAGCCCGCCGGATACCTCTACAACCAGCTGGAAGCGTTCAAGAGCGGCAGGCGGAAATACCCGCCGATGAACTACCTGTTGGCCTTTCTGACTGACGACTATCTCCGACAATTCGCCGACTACTTCGCCGATCAACACCCCGCGCTGCCCGGCCCCCCCGCCACCGACGCGAGCAAAAGCGTCCTCGAACATGGGCAAGCGCTAGTCACCCAAGGGGATCTGGACAGGGCCATTCCAGCCTGCGTCAGCTGTCACGGTGGGCCACTAACAGGTCAGTCTCCGGGAATTCCCGGTCTTCTCGGCCTGCGCGCGAGCTATATCAGCGCCCAATTGGGTGGCTGGCGTTATGGGACCAGAACGGCGAACGCGCCCGACTGTATGCAACTCGTGGCCGGGAGGCTTACCGAGGACGATGTCAGGGCTGTTGCCGCCTATCTCGCCGGGCAGCCTCTTCCGACGGACCCGGTGCCAGCACCTGCCGGTTCGTTCGCCTTGCCCTTTGCTTGTGGCAGCCAGCCAGATGGGGGACACAAGCCATGAGCAGGCAAAATCGACGTTGCCAACTGTTGCTCACCACGATTTCAGCGATTGTTGTCGGAACGCTAGTTCCCGCCGGCGCACAGAACTCGGAAGCACAGCAACCGCCTGAGGCCATCGTCAAGAAAGGTGAGTATCTCGCGCGTGCAGGGGATTGCATCGCCTGTCATACCGCACCAGAGGGCAAACTGTTTGCCGGCGGCCGTGGCATGCCAACCCCGTTCGGGACGCTGTACACCTCCAACATTACTCCGGATCCGGAAACCGGAATCGGCAAATGGACGGCAGACGACTTCTACAAGACCATGCACGACGGTCGCTTCCCGGATGGAGGACTGCTCTACCCGGCGATGCCGTTCGGGTCCTACACGAAAGTGACGCGCGAAGACAGCGACGCCATCTTTGCCTACTTGAAGACCGTCCCCGCCGTGCGGCAGCCGGACCACCCCCACGAGTTGCAGTTCCCTTACAACAACCGATCGCTGATCCTTGGCTGGAGGACGCTGTTCTTCACGGAAGGGGAGTTCCAGCCCGACCCGAAGCAGTCGGATGAATGGAACCGTGGCGCCTATCTGGTCGAAGGGCTAGGACACTGCGGAATGTGTCACACACCGATCAACGCCTTGGGCGGTAGCTCGGAATCCAAAGCCTTTCAGGGTGGACTGATACCCATGCAGGACTGGTACGCCCCCTCTCTGACCTCCAACAAGGAGGCGGGTTTGGGCGATTGGTCCATCGAGGAAATCTCCGACCTGCTGCAGAAGGGCATTTCCGCGCGCGGTGCGGTTTACGGCCCTATGGCCGAGGTGGTCTACAACAGCCTTCAATACATGACCGACGAAGATACACGCGCGATGGCCGTCTATCTTAAGAGCATAGCGCAAGACGAACCGAAGCCGGCGCGCGCCTCCGTCGGATCGCAGGAAGCTAGTCTGCTTCGAAGCCTGGGGAAGACCGTCTACGACAAACAGTGCGCCAGCTGCCACGGCGCGGAAGGCGAGGGCAGGCCGCCGCATTATCCGCCGCTCGCCGGGAACCAGTCGATCCAGATGGAATCCTCCGTAAACGCTGTGCGGATGGTGTTGAACGGTGGGTACCCACCCGCGACCTACAAGAATCCGATGCCGCATGGAATGCCGCCGTTTGCGGTCAGTCTGTCGGACGACGAAGTCGCCGCGGTCGTTTCCTACATCCGGACCGCCTGGGGCAACCGGGGCACGCCCGTCAATGCGGCAGAGGCAAACAAGCTTCGATCGGCTCCACTTCAGTGAGGACGCGATGATCAATTCGGAAGAACCAAACGCTGGTCCAGATGATGCCACGGTCGAGCGCATCGTGTCAGAGGGACCGAGCGGAGCCATTGCACTTGCGGGTATCGCGACCGCTATCGTGGTGCTGATCTGGGTGCTCTTCTATCTGCTTGTTTTCATACCGAGGAGCGGCTGATGGCCAACGGTCACAATCCCTCCGCCGGCGTCGCCGAACGGGTCGAGCGCAGATGGGCATCGGTCTCGGTCCTCATCATCGTCTTTTTGGCCGGGATGGCCGCGTTTGCGGGCATCCATCAGGCGACGATGCCGCAGGCAACCGTTGAAACGATCGACCCGACCAGCATTCACTTGGCCGGAGAATTTATCGAATCCAACCTCGGGAGCGCCGTCGAGGGCGATGGCACGGTGACGGTGCGAGCGATCGGGCAGCAGTATTCTTTCTCGCCGCCCTGCATTCTCGTTCCCGCGGAAACGCCGATTACCTTCCGCGCGACAAGCGCCGATGTCGTCCATGGCTTCCTCGTCCAAGGCACCAACATCAACACGATGCTGGTCCCGGGCTACGTGTCCGTTCAGAAGGCGACGTTTGACGCGCCCGGCGAGCATCTGATGCCTTGCCAGGAATTCTGCAGCGTTGGCCATGAGGGCATGTGGGGCAAGGTCCAGGTTGTCACGAAAGAGCAGTTCCTTTCACAGATGGGGGACAAGAGGAGGCTTTCCTGTGCTCCATAACCGGAAATTGATCCTCGCACATTTCTGGCTGGCATTCGCGGTATTCGCGCTCGCGCTGGTGCTCGGCGCATGGCAGATGTATATCCGCAGCCCACTTTCCCCGTGGATCAGCAATCCGGAATGGTACTACCGGTCGTTGACTGCGCATGGCACCGTCATGGGTTATGTCTTTCCGACGCTCGTTGCCATGGGCTTCGGATATGCGATCAGTGAAGCCGCGCTCCAGCAGCAACTCGTCGGAGGGCGGTGGGCTTGGGCAGGTTTTTGGCTGATCGCCGTCGGTGCTGTCGTTGCGATGATCCCGGTGGCACTCGGTCAGGCTTCGGTCCTCTATACCTTCTATCCTCCGCTAATCGGCAACCCGTTTTATTATATCGGCGTGGTGATGGTCGTGGTGGGTTCCTGGTTCTGGGTTGCCCTGATGTCCGTCAACCTCAGGATATGGAAGCGGGCGAATCCGGCAAAGCCGGTGCCGCTGGCCATGTTTGCGAACGTCGCGGGATCGTATCTCTGGGCCTGGACCGCCGTCGGCGCGGCGCTTGAACTTCTGCTGCAGATCATTCCTGTCGCGCTTGGCCTCAGATCCACGATAGACGCAGGGCTCGCACGTGTCTTCTTCTCCTGGACGCTGCATGCGATCGTCTATTTCTGGCTGATGCCCACCTACATCGCCTACTACACGATCGTGCCGCGCTCCATTGGCGGACGCATCTACAGCGATACGATGGCGAGGGTCTCCTTCATTCTGTTTCTTATCGTGGCGATGCCGATCGGCATCCATCATGCGTTCGAGGATCCGCAGGTCGGCGCCGGCTTCAAGTTCATCCATTCGGCGTTCACGGCGCTTGTCGCGCTTCCGACGCTTCTCACGGTCTTTACGATTTGCGCATCGATCGAGATCGCCGCAAGGCTGCGAGGAGGGAAGGGGGCGTTCGGCTGGATCAAGGCGCTGCCGTGGCGAAATCCTATCATGCTCGCGATGGCCTTTTCGTTCATCATGCTCGGGTTCGGCGGAGCAGGTGGTCTCATCAACATGAGCTACCAGCTCAACACCTCGATACACAACACGCAGTGGATCACCGGGCATTTTCACCTCATCTTCGGCGGCGCGATCGTGATCATGTATTTTGCGATCGCTTATGATTTCTGGCCCCACCTCACGGGCCGGCCTCTCGCGAGCCTGCACCTTGTCCGCCTGCAGCTTTGGCTTTGGTTCATCGGAATGATCATCACGACCTTTCCTTGGCATTGGGTCGGAATCCTCGGCATGCCCCGCAGAATGTCGTATTTCGATTACTCCGATCCAGCGCTCGCTATCGACGCCATTTCTGTCGTGCTGTCGGCACTCGGTGGCTTCATCCTCGTGGCGTCGGGTATCCTGTTCATCGTCGTCCTGGTGAGGTCGCATCTGGGGGCACCTGACAAAATCGAGGAATACCGCTTCGCCGTAGCCGTCCATCCGCCGGTCCGTGTGCTAGCGGCCCTGAACAGCCATGGGATCTGGATTGCATTAATGGTCGGACTGACCGTTACGAATTACGGCTATCCGATCCTCCAACTGGCCGTTCGCAACGACACATCGGTTCCGGCAGTCTACGTTGGAGAACGCTGATGGGAGATAGCCGCAAGGTCACGACGTCGCGGGACCGCTGGACAACCACCAGTGTTGCCATCACGGCCGCAATCTTCCTAGTGTCCGCAGTCCTTGGCTTTGTGTTGCTGCCCCGATGGGAGGCCGGGGCCCAGGTCGCCGGTATTTGGGACTCGATTTGCCGGGCTGCAGGCCTGCCGCGGCAACAGGATCCGGGCGACGTTGTAACCGCAGACTATAAGACATCATTGGTAAAGCTTGCGACTGCGGTGTCTCACAAGCGCGACGAGGAGGCGATCGGTCGAGGCGCAACCTTGGCGCAACAATGTGCCATTTGTCATGGACCGACGGGTGTCAGCCGCGCCGACTCGCCCAATCTCGCCGGGCAGTACGCAAGTGTGGTCTATAAACAGCTCCGCGATTTCAAGGATGGCGTGCGCGTCAACGCCGTAATGACTCCTTTCGCCCTGAAATTGTCGGAACAGGACATGCAGGATCTGGCCGCCTACTACGCCTACCTGCCGAGACTACCGGGGTTCCATCCACCGGAAAGCATGGAGGTGCCGAGAATTGTCGAAAGCGGCGCTCCGCTGCGTGGCATTGCTCCGTGCGGATCATGCCACGGCAATATCGAGAACAAACTTGGCAGCCCATGGCTGGAGGGGCAGTCCGATCTGTATCTCAAAACGCAGCTTGAGGCGTTCGTGTCCGGATCCAGGCAGAACGACATCAGCAAGCAGATGCGCAACGTCGCTCGCGCAATGAGCGCGGAAGAGATCGAGCAGGCGGCCAAATACTACGCCAACAAGCCACCGCCCTTTCTGACCCAATAGGCCCGCCAAGCATCTCCAACGGTTTACCGCATTCCATCGGATGGAATGGTCGGTCATCAGTCCCCAAGATTGAACAGAACGGATGGATCCGGTGTGACGGGTGACACGAAGAACGTCAGGCGCACCGCTTCCATGACGAGAAGGGCGCGTCTCATTCAGCAGCAAGCGCCGTTACCCGGCCCTGCAGGTCAGCATTGCCATCGGCAAGATTGGTGGTTTCGGATTTATCCTTGGAAAGATCAAACAACTCGACGCTTGGAGGCAGCGATGCCTTCCGCACCAGTTTCCAATCGCCGTCACGCACTGCACCCACCATCGGTCGGCCCTCGCTGGTTGTCGGCCATAGGTGTCGAGTGGTTGCGTATGGTCGAGCTTGGCCCCGGCGAGAGCAGCAAGAGTAGGGTACATGGCGACGACGTGGACTATGCCTTCGACTGGGAATGCTGGATCGGGCAAGCAATCGAAAGTCGTTGGGTTGTGCAAAGTTTGGGTTGACCGCTTTCGACGGCGAGGAGACACTTCGACAACGGCAAGGCGGGAGGAAAAACGATGGACGAGCCAGACCGGTGGCGCCACATGGCAAGCGCGCCGAAAGACGGCAGTCGGATCCTCGTCACGGTCCGCCCATCCGAACAGGGGCCGGCGGAGGTTGACCTCGTCTACTGGTCGCGTGGCGATCAGTTCGGTGCTGACGGCTGGCGTGCCTCCGATTCCTCCCCCGGTCGCGTCGTTGAATATGCCGAGCCGGAGTTGAAGTGCTGGATGCCGATGCCATCGGTGAGCCGAGCCTCCACGCCTACTCCATGGGAAGGCGACGACGACCAGGAACTCGACGGGTCGGGGATATAACGACCCCGGTCCGCCGTTTGACGTACACTCTCACCTCGCAAGCCAACTCATCGAAACTGTGATTGGTAGCAGCCGGGTCCTTTGACGAGGCAAACGTCGTCGACGGCACTGCTACGGATTCTTCGCGGAATGGGGAGTTGTCAAACAAGATCGTGGGGAAGACATGCTTGGGATAAAGCATGGGATGCTTAGATCGCGCTCCAAGGTGGGCTGATCAGTTCGCGCCTCTTCCCCGTGCTTTGCTTGCTAGCTGCTCACTAAAAAGGCCTAGCGATTTCTCGCTAAGCCTTTGAATTCGAATGGTGGGCGTGACAGGGATTGAACCTGTGACCCCTACGATGTCAACGTAGTGCTCTCCCGCTGAGCTACACGCCCATCCGATGGCGGCGCATAGACCACAAACCGTTTTTGTCGTCAATAGACTTTTTTCGGTTTTGTGACACGCGCTGCCGGAAGCCTTAGGCGGCAAGCATTTTGTTCACTTCCTCGACGAGGTCGCGGAGGTGGAAAGGCTTGGAAAGGACCTTCGCATCCTTCGGTGCCTTCGAATCAGGGTTCAATGCCACGGCCGCGAATCCAGTGATGAACATCACCTTCAGGTCGGGATCGAGTTCGGTCGCGCGGCGCGCCAGCTCGATTCCGTCCATCTCAGGCATGACGATATCGGTCAGGAGCAGCGAGAAGGGTTCTTCGCGAAGCCTGTCATAGGCGCTGGCGCCGTTGTCGTATGAGAGGACCTTGTAGCCTGCCTTTTCAAGCGCCTTCACAAGGAAGCGGCGCATGTCGTTGTCGTCTTCTGCAAGAAGTATCTTTTGAGTCATTATCCAGACCGCTAATCAGTAATTTATGCGTGGGGCTCCAGCCAATTACACTAGAATTCGGCCAGTAAACAACCAGTGAAGAGGCTGTCCGGGCCGTCATCCCCATGAGATAGTATGGACTTGCCGTGCGGCAACTGGCAACATAAGCAGAGCAGCGATCGGCAGGCATGGTAAAGAGGGAAAAAGGGTGCACGAAATCCCCGAATACGCACTTTTCGAGGTCCGGGAGCCTTTGTCGCACACCATTCCATTCGTCTACAACTCGCCGCATAGCGGCCGCATCTATCCTCCGGAATTCATCGCTCAGTCGCGGCTCGAGGGCGTTTCCATACGCCGCTCCGAGGATCATTACGTCGACGAGTTGTTCGCGGATGCGAGCGCCCTCGGTGCGCCGCTTCTGCTTGCCAATTTTCCGCGCGCCTATCTCGACGTGAACCGCGAGCCCTACGAGCTCGATCCGCGCATGTTCGACGGGCTGTTGCCGCCCTATGCGAACATCAATTCGCTGCGGGTTGCGGGCGGGCTCGGCACCATTCCGCGTATCGTTGCCGAGAACATGGAAATCTATACTCGCCGGCTGTCTGTGCAGGAGGGGCTAGACCGCATCGAGGCCGTTTACAAGCCTTATCATGCGGCGCTGCGACGACTGATCGCCCGTACGCATGTTCAGTTCGGGTTCGGCGTGCTGATTGATTGCCACTCGATGCCGGGCAATGTCCGTGTTGCCGGCAGCAATGCGCGGCCGGATTTCATCATCGGCGATCGCTACGGCACCAGCGCTTCCGCGGACCTGTCGCGTGCCGCTGTCGCGATATTCGAAGAAATGGGCTTCACCGCGATCCGCAACAAGCCTTATGCCGGCGGCTTCATCACCGAACATTACGGTCGCCCGTCGCGTGGGCTGCATGCGCTGCAGATCGAAGTGAACCGGTCGATCTATGTCGACGAAATCACGCTGGAGAAGCGTTCCGATTTTGCCCTGGTTGCGGGCGCAATCACCGCCTTCATGCGGCAGATGGCAGTCTACGTGGCACAGTTCGCGACCGACTCCGCGCTCGCTGCCGAGTAAGCCTCCCGGATTGCCAAAAAAAGACCGCCTCGCGGCGGTCCAAGTCTAGGGAGGAAACACCCAAGGAGGGCATTTACAGTCAGAAGACTGTGAGCAAACGCTACTATTGCGTTGCACAATTGTCAATCAAAATTTTGCAGTGCAAAATTATTGTGCAGCCGGCTAAAGGCTGCCGCTCTCGTTTGCAACTCGCTGCAATTCCGCTATGAAAAGCGCCATTCGCGCGCCACAGATGGATTTCGCCATGTTGCCTGACCGTTCGTTCTTCAATCGTCTGGCCGAAGCCGCCAAGGCAGAAACGCTGCCGCGTTTCCGTTCTGGCCTCGACGTCACCAACAAGCTGTCGAGCGGCTTCGATCCGGTCACCGAGGGCGACAGGGCGGCGGAAGTCGCCATTCGCGCGCTGATCGAGGAGCACTTTCCCGATCACGGCATTCTCGGCGAGGAGCACGGCAATGTCGGTCTCGACCGTGAGTATGTCTGGGTTATCGATCCGATCGATGGCACGCGCGCCTTTATATCAGGCGTGCCCGTCTGGGGCACGCTGATCGGATTGCAGAGAAACGGTCGTGCGGTCATGGGCATGATCGAGCAGCCGTTTACCGGCGAGCGCTACTTCGCCGATGCGAACGGTTCTATCTACAACGGTCCTGAGGGAGAGCGCCGACTGCAGGTTCGTGATTGCGGCACTTTGGGGAACGCCATTCTTTTCACCACCTCGCCGCATCTCTTCGCAGGCGCAGAGATGGAGAAATATCGGGAGATCGAGAGCCAGGTGAGGCTCTTCCGATATGGTACAGATTGCTATGCCTATGCGCTGCTTGCCGCGGGTCACGTCGATCTGGTGATTGAAAACAGCCTGAAGCCTTACGATGTCGGCGGCATCATTCCGGTCATCGAAAACGCCGGCGGGATCATCACTACCTGGGATGGCGGGCGTCCGGAAAATGGCGGCTCGATTATCGCCGCCGGCAGCCGCGCCGTCTACGACGAGGCCAGGGCAATCCTCGGACGGTAGGTCGATCGGCATTTGTAGGCAGTCTCGCGGATTGAGACCGGGCTACGTACCGAACCCTTCGACTTCCTCGACGGCTTCCGCGTCGCTGCCGGGAATGAAAGCGTGGAAAGCCGCAAGAGCGGCCTGGCGGTAGACATCGCGCTCCTGCAGCACCTCATGCCGCGCACCGTTGATCGGCACGAACTGCGCAGCGCGAAAATAGCGTGAGATGCGCTCCTGCGCGATGTAGGGAACGATGGCATCGCGCGTCGGCGCGATGACCACCGTCGGAATGGTGATCGAGAACAGATGGCTCGGAGACGTGACGCGGTCAATCGTCCGGAAGGAGTCGTGCAGCCAGCGCGCAGTCGGCGGCCCCAGCATCAATTCCGGATGAGCTGTAGCCACGGCAACGTTGCGCTCGAAGCGAGCTTCATCCGAGGTGAGGGGATTGTCGCGGAACGGCAGTTCCCTGAGCTTGCGTGCAAGCGGAAAGTTGCCGAGCCCGAGCGAACAGGCAAACCCGGAAAGCGCGCGGATGGTACCTTCCGATGCTGCTTGGCCGGAGAGGCCGATGAAGGGTGCAGTCAGCACCATCCGTTCGATGCGCGTCGAGAGGTAGGGCGCGGCGGATAGCGCAATCAGCGCTCCGGTCGAATGCGCCAGGATGAAGAACGGCAGACGAGTATCCGGCAGGACGATCTTCTCGAGGAACGTATCGAGGTCGTGTTCGTAGTCGATGAAGCGGCGGACATGGCCGTACGGACCCTTCTTCAGCACCCGGTCGGAGCCGCCCTGACCGCGCAGATCGAAGGTTGCAACCCAAAGGCCCTGGGCTGTCAGGTCGCGGATGGTCTCGAAATACTTCTCGATAAATTCGTTTCGGCCCTGGAGAAGGACGACGGTGCCTTTCGCCACTGCTGCATTGGAGCGAAAAACGGCATAGCGCAGCCGAAGGCCGTCATGGGTTTCGAAGTAGCCTTCGGTGCGGTTTTCGGGTGCCGGGTTTTCGGGGGTCGAAAAAAGGACCTGTTCCATGGTCGACCAATCGTGTCCTTCGCGGATTTGCCTGTCGAGTAAAGCGGATAGGCGATTGCCCTGTCAAATCAAAGAAAAATGCACCTATACCTCGGGCCTTTTCCAGGCTGAACGATTCAGTTTTTGCAACGTCCTTCGCTGCCATTATGCCTTGCCTACTCCCTTTTCGGTAGGGCCTAGCTCTATTCTGCGAAGTTCAATGCAATGCAACTTATTGTAACATAGGCGGGTATTACTCTTTTCAAAAGGACGCCAGCATGTCATCCACGGAAGATCCGAAGCTGCCACGCAATACCGCGCGCAGACATTTTCTAGGTGTTGCCGCTGCCGCCGGTGCGCGGCTCGCTGGTGTTGCGGCCTTGGCGACGGCAGCTTCCAAGTCTCCCGCGAGTGCAATGGGGCGGCGCTGGGGGCGTGGTCACTCTGGTGGAGGCGGGAATGGCTCCGGCGGACAGGGAGGCTCCGGTGGAGGCGGCGGTGGCGGCGGAGCACAGTGCTTCCTGCGTGGGACGGCGATCCTCACCGATTGCGGCGAAAAGCCTGTCGAGGATCTGCGCGTCGGCGATAACGTTGCCCTTCCGGACGGGAGCGCCCGTCCAGTCAAATGGGTGGGCCGGCAGGTTTTCAAGAAGAGCGGTGCGCGCTGGCATGAAGGTGTCGTGCCGATCCGCGTTTCCCGCCACGCGCTGGATAGCCGCACACCACATTCCGATCTCTACCTGTCGCCAGGCCATGCGCTGTTTCTGAACGGAGTGCTGATCCGCGTGAGGGATCTCGTCAACGGCACGACAATCGCGCCGGTCGTTCCTGCCGATGATACCTCGATCGAGTATTATGCTGTCCTGCTCAGTACCCACGAGGTCATTCTTGCCGAAGGTGCTGCGGCCGAGACCTTCCATCCGTCGGAGAGCAATTACGAGAACTTCTCCAATTTTGCGGAGTACAAGCGCCTCTATGCCGAGGAGCGCACCGTGATGACATCCTACGCGCCGGTGGTGGGCGAGGAAGGTGGTTGGAAGCACCTGAAGGCGCTTCTTCAGCTTGGCGCTTCGCCTCTAGTGCCGATGTACGATCCGTTCGGGGACGCCTGCGAGGCGATCAATACGCGAGCCAAAGAGCTGTCGGTCTGACAGGCTGCAAGCTTCCTCGTCTTCGAGTTACACCATAAAAAAGACCGGCATGCGAAACTTGAGGGTTCCGCGATGCCGGCCGGAGATCGGGCTGAAGACGAAGGGACGATACACTCCAGCCATCGGGCCAGTGTCACCCGATGGCACTATTGCTATGCCTCCTGTCATGAACGGCTTCCGAACTGCATGTTCATATGCCGTTCACGCAAGGTAAGTTCCCTCTTCAGGCGAGGGGCTTGAACTCCACAAAAACCATCCCCACATCATTTCTGCAGGCGCCAAACGGGCCTGCTAAACCGTCCCGGAGCTGCCGAACAAGGGGTTTCAGGGGCAATTATCGCAAACACGTCGCTTCCTCAGGAGGACATCATGCGTCACGTAGACTTCTCTCCCCTTTATCGTTCCACCGTCGGTTTCGACCGCCTCTTCACCATGCTCGACAGCCTCGGTCAGCCTGACCAGGGCCAGACCTATCCGCCCTACAACATCGAGCGTACCGGCGAAAACACCTACCGCATCACCATGGCCGTTGCCGGTTTCGACGAGACCGAAATTTCCATCGAGTCGCAGGCCCACGCTCTGACAGTCAAGGGCGAGAAGAGCGAAGAAAAGGCTGAAGGTAGCGAGTTCCTTTATCGTGGCATCGCCAAGCGCGCCTTCGAGCGCCGCTTCCAGCTTGCCGACCACGTCGAGGTCACTGCCGCTTCGCTGAAGAACGGTCTGCTCCACATCGACCTGCTTCGCAGCATTCCGGAAGCCATGAAGCCGCGCAAGATCGCGATTGCGGCTGAGCCAGTGAGCGCGCCGAAGGCCATCGAGGCACAGGTCGCCAAATAATCGGTCCTCCCAAGACCAATCCTGCAGGCGGCGCTCATCCGAGCGCCGCTTTCTTATTGGCCAACGTCAGGCGGGGCTTGCTGCTTCTTCGGCTTCTTCTTCGGTGATCCGGTGCGCGGCCTTTGCCGCATATTTCTGCGCGATCACGGCGCAGACCATCAGCTGTATCTGGTGGAACAGCATCAGCGGCAGCACGATCGCGCCGATCGATTGACCGGCGAAGATCACGCTCGCCATCGGCGCGCCGCTGGCGAGGCTCTTTTTCGAGCCGCAGAAGGTGATGGTGATCTCGTCGGCCTTGTTGAAGCCCAGCAAACGGCTCCCGTACATGGTGAAACAGAGCACGAAGGCGAGCAGAGCGGTGTCGGCGACGATGACCGCCGCGATATCGCCGATCGAGAAGGTGTGCCACAATCCCTCGACGACGGCCGTGCTGAAGGCGAGATAGACGACCATCAAGATCGAGCCCCGGTCGACAGGCATCAACAGCTTCTTCTTTGCGCGGATCCAGCCGCCGATCCAAGGCTCCAGCACCTGGCCGACGACGAAGGGCAGCAACAGCTGCAAGAGGATCTGCTGCAGCGCATCCCAGGAGAAGCCGCCATGGCCGCCGACGGAAAACAGCAGGCCGACCAGCAGCGGCGTCAGGAACATGCCAAAGATGTTCGATGCCGAGGCCGAGCAAATAGCGGCCGGGACATTGCCGCCAGCCATAGAGGTGAAGGCGATCGAGGATTGCACCGTCGATGGCAGGACGCTGAGGTACAGGAGCCCGAGGTAGAGCGGCTTCGGCAAGATCCAATCAGGCACGAAACCGAGACCGAGGCCAAGGATCGGGAAGAGGCCGAACGTCGTCAGCAGGATAACGAGGTGGAGCCGCCAGTGCAGAAGACCGGCGATCACCACATCGCGGGAGAGGCGGGCACCATGCAGGAAGAAGAGCAGGGCGATGGCTAGGTTCGTCGCGATCCCGAAGTAGCCGGCGAAGGCCCCTCTCGCCGGTAACAGCGAGGCAAGGACGACCGTGCAAACCAATAGGGTTGTGAAGCTATCGGGCAGAAAACGGCGCATGACGAATACTCTTCGTGAGCAGTGGATCATCTGTCTTTCTTCCATTATGATACAGGATGCAACGAATAACAGTTATTGTGTTTCTGGATTAACATGCTGGATCTTACGCAACTGCGCAGTTTTGTTGCCGTCGAACAGATGGGAAGCTTCACGCTTGCCGCGGAGCGGCTTGGCCTCGGACAGTCGACGGTCAGCCAGCATATCCAGCGGCTCGAAAGCGCAGTGGGCCGGCGTCTGCTGGCGCGTGACACCCATAAGGTGCTGTTGACCACCGACGGCGAGGCGCTGCTTAGCCATGCCCGGGCGATGCTGGCGATCGAGGCACAGGTCCACTCACAATTCAGAGGGCAGAAGCTGCGCGGGAATCTTCGGCTCGGTGTGTCGGAAGATTTCGTGACCAGCCAGCTTCCGGCCGTACTCGAGGATTTCGTGCGTTCGCACCCCTCAGTCGATCTGGAGTTGACGGTGGCGCTCTCCGGTACGCTCTACGAGATGCAGGACAATGGCGAGATCGACCTGGTGTTGGCGAAGCGCCGGCTGGGGGACGCCCGCGGGCGTCTGGTCTACCGCGAGCCGCTCGTCTGGCTGGCGCGTGATCCGGAGCACGTGTTGGGCGCCGGGCCGCTGCCATTGATCGCCTTCCCTCCGCCGAGCGTGACGCGCAGCATTGCGCTCGAGGCGCTGGGCCGCACCCGAACCGCCTGGCGCATCGTCTGCACCTGCGGCAGCCTGAGCGGCCTGACTGCGGCGGCGCGGGCGGGCATGGGGGTGCTGGTACAGCCGCGAAGCATGGCGCCGTCCGGGTTGAAGGAAATCGGCAAAGGCAGGCTGCCCGTGCTTGAGGATGTAGAGTTCGTGCTGGTGCCGCGCAAGGGAGCGGACCAGGCACTGGTGTCAGCGCTATCGGACGATATTCTCGGCAAGGTGCGTAGTCTTCGCACCAACGCATGACAGAAAGAAGCCGGTTGGCTGCCGAACAAACGTTGGAAGCCGGTTTCACGACCTGTCTAGCGAGATCAGCGTCCCCGTCACGTGGCGTTGAAACCGTCGTGGTAGCTGACTTTACCTGCGGGCGTGGGGCCGTCGAACACTAAGCGCATGAAATATTCGGGCGGAGCCGCCTCAAAGATCAGGTTGGCGTCATTCTGAAAGCCGAAGCGGGTGTAGTAGCCGGGATCGCCGAGAACGACGCAACCCTTGGCGCCGATATCTGTGAGCCGCGCCAGGCCGTCGCGAATGAGCTTTCCGCCAATGCCCTCGCCCTGGCGGTCGGGCATCACCGAAACCGGCCCAAGTCCATACCAGTCCATGTCTTCATCGTCGATCGTAACGGGCGAGAAGGCGACATGTCCGATGACGGCAGCGTCTTCGACAGCGACGAGCGAGATTGTCAAAGCGTTCGCTTTGCGGAGTGCGTCAACGATCTCGGCTTCGGTTTGACTGCTGTACTCCATCTGCGCGAAGGCCGCTTTGGTCAGCTGGCGGATCGCCACAATGTCGCTAGGCTGTTCAGGACGGATCTTCATCAGTATTTCTCGCTTTTCGGTATCAGGGCGCAGTCCGAGATAGCGCGGTTTTGGCGTGGCAGCCAGTGGGCCGATATTCAGTACCGCACACGTCAGGGCGATCTGAAGGGCGCAAGTTTCGATCGTACTCCCGCGTAAAAGTTAATGGGCTGCTTACCATTTTAAGGCGCTCTCAACCCTGTAGCTTAGTCATCTGGTCAGGTTCGGCGCCTAGTCTCCCATCTCCCATGGTCGATCTTCGGGGCAAGGAGAACGGACCGATGACGTATGGCGTACTCTTCGTATCCGGGCTGGTTGCCTGTGTGATGCTGATTGTCGTGGCGGGACACGACGCGAAAACGACGGATAGCGGCAAGCCGCAATCCGCCGTGACGGGCCATCAGAATTGAGTCCGGGAATTCAGCCTGCAAGGCAGGCAAGGAAGCCGTCGACGTCCGCCTCTTCAGTCGCGAAGCTGGTGACGAGCCGGATCAGGGTTTGATCCGGGCCGACTAGCTGGGGTGTCGCCGGCGGGACCGGCCATGCATAGAACTTGGCGCCTTTTTCCTCTGCCTGTTTCGCAGCGCTTTTCGGAATGATGGCGAAGACTTCGTTGGCGGAGGTCGGCCAGGCAAGCCGTG
Source organism: Rhizobium sp. BK176 (assembly GCF_024808055.1). Taxonomy (NCBI): domain Bacteria; kingdom Pseudomonadati; phylum Pseudomonadota; class Alphaproteobacteria; order Hyphomicrobiales; family Rhizobiaceae; genus Rhizobium; species Rhizobium sp. BK176. Next base: position 158,174 of record NZ_JANUBV010000006.1, on the reverse strand, counting down.
ACCCGTTGCTTGCCGTGATGCCGGCGCGCAGGCGATCGGACATGCCGTTTGCATGGCGAGCGAGATCGAGCCAGAGATCGTTCTCGAAATAGGCGTCGAACTGGGCCGCGATGAAGCGGGACTTCGAGAACAGCTGGGCGGCGCGCTTGCGGATGAACGGCATTTCCCTCGCTTTCTCCGGATTGAAGAACACGATCGCTTCCGCGCACCAGCATCCATTCTTCGTGGCGCCGAAGGACAGCATGTCGATGCCGCGCTTCCAGGTCATCTCGGCCGCGCTGACGCCGAGGGAGACGAGGGCATTGGCAAAGCGTGCGCCGTCCATATGGAGAGGCAGTTTGTCTTTCTGGGCGATCTCGGCGATCTCATCGATTTCGGCGAGGGAATAGACGGTACCGGCCTCGGTTGCCTGTGTGATCGTGACCGCCGTTGCCCGGCCGTGCTGCACGGCGGTCTGCGGGAAGGCTGCGATCTTCTCCTTGAGCTTTTCCGGGTCGATCTTTCCCTCGGCGCCTGGAACGCCAAGCAGACGGGCGCCGCTGAAGAAGTCGGGGGCGCCGCATTCGTCGGCAATCACATGCGCCTCGGAATGACAGAAGGTGATGCCGCCTGGCCGTTGAACGCTCGCGAGCGAAAGCGAGTTCGCTGCCGTGCCGGTGCCAACGAAAAGCACTGCAACGTCGCGTTCGAAGACTTCCGCAAAGCGGCGCTCGACACGGCGGTCGAGATCACTTGCGCCATAGGCTGCGGCAAAGCCGTCGGACTCCCTGAGCAGACGTTCGGCGATGGATCGATGGGCGCCTGCCCAGTTGTCGGATGCAAAATACATGGATGGGGACCGCTTGGGATGTGGTGGGAGATCAGGTTCGGGGGGCGACATTACGCCAACATTTCGGCTGGTCAAAGGGCCGGCGCGGAATCCATCACAAAAATTGACTTCAGCAATCAATAAACAAAATGATGCGAAGCTGCGTAATTTTCTGTCGCCAGAAACGATTCTATTGGCAATATTCGGTCGCGAGGCGCCGATTTTTTGATTTTACCGTCTTGCATGGACCATATGTTTCTGGCATAGATCGAGTGAATTAGGACAGGGTTGCTGTCCTATTTGGCCGCGATGGCCGAGGAGATGCCAAAAAACCTTACACTTGTAGGGTTTCACGCTATAGTTCTCCAAAATACGGGCGAATGCCCGTGTGCGGAGGCGGAATGGCAGGCGCAGGAGCGCAACGGCTGCTTTCCCTGGAGAGCCTGCCGCCGGCGACCGGATCTTCGATTAATGCAACAGCGCTGTCACGCGCCGAACCTAGGATCAGGGACGGTGCGGGGCAAAGAGCCGCCGCAGTCCCCGCGGGCTCTGACAGGAGGGAAAGATGACGAAGACGCCATCCACGGGTTTTGACCAGTTCGCAGCAGCAACGACGCGCGCGACGGCCAATGCGCGTAAATTCGCCTCCGGTTTGCCGCGAAAACAGGGCCTCTACGATCCGCGCAACGAGCATGATGCCTGCGGCGTCGGCTTTGTCGCCCACATGAAGGGTCAGAAGTCGCACCAGATCGTCAAGGACGGTCTCTTCATTCTCGAGAACCTGACGCACCGTGGTGCCGTCGGCGCCGATCCGCTGATGGGCGATGGCGCCGGTATTCTCGTCCAGATCCCAGACCGCTTCTTCCGCGAGGAAATGGCCAAGCAGGGCATTACCCTTCCAAAGGCGGGTGAGTATGGCGTCGGTCATATCTTCATGCCGCGCGACGAAAAGCAGATCGCGCATTTCAAGAAGGTGATGCAGGACGTCATCTCCGAAGAGGGCCAGGTTCTCATCGGCTTCCGCGACGTGCCCGTCGACAACACGTCGCTGTCGAAGGCGCCCGATATCGCCGCTACCGAACCGCATCACTGTCAGATATTCATCGGCGCCGGCGACGATGCCGCGACCACCGATGAATTCGAACGCCGCCTGTTTACGCTGCGCAAGGTGATTTCCAACCGCATCTACGACGAATTCGACGGTGAGGAGAGCCACTTCTACCCCGTGTCGCTCTCGTCGGCGACGATCGTCTACAAGGGCATGTTCCTGGCCTACCAGGTGGGCGCTTATTATAAGGATCTGTCGGACCCGCGGTTCGAAAGCGCTGTCGCCCTCGTGCATCAGCGCTTCTCGACCAACACCTTCCCGTCTTGGAAGTTGGCGCATCCTTATCGCATGGTCGCCCACAACGGCGAAATCAACACGCTGCGCTCCAACGTCAACTGGATGGCGGCGCGCCAGGCATCGGTTTCCTCGCCGCTCTTCGGCGACGACATCTCCAAGCTTTGGCCGATCTCCTATGAAGGCCAGTCGGACACGGCCTGCTTCGACAACGCGCTCGAGTTCCTTGTGCGCGGCGGCTATTCCATGGCCCATGCCGTGATGATGCTGATCCCGGAGGCCTGGGCCGGCAACCAGTCGATGTCGAAGGAGCGCAAGGCGTTCTACGAATATCACGCTGCCCTGATGGAGCCGTGGGACGGCCCGGCGGCTGTCGCATTCACCGACGGCAAGCAGATCGGCGCGACGCTCGACCGCAACGGCCTGCGTCCGGCCCGCTATCTCGTCACATCTGATGATCGCGTCATCCTCGCGTCGGAAGCCGGCACGCTGCCGGTGGCCGAAGAGGACATCGTCAAGAAGTGGCGCCTGCAGCCGGGCAAGATGCTGCTGATCGACATGGAAAAGGGCAAGATCATCTCCGACGAGGAGTTGAAGACCGAGCTTGCGACCAAGCATCCGTATGGACAGTGGCTCGATCGCACGCAGTTAATTCTGGAAGAGCTGAAGCCGGTGGAGCCACGCGCGCTGCGCCGCGACGTGTCGCTGCTTAACCGCCAGCAGGCTTTCGGCTACACCACCGAAGACACCAAGATCCTGATGTCGCCGATGGCGACGACGGGTCAGGAAGCTGTCGGCTCGATGGGTACAGACACGCCGATCTCGGCGATGTCTGAAAAGTCGAAGCTGCTCTACACCTACTTCAAGCAGAACTTCGCGCAGGTCACCAACCCGCCGATCGACCCGATCCGCGAAGAGCTCGTGATGAGCCTCGTTTCGTTCATCGGGCCGCGTCCGAACATTCTCGACCACACCGGCATGGCGAACGCCAAGCGCCTGGAAGTGCGTCAGCCGATCCTGACCAACGGCGATCTCGAGAAGATCCGCTCGATCGGTCACACGGAAGACCGCTTCGACACCAAGACGCTCGACTTCACCTACGACGTCGAGCGTGGCGCCGAAGGCATGCCGGAGATGCTCGACCGTCTTTGTGAGCGCGCGGAAGCGGCGGTCAAGGGCGGCTACAACATCATCGTGCTGTCAGACCGCCAGATCGGACCGGACCGTATCGCGATCCCGGCGCTGCTCGCGACCGCAGCCGTCCACCATCACCTGATCCGCAAGGGCCTGCGCACCTCGGTCGGCCTCGTCGTCGAGACCGGCGAGCCGCGCGAAGTGCATCACTTCTGCCTGCTCGCGGGCTATGGCGCCGAAGCGATCAACCCTTACCTTGCCTTCGACACGCTGCTCGACATGCATGCCAAGGGCGAGTTCCCGAAGGAAGTGGACGCGTCTGAAGTCGTCTACCGCTACATCAAGGCGGTCGGTAAGGGCATCCTCAAGGTCATGTCGAAGATGGGCATCTCGACCTATCAATCCTATTGCGGCGGTCAGATCTTCGATGCGATCGGCCTGCAGCAGGAACTGGTCGACAAGTATTTCTTCGGCACTGCGACGATGATCGAAGGCGTCGATCTCACTGATATCGCCGAAGAGACCGTTGCCCGTCACAACTCCGCCTTCGGCAAGGACCCGCTGCTGGCGACCACGCTCGATATCGGTGGTGAGTATGCCTACCGCATGCGCGGCGAAAGCCATGCCTGGACGCCGGATGCGGTGGCCACGCTGCAGCACGCCGTTCGCGGCAATGCTGAGGACCGCTACCGCGAGTTCGCCGAGATGGTGAACACCTCGGCGCTGCGCATGAACACGATCCGTGGCCTCTTCAACATCAAGAGCGCCGATCAGCTGGGCCGCAAGCCGGTTTCGGTCGACGACGTGGAGCCTGCCGCCGAGATCGTCAAGCGCTTCTCGACCGGCGCCATGTCCTTCGGCTCGATCAGCCGCGAGGCGCATACGACGCTGGCGATCGCGATGAACAAGATCGGCGGCAAGTCCAACACCGGCGAGGGCGGCGAAGAGTCCGACCGCTACATGCCGCTGCCGGACGGTTCGTCCAACCCGGAACGCTCGGCGATCAAGCAGATCGCATCGGGACGCTTCGGTGTCACGACCGAGTATCTCGTCAACGCCGACATGCTGCAGATCAAGGTCGCGCAGGGCGCCAAGCCCGGCGAAGGCGGCCAGCTGCCCGGCCACAAGGTCGACGCGACCGTTGCCAAGACCCGTCACTCGACGCCGGGTGTCGGCCTGATCTCGCCGCCGCCGCACCACGACATCTACTCGATCGAAGATCTGGCGCAGCTGATCTACGACCTGAAGAACGTCAACCCGACGTCCGACGTGTCGGTCAAGCTCGTCTCGGAAGTCGGCGTCGGTACGGTTGCCGCCGGCGTTGCCAAGGCGCGCGCCGACCACATCACGGTCTCCGGCTTCGACGGCGGCACCGGCGCATCGCCGCTGACCTCGCTGAAGCACGCGGGTTCTCCGTGGGAAATCGGCCTTGCCGAGACGCAGCAGACGCTGGTGCTTAATGGCCTGCGTTCGCGCATCGCGCTACAGGTCGATGGTGGCCTGAAGACCGGCCGCGACGTCATCATCGGTGCGCTTCTCGGTGCCGACGAGTTCGGCTTCGCGACCGCGCCACTGATCGCCGCCGGCTGCATCATGATGCGCAAGTGCCACCTGAACACCTGTCCTGTCGGCGTTGCCACGCAGGATCCGGTTCTGCGCAAGCGCTTCAAGGGCACGCCGGAGCACGTCGTCAACTACTTCTTCTTCGTCGCCAACGAAGTGCGCGAGATCCTCGCCTCGCTCGGCTTCACCAGGCTCGATGACATCATCGGTGCTTCGGAGCTGCTCGAGAAGGACGAGATGCTGGCGCACTGGAAGTCCAAGGGTCTTGACTTCAGCCGCATCTTCCACAAGGTCGAAGCGCCGAAGGAAGCCACCTACTGGACGACGCGCCAGAAGCACCCGATCGACGACATTCTCGATCGCAAGCTGATCGCGGAAGCCGAGCCGGCACTTGCTTCGAAGACGCCTGTATCCTTCGAGGCCGATATCAAGAACGTCGACCGTTCGGCGGGCGCGATGCTGTCGGGTGAAGTTGCCAAGCGCTATAACCACCGTGGCCTCAAGGACGATACGATCAACGTGACGCTCAAAGGCACGGCCGGCCAGTCGTTCGGCGCCTTCCTGGCACGCGGCATCACCTTCAACCTGATCGGTGATGGCAACGACTATGTCGGCAAGGGCCTTTCGGGCGGCAAGATCATCGTCCGGCCGCCGGAGAATTCGAAGATCGTCGCGGAAGAGTCGATCATCGTCGGCAACACCGTTCTCTACGGTGCGACCGAGGGTGAGTGCTACTTCCGCGGTGTCGCGGGCGAGCGCTTCGCGGTCCGCAACTCGGGTGCGATCGCCATCGTCGAAGGCGTGGGCGACCACGGCTGCGAATACATGACGGGCGGTGTCGTTGTCGTTCTCGGCCAAACGGGTCGTAATTTCGCGGCCGGCATGTCCGGTGGCGTTGCCTACGTGCTCGATGAGGCCGGCGATTTCGCCAAGCGCTGCAACATGGCGATGGTCGAGCTCGAGCCGGTGCCGGAGGAAGACGACATGCTCGAGAAGCTGCATCATCACGGCGGCGACCTCATGCACAAGGGACGCGTCGACGTCTCCGGTGACATGACGCGCCACGACGAGGAGCGTCTCTACCAGCTGATCTCCAACCATCTGCACTACACGGGCTCCACCCGCGCCATGCAGATCCTGGACAACTGGGCCGACTACCGTCCGAAGTTCCGCAAGGTCATGCCGGTCGAATACCGCCGTGCCCTGGAAGAGATGGAACGCGCCCGTATGGGAATTGCGGCGGAGTAATGCTCTTGAATCGCTAGGTCTACAGCTGCTCAGACGAGGGGCACAGAGATACCGGAAAGGACGCTGATGAAAAATCGATGGTCACTATTCCACCTCTTTATATCTCTGTGCCTCGCCGTCGCAGTTTTCGCCGGGACTTCATATCTCAGCGGTGACCTGAAAACGGAATTTATAGCCCTGGGTGCGGTCATGGGACTCGCCTACTGGTACTGGGGACCTCTGGGTCTTGGGCTTTGAGATGATGAGGGACGAAAATATGGGTAAGGTCACAGGGTTTCTGGAAATCGACCGGCAGGTGGCGAAGTATCAGCCTGCATCGGATCGCATTCGGCATTTCCGCGAATTCACGATCCCGATGTCAGACCAGGAAGTACAGAAACAGGCCGCCCGCTGCATGGACTGTGGCATCCCGTATTGCCACGGTCCGACCGGTTGTCCTGTTCATAACCAGATTCCTGATTGGAACGACCTCGTCTACAACAACAACTGGGAAGCGGCGATCCAGAACCTGCATTCCACGAACAACTTCCCGGAGTTCACCGGCCGCGTCTGCCCGGCGCCTTGTGAGGAAGCCTGCACGCTGAACCTCGAAGACACGCCGGTTGCGATCAAGACCGTCGAACAGGCGATCGCTGACAAGGCCTACGAGCTCGGCTTCATCCGGCCGCAGCCGGCCACGATTCACACCGGCAAGAAGGTTGCGATCATTGGTTCCGGCCCGGCCGGCATGGCGGCTGCCCAGCAGCTCGGTCGTGCAGGTCACGAGGTTCACCTCTACGAGCGCGAATCGAAGCCCGGCGGCCTGCTGCGCTACGGTATCCCCGACTTCAAGATGGAGAAGAACTTCATCGATCGCCGTGTCGAGCAGATGAAGGGCGAGGGCGTCACCTTCCACTGTGGCGTCAATGTCGGCGTCGACGTGAAGGTCGAGCAGCTGCTCGCCGACTACGACGCGGTGCTCTATTGCGGTGGTTCGGAAACGCCGCGCGAAGCGGGCATTCCCGGCATCGAGTTTTCCGGTGTCCACGATGCGATGCCGTACCTCGTACAGCAGAACAAGCGCGTCGGCCGCGAAAACATCGACAGCGTCGGCTGGGCGTCCGATCCGATCCTGGCAGGCGCCAAGCATGTCGTCGTCGTCGGCGGCGGCGATACCGCGTCGGACTGCGTCGGCACGGCGTTCCGTCAGGGCGCAGTGAAGGTCACGCAGCTCGACATCCGCCCGCAGCCGCCGGAGAAGGAAGACAAGCTCGCTGTCTGGCCGTTCTGGGCGACCAAGATGCGCACCTCGTCCTCGCAGGCCGAAGGCGCGATCCGGGAGTTCCAGGTCGCGACGCTCGAATTCGTCGGCGAAGACGGCGTCCTGACCGGCGTCAAGTGCTGCGAAGTTGATGAGCGCCGCAAGCCGATTGCCGGCACGGAGTTCATCATCAAGGCCGATCTCGCCTTCATCGCGATCGGTTTCAGCGGCCCATTCAAGGACAGCGTGCTGAAGGAGCTCGACGGCAAGCTCACGCTCAACACCGACCGCCGCGGCTCGACCAACGTCGTTGCCAACGATAAGGACTACAAGACCTCGGTTGACAAGTTCTGGACGGCGGGCGACGTGCGCCGCGGCCAGTCGCTGGTGGTCTGGGCGATCCGCGAGGGCCGCCAGGCCGCGCGCTCCATCGACGAAGCGCTGATGGGTTCGACGGTTCTGCCGCGGTAAGCTACATAGTTGATGGTTGGATTTAGGGCCGCTTTGAGCGGCCCTTTTTCGTCGCATCCGGACCGGATTCAGCCGGCGCTTCCGCTGCACTTGAGCTGCATCAAGCGGCCGGACTATTTAATGGTGACCTGAGCCGTGGGCTTCATTGGTGCCATGCGGTAGTCATCAACGCGACCCGCGGGGGGAGCCGCCATCTCGCCGTCCTGAACCAGTAGATCGCGTGGTGACTTGGTGGCGCTGACCGGGAAGGCTCTGCCGCCAAGAAGTTCCGCGCCGCCGTCCAGGTTGGGGTCGGAGAGGCTGATCGGTTCGGTGCGGCCGGGCATTGCCACGGCGTCGATCGCCGGTGCGTTGCCTGTGTCGAGGCGAACGAGGTCCGGGCTTGCCTGCACCCCGAGAATGCGGCGCACAGGCTTCTCGACATAGAAGGCAAGCTTGCGCCGGCCGGCCTCGGTGAGGTTGATACCGTCCGAAGTGCGCAGTCGCACCTGCTGGCCATTGATGTCGGACCCGGTGACGATAAACTCGCCGCCTTCGCTGACGAAACCGTCCCAGATATCGACAAACTCGCCGCCGACCCCCTCCATCTGCTTGCGGAACAGTTGGTTCAGCTGCACGGCATCGGCGGTCATCGCCGGCGAATCGAAGGCCGGCAGGCCGACCCAGAGCAACGGGATCTTGCGGCTGGTGACCTGCTGGCCGAAGGCTACGACGCGCCGCTGATATTCGGCATACCAACCATCGGTCCTGAACTTCTCCTTGCCGATATCCGTCACCATCTGCTGACGGTCATTCGCGCCGAGCATGACGATGACCATGGCGGGCTTTGTCTCGTCCATGAGCTTTGTCAGTTGCTGTGGCCAGTCATAGTAGTCGTCTCGGACCAGACCGGAGGCGACGTTGCTGTGCGTCTCGACGACGACGCCGGGAGAATCCCTGAACGCGGCGTCCATGCCGACGCCGAGACCGCCAGCGAGAAAATCGCCGACGACGAGAATCTTCTGGGCATTGGCAAGCTTCTCGACGACCTTTTCCTCAACGACGGCGGGAGCGGTAGGACGGGGAGATGCAGCCGCTTTCGGCGCTGCGGCCTTCTTCCTCGGCGCAGGCTGTCGCTGTGGCGCGTTCTGAGACGGCGCCTGCTGCGGCGGATACTCCTGGATGTAGCGGCGACCGAGGAAGAAATCGAGAATCGAGCGGCGATAGTAATAGCGCTCCTGGGCGTCGGCGACCTGCACCGGGAGAGCGCTGAAGAAAACCACCAGCGTCGCGGTGCCGATCGCACCCCAGCGGAGCGTTACCCGGTTTACTCGTTTACGCATAATCAGCAGCCTCGCATCTGCCGGTATTCTGGCATGGAGCGGGAACTCGCGTCCACACCCCAAAATGCATGTTGCTGATTATTCCGTCTACTTGCGAAGCGCGTTGAGCAGCGGCAGCGATGGCTCGCCATCCTGCTGCATTCCCATGCGTGCCTGGACCGCCGCGATTGCGGCCTTGGATCCGCTGCCGAAGTTCCCGTCGACCTCGCCGTCGTAATAGCCGAGCGTCTTCAGGCGCGTCTGCAATTCGAACTTTTGCTTCATATCAAGCGTACCGTCCGGTCGCGGCCAGGGCTGTTTCATGCCACCGTAGCCGGCTATCTCATCAGCCAGCAGTCCAACCGCGATGGCGTAGCTGTCCGAGGCGTTATAGTTCTTGATGGTGAAGAAGTTGGCTGTCATCAGGAAGCCTGGGCCGTTTGGTCCGGCAGGCATTTTTAGCACGGCGTTGCTGCCGCCGTCACGGAAGCTCTTGCCGTTCGGGCGGGTCAGGCCAAGGGAGGCCCACTGTGCCAGCGTATGGGTCTTCCCAGCCTGCTTGCGTGCAGCGGGGGGTACTACGACCTCATATCCCCAGGTCTTGCCCGCGTCCCAGCCGTTCTTCCTCAGCAGGTTGGCAGATGTCGCCAGGGCATCCGGCACGGAGTTCCAGATATCGCGGTGACCGTTACCGTCGGCATCGACCGCGTATAGCAGGTAGCTCGTCGGAATGAACTGGGTGTGGCCCATCGCGCCCGCCCAGGAACCGGTCATGCCATCCGGCGAGATATCGCCATTCTGCAGAATCTTCAGCGCTGCAATCAGCTGCTTCTTGGCGAATTTCGCCCGCCGTTCGTCGGCGTAGGCGAGCGTCGCGAGCGCCCGCGGCACGTAGTGCAGGCGGTCATCCTTGTCGAGAACCGCACCATAGTTGGACTCCATCGACCAAATTGCGAGGAGAATCGTCTTGTCGACGCCGAACTGGCGCTGAACTGAATTCAGTGTCGAGGCGTATTTGACCGCCATCTGACGACCGATCTGAACCGTGTACGGATTTACACGGGAATCAACATAGTCCCAGATTTTCGTCGTGAATTCAGGCTGATAGGCCGCCTTTTCAAGGACCGTCGGGTCCGGATCGCTGACGCCTGCGAAGGCTTTGCGATAGGTTGCCTTGCTGATGCCATTTTGAGCGGCTGTTTGATAGAAGTCCGCGATCCACTTCTGGAACCGCTGATCGGCTTTCGCGTTGAGCGGAGCCAGACCGGCGGACGCGGTCACGATGAGTGCTAGAGCAAGACCACGAAGGGAGTTTCTGTGATTTTGAGTCATCGGCGGTCATCCGTCCTTTCGTTTCAGGCACAGCAGAGCGCGAGGTTCCGCTCAGGCCTGAGACTACCTGAACGAAGTCAACAAATTCTTTACCATGACCTAGGAACGCAGTCACCATTTGCAAAACCGTAGCAAATCTCATCTAGTCCAATCAAAATTGCCTTTTATTTCAAGCGATGAAATCATCGCAGGAGGATTGTGTGGCAGAGCATAAAAAAGTTCGCAAAGCTGTATTTCCGGTTGCGGGTCTCGGGACTCGCTTTCTCCCGGCCACGAAAGCCGTGCCGAAGGAAATGCTGACTGTCGTCGACAAACCGATCATTCAGTATGTGGTCGACGAAGCACTGGAAGCGGGCATCGAGCATTTCGTTTTCGTCACCGGCCGTAACAAGCACATCATCGAAGATTACTTCGATATCCACTTCGAGCTCGAGCAGACCCTGCGCGAGCGCAGCAAGCAGGCGGAAATGACGCTGCTTGCCGGCCAGCTTCCCAAGGCTGGTACGGTCAGCTTCACCCGCCAGCAGGAGCCGCTTGGTCTCGGCCACGCCGTCTGGTGCGCCCGCGAGATCGTCGGCAACGAGCCGTTCGCGCTGCTATTGCCCGACATGATCATGAAGAGCGAAGGCAAGGGCTGCATGAAGGGCATGATCGATCTTTATGCCCAGAGCGGCGGCAACATCATCGCCGTCGAGGAGTGCGCCCCCGATCAGGCTCACAAGTACGGTATCGTCGGTGTCGGCGACGCGGTCGGCGAGGGCTTCCGCATCACCAGCATGGTCGAGAAGCCGGCCAAGGGCACCGCTCCGTCGAACTACTTCATCAACGGTCGCTACATCCTGCAGCCTGAGGTGTTCAAGATCCTGGAAACCCAGGAACGCGGCGCCGGCAACGAAATCCAGCTGACCGACGGCATGCTGAAGTTGCTCAAGGATCAGACCTTCGCGGGCTATCACTTCCGCGGCACGACTTACGACTGCGGCGCCAAGGACGGCTTCATCCTCGCCAACGTGGCCTTCGCGCTGGAACGCGCGGATATTCGCCCGACGGTCGAAAGCGGCTTCAAGGAACTGCTGAAGGGCCTCTGAAGCAGGCCGCCGACTGAACGAACTGGATCCGCCTCCAAGCCTCCCACTTGGAGGCGGATCTCGTTTCAGCGCTTGAGTTTGAGGCCGACGCCGGCCCGCCACTGCTCGGAGTCGCTGCTCGTCTTGCGTGACGTCAGCTCGTAGCCGATGGTGCTGGTCAGATCGAGATATCGGTTGATGTTCCAGGTCAGACCGGCACTCGTGGTGTAGACCGTTTCATCACTTGTCGGGCTGTCCGAAGGATAGTCGCGATAGGTAATGCCGCCAAGCACGGTGCCCGTCAGATTGTCTCGCAACTGATGCGTGACGCCCGTCGTCAAGGCATGGGATACGTAGCCGGATTCTCCGGCGGTCGTCGACGGGTTGATGCTGGTCAGCAGGCCGATGTTAATGTCGGTACCCCTCAGCGGCGACCACAGCAGTTGTGCGTCCACGACGGCTGTATCGATGTCCGAGAGGCGGTCGTCGTCGAAGGTCGCAGTCTCATAGCCGATTCCAACCTCGCCGCGAAGTTTTTCGCCCATGTCGAGTTCGACACCGACCTTGGCGCCATAGCTGTCCCCCGAACGGCGGAAGCCGGCGGAGTCAACACTCTGGTCATAGACCGTCTTGCCGACATTGGCCTCGACAAACGGGATCAAGGCCGGGGACAGCTCATAGCCGATACGGCCGCGGATCGTGCCGTTGGTCTCGTTGCGATCGCTCAGGGAAACCGTGGTGCCGTCCGCCAAGGTGGCGTCGGAGTAAATCGTGCGGACCAGATCGATGCCGGTGCTGCCACGCAGGATGCCGAAGTCGCGCTCGATCGAGGCGCCGGTGCTGAATTCCTGGACATCGGATTGCTTGTCGGCGTTCTGCAGGGCATTCGGATCATCTGTGTCTTCGCGGTAGAAATGGTAGCCACCGATTATGTGGGCTGTCGTGTCCTGCGGAAGGTCGAGGCGCAGATCACCGTTGATCCTGAAATCCGGCTGCTCCTCGCCTTCGCCGCTGACGTTCTTTTGCCAAGCGCCGTCGGTGGTCACCAAAAGCTGATGCAACGCCCAGTCCGAAGTCAGCGTCGCGTGCATGTCTGTTTCGAGAAACGCACGCGTCTGCTTGGTGCCGGCGTCTTTCTGGGTCTCGGTGTTGATGCTCTGGGTAACGGTCGGACGCAGCACGAAGGTGCCGATGTGGATGCCGGGCGTTTCCTCGGTTGCCGGGTTGGGTTCCGGTTTGCGGCTTGGCAGCCGCTCGTCGAGCGGCGCCTCGCGCGTGTTCAGGCGTATCATGTCCTCGTCGAGAATTGCGCCGGTGGTTTCATCGCTCGGCTTCTGATCGCCAGCTGCAATGGGGGCGGCGTTTGCTCCTGACGTCGGACTTTCGGTTATCGTCGGGATGGCGGTCGGTCCTTCAGGGATATCGCTTTCATCTTCCGCCGCCGCGGTAACCGGTGCATTGGACGAGCGTATCGCGCTGTTGGAGACCGGCATCGACTGAGCAACTGCGGGTTGAGACGCGAAGACGGCGCCAACAGTCAGAGCTATGGATACGGCAAAGCCCGCCGCGCGGAGCGGCGTGAGACTGCTCGTATCCTTCCAATGGCCCATGTCTATCCTGGCATGCTTCGAAGCGTTACCCGAACGTAAAGGCTTGTGGTTAACCATTCGTTGCGCCGGTATGCCCTGCGGATCAGCCAATGGACTCAGCCGGTGAAAACCGCTAACGCAGTGCCATGACCAAAAGAGCGATAAATGTCATCGAAAACGGTGTCCTGGAGTCCGCCAGACGGACGATCGATACCGAGAGGCGGGCGCTTGAAGCATTGGAGCGCGCATTTGACGATGCCCTTGCGGTCTCCTTCATGCGCGCAGTCGAGACGATCACCGGGATCTCCGGTCGCGTCATCGTTACCGGCGTCGGCAAAAGCGGCCATATCGGTGTGAAGATCGCTGCGACGCTGGCGTCAACAGGCACGCCCGCGTTCTTCGTCCACGCTGCAGAGGCCAATCACGGCGATCTCGGCATGATCGGCACGACTGATGTCGTGCTTGCCCTCTCCAAGGGCGGAGAGAGCGCTGAGCTTCGCAGCATCATCGCCTATACGCGCCGGTTTTCGATTCCGCTGATTGCCGTCACTTGCTCTGAGAAATCGTCGCTCGCCGCCGCCTCGGACATCATTCTTTTGATGCCGAACGAAGAGGAAGCCTGCCCGCATGGACTTGCGCCGACGACGTCGACGCTGATGCAGCTTGCCATGGGTGATGCGCTTGCCATTGCATTGCTCGAGGCACGGGGCTTCACGGCGCGCGATTTCCATGTGTTCCATCCGGGCGGAAAGCTCGGCGCGAGCCTCAGCCATGTCGCTGATATCATGCATACGGGCGATCGTGTCCCGCTGGTGGCGAGGGGAACGCCGGTGCCGGTGGCGATCTCGACGTTGTCTCGCAAGCATTTCGGCTGCGTCGGCATTCTCGACGAAAACGAGCGCCTTTGCGGGATCATCACGGAAGGCGATCTGGCGCGTAATCTAACGCGCAACCTCTCCGAACTGGTGGTCGACGACATCATGACGCGGACGCCGAAGACAGTGAAGGCGACCGTGCTGGCGACGGCTGCTCTTGCAATGCTGAACCAGCACAGCATCGGTGCGCTGATCGTCGTCGATGATGACAATCGCCCGATCGGGCTCGTGCACTTCCACGATCTGCTGCGGATCGGCGTGGCCTGATCAGGCCGGCTCCACGGTCAGATCGCGGCCGCTGCTTGCCACGACCTTTACCCTGGTGCCCACTGGCAGATCGGGGCCGCTGACGCGCCAGACCGTATCGTCAAGGCGAATGCGTCCGCGCCCCTCGCGAATTGGCTCTGCCAAGGTCGCCGTGCGCCCGACGAGGCTTTCTGCCCGCTGATTGAGGAAAGGCTGGTCGGTCTCGCCATGCTGCAGGGTCAGCTTTCGGCCGATGAAGGTTGTCGCGACGGCAAGCAGCGCAAACAGGATGGCCTGCACCTGCCAGAACCAGAAGCTGTTATCCCAGAACAGCAGCGACAGAATGCCGACGATTAAGGCGGCAAGGCCGATCCAGATGAGGAAGAAGCCCGGCGCGACCAATTCTGCGGCCAACAGGATCAGGCCGGCGATCCACCAACTCCAGGGTCCGAGTTCCGCGACAAGGGCGGCGATCATGGCTCAACGCTCCGTTGGCGGGTTGAAAGGGTTGACGGCCGGAGCAGTACGCGGCGTTGACTGCGGGCGCGGCGCAGACGGGGTCGGGTTATCGCCGAAGACCTCCTTGGCAATCGCGCCGATACCGCCAAGCGATCCGATGAGGGAAGACGCCTCCATCGGCATCAGCACCACCTTGGAATTGCCGGCGGTGCCGATCGACGCCAGCGCTTCGGTGTATTTCTGAGCTACGAAGTAGTTGATTGCCTGAACGTTGCCCGAGGCAATCGCTTCGGACACCATCTTCGTTGCCTTGGCTTCAGCCTCGGCCAGACGCTCTCGCGCCTCGGCGTTGCGGAAGGCTGCTTCGCGCTGGCCCTCGGCCTGCAAAATGGCGGACTGCTTGGCGCCCTCGGCCCGCAGGATCTGGGAGTTGCGGGAACCTTCCGCTTCGAGCACCTGAGCACGTTTCTCGCGTTCGGCCTTCATCTGCCGCGCCATGGCGTCGACGAGGTCGCGCGGCGGCTGGATGTCCTTGATCTCGACGCGCGTCACCTTGATGCCCCACGGCTGCACCGCATCGTCGACGACGCGCAACAGCCGGTCGTTGATTGCGTCACGGTTCGACAGCAACTCGTCGAGATCCATGGAACCCATGACCGTGCGGATGTTGGTCATCGTCAGGTTCAGAATGGCATTCTCGAGGTGCGCGACCTGATAGGCCGCCTCGGCAGCGTTGAGAACCTGGAAGAAGGCGACAGCGTCGGTTGAGATGGAGGCGTTGTCCTTGGTGATGACCTCCTGCGTCGGCACATTGAGAACCTGCTCCATGACGTTCATGCGGGCGCCCACGCGCTCGATGAATGGGGTGATCAGATTGAGGCCCGGCTCGAGGGTTCGGGTGTAACGACCGAAGCGCTCGATCGTGTAGCGGTAGCCCTGCGGTACTGTCTTGATCCCGGCAAACAGCACGAGAATGACAAAGACTACCAGTGCAATGACGACGATATCGAAGCCGCCCAGAACCATAAAACTCCCCCGCGATAGAATCGACTGACGCAACCTTAAACGAGCCGACCTCAAACGCCAGTATCCTTGGGCCGGCAACGGCATTTACTGACGGATTCGATATGGGGAGTCTGCTGGCTATTCACAACGGGGCCGCTTTGGCCTAGAAGACCCGCAGGAAATACCGGTCGCAGCCCACCCGGTCAAAACAAGGGATCCTCATCATGAAGACTATCGTCATCTGCTCCGGCGGATTGGACTCCATTTCGCTTGCCCATAGGGTCGCAGCGGAGCATCAGCTTATCAGCCTGCTTTCGTTCGACTACGGACAGCGCCACCGCAAGGAACTGGACTTCGCCACGGGCTGTGCCAAGCGGCTCGGCGTGCCCCATCAGATCATCGATATCCGGACCATCGGTCGGCACCTGACGGGATCGGCGTTGACCGACGACGTTGACGTGCCAGACGGGCACTATGCCGAGGAGACGATGAAGACGACCGTGGTGCCGAACCGCAACGCCATCATGCTGGCGATCGCTTTCGGCCTCGCGGCGGCCCAGAAGGTGGATGCCGTTGCTGTCGCGGTGCATGGCGGCGACCATTTCATCTATCCCGATTGTCGCCCAGGCTTCATCGATGCCTTCCAGGAGATGCAGAACCAGGCGCTCGACGGCTATGCCAGCGTTTCGCTGTTCGCTCCCTACGTTAACATATCGAAGGCCGATATCGTCACCGACGGTGCGAAACATGGGACGCCGTTTGCCGAGACGTGGTCCTGCTACAAGGGCGGCACGCGCCATTGCGGACGCTGCGGCACCTGCGTCGAGCGGCGCGAGGCTTTCCATCTGGCCGGCATCGCCGATCCGACGGAATACGAGGATCCGGATTTTTGGGAAGCCGCAACGTCTGGCTATTCGGCCAGGGAGGTGAAGTGATGTTTCGCATCACCAAGGAATTTCACTTCTCCGCTTCTCACCAGCTGACGCATCTGCCTGCCGATCACCAGTGTGCGCGGCTGCATGGGCACAATTACATCGTCGTGGTCGAGCTTGCGTCCGCCGAGCTCGATGAAAACGGCTTCGTGCGCGACTATCATGAGCTTTCGCCGCTGAAGCGCTACATCGACGAACGGTTCGACCATCGGCACCTGAACGAGGTGTTTGGCCATGATCGCGTAACCTCGGAATATCTTGCCAAGCACTTCTACAACTGGTGCAAGGAGCGGCTGCCGGAGACCTCGGCCGTGCGTGTCAGCGAGACGCCGAAGACCTGGGCGGAATACCGGCCATGAGTGGGGCTCGCGAGGCGCCGATCCGCGTCAGCGAGATCTTCGGGCCGACGATCCAGGGAGAGGGCGTGCTGATCGGCCTGCCGACCATCTTCGTTCGAACCGGTGGCTGCGATTACCGCTGTTCGTGGTGCGACAGCCTGCATGCTGTCGATAGCGAGTATCGCGATCAATGGCTGCCGATGACTGTTGATGGCATATGGGCTGATGTGACACGGCTCTCCGGCGGCAAGCCGCTGATGGTCTCGCTTTCGGGTGGCAACCCGGCGATCCAGCCGCTTGGCGGTCTTATCGCGCATGGGCACGCGCAAGGCTACAAGTTCGCGCTGGAGACGCAGGGCAGCGTCGCCAAGGAATGGTTTGCCGACCTCGATGTGCTGGTGCTGAGCCCGAAGCCGCCGTCGAGCGGTATGGCGACGGATTGGGATGCGTTCGACGACTGTCTTCGCTTGGCTGGCAATGGGCCGGCGATCGCGCTGAAGATCGTCGTTTTCGACGATCGCGACTATGCCTATGCGCGAGAAGCGGCGGCGCGTTATCCAGATCTCTCCGTCTATTTGCAGCCAGGGAACCATACGCCACCGCCGCCGGATGACGACGACGCGCGCGTCGATATCGACGGCATCATGGACAGGATGCTGTGGCTGGTCGACAAGGTGGCCGAGGACCGGTGGTTCGAGGCCCGCGTGCTGCCCCAGCTGCATGTGCTGCTGTGGGGCAACAAGCGCGGCGTCTGATCAGACCCAGCCGAGCAGTTCGCGGCGGACGACCTTTT
Organism: Rhizobium sp. BK176; assembly: GCF_024808055.1. NCBI lineage: Bacteria > Pseudomonadati > Pseudomonadota > Alphaproteobacteria > Hyphomicrobiales > Rhizobiaceae > Rhizobium > Rhizobium sp. BK176. Next base: position 140,431 of record NZ_JANUBV010000006.1, on the reverse strand, counting down.
CCAGCACCCGCATGCCGTCCTCGCTGTCGTTGAGGCAGGGGATGTGCGCGAACTTCTCGCCGCCGTTCTCGTGGAAGGAATGGGCGGCCTGCTCGGCGATTTCTTCCAAGGTTTCCAGACAGTCGGAAACGAAGCCGGGGTTGAGGACGGCGATCTTCTTGACGCCGTCCTGTGCGAGCTTCTCGACGGTCTTGTCGGTGTAGGGCTGCAGCCACTCTTCCGGCCCGAAGCGGGACTGGAAAGTCACCATGAACTTGTCTTCGGGAAGTCCCAGCCGTTCGCGCAACAGGCGACCGGTCTTCTGGCACTGGCAATAGTAGGGATCGCCAAGCTTGAAGTAGGACATCGGAATGCCGTGAAAGGAAGCGACCACCATGTCCGGCTGCCAGTCGAGCGTCGCCAGGTGGTTCGTCACCGAATTGGCAAGCGCGTCGATGTAGGTCTCGTCGTCATGATAGTCGGGGACGGTGCGCAGCGCCGGCTGCCAGCGCATCTTGAGCAGATGCTGGAAGGCCTTGTCGTTGACGGTCGCCGTCGTTGCGGCGGCGTATTGCGGATAGAGCGGGAAGAGCACGATGCGGTCGCAGCCTTCATCCTTCAGCGCCTGGATGCGTGAGGGAATCGAGGGCGTGCCGTAGCGCATCGCCCAATCGACCTTGACGTCAGGCAGGTCCTGCAGGCGCTCGACCATGAGGTCGGACTGGTTGCGCGTGTAGGTGCGCAGGTAGCTTTCGTTCCTGTCCTTGTTCCAGATCGTCTCATAGGCCTTGCCCACCTTCTGCGGGCGCGTGTTGAGGACGATGCCGAACAGGATCGGGTACCATTTCCAGGGCGACCATTCGATGACGCGCTTGTCGGTCAGGAACTCCCGGAGGTAACGGCGCATCGAGGTGTAGTCGGTGCCATCGGGCGTGCCGAGATTGACGAGCAGGACGCCCACCTTGCCTGATTTCACGGGCGGGTGATCCGCCGGGCGGCGTGCAGTATCAACAGTCGTCATGTGAGCCCCGGTATCTTGTCTGCCCGGCTCATACGCAGCCGGGTCACGATGGTTCACCCTATAGAACAAAAGCCGGCTCGGGAAACCCCCGGACCGGCTCGTCGGATCGAGACAAATCGTCTTACTTCGACGGAATCTGCAGTTCCTTGCCGATCGTCAGATGCCGCGGCGCCGGCTTGCCGTTGGCTTCTGAGATCTTCTGCCAGAGCGCGCCCTCGCCGTAGAACTGCTTGGCGAGTTCCCAGAGCGTGTCGCCGGCCGCGATCACGTGATTGGTCGGCGTGTTGGGAGCAAGTGCAGCTGGAGCTTCGGCGGTGGGCGCTGCCGGGGCTGCCGGAGAGGCGGGCGCGGGTTCCGTTGCGGACGGCGCTTGCGTGCCGGAGGCTGCGACTTCGGTTACACGCCCGTCGGTGTAGGGCTTGTAGGGCGAGTGCGCTGCCAGGTATTCGGCCGTCACGTCGGCAAGGTCGGGTCCGAAGTCGTAGGCGTTCTTGCCTGCCGTCTCGAAGATCGAGTAGCCGTCGCCACCAGCGCGCATGAAGTTGTTGGTGACAACGCCGTAGGTCTTCTGATCGTCGAGCGGTACGAAGGCGTCGCCGTCCTTGACCTCAACCGAAACGAGGCGGCTGCCGGCGGGCTTCGTTTTGTCGAAGGTGTATTTCAGGCCCGATACCTGCGGGAAGCGGCCGGCGCCCTCTTCGATCTTGCCGAGGCCGTTTTCCAATGCCTTGCGAATATCGGCGCCCGTCAGCTGGAAGGTCGCCAACGTATTCTGGAACGGCAGAACGGTGATGACTTCGCCCTGAGTGACGTCGCCCGCATCGATCGATGCGCGCAGGCCGCCGCCATTCTGGATGGCGATGGTCATGCCCTGGCTCTTGCCGCGGTCGAGCATGGCATCGGCCACGAGGTTACCCATCGAGCATTCCTCGACACGGCAGACAGTGCGGTCGCCCTGGATCGGGGCTTCGGCGGAGCCGATGACCTTCTTGCGCAGCTCCTCGATCGGCTTGGCGAGTTCCGCGATCCGGGCGGTGAGCGTCGGATCAGGGGTGAACGAGGAATCGATCAGGATCGGATCGCCCTTGGCGTCCTTGACCACGCCATTGTCATCGAAGGTGACCACGAGATCGCCGAGATACTTGCTGTAGGACGCAGCCTGGACCACCGGCACCTTGTAACCGCCGGGATTGTCGACCATCGTCGGGTAGGGGCCTTCCGCCTTCGGATCGGTATTGGACAGCAGGCTGTGCGAATGGCCACCGACGACAACATCGACATCGGGAATCTTGGCGATGGCCGCGAGGTCGCGCGGATAGCCGACATGGGTCAACGCGATGATCTTGTTGACACCCTGCTTCTTCAGGTCTTCGACGGCTGCCGTGATGGTCTGCACGTCGTCGGCGATCATCACCTTCGGGCCGGGCGAGGAGAGTTCTTCGGTGTCGTTGGTCACTGCGCCGACGATGCCGATCTTCTGGCCGCCGACATCGAGCACCAGCGAGGGCTTGATGCGGTCGCCGAGCTTGGAGCCGTCACCGGCCAGCACGTTGGCTGAAATGACAGGGAATTTCACCTTGTCGAGGAAGGTTGCCAAACCATCCTCGCTGTCGTCGAACTCATGGTTGCCGACGGTCATGACGTCGAACTTCATGTCGTTCAGCACTTCGGCTTCGGCGGCGCCCTTGTAGGTCGTGTAGAAAAGCGAGCCCTGGAAATTGTCGCCAGCATTGAGCAGCAGCACGTTCTTGCCATCAAGGGCGTTGCGGCGCTGGTCGATCGCGGTCTTCAGGCGGGCGGCGCCACCGAAGCATTCCTTCTTGCCTTCCTCCTCGGCAGAGCAGGTGGAATCGAACTTGTTGATCGACTCGATGCGCGAATGGAAATCGTTGATGTGAAGAATATTGAGTTCATAATCGGCAAAGGCGGCACCGCTCGACAGCGCCAGCATCGACGCGGTCAGCAGACCGAATTGAAATGATTTCGTCATCCTGCTCTCCTGATTTTTGGGGCGAAGCCTTTGACCCCTGCGCTCCGCCGTCCCTGCACGATCGATGTTTCCATCAAGCCCTTAGCGGCGGCAAGAGAAAAAGCTGTAACAGAAGCAGCGCATTCCAAGGGCGGTAAACGAAAAACCTCGCGAGAGGCTGCTTTCAACAAACCCTAGAGCTGCTTTCCTTTTTGGAACGACGAAAATCTGCTCAGGCTGCGAAAGCAGTCATCCTCTGAAACCGGCTTGTTGAGAATTTGAGGACGGCCAGCGTGATCTCGCGGCAGCAACGTGACGTCAATCGGTCGCCCGACCCCGTTCTATAAATAACGGCGGTCGCGTCCTCGGGCCTTTTGGCAGACCAGAACCATTTAGTCCAACGCAAATCGAACTTTACAGCTCTACATGCGGCGCGCGAGCGTGAATTGGGAGCCGGCATCCGACGTGCAGTTGAGCTGGTTCTGGCTCACCAGCGCACAATTGACCTTGGATTGTGTCTTGCGCACCAGCGAGGTCATGTTGATCTCGACCAGCGACGGCGAGGTGTTCACATAAGTGCCCGACGCGAGAAGCTGGTTGCTGTCGGTCGTGCGAGTGGTGAAGGTTCCGGCCTGGAATGTGGAGATGATGCCGTTCGGATCCGACCATGAACCCTCAACGCCTGTTTGAGCCGGGGTTGCTGCGACCGGCACCGGGCGTGGCGACGACGTATTGCAAGCAGTCAGGGCTGCGGCGGCGCCGAGAAGGACAAGGAGGGGTCTGATTTTCATGAGCTTCTCCCGGGGATTCGGAACGAGAACTATCCGTGTGGTTGTGAGACACATGGCGCGGGCCGCCGGGGAAGGCAAGGCTCCACGCTCTCCAGACGGCATTTATACAGCAGGCGTTACAAAAATGCCCGCCTTGCGACGGGCATCTTCGAATGCGGTTCGACTGAGATCAGCGAACGAGGATGTTCTTGAACTGCCACGGATCCTTGGTGTCGATATCTTCCGGGAAGAGACCCGGACGACCATCGAGCGGAGTCCAGTCGGTGTAGTGACCTTCGACCGGGCCGAGGTACTGGCTCTGCACCTCGAGGCAGCGCTTGTAATCGACTTCGTCGGCTTCGACGATGCCGGCACCGGGGTTTTCGAGTGCCCAGACCATCCCGGCGAGAACGGCGGAGGTCACCTGCATGCCCGTCGCGTTCTGGTAAGGCGCGATGCGGCGGGTTTCTTCCAGCGACAGGCGCGAACCGTACCAGTAGGCGTTCTTTTCGTGGCCATAGAGCAGGACGCCGAGTTCGTCGACGCCGTCCTCCAGTTCGTCTTCGTCGAGAACGTGGTGAACCGGCTGCGGGTTGCCGCCGTTGCCGAACATCTCATGCATCGAGAGAACCGCGTCGTTCGCCGGATGATAGGCGTAGTGGCAGGTCGGGCGGAAGGTGACTTCGCCGTCCTTGTCGCGAACGGTGAAGAAGTCGGCGATCGAGATCGCCTCGTTGTGGGTGACGAGGAAGCCGTACTGCGGGCCTGGCGTCGGGCACCAGGTGCGGACGCGGGTGTTGGCGCCGGGCTGCTCGAGGTATATCGCAGCCTTGCAGCCCTTCTTGTGCTTCTTGCCATTCTTCGGCATCCAGTTTTCGTGGGTGCCCCAGCCGAGTTCGGCCGGCTGCAGACCTTCGGAGATGAAGCCTTCGACGGACCAGGTGTTCCAGAAGACGTTGAGCGGCTTCGGATGTTTGGTGCGCTGGGTGTCGCGCTCGGCGATGTGGATGCCCTTGACGCCGACCTTCTTCATCAGCTTCGCCCAGCCTTCGCGGTCATGCTGATCCGGCTCTTCGAAATTCAGGCCGATGTCGTTGGCGAGGTTGACGAGCGCCTGCTTGACGAACCACGAGACCATGCCCGGGTTTGCACCGCAGGTGGAGACGGCCGTCGGGCCGCCCGGATTTTTGGCTTTTTCCTTGCGAAGGGTTTCGCGCAGAGCATAGTTGGTGCGGTCGGCATTCTTCATGCTCTTGTCGAAATAGAAGCCCAGCCACGGCTCGATGACGGTGTCGATGTAGAGGGCGCCGAGCTTGCGGCAGAGCTTCATCAGGTCGACCGACCCGGTGTCGACGGAAAGATTGACACAGAAGCCCTGGCCGCCACCTTCAGTCAGAAGCGGCTTCAGCAACTCCTTGTAGTTGTCCTTCGTGACATGCGCCTTGATGTGCTTCACGCCGTGCTTTGCCATGATTTCGGTGTGATCTGCGTCGTCGCGCGGGTCGATGACAACCATCCGGCTCTTGTCGAATTTGAAGTGGCGCTCGATCAGCGGCAGGGTGCCACGGCCGATGGAGCCAAAGCCGATCATGACGATCGGGCCGGTAATTTCGGCATATACCGGGTGGTTGTGTTCCGTCATTCTTTCTTTTCTCCTGTGGAAGGCGACGAAGGCGATAGCCTCTAAGAATTTATCTGAAAATGCGCAGATAATGCGAGATTATCGGCTCTAACCATAAAACCGCGTCACAATAAAGAGTGTTGGTCCCGGAACGCAAATATCAGACGGGCGAGAGGGCATCGGCTAGCGCCCGAAGCTTGGCCGCGAGTTCCGCTTTTTGCAGGGTGAGGCCCTTGTAGGCGGCTTGCTGCTCATCGAGCGCTTCCAGTTGCTCGGCGAAGCTTGCAGCGAGCCTGCCGGCGTTGGGGTGATGGGCGATTGCGGCGATCGGATCGACGTAGACACGGATGGTGAAGAGGATGTCGCCGGACTTCGGCAGCTTGCGCAGCGTCTGGCGCTCAACTCGGGCAAAACGCTCGGCGAGGGTAAAGCCGTCGGCAGAGGGCGGGCGGCGGTGCTTCGAAACCGGCAGAAAGAGATCGTCCGTGATATTGACCGACCAGTTCAGCCTTTCTACCGGCTGCGAGACCTGCAGGTTATCGAAGATGCGGGTGATGAGCGCCGCATTGCGGGTGCCTTCGCCAAAACCGGGTACGTCGGCGTGGATCGCCTGCATCGGGCGACCGAACTTCTCCTGCAGCGACCAGGAGGAGGGAAAGGCGACGAAGCCGGTGACGAGATGCCAGCCATTTTCCTTGCGGCGCATGATGACGAGATCGTCTTGCACCAGCAGCCCGGCGCGCAGCAGGGGTGGGGTGTTGCAGTCGGCCGCGTCGTCCGAAAGCCCGGGATGGCGCGCGGCAAGGTGAGCCTGGAGGAGATCGTATGCCTCTTGTTGTGCCGCTTCGGTTCCGTCCTCGGCCACGAAGACCTCATCGCGATGCGCTTCGAGCAGTCTTCGCTTTTCGCCGACATAGCGCCCCCAATCGCCGTCCGGTTCGATCCAGCGAGCGAGATCGAGCGGCATCAAGCCGATGGTGAACGGGCGGGCGGAACCGTCATAGGGCGTGTAGATCGGAAGCGTCATGACCGCACTCTATCCGGTCAACGTCCCCTGATGGAAGACCATGCGCCACTGGCGATCGGCGTCATGCCGCCAGATGGAGCTGCGCAGCGAGCTGACCGGCGGGCCAGCCGGGACGGTCCGCATCGCCCGGTAGGTGACGAGCGCCAGGTCGGAAGCGAGCAATAGCAGCTCGAAATCCGTCAATGTGCGTGTCGTCCCATCGGGGGGCTCCGCTAGCAGGCCGGCGACGATGTCCCCGTATCCATAGAGGCGACCGGATGCACCGATTTCCCTGAACTCAGGCGAGAGAAGAGACTCAAGCGCTGTCACGGAGGCGCGGATCTCCGGCTCGAATAGCCGCTGTTCCAGAGATTGAAGATGTTCGGTGAGGTCGCTCATGTCGTTCCTGTCGTGATCGTTCAGCTCTTCAGGAGATCCAGCCCTTCAGCCGTGGTCGTGATGGCTACCTCAGTGATTTCGTATTCGGCGATGCCATGCACCGTGAACGGGTCCTCGGCGACATAGGCCTCGACTTCGGCGCGCTGGCCGACGGCAAGGACCACGCCGCCGGTGCGCGGCACCTTGCGGCCGGAGGCGAGAAACCAGCCCCGTGCATAGCCTTCCCTGACCCAGGCCATATGCGGCTCCATCTGCTTGTCGGCTTCCTCGTTCGGCTTCACGTAAGTCAGGGCGAGGATGAACATCGCAGAATTTCCTTTCAGGGCGTTGCGTTCCGACGTATGTGAATATTCAATTGCTGAGGAGCCATCCATATTCTTTTTAGAATTCTGCTCCAAGGTGCGAACCGTTGAAGTCAGCACGCCCGGAACAATCGGATGAACCAGATATCGGAGCGGCTTGCCGAGTTGCAGGAAGACAGCGCCGTCCTGATCGCGCTTTACGATCAGGAAGACCGGCTGCGCTATGCAAATCCGGCCTTTCGTTCGACCTTCGCCATCGAACCCGACGAAACACCCTTGTGGTCAGAGCTGATGCGGCGCAATACGCGCGCCGGCAAGGGGACAATCATTCGCACCGCTGATTTCGAGGTGTGGCTCGTTTCCGCGCAATCGCGCCGGGGCAAGTTGCCGTTCAGGGCTTTCGAAACCGATGTCGTCGATGGGCGCTGGTTCTGGATGACGGAGACAGTGCAGAAAGATGGCTGGATGCTTTGCATCGCCAGCGACATCACGCATCTGAAGCAGAGCGAGCGCGATGTGCGACAGGATCGTGACTTTGCGCTGCGGGCCTCGCAGACGGATGAACTCACCAGCATCTCCAACCGCCGCTTCATGATGGCGGCGCTGGAAAGCCTGAGCGCGCAGCAAGACTCCGCCAATCCCGGTATTGCCGGCTGCATCTGCATCATCGATCTCGACTTCTTCAAGCGCATCAATGACGTCTACGGCCATCAGGTCGGTGATGATGTGCTGATCGATTTCTCGCGCCGCGTGCAGCCGGTCATCCGCCGGCGCGACAGTTTCGGGCGGATCGGTGGCGAGGAGTTCATGCTGATCCTGCCGGATACGACCCTGGCGCAGGCCGAGTTGATCATCGAGCGCATCATCGCAATGGTACGCTTAGCCCGTCCGATCCCGGCCGCACCGTCCTTCTCTTATACCTGCTCGGCGGGATTGGCCGAGTTGCGATCCGGCGAGACGGCACGTGAGGTCTATGCCCGTGCGGACGAAGCCTTGTATATCGCCAAGCAAAGCGGCAGGGACCGGCTGAAGATCGTGGCCTAGCCGACGATCCGGGCCGGGATCAGCCCGCGCAGCGAATTGCCCATGTAGAGCTTTCCGGCCGTCAGATCGTCTACGGAGATCCGTCCAACGCGGGCCTTGCGTTGGCAAATCAGTTCCGTGCGCAAGACGCCTGATAGCAGGCCGCAGGAGATCGGCGGCGTGCGCAGCGTGCCCGAGCCGTCGTCGAGGAAGACCGAGGTGATCGTACCTTCGCAGACCTCGCCGCGCTCGTTCAGAAGCAGCACTTCGTCGGCTTCGGACACCGGACATTCTGCGCGCGCAGTCTCGTAAACGCCGCGCCGTGTCGTCTTCATCCGCAGCAGTTTATCGGCGGAATCGAGACGGGTTTTGGCAATCCGGACCTTCCATATGATGCCCTCGGGTATCGGTGCGAAAGGCGCAGCGGTGACCTCGATTTGCCCCAGTCGATCAAGCGTCAACCGCATTCGCAGGGGTGTCGTGGCCCCGGCAACCGCCGCTTCCAGTTTCGCGGCTGCGTCTGTTGGGTCGGGAAAGCCGATGCGGCGGGCGGAGCGGGAGAGGCGGGCAAGATGCAGACGCAGCCTGACGAAACCAATTTCCGGCTCCCAGCGCAGTGTTTCGATCAGCGAGAAGTCGTTCACCGCGCGATCTCCTGATCACCGATCGCAAACCGCGCCTTCAGCAGGCATTCCTCGTACTCGGCTTCGGCGGTGGAATCGAAGACGATGCCGCCGCCGACGTTGAAGATCGCCTTGCCGCCGGAAAACAGGCTGACGGTGCGGATCGCGACGGAAAAGCGCATGGCGCCTGATGGAGCAATCATGCCGATCGCGCCGCAATAGGCGTCGCGCGGCGTGTCTTCCAGCGCGTGCAGGATCTGCATGGCGCTGAGTTTTGGCGCACCGGTGATCGATCCGCAGGGAAAGAGGGCGGAGAAGATATCGCGAATGGTCAGATCCGAGAGGAGTTTCGCCTGCACGTGGCTGACCATCTGGTGCACGGTCGGGTAAGTCTCGATGTCGAAGAGTTTCGGTACATCAAGGGTGCCGACCTCCGTGATGCGCGAGATGTCGTTGCGCAGCAGGTCGACGATCATGCGGTTTTCGGCCTGCGTTTTGATGTCCTCGCGCATCGCGGCGATGATCGCCGCGTCCTCGGCGTCATCGGCGCCACGTTTGGCCGTTCCCTTCATCGGGTGCGTTTCGATCCAGCCGTCCTCGTCGGTACGGAAGAAGAGTTCGGGGGAGCGCGAAAGCAGGATAGGGCCGCCAAGATCGACGAGCGCGCCGTATTTCACCGGCTGCCTTGAAATCAGCGACCAGAAGGCGGCGCGCGGATCGCCGTCCCAGCGAGCGGTGATCGGCATGGTGAGGTTTGCCTGGTAGCAATCGCCCTGGCGCAGGTGCCAATGCAGGCGGTCGAAGCGCTCTTTATATGTAGCAAAATCCCAGCCGGCCCTGGGGTCGCTCAGGAACTCACCGTTCTCGGTGCGCCGTGTCGGCTCGGCGAGCGGATGGGTATCGGCTTCGGGTGCATCGAAGATGCCGAAGGCGAGCAGTGGCGTTTCCCGGCCTTCCGGAAGAAATGCCGCCAGCTTCGCCTCGAAGAGGTAGCCCCCTTCATACGCCATGTAGCCAGCCAGCCATTTGCCGGCAGCTTTTGCTTCTTCCATTCGGGCAAGGCCGGCAAGGAACTCGGCGCGCGTCCGGGCGATGATGATCTCCGACGGATCGGAAAAGAGCATCACTTGCCCGGTCGTGTCATCCCGGAACAGAACGTAGCGTTCAGCCTTGGTCATGCCTGCCTTTGGATCGAGAGCTATGCGCTCTTATCAAGCGCTTCCAATTCGTCGATCAGCCCTTCGATCATCGACAACCCCTTGCTCCAGAACGACGGATCCGTGGCATCGAGGCCGAACGGCTTCAAAAGTTCGGAATGATGCTTGGTGCCGCCGGCCTTCAGAAGCTCGAAATACTTCTCCTGGAAGCCCTTGTCGGCCTTCTGGTAGACGGCGTAGAGCGAGTTCACCAGGCAATCGCCGAAGGCGTAGGCGTAGACGTAAAAGGGCGAGTGGATGAAGTGCGGGATATAGGCCCAGTAGGTCTCATAGCCCTCCGAGATCTTGATCGCCGGCCCGAGGCTTTCCGACTGCACGGAGAGCCAGAGTTCGCCGATATCCTCCGACGTCAGCTCGCCGGCCTTGCGGGCGGTGTGGACCTTGCGCTCGAATTCATAGAAGGCGATCTGGCGCACGACCGTGTTGATCATGTCCTCGACCTTCTGGGCAAGCATCGCCTTGCGCTCACGCTTGTCCTTTGTTTTGTCGAGGAGGGCGCGGAAGGTCAGCATTTCGCCGAAGACGGATGCGGTTTCGGCGAGCGTCAACGGCGTCTGGCACATCAGCGCGCCCTGCGCGCCGGCGAGAACCTGATGGACGCCGTGGCCAAGTTCATGGGCGAGCGTCATCACGTCGCGCGGCTTGCCGAGATAGTTGACGAGTACATAGGGATGCGCTGACGGAACGGTCGGATGGGCGAACGCACCCGGTGCCTTGCCGGGACGAACAGGAGCGTCGATCCACTGCTCGTCGAAGAAGCGCTTGGCGATCGCAGCCATCTCGGGCGCGAAGTCGCCATAGGCGGATAGAACCGTGTCCTTCGCCTCGTTCCAGGGGATGACGGCACTGGAGGTTTCCGGCAGCGGCGCGTTGCGGTCCCAGAAATTCATCTGGTCCATGCCGAGCCATTTCGCCTTCATCTTGTAGTAACGGTGCGAGAGGCGGGGATAGGCTTCCTTGACGGCAGCCGCCAGCGCATCGACGACGTCGCGCTCGACGCGGTTGGCAAGGTGCCTGGAATCGGCAATGTCCTCGAAGCCGCGCCAGCGGTCGGAGATGTCTTTATCCTTGGCGAGCGTGTTGGTGATCAGCGTGAAGGTGCGCAGGTTTTCCTTGAAGGTCTGCGCCAGCGCCATCGCGCCCTTGCGGCGGATCTCCGGATCCTTTTCCTGCAGCATGTTAAGCGTGACTTCGAGCGGCAGCTTCTCGCCGTCGACGTCGAAACGCAGTTCGGCCATTGTCTCGTCGAACAGGCGGTTGAAGGCTGCGGCCGAGGTCATCGACTTTTCCAGGAACAGCTGTTCCAGCTTGTCTTCCAGCTGGTAGGGCTTGTCCTTGCGCAGATCGACGAGCCAGGGGCGATAGTGGCCTGCATCGGGGTCGTTTGCCATGCAGGCATCGATCACGGCGTCGTCGATGCGGTTGAGCTCGAGCGCGAAAAACAGGAGGTGGCTGGAGAATTCGGTGATCTTCGCCTGGGCGTCGCCATAGAGCTTGCCGTTCACCGGGTTCGACGTGTCGGAGAAATAGGTAAGCCCGGCGAAGGAGCCGAGGCGTCCGATGATGTCGTCCAGCGCCTCATATTCCTTCAGTGCCTGGCCGATTCCCTCCGCGCCCTTCTTGCTCGCGGCGTCGGCGAGCTTGCCCTTCCACTTCTCTTCGAAAGCGATTGCCTGCTTTCCGGCTTTTTCCATGTCGCCAGTGAAGGCGGTGGACGTGGCAGAGGGGTAGAGATCCTGCAGTTTCCAGGTCGGCAGCTCGCCGAGAGCGGCATCGGTCGCAGAGGCAGCAGAACTTGCCGAAAACTTAATGGTGGTGCCGGAGAGCATGTTTTTCATCATCGGGGTCCTCTTCCTCGTTTGCGACAGGCTTGACTGTCTATGCCGCTAAAGGCTTGGCATCAAGGGGCTTTCGGCTGCCCACAAGCTCCGTTTCGGGTCGGATTCGGCCTCGTCACAAACGTTAAAATGCAATTGTTTCTCAAAACTGGATGTTCAAGCCTTTCTGCGAGAGTGCCTCCAGGTTTCGCATGAAGTGAGGCAGCAATGACCGGTTACCATGAGCTCAAGGGTGCAGCGCAGATACTCGTCGTCGAGGACGACCCGATCCAGCGTCGACTGCTCAAGAACGCGATAGAGCGTCACGGCCACGTCGTCCATCAGGCGGAAAACGGCCGGATCGGGCTGGAGATGGTGAAGAGAGGCAGTGGCCTCTACAACGTCATCGTTCTCGACCTGATGATGCCCGAGATGACGGGCCTCGAATTCCTGGAAGCACTGCACGAATTCGGCACGCATGTTCCTGTCATTGTCCAGACAGGGCAGGGCGGCATCGAGACCGTGGTGCAGGCGATGCGTGCCGGCGCCTTCGATTTCGTCGTCAAGCCGGTCTCTCCGGAGCGGATTGCCAATTCGATCTCCAACGCCCTGAAGCTCGATCAGCGCGAGGTCAAGGCACGGGCCGGCCGGCGCTCCCGGTCCGGCGCGGTCGGCTTCGACGACATCGTTTCGGCAAGCCCGGCGATGCTCCGCGTCATCGATCTGGCGCAGCGCGCAGCGCAATCGAACATTCCGGTCGTGCTTGAAGGCGAGTCCGGTGTAGGCAAGGAGCTGGTTGCTCGTGCGATCCAGTCCGGCAGCGACCGCTCCGGCAAGCCGTTCGTCACGGTCAATTGCGGCGCCATTCCGCACAATCTGGTCGAAAGCATTCTCTTCGGCCACGAGAAGGGTGCCTTCACCGGTGCCACCGAAAAGCACATCGGCAAGTTCATGGAAGCCGATGGCGGCACCATCTTCCTCGACGAAATCGGCGACCTGCCGCTCGATGTGCAGGTCAAGCTGCTACGCGCCGTGCAGCAGGGAGAGATCGAGACCGTTGGTGCGCGCACGGCGCACAAGGTCAATGTCCGGCTGATCTCGGCGACCAACAAGGATCTGATCGAAGAGGTCAAGAACGGGCATTTCCGTGAAGATCTCTACTATCGACTTAACGTTTTCCCGATCACCATTCCAGCACTTCGCAAGCGCAAGGAAGATATTCCGCATCTCGTGCGGGTCTTCACCGAGCGCTTCTCGAGCGAGCAGAAGGGCGGTCACCGCATGTCGGTGAGCGCCGGCGCGCTGGCCCTGCTCACTGCCTATGACTGGCCGGGTAACATTCGTCAGCTCGAGAATGCGATTTTCCGCGCGGTCGTCCTTGCCGAGGGCGGCGAACTGAGCGAAGCGGACTTCCCGCAGATTGCCGCCCAGCTACCGGAATACGATGTCGTCGATCATCTGGCGCTCGTCGCCGATAACACGCGCCTCGACCGCCAAAGTGACGCCTCGGCCGCCACCTATCCGGCCCATCAGGCCAGCGTCGAAGAGGCCGTCGCACGAATCACGGAGGCGCCCGATAACGCGATTGCCAGCACAAACCCAGCCGGGGAAGTGCGAAAGCTTGCGGATGTGGAAGAGGAATTGATCCGATTCGCCCTTAAATTCTACCGAGGGCAGATGAGTCAAGTGGCTCGAAAATTGGGCATCGGACGATCCACATTGTACCGAAAACTCAAGGATTACGGCATAGATCCGGACAATCCGCAGAAGGACGCCGCATAATCGCCTAAATTAACTCTCCGGCAATCATCTTTTGTTACCAATCATAAACCACTTGTTAGTGGCCTGTTCATTATGTAAGGAAAAGGTTGATCACGTGTGGCATTTTTGCCATCGTGTGACCGCATTTAACAGCCAACGGTGTCAAAGAGGGACTATCGGCTGTCTGACGGGGATTGAGTTTGCCGGATCTGAATGGGAATACGAGACCTTCGCGCTTGAGCTGGCGCAATAGGTACACGGACCTTTGCGGAAAGGTGTTTAGGACGGCTATGGCCGCCCTTCTCGCACTCGCTGTTTCGTCGCCGGTTCTGGTCAGCTCGCCTTCCGAAGCGGCCGGCGAAACGCGTAGCCTCAAACTCTATTTCATTCACACCGGCGAAAAGGCCGTCATCACTTACAAGCGCAACGGCCGGTACGACCCGAAGGGTCTCGAGCAGCTGAACCGCTTCCTTCGCGATTGGCGCAAGAACCAGCCGACGAGGATGGACCCGCGCCTTTTCGATCTCATCTGGGAAGTCTACCGGCAGAGCGGCTCGCGCGACTACATCAACGTCGTCTGCGGCTTCCGCTCGCCTGCCACCAATGCCATGCTGAAGGGTCGCTCCCGCAATTCCGGCGTCGCCGAGAAGAGCCAGCACATGCTCGGCAAGGCGATGGATTTCTTCATTCCTGACGTCAAACTGGCGACTTTGCGCGGAATCGGCATGAAAATGCAGGTCGGCGGCGTTGGATTCTATCCGAAATCCGGTTCTCCCTTCGTGCACATGGATGTCGGCGGCGTTCGCGCCTGGCCACGCATGAGCCGCGAGGAACTGGTCCGGCTCTTCCCGAATGGCAACACGATGCACATCCCCGCGGATGGCCGTCCGCTGCCGGGTTACGAGCAGGCGGTGGCTGACTACAAGCGTCGCGTGAGCTCGACGCAGGTGCAGATGGCCAGCTCCGGCGCCTATGCGGGCTCGTCGTCGGGCGATCAGCCGAAGCATAAGACACTGTTTGCCGCCCTGTTTGGCGGCGGCGCGGACGAAGCCGAAGACAGTTCCGATGATGATAGCAGCGCAGCGGTGGCGGTTGCGAAGGCGTCGCCGCCGGCGGCCAATATGCCGAACGCCGCCAATCCCGGCGAGCAGGCGCCCGCGCAGGCTACTGAGGTCGCAAGTGTCAATGCGCCGGTTCCGCAGGTGCGTCCGGCGTTCGCCAATCAGCCGGGCGGCAGCGAAGTCGCCAGCGCCCTCGTTGCTCCACAGTCCGGAAATGCAGCGCAACAAGCGCTTTCTGCTGTGACCGAGCAAGGTCAGCAGCAGTTTGCGGATCTGAGCGCCTACAGCGTACCGGTTCCATCTCTGCTCGGACCGCGCCGCTCTCCAGGCGATGCGGAAGTCGCTTCGGCCGATCCGTCTGCGATGACGGGGAATCTCGCAGCGGTTCCAACGCCGGGTGAACGACCGGCGCTTGCCGAAAAACTTCTGGCTGCGGCGGATGCCGATGCTGAAGCCGACGACGATGTGGCAGACCAGGAAGATACGCTTTCTCCGGCCGTTGCCGATGCCCTTGACCAGCAGAATGGTGATGGCGACCGTCAGGTCGCGTCCAACCAGCCGCCGGTCACGAGCGTCGAGCAGGCTATTAACGCGGCGATACCGCAAAAGGTTCCAAGCGAAAAGGCTCCGTTGCAGCTCGCTGCACTCGCGCCGGCTACGAAATCAGCAAGCTTTGGCGATGGCTTCGATGCGCCGAAGTCATCCGATGCTAGCGGTGTAGCTCAGGGTCTGCCGACCAAGGGTGGCCGCCCGACAAAGCATGAGGCCGCGGAGGCCGACGCCAGCCGGGCTACCGTTCGGACCGAACCGAAGCTGACGCAGAAGATCATCTCGCAGTGGGCGCTCACCAACTCCCGGATGGAGATGGTCACCAAGCCGGTGAAGGCGCCGCGTTTCGTCAGCCAGACACTTCGCGCCCAGCCGACTGCAGTCTATGCTGAAGGCTTTACCAAGACGGCGTCCATTGATCCTGGCCGCTTCAGCGGTAGTGCAGTCAACTTCATGGAAGTGCGGAAGTTCGTATCGAACTGATGGTTCCACAAGGAATTTCGAAAGAGCCGCCGGAGCGATCCGGCGGCTCTTTCGTTTCTTGGATGTGACGGAAAGTCGCGCGGCGAGGCGCGGTTCAAACAAGAGCTCGGGTTGATTTTCATTTCCAGATCGAGAATAAAGCCCCTCCGATATTCGCTGTAAGTGAAAATATGGATCTGTCCTCAATCGAAATCTTTCAGGCGGTCGCATCGACCTGCAGCGTCACGAAGGCCGCGGCGGCGATAGGCCGGGTACCGTCGAATGTCACGACGCGCATCCAGCAGCTCGAAGAGGATCTCGGGGTGGCGCTGTTCTCGCGCGATGGCAAGAAGATGTCGCTGACGCGTGAAGGCACGATCTTTCTCTCCTACGCGACGCGTCTTGCTGACTTGGCCGAAGAAGCAAAGCAGGCCGTGCGGCCGCTCGCTGCCTCGGGCGCGCTGCGTATCGGAACGATGGAAAGCACGGCCGCGAGCAGGCTCCCTGATGTCATCAGGCGTTTCGGATCGCTGTGGCCGGACGTCTCATTGCAATTGACGATGGGGGCGACACGGGAGCTCATGCAGAGCGTGCTAGCCCAAGAACTGGATTGCGCATTGGTCGCAAGACCGCCCGAGGCTGCGCTCGACGGGGCGCGCTATGCCGATCTCGACCTCGGCGGGTTCGATGCGCGACGGATCTATGTCGAGGAGCTGATCCTCGTCCTGCCGCCGAAGCATCCTGACGTCAAGGATGCAAGGAACCTTCGCCTCGACACACTTGCCGTCATGGAGCCAGGCTGTACCTATCGGCGGATGGCCGAGGAGTGGGCTGAAGGTGCTGCCTCGCTGCACACCCTCGAACTCGGCTCCTATCATGCGATCCTGGCGAGCATTGTCGCCGGCAATGCCTTTGGGGTGATGCCGCGCTCCGTGTTCGATCTCCTGCGATGGCCCGGTGATATCGTCACCCGCGAGATCGGCACGGTCGAGACCTTTCTCGTCCGCCGCAAAGGCGACCGGTCGGACTCGTTCGAAGCCTTTTACGATGTCCTGATTGCCTCGCGAGGCAAAGGCGGCCATTCACTTTCAAGCGCCTGACCCGGACGCGCTGCTTCTCCCCAAGACACTTCGTTTCACAAACTGTCGGTTCGTCATGTCAAATTCCAGCAATCCCAAGGTCGACCCAGCCCATCGCTTCAGTCGCCGTCTGTTCTCGCCGATCCTGGCCGGCGCAACATTGCGCGAGCGCATGCTTGCCAGCCTTGGCGCGCTGATCGCGATCGCACTGACGGGTATGGTTTGCGGCTACTTTTTCGGGCAAGGTGCGCACTTGCCGATGATCGTTGCGCCGATGGGTGCTTCGGCAGTGCTGCTTTTCGCCGTACCTGCGAGTCCGCTCGCGCAGCCGTGGTCGATCATCGGCGGCAACACGATCTCCGCGATGATGGGCATCCTCGCCGCGCACTTCATCCATGAGCCGATCATTGCGATCGGCGTTGGCGTATCGCTGGCCATCGCCGCCATGTCGTTTACCCGCTGTCTGCATCCACCCGGCGGCGCCGCGGCGCTGACTGCTGTGCTCGGTGGTCCTGCGGTGGCAAGCTGGGGCCTGCTTTTTCCCTTCGTGCCGGTGGCACTGAATTCCTGCATCCTGGTCGCGCTCGGCATTCTCTTTCACAAGCTCGGGCGGCGAAACTATCCGCACCTCGCCACCCCGGCGCCGGTCAATACGCATCAGACGATCGATCCGCCGTCCGCTGTGCGGATCGGTTTCCGCGAAGAGGACGTCGATGCGGCATTGGCGAAGTTCGAGGAAACCTTCGATATCGACCGCGGTGACCTCAGCCGCCTGCTGCGGCAGGTTGAGGTTGAGGCGGCCGTTCGTTCGCACGGCACCGTCAGCTGCGCCGACATCATGTCGCGCGATGTGATCGCGGTCGATGAGAACGCCACGGCGGAGAAAGCGCGCGCACTGCTTCTGAAGCACAACGTTCGCACATTGCCCGTGAAGGATGGAAGCGGGCGTTTGATCGGCACGGTCGGGCTGCGGGAACTGGTGCAGGCCGAGCGGCTTTCCGATCACATTGCGACAGCCGCGACCGCTTCCCCGGATGCACCGGCTATCAGCTTGCTGCCTGACTTGACCGATGGGCGCACCCACGCCGTCGTCATCGTGGATGCCGGCGGTTACGTTCTCGGGTTGATCTCGCAAACGGACTTGCTCAGCGCCATGGCCCATATGCTGCCGGAACAGAAGCCGCGCATCGCGGCCTGAATGATACCCGGAGAGCCTGCAGATCTCCGATTGGTAATCAGCGAGCGGATGTGCGCCAGCGCTGGCGCACCGTATCGTCCGAACGAGGATTGGGCCGAGCCGCAAATACCTCTCGCTACTTTGTCATACATTTGGTCCGAAATCTGAAATATCGACAATACGTCCCACGACCAGATTGCGTACGCCCTCGGTCGATGCCTCCCAATGTTTTCCGGCCGGGTGCGTCATAAACCCAAAAGGAGCGACCGCATGAACCGCCGTATCATTTCCACTTTCGCACTTGCCTTCGCCACCAGTGTCATCGCTTTCGCCGCCCAATCCGCCGAGATCAAGAATATCGTCATCGTTCACGGCGCTTTCGCCGACGGGTCCAGTTGGCGCAAGGCAACGGAAATCCTGGAGCGGCGCGGCTTTCATGTGACTGTCGTGCAAGAGCCTCTATCATCGCTCGCCGACGATGTTGCGGCAACGAAACGCGTTCTGGACCTGCAGGACGGACCTACACTGCTGGTCGGTCACAGCTACGGCGGCATGGTCATCACGGAAGCGGGGAATGATCCGCACGTCGAGGGACTTGTTTACGTAGCGGCCTTCCAGCCTGACAAGGGCGAAAATGTAGCCACGCTTGCCGGCTCCAAGCCGCCGGCTTCAAACAGCATCAGGGAAACCAAGGACGCCAAGTACCTCTATTTGGACCCAAGCGCGTTTCACGCCGATTTCGCCGCCGATGTGCCAAAGGCCGACGCTGCCTTTCTCGCCAAGTCGCAGGTCTTTGCGGCCAAAGAGGTCTTTGGCGCTAAAGTCGACGATCCAGCCTGGCGGTCAAAGAAGAGCTGGTCAGTCGTGGCGACCGAGGACCGTGCCATCAACCCCGAACTCGAGCGGACAATGGCAAAGCGCGCCGGAAGCGCGGTGACCGAGATCAAGGCCAGTCATGCCGTCTTCGCGTCACAGCCGAAGAAGGTCGCCGACGTGATCGAGAAGGCCGCCGAGGAAGCCGGAAAATAAGCTCTGTTCGAGCGTGAGTCCGCACAAAAAAGCCGCCGATCGGGTCGGCGGCTCTAAAGGCACTGCTCTGAAAAATCAGCCTTCCGGCGGGGCCTCGATCATGCCGAGCGCATGCAGGTAGGTGTCGAGGATCGCGTCTTCTTCCATACGCTCCTGCTCGTCCTTCTTGCGTAGCGCAACGACCTTTTTGAGGATCTTGGTATCGAAGCCCATGCCCTTGGCTTCGCCGTAGACGTCCTTGATGTCGTCGGCGATGGTCTTCTTTTCTTCTTCCAGGCGTTCAATGCGCTCCACAAAGGCGCGAAGCTGATCGCGGGCGACGCCATGAGCATCAGACATCGTGTTCTCCTGATTGGGGGTGTGAAATTCGGATGGCGTTGACTGCCGCGAAGCGTGCCCGGGGTCAAGTCGATTCGAGACGCGAGGGAATTATTTGTGCGGCTTGTTCAGCTCGAATGCGGTTTTTTGCTCCGCCGAGGCATCGTTCTGGTGGAGGTTTTTCCAATCCTCGTACGGCATGCCGTAGACGATTTCGCGCGATTCCTCCTTCGAGAGCGGAACCCCGTCCGCCTCAGCCGCCTCGCGATACCAGTTCGAAAGGCAGTTGCGGCAGAAGCCGGCGAGATTCATCAGCTCGATGTTCTGGACGTCGCCACGTTCACGCAAATGCTCGACGAGGCGACGAAAAGCCGCAGCCTCGAATTCGGTCTGCTTTTGTTTGCTCAGCGCGGCCATCTCGGTCTCCTTCATTCGTACGGTCCGGTGCGCGACACATGCACATTATACTCGTGCAATACCGGATCGGCGTTCATTGTCTCAAAGATCGGCGCCAGACGCCGGGCCCATGCCGTAATACCCGCTTCGTCGCCGATCAGATCCTGGCGCACCTCGAGCAAAACGTGCGGGATGCCGGTCAGCATACAATGCCGATACATCGTGTCGCCCTTCAGCGCGCCATCATACGGCTCATTGTCTCCGACCACGAGATCGGGATCGCTGCGCAGCATGTCAAGCAGAGGCGCGACGGCACGATGGTCGTTGTCCCACAAAACCGCTGCATGCCAAGGGCGGGGGAAGGCTTTCCAGAACGGCGTGTAGGAGTGGAGGGATAGGACGAGCGGCGCTTTGCCGCTCTCGTTCGCGACCTTGTCGATCGTTTCGCTGACGGCGTTGTGATAGGGCCTGTGGAACGTCTCGATCCGATAATTCCACTCTTCGGCGGTAATCGGATGATTGCCGGGAACGACCGCGCCGTCCGAAATCTTCATGATCAGCGTGGGGTCGTCCTCACCCCGATTCGGGTCGATCAGCAATCGTGAAAAGCCGCCCAGGACAGCCGGTACGTCGAGCATCGCGGCGAGTTTGCGGACCAACCCCTCGATGCCGATATCATAGGCGATGTGTCGCTCGAACGCGCTGTCCGGCAGGCCCAGCCTGCCGTAGCGCTCCGGCAGCCGGTTCATTGCATGATCGCCGAGCAGCACCAAGCCTTTGTCATGATCGCCGGCTAGTAGTTCAAATGATTTGAAAGAGCTCATGAGGGAAATGGCCGATCGTGGTTACGGGGCAGCCTCTGATCGCACGGGCCGCGGGCGCGTTCAAGCGCGCTGGTGAGCAAAGGCGACGGCGTGGTCCAAGTACAGTCGGCCATCCAGAATATAATCGATTAGCATTGCGTTGACATTCGCCGGGAGGCAGCGCAAGAAGGCACACCTAAAACAAAATAGTCGGGAGCCCATTGGAAGTCGTGTTGATTCAGACCGCGCCAAGTTTCCTTATGCGTTTCGGGCCGCTTGCCCGTTTTGCACTGTTTGTTCTTGCGGCTTTCTCGCCGTTTTTTATTGCTGATGTGGCTCGTGCCGATTTCCGCGTGTGCAACGGAACGCAGAATCTGGTGGGCGTGGCGATTGGGTATCGAGCCAAGGATGGCTGGATGACGGAAGGCTGGTGGCAAGTGCCGGCAACGACCTGCGCGACGCTGATCGAGGGAGAGCTGCAGTCCCGATACTATTATCTCTACGCCGAAGACGCTGCCCGGGGAGGCCGATGGACGGGTGACGTGCAGATGTGCGTGGCGGAAAACGAGTTCAAGATCACGGGTGTCAATGATTGCTACGCCCGTGGCTATCAGAAGATGGGGTTCAAGGAATATGACACGGGCCGCCAGGGCAGCTGGATGGTTCAACTTTCCGATACCCCCGGCACGCAAGAAAGCCCGAATTGATGAAGCGCAACCGCAAAGTTAAAATCCTCGCCACCCTTGGACCCGCCTCGTCCGAGGAATCGATGATCGAGAAGCTGCACCAGGCAGGTGCCGATGTCTTCCGTATCAACATGAGCCACGCCAGCCATGACGTGATGCGCATGCTGATCAAGCGTATCCGCGCCGTCGAAGCCCGCTCCGGCCGCCCGATCGGCATTCTCGCCGACCTGCAGGGCCCGAAGCTGCGCGTCGGAAAGTTTGCTGAAGGCAAGGTCGATCTGAAGCCGGGCGACACTTTTACGCTCGACAACAAGGATATTCCCGGCGACGCGACCCGCGTATTCCTGCCGCATCCGGAAATCCTGGAATCGGTACAGCCCGGCCACCGCCTGCTGATCGACGACGGCAAGCTCGCCCTGCGCGCTGAAAAGTGCGACGGCAAGAGCATCGTCACCACCGTTATCTCTGGAACGAAAATTTCCGACCGCAAGGGTGTCAGCCTTCCCGACACGCTGCTGACCGTCGGCGTTCTGACCGACAAGGACCGCACCGACCTCGACGCCGTTCTGGCGACTGACGACGTCGACTGGGTTGCGCTGTCGTTCGTGCAGCGCCCGGAAGATCTGGCCGAGGTGCGCAAGATCGCGCGCGGCCGCGTCGGCATCATGTCGAAGATCGAAAAGCCGCAGGCGATCGAGCGCATCGAGGAGATTATCGAGCTTTCCGACGCGCTCATGGTTGCCCGTGGTGACCTCGGCGTCGAAATGCCGCTCGAATCCGTTCCGGGTATCCAGAAGCAGCTGATCCGCGCTTGCCGCCGTTCGGGCAAGCCGGTGATCGTCGCCACGCAGATGCTGGAATCGATGATTACCGCGCCGGTTCCGACGCGTGCCGAAGTCTCCGACGTCGCGACCGCCGTCTTCGAAGGCGCCGACGCCGTCATGCTGTCGGCCGAATCCGCATCCGGCGACTATCCGGTTGAAGCCGTCTCGACGATGGCCTCGATCGCCAGCACCATCGAACGCGAGCCGCACTATCCGGGCATCATCTACGCGCAGCGCGCGCAGCCGGAAGCAACCGGCGCCGATGCGATTTCGCTCGCCGCACGCCAGATCGCCGAAACGCTCCGCCTGTCTGCTATCGTCTGTTACACCTCGTCGGGCACCACAGGTCTGCGCGCCTCGCGTGAACGTCCGCAGGTGCCGATCCTGGCGCTGTCGCCGGTCATCCAGACCGCGCGTCGCCTTGCGATCGTCTGGGGCCTGCATTGCGTTGTCACCCACGACGCAACCGACCTCGATGACATGGTCAACCGCGCCTGCCGCATCGTTGCCGACGAAGGCTTCGGCAAGCCGGGCGACCGCATCATCATCTCGGCCGGCGTGCCGCTCGGAACGCCCGGCGCCACCAACATGCTGCGCATCGCCTATATCGGCTCCGACGGCCAGAGCGGCATCTAAGCGAACTAGCCACTATTCACAGAGCCCGCTGCCTTAACAGGCGGCGGGCTTTTCGCTGTCCTGAACCATGGGTGTCTTGCGGCTGGCGGGCTCACATGCAAGGGTCGGCCTCCATGTTCGGGAGGGCATCATGCACATTGTTACACTTCTCGCATTCGTGGCCGTTTCCTTTGTGGCGATTGCGACGCCTGGGCCGACGGTGCTTCTGGCGATGACCAACGGCTCGCGCTACGGCGTTCGCCGGGCGATCCCGGGCATGATCGGCGCGGTGCTTTCCGACTTCGTGCTTCTCGGTGCCGTGGCGATCGGTCTGGGCGCGCTTCTCGCGGCGTCGGAGTTCTGGTTCTCGATGCTGAAATATGTTGGCGCTGCCTATCTCGCCTTTCTCGGGATCATGATGCTGCGCACCAAGGGCGGCTTCAACGCGGCGCTGAAGCCGGAGAACGAGATGGCCGGCGGAACCGCCTTTTCGATCGGCCTCAAGAGTTTCATGGTCGCTGTCACCAACCCCAAGGGCTACCTTTTCTTCTCGGCGTTCCTGCCGCAATTCATCAATCCGGCGCTGCCCCAGGCGACCCAGTACGCCGTTCTGGCGGTGGTCTTTGCGTCGCTGGATTTTCTGATCATGCTCGGTTACGCGGTCTTTGGTTCGCAGGCCGTCCGGCTGCTGAAGACGGCGGGCGCAATCTGGCTGGAGCGCGCCTGCGGCGGGGCGATGCTGGCGCTGGCGGGGTCGCTTGCGCTGTACCGCCGGGCAACGACCTGACGCCCTAGGGCAGAGATATGTGCCCGACGCGATAGATCTGGCCGGCGCCCGCGATCAACGGGGACGAGCGATGCAGGCTGAAGCGCACGGCCGTCCAGCTTGTCGGCTCGAAGGCCGAGACCGAGGCGACGACGTCAGCCTGCCGCGCTTGTCTTTGCGCGCGTCCGATTTCCTCATCTCTGATTTCAGCAAGCGAGGAGTAGGGCTCGATGGCGATCGTCTCCTCGGTGGCAAACTTGGCCTCTGTCACCGCAGGCATGGTTTCCGCGTGCCAGACAATCCAGGTCTTCACCCGGGGCCAGCCGAAGGATTGCGTCAGTGCTTCGAAGCCGGGGCCGGTGAGGAAGTCGCTGGCGCGCTCCGGCTGCTGCCAGAGATAGAAGGGCGCATAGAGGTTTTCGCGGGATCCGAACTCACCCTTGCGGGCGCTGAGGTAGGCCTTGAAACCGAGGCCGGGGAACCCGTCCAGCATCGGTCCCTTGTCGCGGATGCGGCGGTCGATGATCGACATGTCGTAGTCGGCGGGCAGGGTGAAGCTGTATTGCATCGCCATCATGAGAGGACCTCCACAGGCTCAAGCCAGTCAACGATGCGGTCGGTTTCGGTTGCCTGGATGCTGATGTAGCTGAAGGGGCTGTCAGGCGTCGCACCATGCCAGTGCTTCTCACCAGCGGCGAACCAGACGGCATCTCCGGCACGCAATTTCTCCACTGGGCCGCCTTCGCGTCGCGCCAGGCCATTGCCTGATAGAACATAGAGCAGCTGCCCGCGCGGATGCGTGTGCCAGCGCGTGATCGTACCGGGATCGAGGCTTGCTCGCATCGCGGTGTTTTCGCCATCTGCCGTGCCTTCCAGCAGCATCTCGACCCAGAAGGGCGCGGTGGCAATATCGGCGGGTGAGCGGACGGCGTTGCCCGGACGCCGAACCGTCATGCGTTCAGGGTTGCCCATCATCCGGCGCTCCCGAAGGCGCGGGTTTCCCAGCCAGGTTCGATCATCTGCGCCTTGCCATCGCCGAACGACCATTCGTCCGGGGATGTGGTGGTGACGACGATCATGATGTCTTCCGGCCGGATGCCCGGGGATACCCCGAGAAGTTCGGCGGCGCGCTTGAAGAAGGCCTGTCGCGTTTCGGTCGAGCGAGGCTTGCCGGCGGTGATGGCGAACAGCACGAAGTCGTCGGAACGCGGTCCGGCGAGATAGTTCCGGTCGAAGATCAGTTCACCCGGTTCATGCTGGTGGATGACCTGAAAGCGGTCGGCAGGCGGTACATTGAATGTCTCGACCATTGCCTGATGAATGCTGTCGGAAACGGCGCGAAGATAGTCCGGCGACTTGCCGCGCAGGAGAGAGATACGAACAAAAGGCATCAATGCCTCCTCTGTGTGAATTCTTGACAGGAGGAGCATCGCACGCCACGATAATGCAGAAAATCAGAATTAAATGAACTTATGATCCATAAAAATGGGATTATACGATGCGGCGGACGATCTTTGATCTCGATGTACTCCGGACCTTCGCGACCGGAATGGAGCTCGGCAACTTCGCGAGAGCAGCCGACCGTCTCGGCCGTTCGACCTCGGCCGTCAGCGCCCAGCTGAAGAAGCTGGAGGAGCAGGCCGGGACGCCGATCTTCCGCAAGGCCGGACGCGGGCTTGCGCTCACCGATGCGGGTGAAACGATGCTGGCCTATGCGCGCCGCCTGCTGGAGCTCAACGACGAAGCGGCCGCAGCCATGCAGAGCATCGAACTCGAGGGTTGGGTCAGGCTCGGTTTGCAGGAGGACTTCGGCGAGACCCTTTTGCCCGACGTGCTCGGCCGTTTTGCGCGCGCGCATCCGAAGGTCCGCATCGAAGCGCGGGTGGTGCGCAATGTCGAGCTGATCGAGCGCGTCACCACGGGTAAGCTCGATCTGGCACTGGCCTGGAACGATGGCACGCTGACACCGCATTGCGAGAAGATCGCCGAGGTGCCGATGCGCTGGATCGGTCCGGCGGAAGGCGCGGTCGACTGGACCCTCGACAGCGGCGAGCCGATGCCGCTTGCTTCACTGGAGGCTCCGTGCCTGCTGCGCACCGCGGCGACCAAGGCGCTTGATACGGCGGGCATTCCCTGGCGGCTTGCCTTCGTCAGTCCAAGCCTCGGCGGATTGTGGGCCGCGACGGCTGCCGGGCTCGGGATCAGCATCCGTACGCCGATCGGCCTGCCGCGAAAGGTGAAGCCGCTTGTCGCCGACGCCGCTGGCCTGCCAGAGCTTCCCTCGCTCGGTCTCGTGCTGCATCGTGCCGAAGCCGACCCTGGGCCGGCAACCGCGCGGCTCGCGTCCATCATGCTGCAAGCGGTGCGGGAGGCTGTCGCGGACGCCGTCCCATCGACCGCAAGGTCGGCGGCGCGGGCCTATGCCTGATATTCGCGCTGCGCGTTTCGGCGGATTGCCTGGGGCGGCTGCCCGAAGGCGCGCAGGAAGGCGCGGCGCATCCTCTCCCGATCCGCGAAACCTGTTTCCGTTGCAACGACGTCGATCGGATGCCGGCCCTGTTCCATCATCAGGCGGGCTGCCTCAAGGCGCAGGTTCTCCACCGCCTTGGCTGGCGATTGTCCCGTCTCTGCGCGAAACGTCCGGCTGAATTGTCGGGGGCTGAGCGCCGCCGCTTCCGCCAGCTCCTCGACTGATAGCGTGTTCTTCAGATTGCCGCGGGCATGGGCAAGCGCCTTCTGGATACGGTCCGATTTGGGTTCCAGTTCCAAGAGTGCGGAGAACTGCGACTGGCCGCCGGCGCGGCGATGATAGACGACGAGCTTGCGGGCGACCGCACGGGCGACATCGGCGCCGTGGTCTTTCTCGATCATCGCAAGCGCCAGGTCGACCCCGGCCGTCATGCCCGCCGAGCTCCAGACGGAGCCATCGATGATGAAGATGCGATCTTCCTCGAGCCTGACCTTCGGATAGCGCGATTGCAGCTCGCGGGCGAGGAGCCAGTGGGTCGTGGCGCGACGGCCATCCAGGACGCCTGCCTCCGCAAGCAGAAAAGCGCCGGTACAGATCGAGGCGACGCGACGCGAGGCGGCAAGCGCCTTGCGGATGAACTCGCCTTCCCCCGCCGTCGGCAGTTTGATGCCGACGGCGCCGGACACCAGCAGCGTATCGAAAGCGGGATCACCGAAGCGCGTGGTCTCGACATTCACGCCGAAGGAGCTGGGCACAGGTCCCCCGGTCTCGGAGAGATAGGAAACCTCATAGGCCGGCTCGCCGAGTTCGATGTTGGTGAACTCGAAGGCCGAGATGGCGGCTAGGCTCATCATCTGAAAGCCGGGAAAGAGCAGGACGGCAATGCGTTGCATGGCTCGAAACTCCGTTTGTCCTAAAAGGTGGCTTATATGACATTCAAGCCATTGGCAATCGGGCGTAAGACTCTGCGCAAGCCAACAGCGGGCGCTGTTGCCCAAACACGGAGAACGACAATGACCGAACAGCACAAAGGAACCGCACTCGTTACCGGCGCATCGTCGGGGATTGGTGCTGTCTATGCTCACCGGCTCGCAAAGCGCGGCTATGATCTCATTCTGGTCGCCCGCAATGCAGAACGGCTTTCCGAACTTGCGACGAGACTGACCCGGGAAACAGGCAGGACGGTCGAAACCATTCCGGCCGACCTCGGCAACAAGGCCGACCTGGCGCGCGTCGAGTCGGTTCTGAAGAGCGACCGCAGCATTACGCTTCTGGTCAACAATGCCGGCGTCGGTGGCACGGCACCGCTGCTTGCCGCCGATGTCGACAAGATGCAGGCGATGATCGATCTCAACGTCACGGCGTTGATGCGGCTGAGCTATGCCGGCGTGCCCGGTTTTGTGGCGCGCGGCGGCGGCGCGATCATCAACATCGCTTCGATCGTCGCGATCGCGCCTGAAGTGCTGAACGGCGTCTATGGCGCCAGCAAGGCTTTCGTTCTTGCCTTCAGCCAATCGTTGAAGCACGAGCTTGCGGACAAGAACATCCGCATCCAGGCGGTGCTGCCGGGAGCGACGGCGACCGAATTCTGGAACATCGCCGGCACGCCAGTCGAGCACCTGCCAACCGAAATCGTCATGTCGGCGGAAGATATGGTGGATGCCGCCCTTGTCGGTTTCGATCAAGGTGAGCTCGCGACGATCCCGGCTCTTGAAGATGGAGGGCTGCTGACGGCCTACGAGGGTGCGCGTCAGGCATTGATGCCGCACCTGTCACGCTCGGCACCTGCGGCACGCTATAAGGCCGCCTAAGCGAGGTTGGAGGCAGGCTTTCGCCTGCCTTTATCCGTGCCGGGCCAATGCCTCGGCGAAGATATCGGCGTCGACATTGCCTCCCGAGGTAACGACGAAGACGTTGTCGTCTTCCAACTCATCGCCATGGAAGAGCGCTGCGGCAAGCGCCACCGCCCCACCGGGCTCGACGACGATCTTGAGCCGGACAAAGGCAAGGGCCATGGCGCGGAGCGCCTCCTCGTCCGTCACGACGATGCCGGCGCCGGCGAGGCGCTGCAATATCGGAAAGGTGATGTTGCCTGGCTGCGGCGTGATGATGGCGTCGCAGATCGAGCCGGTCATGGTGGCGTTGCGCTCGATCTTGCCTGATGCCAGCGACCGCGTGAAGTCGTCGAAGCCGTCCGGCTCGCAGGGGCGCACTCGGAACGCAGGCGCACTGGCTTCGAGTGCAAGCGCTATCCCCGAGGAAAGGCCGCCGCCGCCGCAGGGGACCAATACCTCGGCCGAGCTGATGCCTTCCTCGTCTGCCTGTTCGGCAATTTCCAGACCTGTCGTACCCTGTCCGGCGATCACCTGCGGTTCGTCGAAAGGCTTGATCAGCGTCAGGCCGCGCGCAGCAGAGAGTTCAGCGCCAATGGCGTCGCGATCCTGTGTCGCGCGATCGTAGAGCACGACTTCGGCGCCGAGCGCACGCGTGTTGGCGATCTTCAGTTTTGGCGCGTCCGACGGCATGATGATGACTGACGGCACGCCATGCAGCTTGGCGGCGAGCGCCACGCCCTGCGCGTGATTGCCTGACGAGAAAGCGATGACGCCGCGGCTGCGAACGGCAGGATCGAGCGCGGAGACGGCGGACCAGCCGCCACGGAATTTGAAGGAGCCGGTGTGCTGCAAGCACTCGGCCTTCACCAATACCCGCCGTCCGGCAAGCTCATCGATAAAGGGAGAAGAAAGAAGCGGCGTGCGGCGCGCATGTCCGCGCAGGCGGGCGCGGGCGGCAACGATCATTTCAATGCTGGCCATGGAGACTCTTTCGAATGACGGTACGCCCCTGCATAGGACCACACGCGACGCTTGTGAACGGTGACTTTGTCACCGTGACACAAAAAGCGTCGGTTGCGTAGCGACGGCCTCCGATTTGTGACGGCGGCGTCGCCTGAATTCGGTCGGGTTGGTGCCGGTGACGCGCAGGAACTCGCGATTGAAATTCGACTTGCTGATGAAGCCGCAATCGAACATCAGCCGCGTAACCGGCTCGTCCATGTTCACAAGTGCCTGACAGGCCGCGCGGATACGAAAGTCGTTCACATATTGCGAGACGCTGACACTATGGACGCGGTTGACCGCCATCGAAACGCGCCGGGCCGGAAGACTCATCTTGCGGGCGATGCGGCCGAGATTGAGGTCGGGATCACGGTAGAGCTCTCGGGAGCGCATCAGATTTTCGAGCGCGCTGGCAATCGTATCGTCTTCCTGACTCGGTGCGGGTGGGGCGGGCGGTTCCGAAGGGGTCGCGGCGATCGACTGACTGCCGCTCGCGATCGACGCCGCGGTGCCGAGAATCAGGAGCGTGATCACGTTGCCAAGCGTGACAATCGCGCCGGCATGGAGACCACCGCTCTGCTCGAGGTCGAGACTGATGGCGATATCGGCCGTTGCCGAGGCGATCAGCGCCACGCCAGTGATCCACTATTCCGTCATCGCCAAAGCTTCTTACGTCGATAGCCTGGAACCAAGTGTGCCCGGCGCCCGGCCGCGCGTCAGCGTCGAAGGCGATTTCGTCCACGCGCGTATCCGTGATCAGTATCCGCTGGCGGAACCTTCGGCGGCGCGGCTGTCCATCGCGCCGTAGTAGCGTGCTCCGCCGCCCTTCGCGATATCGGCAAGGCTCTTGCCGCCGACAAGGATACCAGCGGCCTGTCCCCATTGCGGCGGGCCGCTGCCATCGTCCAGCGTGTGCCCCATGGCGATCAATGCCCGGATCGTATCGGGCGACAAAGTGTAGGGCTCGAAGTAGATCTTGTCCGGTTGCCATTGATGGTGAATGCGCGGGGCGTTGACCGCCTGACTGATGTCCATGCCGAAATCGATCACGTTGAGGATGGTCTCCAGCGTGATAGTGATAATGCGCGAGCCACCAGGGCTGCCGATGACCATGAAGGGTTTGCCGTCCTTGGTCACGATCGTCGGGCTCATGGAGGAGAGCGGCGTTTTCTTCGGTGCGATCGCATTGGCCTCGCCTTGGATGAGCCCGTAGAGATTGGGAACGCCGGGCTTCGAAGTGAAATCGTCCATTTCGTTGTTGAGCAGAACGCCGGTACCGGGAGCGACGACGCCGGCGCCGAAGTTGCCGTTCAGCGTGTAAGTGACGGCGACGGCATTTCCTTCGTCGTCGATGATCGAATAATGCGTGGTTTCGACGCTTTCCTTAGCGCCCAGAGGTTTCAGGTTGGCGGAGGTGCCCGCCTTGTAGGGATCGATCTTGGCGCGGATCGCCTTGGCGTAACCTTTGTCGAGCATTGTCGAGACGGGGTTGTCGACGAAGTCAGGGTCGCCAAGGGCGGCGTTGCGATCGACATAGGCGTAGCGCATCGCCTCGACCATCAGGTGCACCGTCTCGGCCGAGCCGTAGCCGAGGAAGGAAAGAGGATAGTCTTCCAGAACGTTGAGGATTTCGCAGATGATGACGCCGCCCGAGGAGGGAGGAGGCGACGAGATGATGTCGTAGCCGCGATAGCTGCACTCGACCGGCTTCAGTTCACGCACCGCGTATTGCTCGAAATCCTCCTTGGCGAGTATGCCGCCCTTCGCCTGGCTCGCCTTGACGATCGCCTCTGCGGGCGTGCCCTTGTAGAAAGCGTCGGGTCCTGTGTCAGCGATGCTGGATAGAACGGCGGCAAGGTCGGGTTGCACAAGCTTCTCGCCGACGGCGTACGGTTTGCCCTCCGCTTTCAGAAAGATCTTTGCCGCGGCCTCGTCCTTCGCGAGCCGCTTCGCGCTACCGCCAATGCTGGCGACGTCGCCCTGTTCCAGCGTGAAGCCTTCCTTGGCGTAGCGGATGGCGGGCGCCAACAGATCCTGCCGCGACTTGGTGCCGTACTTCTCGCGGGCCATCTCGAAGCCCTTTACGGATCCTGGCACGCCGACGGCAAGATAGCCGTCAAGGCTGGCACGGGGAACGATATCGCCCTTGCCGTCAAGATACATGGCCTTGGTGGCTGCCAATGGCGCGCGCTCGCGGAAATCGAGGAATGTCGTCTTGCCGTCCTTCAGCCGGATTGTCATGAAGCCGCCGCCACCGAGATTGCCGGCCGTCGGATAGACGACGGCGAGCGCGTAGCCGACGGCGACCGCGGCATCGACGGCATTGCCGCCATTCTTCAGCACATCGACGCCGACATCGGTCGCTAGGTGCTGGGCGGTTACGACCATACCGTGCTCGGCCTCGACCGGCGCCGGTGAAGCGGCGAACGCCGATGGCGCGAGAACAAATGAGAACGCCGCGACGACGGCAGATATCCGAAAATAGGGGTGATCCATGACTTCCCTCAAAGCATGATAGTGCAATGGATATGGGACGCAGCCAGCGCTCGGCAATGTGGGCAACCGCCGAGGTTGGTACATAAGAACGTGCTGTTTATCAGTTTCCCGTTGTTACCGGCGGCGTCAGCCCCGCCGGGTGGCCGAAAGGCGCAACGGTGTCCGCCAATTGTGCAGGTTCTTCAACGATCAGGCGACGTTCTGCCTGGCGCGCGAGGGCCTGCAGGTCGCGAGCAGCGCCGCCGATCTTCTCCATGGCGGCAACGGCGACATCGGTGACCACGTAATCCGGCTTATGGCCGAGGCCGCGGATTCTAACCAGCTCGGAACCGGCGATATCACGGGCCAGACCCTGCGAATGAAGGTGTTCCCAAACGATGGCATCGCTGTCACCGGTGACGATGACGGTTGGCGCGGTGATATTGGCGTACTGCGGAGAATGGGCCTTGAGATAAGGCAGGAGGCGCATGCAATCGACGGCGTTGTT
Organism: Rhizobium sp. BK176; assembly: GCF_024808055.1. Lineage (NCBI taxonomy): Bacteria > Pseudomonadati > Pseudomonadota > Alphaproteobacteria > Hyphomicrobiales > Rhizobiaceae > Rhizobium > Rhizobium sp. BK176. Next base: position 108,868 of record NZ_JANUBV010000006.1, on the reverse strand, counting down.
GTAGAAGGCAGTTGGGCGTAGCACCAGGGTCGGTCCCGTCTTTGCGATGTAATCATCCGGGCGTGGATTGGGCCGGAAGACATTCAATGTCGCTTGTTCGAGGCGCCGCAGGCCGAGCGGCACGACGATTGTGTGGTTGAAGAGCCAGCCAAGCACGGGCATCGCCGCGACATTATAGTACCAGTCCAGTCCGCCAGGCCAGGGATGCGTCGCTGGAGCGAGGAAGAGCAGGCCCTCGGTCATCTCGGGGTGGCGGACGCCGAAAGCGGCGGCAATGGCGCCGCCGAAGGAATGACCGACGATAATGGCCCGCTTGATGCCTCGTTTTTTCATCAGTTTCGCGATCGCGTCCGCCTGCCCCGAGGGCAGGGCATTCTCGGAACCGCCGCGCTCCGAATAACCATGACCCGGGCGGTCGACGAACAGCATTTCCGCGCGGCCCCCCAACGGCTGCAGGAAGGCACCGACTTGGTCAAGCAGATTTCCGGCCGCACCGTGGATGAACACGAGCGGCGGCAGATCGGCAGTTTTGGGGCGAGGGACGTGAAAGGCATTCAGCCGATATCCGCCGATATCCGTCAGTTGGCCGATGTTCGGACAATCAGCCTCGAACCGCCGTTCCTTGTAGGCGGAGTAGCCAAGAGCGGCGGCAACAGAGGCAATGAAAACGGAAGCTTCGGCAAGCATGGCAATATCTGCTGAGATCACGTAACCGACGCGTAAGATTGGGCTGCCGGCGCTGGCGTCAAGATCAGGTGCGGCTGCCGGCCAGCTTTTCAGAGAGCGTATTCATCTGCTCCTGGGCGCTTCGATTGGCTGGATAGATCTCCAGGAAACGTTCCCAGGCTTTCAGGGCCAACTGGTCGTTGCCGGTTTCCGTAAGAATGGCGGCCATGCCGGAAAGCGCGCCGAAATGGCGTGGCTCGAGGTCAAGCACATGCTCGATGTCAGACATCGACTTGCGATAGCTGTCATTGGCATAGTTGAGGGTCGCGCGGCGATTCCAGCTTTCGGCGTAATCTGGCTTGAGGGCGATCGCCTGGTCGAGGAAATCGAGGGCGGCGGCAGTGCGCTTCTCCTCGATCGCCTTGTCGGCCCATTGCATCAGGAGGTTGACGGTCGCACTGCCGGAGTCGTTCCATTCGGTACGGATTTCATTGGCAATGCCGCTCGCTTTGTCCGGATCGCGTTCCCGCTTCAGCTGTGCATAGAGCTGATCCAGATGCTGCCTGGGTGTGAGGTTTGCGTCCGGTTGCTCGACAATGACTTCCTTTTCCGCGGCGGCGGCAGGAACAACGGGAGCGAGCAGAACGAGGGATAGCGGCAGCGCCGCGCACGTCATAGCAAAAAAGCGCATGGCGGGCATAGTAGCCCGCCATCGCTGAAGATCAAAGCAATTTGATTTGATTGCCGAGGCAATCCCTGGGCAGTCGCGGGCAAATGCCACGAACGTCCAGACGCGCTAAATCAGCCCTGACGAGCCTTGTAGCGCGGGTTCAGCTTGTTGATGATGTAGATGCGGCCCTTGCGGCGAACCAGGCGGTTGTCACGGTGACGAGCCTTGAGCGACTTGAGCGAATTCTTGATCTTCATTGTTTTGATCCGCGATGTTTGAGGGGGAATTCACATTCGCCCGTATCTATTACATTCAAAAGCGCGCTCAGGGCGCGCTCTTCAGGTTGGGCGTGCAGATAACCCGACGACTTCCCCGTGTCAACCACATGACCGTGTTTTTCCCATGGCCGAAGCGGCTTTTGTCAGGGGAAAACCGGCAATTTCGCGGTCAACGTCGTGACGTGCCCCATCTTGCGGCCAGGACGCGATTCCGTCTTGCCGTAGAGGTGCACCAGCGTATCCGCCCGCCGCAGCCAGTCCGGGAGCGCCAGAATATCGTCGCCGATCAGGTTCTGCATCACGCAGTCCGAGTGGCGGTCGGCATTGCCTAGCGGCAGGCCGGCAACCGCCCGGATATGCTGCTCGAACTGCGAGATGATGCAAGCAGCTTCCGTCCAGTGGCCAGAATTATGGACGCGAGGCGCCATTTCATTGGCGATCAGGCTGCCGTCCGCTAGCACAAAGAATTCGATGCCGATAACACCGACGTAGCCGAGGGCCGTCAGGATCTTTCCGGCCGCCTCGCGGGCGTCGGCTGCCGCAGTCGCCGGGACGGAAGCCGGCACCGTTGAGGTGTGCAGGATGCCGTCGCGGTGAACATTTTCGGCGGGATCGTAGCAAACGATAGTGCCGTCGGTTGCACGCGCTGCAATGATCGAGATCTCGCGCTCGAATGAAACAAAGCTCTCGAGAATGAGTGGCACGTTGCCGAGGGCGGCAAAGGCGCCATCCGGCGTGTCAGCCGCAGAGCGGAATACCTTCTGCCCCTTGCCGTCGTAGCCAAGCCGACGGGTCTTCAGGACGCCGCGGCCGCCGAAATCGCTGAGCGCCGCCTCGAGGTCGGCCTGACTGTCGACGGCGTGAAAGCCCGCTGTCGGGATGCCGCAGCCGTTGATGAAGCGCTTTTCGACCAGGCGGTCCTGGGCAGCCTCGAGCGCCTTCGGCGGTGGATAAACCGGGACCGTGCTCGCAAGCGCTTCCGCCGCGGCAACCGGGACGTTCTCGAACTCGTATGTGACGACCTCGCACGCCGTCGCAAGCTCGGTGAGCGCGGCAGGATCATCGTAGGCGGCGACAATCTGTTCGTTGGCGACCTGCGCTGCCGGACAGTCGGGCTGCGGTTCCAGAACGACGGTGCGGAAGTTCAGTCGCGCTGCGGCCATGGCAAGCATGCGGCCAAGCTGACCGCCACCGATGATGCCGATTGTTCTTACAGTCATAGGTCGTCCATTGGATATTCGGCAACGGCCGCGCTCTGGCGCTCGCGCCAGTCGTCAAGCCGCTCGGCAATGTCCTCATCCGACAATGCCAGGACTGCAGCAGCCAGAAGCGCTGCATTGATCGCTCCGGGCTTGCCGATGGCAAGTGTACCGACCGGAATTCCGCCCGGCATCTGGACGATGGAGAGGAGACTATCCTGACCGGACAGCGCCTTCGATTGAACGGGGACGCCGAAAACGGGAAGCGGCGTCATGGCTGCGGCCATGCCCGGCAGATGAGCTGCGCCGCCCGCGCCGGCGATAATCACCTTAAAGCCTTCATCGCGTGCGGTCTTGGCGAAGTTTACCAGGCGATCCGGCGTGCGATGGGCCGATATGATGCGCGCATCATAGGGAATTTCGAGCGCCTCAAGCGTGTCCGCAGCATTCTTCATGGTCTCCCAATCGGATTGGCTTCCCATGATGATGGCAACGGGCGGTCTGTCTGTCATCGTCACGGCGTTCCCCTCAGGCGATGATATCAGGGATGATCTGGTCTTCGAGCTTCGTCAGCTTGTCTTTGATCACCAGTTTCTTCTTTTTCATACGCTGGACGCGCAATGCATCACATCCGGTGGCAATCATGGCATTGATCGCGGCATCGTAATCTTCGTGCTCCTGGCGCAGTCGCGCCACTATGAGCCTGATTTCTGCCTGTTCCTGATCGGCCATATGCATTCCCCATAACCGTCTTCGGACATCGTCCGTTTTGCCGATGATTTCCGCAAGCTCCTATCACCAAATGGAGGTAACGGCTAGCGGCTGTTCGTCATGATTTTGCCACGTGTTCTCCTTGTTTTCACCTTCGACAAGCCTTCAAAAATATGTCACAGTCAAAAGGTTGACGCCTTGGATCTCCGGCGGTGTTGGCCGGGGAGAGGTAAGAGGAAGGAAGGGTCAAATGACTGTTCAAGCTCATCTTGAGTCACTCCAGAAAAAGCATGTTGCTCTCGAGGAGGAGTTGCATACGCTTATGATATCCCCCTCCCGAAACGATAATGAAGTTGCTGAGTGCAAACGCAGAAAATTGCGGATCAAGGACGAGATTGAGCGCCTGAAATCATCTTTCCATTGAGAACGATGCATGAATTACCGAGTGCGGTCCTAAACGGAGAAGGCAAAAGTCCAATTTCATCAGAAGTTTAGATGAGTTCGTGCTCGACAGGCAAATATACGCCGGTTCCGACGGAAAGTCGCGAGCCGGCGTTTTTCGTTTGAGGGAGCTGTCAGGCCCAGAACTGATCGAGCCAGAGATTGAGCTTGTCAAAACCACGATTGTTGACGGCGTAGATGCGTCGCGTGCCCTCTGCGGTGACCGAAACCAGATTGCAATCCAGCAGCGCCTTGAGGTGCTGGGAGACGGCAGGGCGGCTGATGGGAAGCCCCTCGGCAAGCTCGTTCACGGTCTTCGGCGCACGTCGAAGTTCTTCCAGCAGGAAGCGCCGGTGGGGATCGGCTATCGCAGTGAAGGGATCCGTGTTCGACATGCCGGAAAGCTACGTCAAACGGCGCAATCGGGCAAGGAAATTGTGCGGCGCAACGAAACCCAAAATTGTTAGAAACCGGCGCCTTCCTTAGCGATCAAAACCGCCGCAACGAGGGCCATCGCATACATGAAAGGATAGAAGATCGCCGGCTTCATACGACGCACGCACCAGGCGCCGGCAATTGTCGCAAGCGGGGCAAACGGCAGAAGCGTGGCGGATGTGGCGAGGTTCTGCGTGTCGAGCTGGCCAAGCGCGAAGTACGGAATGAGCTTTACGGCATTGAGGATCGCGAAGAAGCGGACGCTCGTGCCGGTATATTCGCGGGGTTGCATCTGCAGCGGCAGTGCATAGATCTGGAACGGCGCGCCGCCGGCATGGGCGACGAAACTACCATAGCCTGAGAGGCTTCCCCAGATCGTCGCCAGCAGCGGTCGCTGGCCGTGGGGTGGTGTGTTCTTTCCGGCGGCGGGGCCAAAGTTGTTCCAGAAATAGCGCAGGCAAAAGAGGATAGTGACGACGCCAATGACGACGCGAAGCACATTGCCCGGCACGAGGGCGGAGGTTGCCCAGCCGAGGGCGATCCCGAACAGCGCTCCCGGCAGCATGATCCTCAGCGTTGTCCAGTCGCCGTGCTTGCGCCAGATCACGAGTGAGATCATGTCCATGAAAATGAGGATCGGAAGCAGGATTGCAGCCGCCTGAACGGGTGAGACAACGAGGGCGAGAAAGGGTAGTCCGATCAGTGACAGCGCATCGCCCATGCCGCCCTTTGCAAGTCCAACCAGAATGACAGCGGGAACGGCGGCGTAATAAAATGACAGGTCCATCGGCATGCTTTTGAAAATCCTCCCCTTGCCAGCCCCGTCTAACGGAATTACTCACACAGGACGAGTGCAGATCGGCCGCAAAACGGCCTGTTCCGCTGTAAATGGAAAGAGTTCATGACCGAACCGGAAAACCGCTGCCGCCTAGTTCTGATTGCTCCCGACCTTGCCGATGCTGATGAGCAGGCAAAGGTCGTCGGCGATGCCTTGAAGGGCGGTGACGTCGCCTCGGTGATCGTGCCGCAATACGCTCTCAACGATGGCGAGTTTCAGAAGCATGCCGAAAAGCTGGTTCCAATCATCCAGCACGCGGGCGCTGCAGCGCTACTTGCGGGCGACAGCCGCGTTGTCGGGCGCACCAAGGCGGATGGCCTGCATCTGACCGGTCCGGCCAGCGAAATTTCTGAGGCGATCGACAAGTATGCCGATAAGCTGATCGTCGGCGGCGGCAATGCCGCCGACCGCCATCATGCACTGGAAATTGGCGAGGAACGCCCGGATTATATCTTCTTCGGCAAGCTCGACGGCGACATCAAGCCGGAGGCGCATCCCAAAAACCTCGCACTCGGTGAGTGGTGGGCTTCGATGATCGAGATCCCCTGCATCGTGATGGGTGGAACGGATCCGGCTTCCGCGCTCGCGGTGGCGGAGACTGGGGCTGAGTTCGTGGCGTTGCGGCTTGCGGTTTTCGGCGACGCCGGACGTGCGCCAATCATCGTCGCCGAGGTCAATGCGCTGTTGGACGAAAAAGCGCCACGGTTTGAGGATTGATATCGCGCACATGCCGATCCTGTCCCGCTCCCTGCGCGTTTCCGCTGCCTTTGCCGTCGTCATCCTGGCGGGGCTGACGCATGGCGTTTTCGCCCAGACGGTCGACAACGTCGTGACGCGGCCGCTCTCGACCGCCCCGGAGACACTGAAAACAGGACGGCCCCAGGCAGACGGCACTGGTCCATCGACCGGCGTCGGGGTCTTTGACCGCATGGGCGCCAAGCTGCCCGATCTGCCGCCGGAAAAGGACTATAAGGGACAGGTTGACGAGGCCTACGGAGCCTATCAGCGTGGCTACTATCTGACGGCGATGGAAAGAGCTCTGCCGCGCGCCCAGCTTGGCGATCCGGCCGCGCAGACGCTGATGGGTGAACTCCTGGCGGACGGCCTGGGTGTCAAGCGCGACATGAAGAACGCGGCTTTCTGGTACAGCAAGGGTGCGGAAGGCGGCGACCCTGCGGCGATGTTCAAGTATTCGCTGATGCTGATCGAGGGGCGGTTCGTCAAACGCGACAAGGCCAAGGCCGACGAATATATGCACAAGGCGGCCGACGCCGGAAATTCGTCTGCACAGTTCAATTGGGGCCAGATCCTGACGGCCGACAATCCGGGTGACAAGGGACTGAAGCTCGCGCTGCCGTACTACGAGAGGGCTGCCGAACAGGGCATCGCCGACGCGCAGTATGCGGTGGCCGAGATTTACGCCTCGCTGCCCGACCTGCCGGACGAAAAGAAGCAGCTGGCGCGCGAATGGATGGCGCGCGCTGCGCATGCGGGCTACGACACCGCCCAGGTCGATCTTGGCATCTGGTTGGTCAACGGCCAGAATGGGCCGCGCGATTTCGTCAAGGGTTTCCAATGGTTGCGGCTTGCGGCCAATCGCGGCAACGTGGTGGCTCAAAACAAGCTGGCGCACCTCTACATCAACGCCCTCGGTACCAAGCCGGACCCGGTCGAGGCCGCGAAATGGTATGTGCTATCGCGTCGCGCCGGCCTGCCTGACCCGGCCCTCGAAGATTTCTACCTCGGCATCGAGGAAGACCAGCAGAAGGCGGCCATCGATGCCGCCAACAAGTTCCGCCGGTTCCAATAATTTAGAAGAGGGCGTCTGCGAAGAGGTCTTCGATCAGATTGCCCGTGAGGTCCTGATCACGCAGCAGAAGTTTTGAACGTCCGACGGCCCGGGCCGCCGGCATTGCTCAGGCCAGATAGCCACCGTCGATCGTCAGGCCGGCGCCGGTGATGAAGGAAGCTTCCGGGCTTGCAAGGTAGGCCACGAAGCTTGCGATTTCTCGATCCTCCCCGAGGCGGCCGAGTGCCATCAAGCCCTTCAACATGTCGTTTGAGTGCGGGTCAGGATTCATGTCGGTTTCTGTGGGGCCGGGCTGGATGGCGTTGACGGTGATGCCTCGCGGACCGAGATCGCGTGCGAGGCCACGTGTCATGGCGGCGACAGCGCCTTTGGTCATGCTGTAAACGGCGGATGTCGGAAAGCCGCTGCGCTCGGCAACCACGCTACCGATGTTTATGACGCGGCCGCCGGTTTGCATGTATTTTGCCGCCGCCTGCGTGCCGGCAAAGACCGCTCTGACGTTGACTGCAAACATACGATCGAAGTCCTCAAGCGGGAAATCTTCCAGGCTATTCAGCAACAGAATTCCTGCATTGTTCACGAGAATGTCGAGCGTGCCGAAATGGTCGACGGCCGTGTCGATGGCCCTTTGCACCGCCGCCGCGTCCGCGCTGTCGGCGTGAATTGCAAATGCCCTGCCGCCCTTCGCCTTGATTTCACTGACGATCGCCTCGGCCTTGTCTTTCGAGTTGGCAAAGGTGAAGGCGACCGAGGCGCCATCCGCAGCCAGTCTCCGCACGATCGCCGCGCCGATGCCGCGCGAGCCGCCTGTCACGATTGCGACTTTTCCTTCAAGTGGTTTGGTCATCTTGTTTTTCTCCTTATTGGACTGTTTAGTCTAGAATCGAACATGGGAAGTCATCCTTCTTCGATTGATCTGTTATCGTAAGCTGCGGATAGCGAGACCGGCGATGGCGCGCAGCGTTTCGGTGCTGGCACCGTTGCGGGCGCTGACCTTCATGCCGGAGAGAGTAGCACCAAGGAACTGGGTGGCGGCCTCTGGGTCAATTTCGGTGGACAGCTGCCCTTTCGTCCGGCTGTCCAGGAGGAGCGCATGGATTGCCTTGCCCAGCACGGTGGAGGCGCTGTCGGTCAGAAGCGACACCTCGGTATCGGTCCGGCCGAACTCGCAAATCGCGCTGACACCAAGGCAGCCTTTCGACGCCTCCGATGTTGGTCTCGATGCAAAGGCAAAGAGGGCGCCCTCCAGCGCGTCAAGCGGCTGGTCGCTGTCCTGCATGTCGGCGATGATCTGCTGAATGCTGGCGGTATTGTAGCGTTTCAGAGCCTGCAGATAGAGGCTGCGCTTGTCGCCGAACGTATCGTACATGCTCTGGCGGCTGATCTTCATCGCTGACAGCAGCGCGTCTGTGGAGCTTCCCTCATAGCCATGCTGAGCGAAGACGCCGATCGCGGCGTCGAGAGCCTTGTCCTTTTCGAATTCCTTGTGTCTTGCCATGACGTACAAATAGCGATTTTAGATCGTTCTGTCCAGAATATTATTGCGGTCATTTGTGCGAGTGAAGGGCGGCGCGGCGGTCTCCTCTTGAAATTTTCCCTATTTTGTGGTCTTGAGGCCGCCAATCTTATAAGCGCTGCCCTATCTGGCGATCAGGGACCCACCCCGCCCTGACAGCGCGTACCGTATTATCGCTCAAGGAAAAGTGCTCACATGGCTCGTTCAGCTCTCCTCAATGTCATGGTTCAGGCTGCCATCAAGGCAGGCAAATCGCTGGGGCGTGATTTCGGGGAAGTACAGAACCTGCAGGTTTCGGTGAAGGGCCCGGGTGACTTCGTCTCCAATGCCGACCGCAAGGCGGAGAAGATCGTCAAGGACGAGCTCCTGAAGGCGCGCCCCACCTACGGCTTTCTCGGCGAGGAGAGCGAGGAGATCAAGGGCACGGACGGCGCGCATCGCTGGATCGTCGATCCGCTCGACGGCACGACCAACTTCCTGCACGGCATTCCAATGTTTGCAGTCTCGATCGCGCTCGAGCGCGACAATGAGATCGTCGCCGGCGTCGTCTTCAATCCTGCAACCGACGAACTCTATACCGCCGAGCGCGGCGGTGGCGCCTTCCTGAACGATCGCCGGCTGCGCGTCGGCGCTCGGCGCGTGCTTTCGGACTCCGTCATTGCCTGCGGTGTCCCTCATCTCGGTCGCGGCAATCACGGCAAGTTCCTCGTTGAGCTTCGCCACGTGATGGGTGAAGTTGCCGGCATTCGCCGCATGGGCGCGGCGTCGCTGGATCTTGCCTACGTGGCGGCGGGTCGCTTCGACGGTTACTGGGAAACGGGGCTGTCGGCCTGGGATATTGCGGCGGGCATCCTCCTTATCCGCGAAGCCGGTGGCTATGTCTCGGATTGGGATGGCGGTTCGTCCATTCTCGAAACCGGTTCGGTTGTCGCGGGCAACGAATATATCCAGAAGGCACTACTTGAAGTAGCCAAGCGTCCGGTTCCCGCACGGTAAATCGCTGTTGTAAAGACACGGTTTTCGTTCCCGCATACTTCAATTCGGCGCAATGTTGCTCTAGTCTCCGGCTGAAATGAATCCGGAGGCTGCGGAACCTATGGAAAATGTGAATGTGGCGGAGTTCGGCTCGACCGAAAAAACCACGGGCAATTACAGCTATAAACTTTCCAGTCCGATGCCGTTTCTTTGGACGATGGTGTTGTTTCTGATCATCGTCGGGTTCATTGCCGCCATTCTATTCCGGCAAGCCCAGACTGCCTTCATGCACAATCCCGGCCTCAACGGTTTGATCCTCGGGGTCTTGGCCGTCGGCATCATCCTGGTTTTCAGCCATGTGCTGTCGCTCAGGCCGGAAGTGCGGTGGTTCAATTCATTCCGTGCTGCGGGCAGCGCCGACAAGGTCGGCCGCAACCCGAAGCTGCTCGCGCCGATGCGGACTCTGATTGGCAACCGCAGCGCTTCGGCAGGCATTTCGACCGCGGCATTCCGCTCCATTCTCGATTCCATTGCCAACCGTCTCGATGAATCGCGCGACGTGTCGCGCTATCTGATCGGCCTCCTGGTGTTCCTCGGTCTGCTCGGCACCTTTTGGGGTCTTATCGGTACGATCGGCTCGATCAGTTCGGTCATTCAGACGCTTGACGCGGGTTCGAATGGTTCGACCGATGTTCTCGGTGCACTGAAGGAAGGGCTGTCGATGCCGCTTTCCGGCATGGGCCAGGCGTTCTCGTCTTCGCTGCTTGGTCTGTCCGGCTCGCTCATCCTGGGTTTCCTCGATCTGCAGGCAGGCCGTGCGCAGAACCGCTTCTACATGGAACTGGAGAACTGGCTTTCGTCGGTGACAGATGTCGGCTCGGATGTGGCCATGCCCGCGATCAGTCCCAACTCGGCAGTCTCGCCGGACGACGTTCGCGCGCTTTCCGAATATATGCGCAGGATCTCGGAAGAGGGCAGCGGCGGCACGCAGAGGTCGGTCGCGGCAATGGCGAACCTTGCCGAAGGCATTCAGGGTTTGGTCAAGAACATGCGAAATGAGCAGCAAATGCTGCGTGACTGGATCGAGGCCCAGCAAGACGAGACGAAAGCGATGCGTCGCACTCTCGATCGCCTAGCCGAGCGGATCGGCGCCCAAGAAAAGCACGGTTCGAGCGAACGCTCTCAACGCGTGCCGCAAACCGAAAAGACCGAGGGCAAGTAACCCATGGCTCTCGCCCGCAATCGTCGCCCTCAGCGCGTGATAGACTATTGGCCAGGTTTCGTCGATGCATTGTCGACGCTGCTGATCTCCATCATGTTCGTGCTGACCGTGTTCGTGGTCGGCCAGTATATCCTGAGTCGTGAAATCTCCGGCCGGGACGAGGTTCTCAACCGTCTGAACAGCCAGATCAACGAGTTGACGCAGCTTCTGGCGCTGGAGAAGGGAAGCAATCAGGATCTTGAGGACAGTGTCGCCAATCTGCAGGCGGCCCTGTCGTCGGCTGAAGGTGAGCGATCGCGGTTGAAAGCGCTGCTTGATGCCGGCTCGGGCGGCCAGAGCGCTGCGGAAGCGCGTGTCGGTAATCTGACAAAAGAGCTCGACGAACAGAAGCAGATGAGCGACCGGGCGATGAGCCAGGTCGAGTTGCTGAACCAGCAGATTGCTGCCCTGCGTAGCCAGATCGCCGCCATTGAAGCCGCGCTGCAGGCCTCCGAGCAGAAGGACCAGAGCTCGCAGACGAAGATCGCGGATCTTGGCCGTCGCCTGAACGTCGCGCTCGCGCAACGCGTGCAGGAGCTCAACCGCTACCGCTCCGATTTCTTTGGGCGCCTGCGCGAAATTCTGTCCGATCGCGAAAACATCAGGATCGTCGGTGACCGGTTCGTCTTCCAGTCGGAAGTACTGTTTCCTTCCGGCGGCGCGGACCTCAATCCGGATGGGCAGGTCGAGATGGAAAAGCTTGCGACCGCGCTTCTCGACGTCGCCAAGGAAATCCCGCCCGAGATCAACTGGGTGCTGCGTGTCGACGGGCATACCGACAACGTCCCGCTCGCCGGCACCGGTCGTTATGGCGACAACTGGCAGCTGTCGTCCGCGCGTGCGATCTCGGTCGTCAAGTTCCTGATCTCCCGCGGCGTGCCGGCCGACCGTCTCGTCGCCGCCGGTTTCGGCGAGTTCCAGCCGATCACGCCAGGCGATACGCCGGAGGCGCGCGCCACCAACCGTCGTATCGAGCTGAAGCTGACCGAAAAGTAGGTTTATGCGACGCCCGTTCGAACGTTCGCGAGGCGATCGAGGAGAAAGCCACGCACAGCGGGGCTGTCGCTGAGGCCGATTGCCGAGAGATAGGCGGTCTCCGCTTCCCGATAGTTCCTGACTTCCGTCAGCAGATGCGCGCGAACGGCCCAATAGGGTTGATAGGCTTTGATTTCCTTTGCGTCCATGCTGGCCAGGCAATCCAGTCCGGCTTGGGCACCTTTGGTGCGGCTGAGGACGGCAGCACGGCTGACGCGGGCGCCGACCGTCGGCTGCATCATCAGCAGGGCATCATAGAAGGTTAGGAGAGCATCCCAATTCGTCGTGCCGGTCAGACGACGCGCAGTATGTACGGACTGAATGGCGGCCATGCATTGGAACGGACCGAAGCGGTTGACCGCACCTGCCTTGCGGAGCAGCGCATCAGCTTCGGCAAGCATGATCGCATTCCAGCGGTCCGTCGACTGTTGTTCCAGCGCGACGTAGTCACCCTCGGCATTACGCCGCGCGGCCCGCCGACCTTCGCAATAGAGCATCAAGGCAAGCAACCCGATAACCTCCGGTTCGTCGGGAAGCATCGAAAGCAGCGCGCGGCAGAGCCAGATGGCTTCACTGGAAAGTGCACTGCGACCGCCATCGGCACCATCGAGATCGTCCCAACCAAGCCCGTAGGCGGCGTAGATTGCAGAGAGCACGGCGGACAGACGCTCGGGCAGCGAGCGTCGATCGGGTATCGCAAATCCAATGCCGATATCGCGAATGTTCGCCTTGGCCCGGACCAACCTCTGCCCCATTGCAGCAGGAGAAACGACGAAGGCCTGCGCGATGGCTTTTGCGTCAATACCTAGCACGACTTGCAGCATCAGCGGGGTGTGGATGCTCTTATCGATTTGCGGATGGGTGCAGACGAAAAGCAGCTTCAGGCGGTCGTCCGGAAATGCATCGGCAGCAGCGTCGTTCATCCTCGCCTCCGCCTCCTCGAAGGCCAGGGCGATGGTCGGGCGAGCATTTTCCTGGACACTTCGGTGGCGCGCCCCCTGCATGAGATTGCGCCGCGCGGCGACCAGCAGCCACGCCTCCGGCCTGTCGGGAATGCCGCGCTCCGGCCAGACCCGCAGGGCATCGACGAGCGCTTGCGACAGCGCATCCTCGGCGGCCGGCAAATCACGGGAGCGGGCCGCCAGAAAGGCAACCAACTTGCCATAGGATTGGCGCGCCACCCTTTCGGCGGCGCGCTCGGCTTCGGCGGTCATGCCCACCTCACATTTGAAGGCGAGGGCGCACCTCGACCGAGCCTTCTGCGGAGACCGGAACACGGGTCGCCCATTCGAGCGCCGTGTCGAAATCCGGAACGTCGATCAGATAGAAGCCACCCAATTGTTCCTTACCTTCGGGATAGGGGCCGTCCTGGACATCGTGGTCCTCGCCCTTGCGTCGCACCACCGTGCCGGTTTCGGGTGCGGTCAGCCCGGCGCCGCCGGTCATGATGCCGGCCTGAATCAGAGCCTGCGTGTAGGCGATCCAGCCGTCGCGATAGGTGGGATCGGTGCGGCGGGCAAAATCCCGCGATGATTCACGAACGATGAGCGCATATTGCATGTGGCGTTCCTCCAGATTCGTTGCGTTGACCGGCGTGCAGGCATCTAAGAACCAAAACTGAAAAGCTGCAACGTTCGGGGATCGGCGGAAGACCGTTCCGATACAATGAGACGTGACATCAGCCCATTTCGACATCCGGCGAAAAAAATCTCGGTGACAAGAAAGTGGCGTTGTCGCCAAGCGGGGCTCCGCGTAGGCTCGCGGAGATTTGGGGGAGAATGCTTTTGATTGAATGCGATGTGCTGGTCATCGGCGCGGGACTTGCCGGCTTGGTGGCGGCGGCGGAAGCGGCGGATCGCGGGCGGAAGGTCTGCATCGTTGAACAGGAAGGCGAACAAAGCCTCGGCGGGCAGGCCTTCTGGTCGTTGGGCGGATTGTTTTTCGTCGACAGCCCGGAACAGCGGCTGATGGGGATCCGTGACAGCCTTGGCCTGGCACGCCAGGATTGGATGGGGTCAGCGTCGTTTGACCGGCCGGAAGACTATTGGCCGCGCCGCTGGGCGGAAGCCTATCTCGAATTTGCCGCAAGCGAAAAGCGTTCGTGGCTTCATCAGCACGGCATGCGCTGGTTCCCGGTCGTCGGCTGGGCCGAGCGGGGAGGCGGGTTGGCGCATGGCCACGGAAATTCCGTGCCACGCTTCCATGTGACGTGGGGAACCGGGCCTGCTGTGCTTGCACCATTTGTCCGTCGGGTGCGTGAAGCGGAAGCGAAGGGTCTTTTGACGCTTTTGTTCCGGCATCAGGTGGATGATCTCCTTGTTCAGGACGGCATTGTCTGCGGCGCCCGCGGCACCGTCCTTCAGTCCGACGCCTCCGTGCGAGGGCGGGAGACGAACCGCATTTTTTCGGGGCTCTTCGAGGTTCGGGCCGATGTGACGATCGTCACATCAGGAGGTATCGGGGGTAATCACGACGCGGTGCGCCGGAGATGGCCGGTCGAGCGGCTGGGGCGGCCCCCGGCCGATATGGTCGCTGGCGTGCCTGCCCATGTGGATGGTCGAATGATCGAGATCTCCGAACGCGCAGGTGGCCGCGAGATCAATTCGGACCGGATGTGGCACTATACGGAGGGGCTGAAGAACTGGGATCCCATCTGGCGCAATCACGGGATACGTATCCTGCCGGGTCCGTCCTCCTTCTGGTGTGATGCCAATGGGAACCGCTTTGATGCGCCTGCCATGCCCGGCTTCGATACGCTGGCGACGCTCAAAGCCATCTGCGCGACTGGGCATGACTACAGCTGGTTCATCCTCACCAAGGCGATCATCAAGAAGGAGTTTGCCCTTTCTGGTTCCGAGCAGAATCCTGACATTACGGGTAAGGACATTCGCCTGCTTCTCAAGCGGTTGGGCAAGGAGCCGCCAGGGCCGGTCCAGGCGTTCATGGATAGGGGCGAGGATTTCATCGTTCGCGACACGCTCGAAGCGCTTGTTGATGGCATGAACGGACTGACCGGCGAGAAGCGTGTGGACGCGAGCCGCCTCAGGACGCAGATCGAGGCGCGTGACCGGGAGATCGCCAATGCCTTTTCCAAGGACGCCCAGGTCACCGCCATCCGCGGTGCGCGACGATATCTGGGGGACAAGCTGATGCGGACGGCGAAGCCGCACGCGCTGCTTGACCCGCGGGCTGGGCCGCTCATTGCCGTGCGACTGCACATCCTGACACGCAAGTCGCTGGGTGGTCTGGAGACGGATCTATCCGCGCGCGTGATCGGCCATGGCGGCGATCCGGTTCCAGGGCTTTATGCCGCGGGCGAAGTAGCAGGTTTTGGTGGTGGAGGTATGCACGGATACAATGCGCTCGAGGGAACTTTCCTCGGCGGTTGCATCTTTTCCGGCAGGGTCGCCGGACGAGCAGTGTAGAGGCGGCGCTTTTAGCGCCGCCTGATGGGTCAGGCCTCAGCCTTCGTCGTGTCGACGACTTCTGCGCCGGGAGAATTCTTCTTGATGGATTCGATGGCGCTCAGCGCCGATGCCTTGGCCTTATAGCCTTCGGAGCCGAACATGGATTCGCCGTTCGGCGCTTTGAAACGGAAACGGAACTCGCCAGCCTTGTCCTTGTAAACTTCGAACTTATACATCGATTTTTCTCCCGGAATCAGGATGTTGTCCTATCTACAGCCGCAGCGTAGAACAAAAAACGCAACTATTCCATCGGGATATTTGCGCGCTCTGCAACCGACGCGACTGACGGGTCTGAAAAGGAAATCGCTGGTATCACGGCTTGAAGATCGAGAAGACCGACGAGAACTTGTTAATCAGGTATGGCGCGAAAAGCACGAGGCCGGAATAGAAGAAATTCGCCGCCTTCGTCATGTCGGGTATCTCGTTGACGCTGGCAAAGCGATAAAGGCAGGCAAGGCCGAAGCCGACGTATAACATCAGTATCGCGACGGTTCCGACAAGGGCGATGAAACGGCTCGAACTCGCTTTCATCATCGTGACGGTTAGTGGGAGCTGCCCGGCGGCGAGGGGGATGCCAGCGGCGTCGATGGGGGTTCCGGCTGCGTCAGTTTTCGTCAACTCGACTTCCTCAGACAGGGCGTCGGTCAGCGACCAATCGTGGGCCTCCCGGAGCGAGCGGTAGCACAGCAGCATCGATATCACCACGGCGATGGCGACGAGCACAACCAACATATTGGCAAAGCTTATTAAATTCACCAGAGCCTCCCTCAGAGCGCTGCGACATGAATCTGTCCATGAAACCGAGTGTAATCTTTGCGTGTATTATGTCAATATACACGCAAAGATTACACGCCGATGCAACCGTCGCAGGCTGCTCGCTGAGAAGGGACGTGTAATTCGATGATCACTTCACGGCGGCAAGAAAGTCGCCGGCGCCAGTTTCGAACTGCAACTTGGCGAGCTTGGCGTAGATGCCCCCATCTCGAATGAGGGTCTGATGCGTTCCCTCTTCGACAACACGGCCCTGATCCATAACGAGAATCCGGTCAACCTTCAGCACGGTGGCGAGGCGATGGGCAATGACAAGCGTCGTGCGCCCGGTCATGAGCCCATCGAGGGCCTTTTGCACAAGTGTTTCGCTTTCGGCGTCCAGCGCCGACGTCGCCTCGTCGAGCAGGAGCACTGGTGCATCTTTCAGAATGGCACGGGCGATCGCGATCCGCTGACGTTGACCGCCGGAGAGCGTGATACCGCGCTCGCCAACTTCCGTGTCATATCCCTTCTCCAGGCGGGCAACGAATTCGTCGGCCTGGGCGGCGATCGCAGCGGCACGCACCTCTTCGCGCGTAGCCTCGGGGCGCCCGAAGGCGATGTTGTCGTGAATAGAAGCCGCAAAGATGGTGACATCCTGCGGCACGATCGCGAGGCGTTTGCGCAGTTCGTCGGGATCGGTGCTCGTCGCTTCGATACCGTCGATCTTCACCGCGCCCTGTTGCGGGTCGTAGAAACGGAGCAGCAGCGAGAAGACTGTACTTTTGCCGGCGCCGGAGGGGCCGACAATCGCAACGGTTTCGCCGGGAGCGACGTCGAAGCTCACGCCATGCAGCGCGGATCGTTCGGGGCGTGATGGATAGGCGAAGTGCACGTCACTGAACTGCACACGGCCAAGCGCAGGAGCAGGCAGCGCAACAGGCGCGGCCGGCGCCGCGATTGGGGAAACCTCGTCGAGCAGTTCCGTCAGCCGGTCGGCCGCACCCGCGGCCTGCGAAAGCTCGCCCCAGACTTCCGACAGAGCGCCGAGCGAGCCGGCGGCGATAACTGCGTAGAGAAGGAACTGGCCGAGCGTGCCCGCAGAGAGCGTGCCCGCGAGAACGTTGTGGGCTCCGACCCAGAGAACAGCGACGACGCTGCCGAAGATAAGGGTGATGGCGATTCCCGTCAGCAGGGCGCGCGAGCGGATCGCGGCGCGGGCGGCAGCATAGGCCGTTTCGACGGCCGATCCATAACGGTCCGCCGCAGCGTCTTCTCCGCCAAAAGCCTGGACGGTGCGGCTGGCGGCGATGGTCTCGTTGGCGAAGGCGGAGGCATCGGCCAGTGTATCCTGGGCAAAACGCGAGCGTTTCCGCACCGAGCGGCCGAAGCCGACGAGCGGGAAGACGATCAGCGGGATCGCACCGATCACCAGGCTGGACAGCTTTGGAGAGGTCACGATCATCATGCCCATCGCGCCGAGACAGAGGATGAGGTTGCGTAGGGCCACAGAGGCCGTTGCACCGACGGCCGACTTGATCTGCGTCGTATCTGCCGTCAGGCGCGAGACGATCTCGCCCGACTGGTTGACGTCGAAGAACGCCGGCGACAGCCGCGTCACGTGACTGAAGACGTCGCGGCGAAGGTCGGCGACGACGCGCTCGCCAAGCGTGATGACGAAGTAATAGCGAAGGGCGCTCGCAACGGCTAGCACGACCGCCATGATCATCAGCATGAGGAAATAGCTGTTGATGAAGCTGCCATCGGCCTGCGTGAAGCCGTGATCGATCATGCGGCGTACGGCGAGCGGCAGGGCGAGCGAGGTCACGGCCGCAAGCGCAAGCGACGCGAGAGCGCCGGCGACCAGGCCGCGATAGCGCACGACATAGGGCGTCAGCCGGCCTAGCGGCTTCAGCGATCGCGACTTCTTTTCCCCTGCTTGACCCGCGTATGCCAATTCGTCTCCGATCCCCTACAACACCGCTCATCCGCGGCTGATGGCTCTTGTTATCCTGCCGGCCTTCATGTATAGGCAGCCCATCCTAATGGGAAGCCGTAGCCTTTGCGTCTGCGGCTTCATTTATTCAATCGGTCCTCTTGTCGCAACGAATATGCGTCAAATTGGACGTTGCATGGCAGGAAGATTGTTATGAAGGCAGATATCCATCCCGACTATCACACGATCAAGGTAGTCATGACCGACGGCACCGAATACGAAACCCGCTCGACCTGGGGTTCTGAAGGCGCAGTCATGAACCTCGAAATCGACTCCAAGTCGCATCCGGCATGGACTGGTGGCAACCAGCAGCTCATGGACCGCGGCGGCCGCGTTTCCAAGTTCAACAAGCGTTTCGGCGGCCTCGGCCTCTAATCGCTGCCGCTTGGTGGAATTGAAAGAACCCCGCTTCGGCGGGGTTTTTTGTTGCGTGCTTTCTGCCCGCGAGACTGTTTGCTTTCTTGAACCCGCGTTACGGCCTCTTGGAAATCCGTTCGATCCAAGACAAGATCATCCAGCTCCAGCTTTGAAGGGGACTGGGATGGAAAATCACGAGCCGTTTCTAAGAGAAGCGATCGCGCTTTCGAAATCTGCGATGGAACGGGGTGACGAGCCGTTTGGCTCAGTGCTGGTCAAGGACGGGACGGTCATTCTGCGCGCCGAAAACAGCGTATTCACCGGCCGCGACATGACGAACCACGCCGAGTTGAACCTGATCAAGCTCGCTGCGCAGAAGTACGATGCTGCTTTCCTGTCGGATTGCACTCTCTATACCAGCACCGAGCCGTGTGCGATGTGTTCCGGGGCGATCTACTGGTCGGGGATCGGGCGCATGGTGTTTGCGTGCTCCGAGACGCGACTTGGTGAGATTGCCGGGATCGGCCTGAACGTTCCGAGCCGGGCAATATTGGAAACCGGCGCGCGCATCGTCGTCGTCGATGGCCCGAACATCGAAGACGAAGCTGCTGCCGTCCATCAGGAATTCTGGCCAAAGCATCTGGGTAGAGCGTAGCGGCTGAAAGCTCGTGGCGCGCAAAAGACAAACCGGCCGCGCACCACGCAGCCGGTTTCATGAATGCGGTATCGAGGCGGCTTAGTTGTTGCTGAAAGCCGTCTGCAGCAAGCTAAGCTGAGCCTGGACGCTATTCTGGTTGTCAGGAACGATCGGGGCTTCGGCCGGACGGTAGATTTCGCGGTCGAGCAGGGCGACGCGGTTCTGCAGGCGCAGCGAGCGTTCGATCAGATCGCGGAAGGATTCCGGCAGGTCGCCCCAGCCCGGCGCGTTGCGATCGACGTTGAAACCGTCGAGGCGAACCTTGTTCTTCTCGGCCAAAACCTGATCGCGCGACATCTCGCCGTTGTTGACGGCGCGCTGCAAAAGCAGCCAGGACGCCATCTGCATCAGGCGGGTGGTGAGGCGCATCGATTCAGCGGCATAGAGGACGGATGCCATGCGCGGCAGAACCTTCGAGGCTGCGCGGCCCTGGCCATCGAGATAGGCGGCGGTTTCTTCAACCAGCGACATGCCTTCCGAATACAGTGTCTTGAACTGCGAGGATGAGGCAGCGCGACCTGCAAAACTGATCGTGTTCAATCCAAGCTCTGACATTTAAATAGTCCCTGTTGCACGCATCTACTTATGGTCAGGTAACGTCGACCGAAGGCAAAAGGTTCTCCGGCCGCTCTTTATGCTTTTAAGATGGTAGCTTTAGCGGAATTGCGCAAGGCGTTTCTTAAGAAAGGGTTAACTTCCACAGTTTCATGGAAATGGTCCCCAACGCAATAAAAAAGAAGAGCCGCAAAAGCGGCTCTCAAGGTAAAACAGGGAGAAAAATCAGACCAATTCACCGCATGGAAAACTGTCTGAGATCCAGAGAAGATCTGGATGAGTACAGTAATACCTTATAAAGCTTAATCGCGGCTTAAACCTGTCCCGGTTTAGTCCTTTCCGGCGGCATGATTTGCTGCTTTAGCCAACCGGCGATCAGGAGCGGAAGAGGCTTTCGGCCGCTGATCTTGTCGAGGTCTTGCTGGCCACCTCAGCTTCGATTCTCGCGATCTCGGCCTTGAGCAGCTCAATGCGCGATCTCAATTCGTCGACCGAGACGGCGGAAAGATCGCCACCGATCTCATGCGCAACCTTCTTCTGCGGCCGGTCGTCATCGATGAAGCTCATCTCAATCCTCCCTTGTCTGCCTCAGTTATATTTTAGGGCAGGATCGCCGGTTTCGGGAGTCTTGGCGGTTCCGCGGTCGGCAAGCGACATGCTTTCGGGCGTTAGCGTTTGTGAGGTGGCAGTCGAAAGAGTCGTAAACGCGTCGCGGTCGCCGACCGGAACGGCGGCGCGCATGCGGCTGCGGATGATGGCATAGGCGGTGATCAGCACATGGGCGATCGCCGTCACTAGGAAGAGGGCATGCGGGTTGATCATCGACATCACGGGCCCGCCGATGGTCGGGCCGATGATCGTGCCGATGCCGTAAAGGAGCAGCAACCCGCCGGAGACTTTTACGAAGTCCTCTGCGGAGGCAAAGTCGTTCGCGTGCGCAACGGCGATCGGATAGAGCGTGTTGGCAACAGCGCCATAAAGCACGACGAGACCGATAATGAAGTAGGGCGAGTCGGGGTGCAGGATCGCCAGCAGCAGGCCGGCGAGAGCGGCAATCGCCGACATTGCCGCCAAGACATAGCGACGGTCGATACGGTCCGAGAGGCGGCCGGCCGGCAGTTGCATCACGGCGCCGGCGAAGATCGTGGAACTCATCATGATCGCGATACTCGTATCGGACAGGCCAGCGCCAGCACCAAAGACGGCGCCCAGCGTACCGTAGGCGCCGTTGGCGATACCGACGAGGAGAATGCCAAGGCAAGAGACGGGAGAGTTGCGGTAAAGGGCCGGCAGATCGAGCTTGACGGCCTTCAGCGGCTGCGGGGAGGCCGCGGTCGAGAGCGTCGTCGGAAGCATCGCGATGCAGTAGAAGATGCCGCAGATCATGAAGAGCACGGGCGTGCGCACATCCTCCAGCGGAATCATCATCTGGCCGGCCACGACGCCGAAGAGCGTGATGGAGATATAAAGCGAGAAGATCGCGCCGCGGCTTTCGTTGGTGGCGCGCTCGTTCAGCCAACTCTCGATGATCATCGACGTGCCGGCTGTCGCAAAGCCGGTTACGGCGCGCAACAGGACCCACCAGACCGGATGGATGATGATACCGCTTACGAGCGCGATAATCGCGATAATCGCAATGAAGCCGGAGAAGGCGCGAACGTGGCCGACACGGCGCACCAGTTTGGGGGCAACGAGGCAGCCGATGACGAAGCCGGCCGCCCAGGAGGTGCCGAGCAGCCCAAGGGTGGTCGTTGCGTAACCTTCCAGGTTGCCACGCACTGGAAGCAGGATGCCCTGCAAGCCGTTGCCCATGAAGAGAAAGAGCGTCCCGAAAAGAAGTGAGGCGACGGACAGCAGATTTCTTTTCATATACCCAGACTCTATGCGTTGAATGTCAAAGGACATATGGCAACACACGGGTGTCGCCCAGCCTCGAGAAGATTGATTGTGCCCCCAAATGCCTTTACGGCATGAATAAATGCAGTCGTGACGCGAAAAAATGTCGGTCCTGTGACAATCAGAAGAGATGGAAAAATAAAGACATGACCAAGCTGATCGCCCTGCTGCTCATCCTGGCGATGGCGATCCAGTTGATCAAGCCGCTGGGTGTCCCAGGGCTGCGTCGGCGCATGGATTTCTGGAAGATCGCGCTGATCGCCTTCGCAATCTGGGCGCTGGCGCTGATCGGCCGCGACCTCTTCGTCTAATACGCGATTTCGCCGCGCATGACTGGCGCGCAGCTTCCGGAAATCGTGACGTCGGTGACCGTCCCCTCCTGCTTGACCACGTCGATCCCGATGAGGCTGCGGCGTCCCATTTCGACGCCTTGCTCTATGGTCAGCGAAACGCTCATAGTCGCATCCGGCTCCAGCGAAACGAGGTAGGCGCCCAAGGCTGCCGAGGCGCTGCCGGTTGCCGGATCCTCCGGCACGTTGTCGAGCGGCGCAAACATCCGTGCGCGGATCATCCACGGGTTTTCCTGCGAGCGGACGTAGACGAACAGCGAGAAGTCGTGGTTGCCTTCAATGGTCGACCCTGCCGCATCCTGAAAATATGAAAGGTTCGGTCGGGCGCGGCCGAGGGCGGCAAGGTCCGCGAGTTCGGCGACTACGAAACTCAGCCCAACCGATAGGACAACAGGTCCATGCGTGGACACGCGGATTTCGTCTGGTTCGATGGCGATGCAGCGGGCAACGGTGTGCCCCGAGATTGTGTCGCCGACAGCAAGCGGTCTCGGCGCGCGAATGGATGCGGACAGCACCTCGCCACGGTCCCGCTTGAGGTCAACTTCGACGAGTCCCGCCTTCTCCTCGAAGCGCAGCTTGTCTCCGGTGGGCCGACCGAACACCTCGCCCTGCCGCCCAAGCACATAGGCGGTACCAACGTTCGGATGGCCCGCAAAGGGCACCTCCATGGTCGGCGTGAAGATACGGATACAGGCGGTATTGGCGGGATCCTCCGGCGGCAGCACGAAGGTGACTTCCGAATAGCCGAACTCCGCGGCGATGCTCTGCATGTCGGTATCGGTCAGACCACGCGCGTCACTCATGACAGCCAGCGGGTTGCCTTCGAAACGGGTGGAGGTGAAAACATCGACGGTCGTGAAGGCAACGGTTTTCATGGCGGCTCCGAACGGGCTGATGCCTTGATCCTTACTTGCGAACGGC
Organism: Rhizobium sp. BK176; assembly: GCF_024808055.1. Lineage (NCBI taxonomy): Bacteria > Pseudomonadati > Pseudomonadota > Alphaproteobacteria > Hyphomicrobiales > Rhizobiaceae > Rhizobium > Rhizobium sp. BK176. Next base: position 86,044 of record NZ_JANUBV010000006.1, on the reverse strand, counting down.
TGGCTGCAGAAGCTGGAAACTTGTCGCTGTTACAATAGAAAAACCGGCCGCTTTGGGCGACCGGTTCTGTTTGTCTTGTAAGCCGAGAAGGGCTTAAGCGGCCTGTTCGAGGTCCTTCTTCCAGCTGCCCTTGGCAGCGAGGCTGTTCATCTCGGCGCGGTGGGCGAAGGCACGTTGTCCGGCGGCGACATTCTCCGCCTTGCCACCCCAGGCCTTGAGGGCCGTATCCTGCAGGGCGCGGCCATAGGAGAAGGTGACCGCCCAGGGCAGGTCGTAGCCCGAGTTGATCGCAGATAGATGCGCCGACGCTTCTTCGGTCGACTGGCCGCCGGAGAGGAAGGCAATGCCGGGAACGGCGGAGGGAACGGTGCGCTTCAGAACTTCGACGGTACGCTCGGCGACTTCGGCGACAGACGCCTTGCGGGCGTTCTTGCCGTCGATGACCATGTTCGGCTTCAGGATCATGCCTTCGAGGCTTACACGGGCATCGGCCAGTTCCTCGAAGACGGTGCGCAGCGTCCATTCTGTGACCTCCGCACAGCGGTCGATGTTGTGGTCGCCCGGCTTGCCATCCATCAGGCATTCCGGCTCGACAATCGGAACGATGTTGGCCTGCTGGCAGAGTGCGGCATAGCGGGCAAGCGCGTGCGCATTGGCCTTCATGGAGCCCCAAGTCGGCAGCGAGGAGGAAATTGCGATGACGCCGCGCCACTTGGCGAAGCGAGCGCCGGCTTCATAATACTTCGCCAGGCGATCTGCGAGGCCGTCCAAACCTTCGGTGATGGTTTCGCCGGGATAGGCTGCCATCGGTTTTGCGCCGATATCGACCTTGATGCCCGGAATGCTGTCTGCTGCGCGGATGATGTCAACGAAGGGCGTGCCGTCTGCGGCTTTCTGGTGGAGGGTCTCTTCGTAGAGAATGACGCCGGAAATATACTGACGCATCGCCTCGTCGGTACGGAACAGCATCTCGCGGTAGTCACGGCGGCTCGTTTCTGTCGATTCAAGTCCAATCGTATCGAACCGCTTGCCGATTGTGCTCGTCGATTCATCCGCTGCAAGCAGCCCACGGCCACCAGTTACCATACGCACGGCAATGTCTTCCAAACGTTCGCTCATATCGTTCTCTCCACAGCAAAGAAAAATCGTCAACCGGTGAATATAGGTCGCGGATAACAGAAGTTTATGGTCGGGAAAACGGCAGCAAAATTCTTTGAAACGTTTGAATTTTTTTTAATCGTTTGAAAGTTCGGGCTTTTGTTCTTGCTTTGAGCAAAAGACCGCGGCGCTTCCGCGCCACGGTCTATCTACATGTAAAATCTGTTAAATTCGACTGTTCGGATCATTTGGCCTTGTTGAGGACCGCGACGCCCGGAAGGACTTTCCCTTCCATCCATTCAAGGAAGGCACCACCCGCGGTCGATACATAGCTGAAATCATCGGCAACGCCGGCATGGTTCAGCGCGGAGACCGTATCACCACCACCGGCGACCGAAGTCAGCTTGCCAGCCTTGGTGCGCTCGGCCGCAAACTTCGCTGCCGCGACGGTTGCCTTGTCGAACGGTTCGATCTCGAACGCGCCAAGCGGACCGTTCCAGACGAGCGTATTGGCGCGCTCGATCCAGGCCTTGATCGCCTCGACCGACTTCGGACCGACGTCCAGCACCATCGCGTCGCTGGGGATCGCATCGATCGCGACCGTCTCGTTGGCGGCGTTTGCTTTGAACTCGCGGGCAACAACGCCGTCTTCGGGGAGAATGATGGCGCAGCCCGCCGTGGCCGCTTCGATCATGATCTGCTTTGCGGTGTCGGCAAGGTCGTGCTCGCAGAGCGACTTGCCGACATTCGTGCCACGCGCGGCGATAAAGGTATTTGCCATGCCGCCGCCGATTACCAGCGCGTCGACCCTCTTTACGAGGTTCATCAAGAGATCAATCTTGGTCGAGACCTTAGCGCCGCCGACGATGGCAACGACCGGTCGGGCCGGATTGCCGAGGCCGGTCTCAAGTGCTTCGAGCTCAGCCTGCATGGTGCGGCCGGCATGAGCGGGAAGATGATGGGCGAGGCCTTCCGTCGAGGCGTGCGCACGGTGGGCGGCGGAGAAGGCATCATTGACGTAGATGTCTCCCTGCGCGGCTAGCGCCTTGACGAAATCCGGGTCGTTCTTCTCTTCGCCCTTATGGAAGCGCGTATTTTCCATGAGCAGGATGTCGCCGTTCTTCATCGCCGCAACGGCGTCGCTAGCCACGGCGCCAATGCAGTCGTCGGCGGTCGAGACCGAGTGGTCAAGGACTTCCTCGACGGAGGGCGCGATCAGGGACAGCGAAAGATCTGGCGACGGGCCATCCTTGGGGCGACCGAAATGCGCGAGCAGGATGACCTTGGCGCCCTTCTTCGACAGTTCCAGGATCGTCGGGGCAACACGCTCGATGCGCGTGGTGTCGGTCACTTTGCCGTCTTTGACCGGGACGTTCAGGTCAACGCGAACGAGGACGCGCTTGCCGGCAATGTCGTTGAGGTCGTCGAGGGTCTTGAAGGAAGGCATGGAGAAGTCCGTTCGTTATTGCCCAAAAGATGCGGGGACCATACCAAGGATGACTGGAGACGCAAGGCGGTCATTGCCGCTTTTCATCACCCTTGCCGGACGTCGCTGCGGCGGCTGCTTCACGGTTCTTGCGACCTTTAAAGCGGTCACGGACGCGGTCGATGATGTCATGCAGATTAAGGAAGATCGGCAGGGCGGTGGCGGGCTCGAGAGCCTCGAGCGACATGCCGACCGAAGTGATGTGGTCCTGGTCGTCGAGATCGCGGACGATCAGGATAATGGAGCCGAGGCGCACCCGGTCGGCATAGTCGGCCTTGCCACCGAGACGATGCTTCATCAACTCGGCGATCGTCAGTCCCTTCTCGGATTCGTTCAGCAGTCCAGGGCCATAGGCGGCGTCGAGATCTGCGGCGGGGCGAGCCGGTGAAAGTGCGAAGGCGCCGAAGAAATCCGCATCGTCCTCCTCGACAGGAACTCGGCTGGCAAAGAGCTTGTCGAGCAGCCGCGAATAGGAGGGAACTACGAAGAGATAGACGAGATCGTTTTCGCGCAGCCGTCCGGCATACTGATAGCGCATCGACTTGCCATCTCGGATGACGAGCGAGGGCGTTGCCCAACGCGGGATACGCTCACCGCGCAAGACCGGGCTATCCTTGACGACGCGGTAGGAGAGAAGCTCATGGTTTGCCGCGCCCGGCAGATCTACTTCCACCTTGTCGACGGCACCCATCCGCGGTGGGGTGATGAGCCCGAGCTTCTTGGCAACCGGTTTGATCGTCCACCCCTGTACGAGCAGCGAGACGAGCACGATGATGAAGGCGGTATTGAAATAGACCTGGCCATTCTCCAATCCACCAAGGATGGGCATGATCGCAAGCAGGATCGACACCGCGCCACGCAACCCGACCCATGCGACAAAGCCAATCTCTTGCTGCGTGTAGTCGAAGGGCAGCAGAGACAACCAGATGGCAAGCGGGCGCGCAACGAAGATCAGGAACAGGGCAAGCAGTATCGCTGGAATGGCGATCGACGGAAACTGCGACGGTGTTGCAAGGAGCCCGAGAACGAGGAACATAATGATTTGTGCAAGCCAGGTCATGCCGTCCTGGAAGCGCTTGATGGCGGCATAACCGTGGAGTTTGCGGCTGCCCGCGTAGATGCCGGCAACGTAGACGGCGAGGAAGCCGCTGCCGCCGACTGCGCCTGTCGCTGAAAAGACCAGCAGCGCCAGGGCCAGCACGAAGATCGGTGTCAGGCCGCGATCCGTCTCCAGCCTGCTGACGATCAAAACGATCATCATGCCGCCGAGCAGGCCGAGGATGACGCCGAGGCCCATCTGCTGCACGAACATGGCAAGCATGCCGATGTTGATGCCGTGATACCGTTCGCCGCTAGCAAGAACCTCAACGAGCGCAATAGTCAGGAAGATCGCCATCGGGTCGTTGGAGCCGGATTCCACTTCAAGGGTCGACCGCACTTTGTCGCGGATATTGATGCCGCCGATGCGCAGCAGGAAGAAGACCGCTGCCGCGTCGGTAGAGGCAACGATGGAGCCGAGCAGCAGACCTTCCAGCCACGTAAAGTTCAGCAACCACATGGCGACGACGCCAACCAATGCCGCCGTTATCAGGACACCGACCGAGGCGAGTGTCAGCGAGGGCATGGCGGCGAGCTTGAACGACTGCACTGGCGTTCCAAAGCCGGAGTCGAACAAGATGATCGCGAGCGCGATGGAACCGAGGATATAGGCGAGATAGTTGTTGGTGAATTCGATGCCCAGGCCATCCGTTCCGGCAAGCAATCCGATCGCCAGGAAGAGCAGGAGGAGGGGCGCGCCGAAGCGGAACGCGAGCAGGCTGGAGAACGCGGCGAGGAGCACGAGCGTCGTCGACACCAGTACGACGATATAGAACGCTTCCATGCCTATCCCCTTACCTGCAATTCAATGCAGACCACCCCCGGTCCCGCAGCCCATTCCCAGTCACCCTTTCGTCGTCATCCAAGCTTGCTGCGAGTAAACGGCAAAACAAACGGGATGGGTAGGCCTTGCGGTCGAACCCCTGCTGTTTTGCGGCTTCATGCTGCTGTTTTGGCGTGCCGAACGGCAAAGCTGGATGAGCGCTCACGAAGGAGCTTGAAAGAGTGTATGAGCAAATCGGGCGATAGCAGGGCAGAAGCGGCGCTCGCGCGCTTTTCCTGGCGATCAGTTTCTTGTCGGAAGTGAACCGCGTCGAGGCCTCAGATCAGATGTCGTCGTCCTCATCGCCTTCGTCATCGCCGATGTCGGAAATTGGGACCAGGAAGACGACGAATTCGTCATCGATGGTGCGCTCCGGATCGTCGTCGAACTCGTAGGCGTGCTCGACTTCGCTCGCCTCTTCGGCGGTTGCCTTGCGCAGGCTGAGCGGAGCAACTCCGTCCCAAACCGGCTTGCCTTGAGATTGCAGGACCGTGAGATCCTCCCGGAAATCCTCAGCCTCGAAGAAGGTCTTGGCATCGTCGGCGTCCTCGGAGCGGAAGCTTGCGACTGGTTGTCCATCGATTTCGATCGTAAAGTAGTCCATCAGAATTCCTTCGCCTGCGCACCATCCGCTTGACAGCGACAGTACGGTGATCGAACACCCCGCGCCAGCACTATCCTTTAAGGATAACGATTATCGCGGTCCCATGACCTGCGTGGACGCCAGCAGCGGTTGCCCCTCCGCGATCTGCTTGGAACTGCGACCGCCAACGAGGCTCAAGCTCAACACGCTCGCGATCATACAAACAACAATGATCGTCATGAGAATTTTCATGGGGGACTCGTCGGCAATCCGGCATCTCTTATGCCTGTGACGCTAGCCAGTTTGACGATGGGACGCAAGCGGAAGGACCCACTCGCCACGGCCATCGGACTGGCCATAAGAAAAGCGGCCCGATTGTCCGGGCCGCTTTCCGAGATAATTCGGCAGGGCTGTTAGATGAGCTTCGCGAAAGCGACGGCCGTGTCGGACATGCGGCTGGAGAAGCCCCACTCGTTGTCGTACCAGGACAGGACGCGCACGAAGTTGCCTTCCATGACCTTGGTCTGATCGGTCGCGAAGATCGAGGAGTGGCTGTCGTGGTTGAAGTCGCGGGAAACGAGCGGCTCGTCGGTGTAGCCGAGAATGCCCTTCAGTTTGCCGTTTGCGGCCGCCTTGATCGCTTCGTTGATTTCGCCGACCGTCGTGGCCTTCTTGGCGACGAACTTGAAGTCGACGACCGAGACGTTCGGGGTCGGAACGCGGATCGACGTACCGTCAAGCTTGCCCTTCAGATGCGGCATGACGAGGCCAACGGCCTTGGCTGCGCCCGTCGACGTCGGGATCATGGACAGGGCTGCGGCGCGGGCGCGGTACAGGTCCTTGTGCATGGTGTCGAGCGTCGGCTGGTCGCCGGTGTAGGAGTGGATCGTGGTCATGAAGCCGTGGTCGATGCCGACCGCGTCATCGAGAACCTTCACAACCGGTACGAGGCAGTTCGTCGTGCAGGATGCGTTGGAGATGACCAGGTGCTCCTTGGTGAGCTGGTCGTGGTTGACGCCGAAAACGACGGTCAGGTCAGCACCGTCGGCAGGGGCCGAAACGATGACGCGCTTGGCGCCTGCAGCCAGGTGCAGGGCAGCCTTTTCACGCGAAGTGAAGATGCCGGTGCATTCCATCGCGATGTCGACGCCGAGTTCCTTGTGCGGCAGCGTCGCCGGGTCCTTGATCGCCGTCACCTTGATCGGCTTGCCACCGCCAACAGTGATCGTGTCGCCTTCGACCTTCACCTCGGCTGGGAACTTGCCGTGGATGGAGTCGTAGCGCAGCAGGTGGGCATTGGTCTCGACCGGGCCGAGGTCGTTGATCGCGACGACTTCAATGTCGGTGCGGCCAGATTCGACAATAGCGCGGAGAACGTTGCGGCCGATGCGGCCGAAGCCGTTGATGGCAACCTTTACAGTCATGTGCATTCACTCCCTAGAGATGGGGCTTGCGGATTGAATTGGAGAGCGCTTGTGCGCTCCCTTTATAGCTTTGCTTCTGCGGCCGCGACCACGGCGTCCGCGGTGATGCCGAAATGTTCGAAGACCTTCTTTGCAGGGCCCGATGCGCCGAAGCCCTTCATGCCGACGAAGCTACCTTCCGGACCGATGAACGCATCCCAGCCTTCGCGGACGGCGGCTTCAACGGCGACCTTGACCGGCGAGTTGCCGATGACTTCCTTGCGGTAGGCCGCCGGCTGGTCAAAGAACAGTTCCGTGCAGGGAACCGAGACGACGCGGGTGGAAACACCCTTGCCTTCGAGCGTTGCGCGGGCCGCAACGGCCAGTTCGACTTCGGAGCCCGAAGCGAAGATCGTCACCTTCGCGTCGGCATTACCAGCCAGCGTGTAGGCACCCAACTCGCAGAGGTTCTTTTCGCTGTACTCGGTACGCACCGGCGTCAGATTCTGGCGGGTCAGCGCGAGGGCGGACGGGTGGTCTTTCGTCTTGATGGCGATCTGCCAGCACTCGGCCGTCTCGGTCGGGTCGGCCGGACGGAAGACCCGCAGGTTCGGAACGGCACGCAGGCCGGCGATCTGCTCGACCGGCTGGTGCGTCGGGCCGTCTTCGCCGACGCCGATCGAGTCGTGCGTCAGGACGTGGATGACCCGGATGCCCATGAGGCTGGCGAGGCGGATCGGCGGGCGGCAATAATCCGAGAAGATCATGAAGCCGCCGCCATAGGGAATGAGACCGCCGTGCAGCGCGATGCCGTTCATCGCCGAAGCCATGCCGTGCTCGCGGATGCCCCAGTGCATGTAGCGTCCGGCGAAATCCGTTGGCGTGATCGAATGCATCTGGCTGGTCTTGGTGTTGTTCGACGGCGTCAGATCGGCCGAACCGCCGAGCGTTTCCGGTAGGAAGCCATTGATAACTTCGAGGGCGTCTTCCGATGCCTTCCGAGTAGCGATGACTGGCTTGGTCTCGATGAGCTTCTTCTTGTAGTCGCTGATCGCTGCGTCGAAGCCTTCCGGCAGGTCGCCGGCAAAGCGGCGAGTGAACTCAGCCTTGTGTGCGGATTTGGCGAGACCGTCTTCCCACGACTTGACAAGGTCAACCGAACGGCTGCCGGCTGCGCGCCATGCGTCGAGGATGTCAGAGGGAATGACAAAGGGCTCGTATTCCCAATTCAGCGCCTTGCGGGTGGCTGCGATTTCATCGGCGCCGAGCGGGTTGCCGTGGACCTTGTGAGTGCCCTGCTTGTTCGGAGCGCCGAAGCCGATGATCGTCTTGCAGGCGATGAAGGTCGGACGGTCGGATTTGTGGGCGGCTTCGATGGCGGCGGAGATGGCAGCCTGGTCGTGGCCGTCGATCTCGATCGTGTTCCAGTGAACGGCCTTGAAGCGGGCAATCTGGTCGGTCGAGTCAGAGAGCGAGACAGCGCCGTCGATGGTGATCGAGTTGTTGTCCCAGAAGAGAACGAGCTTGTTGAGCTTCAGGTGGCCGGCAAGCGCAATCGCTTCATGGCTGATGCCTTCCATCAGGCAGCCGTCGCCGCAGATCGCATAGGTGTAGTGATCCTGCAGTTCTGCCCCGAACTCCTCGCGCAGCTTGCGCTCGGCGATCGCCATGCCAACGGAATTGGCAATGCCCTGGCCAAGCGGTCCGGTCGTCGTCTCAATGCCGGTCGCATGGCCATATTCCGGATGGCCGGCGGTCTTCGAGCCGAGCTGGCGGAACTGCTTCAGGTCTTCGACCGTCATGTCGGGATACCCGGTCAAATAGAGCAGCGAGTACAACAGCATCGAGCCGTGGCCGGCCGACAGCACGAAGCGGTCGCGGTTTGGCCAATGCGGCTTCTTCGGGTCGAACCGGAGATACTTCGTGAAGAGGATGGTCGCTACGTCGGCCATGCCCATCGGCATGCCTGGGTGCCCGGAATTTGCCTTTTCGACTGCATCCATGGCGAGGAAACGGATCGCATTTGCCATCCGGTCGTTTTGTTCAGGAGAGGTCATGGCTGTTCCACGGGGTTCCGGTGTCGGGGGATGGCCTCAAGCCTGTGGAGACCATCAATGAGAGCGGGTGACACATAGCAGTTGGAACGGCCAAGTCAATAAAATGAAGGCGTAGCAAAAGCTGCTCCAATCGATTTTAGACATTTGACCATCAATTTTTACAAAAGTTGAATGCCACACGCGGCAGCGATTGATTTTTGTCATCCACAGAATAGGTCTGCGGCTGCGGTACCGGCTTTATTGACGCGCCGTTGGCGAGGTGCGTATCCTTTTGAAAATACTGAATCGGGCGCACGCGCCGATTCGCGGGTCTTGCGCGGGGAACCGGAGAGACATGACGCCTACAGGCAAAATCATGGAAGCGGCACTGAACGAGCTGCGGCAAGCGATATCGGGGCTCGAGAACGCAGTCGACATGCGTATCGAGCACCAGCGAGAGCAGGGCGAGGTCGAAGGCGAGGTTCGCCGGATCCACGCGGATCGCTCTAAGCTTGCCCAGGAATTGGACCAAGCCGAATTCCGCGCGAACCGGCTGGAAGAAGTCAATCGCGAGGTCTCGCGGCGGCTGGTGACGGCCATGGAGACTATTCGCGCGGTTCTCGACCGATAGAAAGGCGCGGCAGATGGCGCAGGTAACGGTAACGATCGACGGCAAGGCCTACCGGATGGCTTGCGAGGAAGGGCAGGAAGATCACCTGACGGATCTCGCAACGCGCTTCGACAATTACGTCGGCCACCTCAAAGGCCAATTCGGTGAAATCGGCGACCTGCGCATCACCGTCATGGCAGGCATCATGGTCATGGACGAGATCTCCGAGTTGACCCGCCGGATTGCGGACCTTGAATCCGAACTGGGCGCCTTGCGCAACAGCAGCGATACGGTGCTGGCGACGAACGCCCGCACCGAAGAGACGCTTGCGGCCGCGCTCGGCGAGGTGACGAGCCGCATTCGCGGTATCACCGACAAGCTGAACGGCAGAGCGCCAGCCGAGCTCAATTAAATCGGAAGGGCGCTCCGGGTCCCCTCTGGCGCGCCGCGGAAATCAGTCTTATATATCGGGTGCGGTCTGCGCCTCTCGACAGGAACCACAATCCCTGGGGCCATACTCGATCCAAAGGGAGCTGTCCCTGACCAGGCTCGTGGGCCTGGACACACGGTGCCCACCTACGTTTGTAGGCACCCAGGATCGTAAACATCCATCGGTTGCCGTGGATCGCGCTTCCCTCTCCATCTCCGTTGCTTTTTGCGCGTGTGCCCGCACGACCCGTTCGTCGAATACGGCATCAATCTGCGGGAAGGTTTCTTCCTCAGTGAGATGCGGGGCGAGCAGGCGACCGCGCCGGAATATTGAACGGCGAGACCGTGCCTCCCGCCTTGGAATTCTGTTGTTTCAGGTCGGTCGCCCGAATTGTCTGATCCATGCGACAGAGAGTTCGCTTGCTTGCTGCATAGCGAGTGCTAGTTTCCGCATCATATCGATTTAATTTCCAGGAGATTTGAGATGCAGCTTGGGATGGTAGGTTTGGGCCGCATGGGCAACTACATGGTTCAGCGATTGATGCGCGGCGGCCATGAATGCGTCGTCTACGACGCCAAGCCGGAGAGCGTTGCCGATCTCGTTGGCAAGGGGGCTGTCGGGACAGCCTCGCTTGAGGAATTCGTCTCGAAGCTGTCGCGCCCGCGCGCGATCTGGCTGATGCTGCCGGCGGCGATCACGGACAAGGTCATCGCCCAGATCGTGCCGTTGCTGCACGACGACGACATCATCATCGACGGCGGCAACTCGTACTATCACGACGACATCCGACGTGGCGCCGAACTCATCACCAAGGGCATCCACTATGTCGATGTCGGCACCAGCGGCGGCGTATTCGGTCTCGAACGCGGCTATTGCCTGATGATCGGCGGCGAGAAAGGAATCGTCCAGTCGCTGTCGCCGATCTTTGCATCCCTGGCGCCCGGGCAGGGAGATATTGCTCCTTCGGCGGGGCGCAGCGCGCATCCGGAGAGCACTGCCGAACAAGGCTTCCTTCATTGTGGTCCGCACGGCGCCGGTCATTTCGTCAAGATGGTGCATAACGGCATCGAATACGGCCTCATGGCCGCATATGCGGAAGGGCTGAATATCCTGAAACATGCGAACATCGGTGCGACGACCCACGAGGTTGACGCGGAAACCGCCCCATTGGCCCACCCCGAGTATTACCGCTATGACCTCAACCTGCCTGATATTGCCGAAGTATGGCGTCGTGGCAGCGTGATCACATCCTGGCTGCTCGATTTGACCGCCGACGCGCTGCATGCCGATCCGGTCCTCACCAAGTATGCCGGTCGCGTTTCCGATTCTGGCGAGGGCCGCTGGACGATCATGGCGGCAATCGATGAAAGCGTGCCGACGCCGGTGCTCAGCGCCGCGCTGCACGGCCGGTTCTCGTCGCGCGACAATGACGAGTTCGCCAACAAGGTGCTCTCCGCTATGCGCGCAGGTTTCGGCGGGCACGTCGAGAAGCCGAAGAGCTAGGTCGCAACTTTTCGTTTTCCACGCCCGCGCAGCGATGCCTGTGCGGGCTTTTCTTTTAAACAGCACGATATATTGTCGGGGGATCGCATCGAGGGGGCAAGGAATGATGGGTCCTGCAATTGGCGCACGCGGCATGATGCAGCTGCTGGTATCGATGATGTTCCTGTTCGCGTTTGCCGGCGCCTCCGCCGCCCAGACCGCTCCCGCTTCAACACCCTCCGCGGCGACCGCTGCCGAACCGCCGGCGGAAGTGCGGCAAATACTCGAACTGATGCAGAAACCGCAGGTGAAAGAGTGGATGGCGACGCAGACGAAGCCTGCGCCGACCGCACCCACACAGCCGCAGACCGGCGAAATGTCGGCGCTTTCCGAGCTTGTCGGTCACGCCCGCCGTCATGTCGAGATGGTCTCGGACGCGGCGATGGAGTTTCCTGGCGAAGTGGAAACCGCCTCTGAGGTCGTTGAACGCGAGGTCGTTCCCAGCGGCTGGCTGCTGATAACCGCGGAGGTCGTTGCTCTGTTCCTTGCCGGCTTGGCTGTCGAGCTGGTCTTCCGCCTTATCGTGCCCAAGCCACGGATCCGGCAGACAGACGACGGGGCTGTGACCGTTGCCCACCATGCAACGGCAAATCTGCTTTATCGCATTGTTCCGGCGATCGTCTTTGCCATTGCGACGCTTGTTCCGCTGCTTGCCTTCAGTTGGCCGCCGATCACGCGCTCCATGGCGATCGCAATCGCGATCGCGCTCATCGTCGCCCGCTTTACCGTCGCATTGGGGCGGCTGCTGGTAGCTTTGGTCACCTTGCCACGCGCGGATGGCGAACGCCAGATCTCACGGGCACGGGCGCTTTTCTGGTTCCGCCGCTGCGCGGTCTTCGTCATCTACTTCGCCTTCGGCTGGGCAGTGATCCAACTCATGGCGCCGCTCGGCTTTTCCGAAGGCGCGCGCTATTTCGTCGGCTACATCCTCGGTCTTGGACTGTTTGCTATCGCGGTTGAGGCCGTTTGGTCCCGCCCTGTGGAAGAGGGAGAGCACCGTAGCCTGTCCCTTTCCTGGGGGCTGACTCTCTATTTCGGTCTGCTTTGGCTTCTGTGGGTTTCGGGATTCAACGTACTGCTTTGGATCGGCATCTATGTCGTGCTTCTGCCGCGTGCCCTTAGTGTTGCGACGCTCGCCGTTCGTTCCCTACATCAGGCGGAGGCAGGCTTTCTTGCAGGGCGACGCATCGCTACTGTACTGCTTGATCGCGGCGTTCGCGCCCTCATCATCGCGGTCGCAGCTTTCTGGCTGGGGCGCATGATCGGGCTTGCCGCCGACAGGATGGCGGCGGGAGAAACAATGATCGATCGGATCGCCCGTGGTGCGATCGGTGGCATTGTCATCCTGCTTGCTGCCGATCTGCTGTGGCATCTGGCGCGGGCCTACATTAACGGCAAGCTCGACGACTCTCGTATCGACGGGGCGCTGACAGATGAGGACAAGGCCAGCCGTGCGAGGTTGCAGACGCTGCTCCCGATCTTCCGGAATATTCTCGCCGTCGTCATCGCCGTCATTGCTGTGCTGATGGTGTTGTCGGGCCTCGGTGTCGAGATCGGTCCGCTGATCGCCGGTGCCGGGGTGGTCGGCGTTGCCGTTGGTTTCGGCGCGCAGACCATCGTGAAGGATGTGATCAGCGGTATGTTCTACCTGTGGGACGACGCCTTCCGCGTCGGTGAGTATATCGAAAGCGGCAGCCACAAGGGTGTCGTTGAGGCCTTCAGCCTGCGATCGGTTCGGCTCAGGCATCACCGTGGACCACTGACGACGGTACCGTTTGGTGAGCTCGGCGCAGTCAAGAACCTGAACCGCGACTGGACGATCGACAAGATCACCCTCAACGTGACCTACGACACCGACCTCGTGAAGGTGAAGAAGGTGATCAAACAGATTGGGCAACAACTGCTGGACAATCCCGATTACAGCCCGCACATCATCGAAACGTTGAAGATGAAGGGCGTGGAGCAGTTTGGCGACTTCGCAATCGTCATCCGGCTGGCAATGATGACCAAGCCCGGCGAGCAGTTCGTCATACGACGTAACGCATTGGCAATGATCCGCAACGCCTTCAAGGAAAACGGCATCGAGTTCGCTGTGCCGACCGTGCAGGTATCGAGCGAGAGCCACGAGGCTGATCATGCGGCCGCTGCCCGCCATCTGTCGCAGCTCTCGGGCTCGGGTGAGCCAGCGGCATAGCCCGGCGCTCAGCCCCAGTCCGATCAACCTTACGAAATTGCAATGCGCAGAGCTGCGTCTTGCGCCAAATTTGCCCCAATTGGAGATGAAGGAGGCGACAACGGACGGGCTTGGGTCGGGGCAGACGCGCATTCATAGAACTTGCATGCCGCCTATGTTACGTGCTTCGAACATCATCCGCTAAACAGGAAATTGTGACGGTACGAGATGTCGGGGCACGGCAAACTAGACGAAATCGAAGACGCCGACGAATCTGCAATACGCGGGTTCTTCAGGCGCTATCGCGCGCACCTGACGGCCCTGGTGACGCTCGCCCTCTTCTGTCTCGTCGGCTTCGCGATCGTGCAGCTCACGAACGAAGTGCGTTACGACGACGTTGTGCAGGCACTGGCCGACACCAAGGTCAGCTCGATCCTGTTGGCCCTGGTGTTCACTGGCCTGAGCTTCCTTGCCCTTGTTTTCTACGACGTGAATGCCATCGAATATGTTGGCCGGAAGCTGCCATTTCCGCAGGTGGCACTGACGGCCTTCAGCGCCTATGCGGTTGGCAACACGGCGGGATTCGGTGCGTTGAGCGGCGGCGCGATCCGGTATCGTGCCTATTCGCGCCTTGGCCTGACGCCGGAAGAGATCGGCCGCGTCATCGCCTTCGTGACACTGTCTTTCGGGCTCGGGCTTGCGGGGGTCGCGGCGATCGCGCTTCTGATCATCGCCGATGAGATTGCGCCTCTGATCGATGTCGGTAGCCTTACGCTGCGGCTGCTGGCCGGTGCGGTGATCGCCGGCTTGGGCGTCATAATGTTCATGGGGCGCGACGGGCGCGTAATTCATCTCGGTCCGGTCGAGGTCCGGTTGCCGGACTCGCGGACATGGTCCCGGCAGTTCCTGGTCACCGCTTTCGACATCGCCGCCTCGGCGACGGTCCTCTACGTCCTTCTGCCGCAGGCGGCGATCAGCTGGCCGGTGTTCCTGGCCGTCTATGCGATCGCCGTCGGGCTTGGCGTCCTAAGCCACGTGCCGGCCGGTCTCGGCGTATTCGAGACCATTATCATCGCCTCGCTTGGCAGTGCGGTGAACATCGACGCAGTGCTCGGCTCGCTGGTGCTCTATCGCCTCATCTACAATGTTCTGCCGCTGCTGATCGCGGTCCTTGCCGTTTCGGCGACCGAACTTCGTCGGTTCGCGGATCATCCGGTTGCCTCGGGTATCCGGCGGATCGGGATCCGGCTGATGCCGCAGTTGCTCTCGACGCTGTCGCTGCTTCTCGGCGTCATGCTCATCTTCTCGAGCGTCACCCCGACACCCGACCAGAATCTCGAGTTTCTTGCCAACTACCTTCCCCTGCCGATCGTCGAAGGCGCGCATTTCTTGTCGAGCCTGCTCGGGCTAGCGCTGGTCGTTGCCGCCCGCGGCCTCGGCCAGAAGCTTGACGGCGCCTGGTGGGTATCGATTCTGTCGGCCGCGGCCGCGCTCACCTTGTCGCTACTGAAGGCGATCGCGCTGGTCGAAGCCTGTTTCCTTGGCTTCCTGATATTCGGCCTTTTCGTCAGCCGCCGGCTGTTCCGTAGGCATGCGTCCCTTCTCAACCAGACGCTGACGGCCTCGTGGCTGACCGCCATTGCCGTGATCTGCGTCGGCGCCATCGTCATCCTGCTCTTCGTCTATCGGGACGTCGAGTACAGCAGCGAGCTGTGGTGGCAGTTCGAATTTGCCGGCGAGGCGCCCCGCGGCCTGCGTGCCGTGCTCGGGTTGACGATCATTTCCTCGGCAATCGCGATCTTCAGCCTGCTTCGCCCTGTAGCGATCAAGCCAGAGCCTGCTTCGGCGGACTCTTTGCAGCGGGCGGTCGAGATCGTCGAAAAACAGCGATATGCCGACGCCAATCTCGTGCGCATGGGCGACAAAAGCATCATGTTCTCTGAGAAGGGCGACGCCTTCATCATGTACGGACGGCAGGGTCGCTCCTGGATCGCTCTCTTCGATCCGATCGGCGAGCGCAGTGCGATTCCGGAACTCGTCTGGCGCTTCGTGGAGTCGGCGCGCGCAGCCGGCTGTCGCGCTGTGTTCTATCAGATCTCCCCGGCGCTTCTTTCCCACTGCGCTGATGCGGGGCTGCGGGCCTTCAAGCTTGGCGAGCTTGCCGTCGCCGATCTGAAGACCTTCGAGATGAAGGGCGGCAAGTGGGCGAACCTACGGCAGACCGCGAGCCGTGCGCAACGCGACGGCCTGGAATTCGAGGTGATCACACCGGAAAACGTTCCGGCAGCGATGGATGAGCTCGCTGCGGTTTCGAATGCCTGGCTTGAGGACCACAATGCCAAGGAGAAGGGCTTCTCGCTCGGTGCGTTCGATCCGGACTATATCCTTGCGCAGCCGGTTGGCATTCTCAAGCTCGAGGGCAGGATCGTGGCATTCGCCAACATCCTGATAACGGCCGCGAGGGACGAGGGCACGATCGATTTGATGCGCTTCTCTCCGGATGCGCCGAAAGGATCGATGGACTTCCTCTTCGTCCAGATCATGGAGTATCTGCGCGGCGAAGGCTTTGCGCATTTCAACCTCGGCATGGCGCCGCTCTCGGGCATGTCGAAGCGCGAGATTGCGCCGGTGTGGGACCGTGTCGGCAGCACCGTCTTCGAGCACGGTGAGCGCTTCTATAACTTCAAGGGTCTTCGGGCCTTCAAATCAAAGTTCCATCCACACTGGCATCCGCGGTATCTTGCGGTTTCCGGTGGAGGCAATCCGATGATCGCTCTCATGGACGCGACATTCCTGATCGGCGGCGGATTGAGAGGGGTAGTGAGAAAATGATGAAGAGACACCTTCTTGCAGCCGTCTTCGCCCTGTCTTTGTCCGCCCCGGCGGCAATGGCCGCGACCGAGACGACGCAGAGCTTTGAGACAGGGACAATTCCTTCCCCGCACATCTTCCTGCCCGATGGAGATGTGAAGGGGGCGGTCGTCCTGATTTCCGATGGCGCCGGCTGGGGCGACAACGAGAAAGCGGAGGCTGATCGGCTCGTCCAACAGGGCGCCGTCGTCATTGGCATCGACTTTACGACCTACATGGATGCGCTCAGGAATTACGACGTCAGCCAGAATGACGGCTGCATCTACATGGTGTCCGACCTTGAATCGCTGAGCCAGCAGGTGCAGCGCGCGGCGGGCAACAGCGCATACCATCTGCCGATCGTTGCCGGCGTCGGCGAGGGCGGCGCGCTGGCACTGGCGATTGCGGCGCAGACCCCGGATGCGACGATCGGCCAGACGCTGGCGATCGATCCGGCTGCCGGCATTCCGCTCACCAAGGAACTATGCACGCCGGCTAAGAAGCAGACGGTCGGCGATCGCATGGTATACGGGCTTAGCGATATAGCTCTTCCGGACCCGATCATCGCTTCGTTCACAGCGTCGGCGAACAAGGACGGTCGTGCGCACGTCGAAGAACTCAAGAAGCAGCACTCGGGCATCGATATCCGCGATTCCGGGGACGATGCCCAGACGACGCTCGCCGATACGCTCTCGGACCTGATCGATGCCTCCGGCAGCGCCGACAATCCGCTCGGTTTGCCGCTCACCATTCTCGATGCCAAGCCTGCCTTCGACACAATGGCGATCATTTACTCCGGCGATGGCGGATGGCGCGATATCGACAAGGAGGTCGGTGCGGCGTTGCAGAAGCAGGGCGTCCCTGTCGTTGGCATCGACTCGCTGCATTACTTCTGGTCGGAGCGCCAGCCGCAGCAAACGGCAGACGATCTCGGCAAGATCATCGAGCTTTATCGCAAGCAGTGGCAAGTGAAGCATGTTCTGCTGATCGGCTATTCATTCGGTGCCGATGTCGTGCCTGCTGCCTATACGCGACTGAAGCCGGCTGCGAAGGGTTCCATCGCGCAGATGTCGCTCCTATCGCTCTCGCATGAGGTGGATTACCAGATCTCCGTCATGGGCTGGCTCGGCCAGAAGACGGAAGGTGCAGGCGGCGATCCCGTTGATGACCTGAAAAAGGTCGACGCGAAGATCGTCCAGTGCATCTACGGCAAGGAAGACGACGACGAGGTGGCTTGCCCTGACCTCAAGGATAGCGGTGTCGATGTGATCGCGCTTGCCGGCGACCATCACTTCGATGAGAATTACGAACTCTTGAGCAAGACGATCATCGACGGACTGAAGGCGCGACTTCAGGACTAGGCTGCACTCCGCGCCTTGCCGCTAGCGCATCAAATAGTCTTCACTCCAGCCGAGAGCGGCGATATCGGCGCTCCGGAAGCGGCCATCATCGGCGACAATGAATTCATCGAGTTGTGGTGGTGATACGCTCGTTCCTGCCAACATGGCATGGACCTGGCCGCGATGGTGTGTCTGGTGCTGGAACAGGTGGTTCAAAACGTCTTCCATCCGCTCGCGCTGAATGCGCCCAGAACGATGGAGCTCGGTCGTCGATGCCAGCTTTTCCGGCGTTGCCGCCTCGCAAAGGGCAACCAGCCGACAATCGACCTTGGCCTGCTCTGCGGCAAGCGCCGCGATGTCGCCGAATGGCTCCTCGACGTCCCAGGCGGCAGGCCCTAGTGTGCCGCCTTCTAAGGCATCGACGTAGAACCAGTCGACGGTCAGAATATGGTTGAGCGTTGCCTTGATCGACGGGAAGAAGCTTACCCGAGTTGCCTCGAACTCTCCCGGCATCAACTTGCTACAGGCTTCATGCAGGCGATGGTTCGCAAGCGCATTGTTGTAAGCGAGCTTGCGTGCGGTTCTACAGGGGTCGAACGTGGGCATCGGTTAACTCCGTTTTGACGCCCTTCCGCAGCATCAGTCGTCTTCCTGAAACAAGCGGAACTGCGCGGCCTCGAGATCCTTTGGGGGCTGCATGCCGAGGTGCTTCCAAGCAGTTGCCGTGAGCACGCGACCGCGCGGCGTACGCTGAATGAAACCTTGCTGGATCATATAGGGCTCGATGATGTCCTCGATCGCATCGCGCGGTTCGGAAAGACCGGCGGCGATGGTTTCGATGCCAACCGGGCCGCCGCCGAAGTTGACCGCGATCATGTTGAGGTAACGTTTGTCGAGCTGGTCGAGGCCCATGTTGTCGACGAGCAGGCGGGTCAGCGCCTCATCGGCAATCTCGCGGGTGACGGCTTCGGCCTTCGCTACTTCGGCGAAGTCGCGCACACGCCGCAGCAGGCGACCGGCGATACGCGGCGTGCCGCGGGCGCGCCGGGCAATTTCGCGCGCACCCTCGTCGGTCATCGGCAGGTTCATCAAGCGCGCGCCGCGACGAACGATCAATTCCAGTTCCTCTACCGTGTAGAAGCTCAGGCGGACGGGAATGCCGAAACGGTCGCGCAGCGGCGTTGTCAAAAGGCCAAGGCGTGTCGTTGCGGCAACGAGGGTGAATTTGGACAGGTCGATCTTGACGGAGCGCGCCGCCGGACCTTCGCCGATGATCAGGTCGAGCTGGAAGTCCTCCATCGCGGGATAGAGGATTTCCTCGACGGCCGGATTGAGTCGGTGGATTTCATCGATGAAGAGCACGTCGCGCTCTTCGAGATTGGTCAGGAGGGCTGCGAGATCGCCCGCCTTGGCGATGACTGGGCCGGAGGTCGAGCGGAAATTGACGCCGAGTTCCTTGGCCATGATCTGCGCCAGCGTGGTCTTGCCGAGGCCGGGCGGGCCAACGAAAAGGACGTGGTCGAGCGCCTCGCCGCGGTTCTTCGCCGCCTCGATGAACACCTTCAGGTTTGCGCGTGCTTCCGCCTGGCCGGTGAACTCGTCCAGCGATTGCGGCCGCAGCGTCACATCCAGGTCTTCGCCTCGTTTCTCGGCCGATATCAGGCGCGCGGCTTCACTCATGCTGGCATTTCCCAATCTTCAAACGCTCGTGACCAATACACCAAGCCGAACGCTTTTGGCACCCGCTCGGGCAATTGGATCAGCGAGCCAGTTCCTTCAAGCCGAGACGGATGAGCTTGGCGCTGTCGGCACCTTCACCGGCGGTCTTCATGGCCGCTGCAACGGCGTTGGCCGCCTGATCGCGGGAATAGCCGAGATTCGTCAGTGCGGAGACCGCGTCGGCGACCGGAGCAGCTGCGACGCCTTCGCCCAACTCCTGCTTGAGGCCGATGGTACCGGACGCTTCACCGGCAAAGGCCGGCGCCTTGTTCTTCAGTTCGGTGACGATACGCACTGCGACCTTGGGTCCGACACCCTGAGCGCGGGCGACTGACGTGCGATCCTGCAGCGCAATGGCGTTCGCCAGTTCGCTTGGAGGCAGCGTCGAGAGCACGGCGAGAGCCACCTTTGCACCAACGCCTTGTACGCTTTGCAGGAGGGTGAACCATTCCCTCTCGAGCGCGGTCATGAAACCGAAGAGTTTCAACTGGTCTTCGCGAACATAGGTTTCGATGAAGAGCACACAGGCTTCGCCCACCGAGCCGAGGCGAGACAGGGTGCGCGCCGAGCAGAAGGCGACGTAGCACACGCCGTGGACATCGACGAGGACATAGTCGTCGCCGATTTCTTCGATGGTGCCTTTGAGCTTGCCGATCATGCAAATGGTCCGTTCGGTGGGTTGTCAGTGAAGATTAGCCGGCAAGTGCTGCCTGCCGCATGCGGTTGCTGCCGCGGTTGTGCGCATGGCAAATTGCGATCGCCAACGCGTCGGCGGCGTCGTTGCCTTTGAATTCGACCTTGGGCATCAGGATTTTCAGCATCATGTGGATTTGCTGCTTCTCGCCGTGGCCGACACCGATGACTGCCTTCTTGACCGCGTTCGGCGCGTATTCAGCGACCGGCAATCCGGCACGGGCAGGGACCAGCATCGCAATGCCGCGCGCCTGACCGAGTTTCAGCGTCGCGACGGCATCCTTGTTGACGAAGGTCTGTTCTACAGCGGCCTCATCCGGCTTGTAGCTATGGACGACATCCGCCAGACCGTCATGCAGTTGGCAGAGGCGCGAAGCCAGGTCCATGTCGCCATCCGAGGTGACGGTGCCGGACGCGACAAAGCGCAAGGAATTGCCGAGTGTGTCGATAATTCCCCAGCCGGTGCGGCGCAGGCCCGGATCAACGCCGATGATGCGAATCGTATTTTGCATGCTTCACCCTATTGCACTCGCAAAATAACTGCCATCGATATGTGAACAAAACAAAAACATTCCTTGTTTTTCAGCCGCGCTGTTTACGGCAATTTAAGCTCCGTAGCCGACTTTTGATCCACAAAATGTCAGAGGAGCTCCCTTCTTCAGGAGGTAAGGCTCCCGTGTTCTGTTTACAGGTCAGCCGGCAGGGCGTTCCCGTTCCGCCGGTATGAGCCGTTCCGGAAGGGTTCGTCGTTCATGGTTCAGAGATTTCAATCCCTGTCCTTTAAGGTCATTGCTACATTCATTCTGCTCACCGCGCTGTCGATCGCGGTCATCAACGTCCTCGCTTATTTCGCCAGCAGCCGCATATCCGGCGAGCAGGCGCTCAAGGCAAAGGAGAGCGTGCTGATCTTCCGCGGCGACATGCTGCAGGATCAGCTTCAGCAGCTGGAAAACCAGGCGAACTCGATTGCGCGCATCGAAGCGCTGCAGATGTCGATCACGAGCCTGAAGAGCGGTTGGAAGACAATCGAGAAGACGTCAGGCGATGCGCGCGCCGAATTGAAAAAGGTGTTCATCACCAGCAATCCCAATCCGGCAGACCAGCGCGAAAAACTGATCAAGCCGGAAGCTCCGAGCGGCTTCTACTTCTCCAATCACGAAACGACGCAGGGCGAGGTGGCCCGCGACCTCGAGAACACCGCCTTCAGCGACCTGCTGATTGCCGATCTCGATGGCAACGTTCTCTATTCCTACAAGAAGAACGACGACTTCGCCGAAAACCTGAAGACCGATGCGTGGAAGTCGACCGGCGCCGGTCTCGCCTTTGCCAAGGCCATCGAGAACACCGCCAAGGCGAAGGACGATTCCGCGCCGACCGGCTTTTCAGGTCTTCGCGTCGATGCAGCAAATGGTAAGTCGGCAATCTTCTACGCCGTGCCGATCGTCAAGCTCGGCGCTCCCAAGGGCGTGATGCTCTTCAAGGTGCGCGATGACATCATTACCAGTATCCTCGCCAAGGGTATCGTGGCCGGCAGCACCGCACAGGCCGCGATCATCTCGGAAGATGGCTCGGCTGTTGGCGTGAACAGCGCTGGCCAGCTTGTCATGCTGGATACGGCGCCGTTCACGTTCGCTAAGGACGCGCTTTCGGCAAAGGGGATGACGGTCGACGACTTCGATCGCGCCGATGGTCAGGCGCGCGCCTATGTCCGTGGCATCGACTATCAGGGCTCCCGTTTCCTCGTCGTGGAAAGTGTGCGTCTCAGCGAGCTCAACGCCGGCTCGCTCGAAATCGCGACCCTGCTGACGATGATCGCATTTGGCGTTCTGGTCGTCATGGCGGTGGCGACCTGGATGATCACCAAGCTGCTGTTCTCGCCGCTCGCCCGTCTTGCCGGCGTCACCCGCGACGTTGCCGATGGCAACCTCGACGTCGAGATCGGCAGCCAGAACCGCGGCGACGAGATCGGCACGATGGCCAAGGCCCTGGCGCGGTTCAAGCAATCGCTGGTCGAAGGCCGCGAGCTGGAAGCTGCCAGCAATGAAACGCGGGCGCGCGCCGAGCGGGATCGCCAGCAACATATGGCCGAGCGCGAGGCCGAGGCCCAGACACTGCAGGAAGTCGTCCAGGCGATCGACGAGGGTCTGCACCATCTCGCCAATGGCGATCTTGCCTATCAGATCGAAACACGCTTCCCGAGCGAACTCGAGGGCCTGCGCGTCAATTTCAACGAGGCGCTGGCAGCGCTCAGCGAAACGATGACGGCGATCGGCGGCAACTCCATGGCGGTACGCGCGGGCTCCGAGGAAATGCGCACCGGCGCCGACGAGCTTGCCGGTCGTACCGAGCGCCAGGCCGCTTCGATCACCGAGACTGCAAACGCAATCGATGCGATCACCCAGTCTGTCCGGGTTCAGATCGAGCGCGCCGAGCAGGCCGAACGCATTGCCCGTGACGCCAAGCGCGAAACGGCCGGCTCCAGCCAGATCATGCAAGAGACGATCGCTGCAATGGAAGCAATCCAGGCATCGTCGCGCCAGATCAACTCTATCATCGCCGTGATCGACTCGATCGCCTTCCAGACGAACCTTCTGGCGCTCAATGCGGGCGTCGAAGCGGCGCGAGCAGGGGAGTCCGGCAAGGGCTTCGCTGTCGTCGCCATGGAAGTGCGCGAACTGGCGCAGCGTTCGTCGAGTGCAGCAAAGGAAATCGGGAGCCTGCTACAAAAATCCACGCATGAGGTTGAGCTGGGCGTATCGCTCGTCGAGCGCGCCGGAGACGCGTTGACCGGGATCGGCAGCCACGTCGAGGCGATCAACGGCCAGATCAGCGAGATCATGGAAACGACTCGTGAAGAGGCGGACACGCTGCGCCAGATCAACACGGCGGTGTCCGAGCTGGACGCGATGACGCAGCAGAATGCGGCAATGGTCGAGGAAACCACCGCGGCTATTCACCGGCTCGCTACGGAAGCGGTCGAAATGGATCGGCAACTGGCGAATTTCACACTGGCGCATGAGCATCAGAGCGCTGAGGTGCACGGGCTAAGACGTCGGGCCTGAACCGAGCGTTGACAAAACAAGGGGCCGGGTGACCGGCCCTTTTCTTTGCCGGCCCGTTTGGAATGGAAGAAGAGCACACCTACATAGACGTGTCCTTCCAACCACCGACAGGCTTCGCCATGGTTCCCTTTTCCATTCTCGATCTCGCTCCGGTGCCAGACGGCGGGACGATCCGCCAGTCGCTCGAGAGTTCGGCGCGCATGGCGCAGAAGGCCGAAGAGTTCGGGTACAAGCGCTTCTGGCTTGCGGAGCATCACGGCATGCCGGGGATCGCCAGCGCAGCGACGGCGGTTGTCATCGGCCATGTCGGCGCGGCGACCAAGCGCATCCGTATCGGCTCCGGCGGCATCATGTTGCCGAACCACTCACCGCTTGTCATTGCCGAGCAGTTCGGAACGCTGGAGGCGCTGTTTCCAGGGCGGGTCGATCTCGGTCTTGGACGCGCGCCCGGCACCGACATGCGAACTGCCCAGGCGCTGCGCCGCAATCTGGACGCCGGGGCGCAGAGCTTCCCGAATGATGTGGTCGAATTACAGCAGCTACTCGGAGCGCCAATCGAGAACCAGGCGATCCTCGCTGTCCCGGGCATGAATTCCAATGTGCCGATCTGGCTGCTGGGCTCCAGCCTCTATAGCGCACAGCTCGCGGCAATGCTCGGGCTACCCTATGCCTTCGCTTCGCATTTCGCGCCGGATTCGCTGCTTGATGCGATCGATATCTATCGCAGCCGCTTCACGCCGTCCGCCGTGCTCGACAAGCCCTATGTCATGGTCGGAGTCATGGGTTCCGTTGCTGCGACGGACGAGGAGGCACAATATCATTTCACCTCTGCCCAGCAGCAGTTCGTCAATCTGCGCCGAAATGTGCGCGGCCAGTTCCCGCGCCCGGTCAAGGACATGGAGAGCTTCTGGTCGCCGATGGAGAAGCTGACGGTGGAACATACGCTGCGGTACGCCGTCGTCGGTTCCCAGAAAACGGCAGAGGCGAAGCTCACCGAGTTCCTGGCGGAGACACAGGCCGACGAAGTCATCATCTCGATGCCTATCCACGACATAGAGGCGAGATTGACGTCGGTGGAGCTTTTTGCCGGGCTTGGAAACTTCCTTCGCGCTGCGGCGTAATGCCGCGCGTCCCGGCCAGGCCGGGCCCCACAGCCATTTGTGCGAATTGACTTAACGCAGTCGCACCATAGCTTCGTCTGATTGCACTATCGTTCGTAGAGTTGCGGCGATGCAGGTGCGATGGGACGGCGCGCCAAAAATGGCGCGGCCGGTTTCGAGCAACCTTTGGAGGATGAGGATTGCTATGCGTTACCGTGGTCTTGCTGTTTTGATTTCACTGCTCTGTCTTTCCACCTCGGCTGCCATTGCCCAAGAGGGTGATGCGGCGGCCGGGGAAACGGTATTCAAGAAATGCGCGGTCTGTCACATTGCCGACACCGACAAGAACAAGGTCGGACCGTCGCTGAACCACGTGTTCGGTCGCACCGCCGGAACCCATCCGAACTTTGCCTATTCGTCGGCCATGAAGGCTGCGGGCACAGCCGGATTGGTCTGGGATGACGCGACGCTGCGCGATTATCTTCACGACCCCAAGTTGAAGGTAAAGGGAACGAAGATGGTGTTCGTTGGCCTAAAGGATGATGGCGAGATCACCAATCTGATCGCCTACCTTAAACAATTCTCGAAATGAAATCAGCCGATTGCGACCGAGCCCACTGATTTGGGAGGCTCGCTCGCGCCATTGCCGTGATGCATTGTTTATGAGATAGTCCTAACGCAACTGCCGACGATTGCGGGTAATTTCCGCACATTGTGGCGGTTTGGGAGGAACGCATGGTTGTCGTGCTGGTTCTCGTTCTGATCGTCGTCGGGTCGGTGGCATTCCATCTGCTCAGCCCGTGGTGGTGGACTCCGATCGCCTCGAACTGGAGCTACATCGACCACACCATCACCATCACGTTCTGGATCACTGGCTTTGTCTTCGTCGCGGTGATCTCCTTTATGGCCTATTGCATCTTTCGTTTTCGCCATCGGCCGGGCAACCGGGCGGCCTATGAACCAGAAAACAAGCGTCTGGAATGGTGGCTTGCCGGCAGCACCGCTCTCGGGGTGGGTGCGATGTTGGCACCTGGTCTCTTCGTATGGCACCAGTTCGTGACTGTCCCGGCGGATGCTGGGGAAATCGAAGTCGTCGGGCAGCAGTGGCTGTGGAATTTCCGGTTGCCGGGAGTGGATGGTAAGCTTGGCAGGGCTGACAATCGAGCGGTGACAGCAGACAATCCGCTCGGCGTCATCAGGAGTGATCCGGCGGGCCTCGATGACATCATCATTTCAGGTGGCGAACTGCATTTGCCGATCGGAAAACCGGTTCGCGTGCACCTGCGATCGGTTGACGTCTTGCATGATTTCTATGTTCCCGAGTTCCGGGCGAAAATGGACATGATCCCCGGCTCGGTCACCTATTTCTGGTTCACACCGACGCGGACGGGCACATTCGAAGTGCTATGCGCGGAGCTTTGCGGTGTTGGACACCCGCAGATGCGAGGGACTGTCGTTGTCGACGAGGCGAACGCCTATCAGGCGTGGCTCGCGCAGCAGCAGACGTTCTCGCAGCTGATGGCAGCGGTTGAACCGGCCAACTAGGCCGGCGTTGCGACCGGGGGAGCGGTCGTAACGGGAGGAGGAAGGAAAGCATGCGATGGTTGATATTCCAACCAGTGCCGCCGACGTCATTCCGCCAGCCGAAGTGGCGGATGTAGAACTTTACCATCCGAGGAGCTGGTGGACGAAATACGTCTTCAGCCAGGATGCCAAGGTCATTGCCATCCAGTATTCCATGACGGCGTTCGCGATCGGTTTCGTGGCGCTCGTCCTCTCCTGGCTGATACGTCTGCAGCTCGGCTTCCCCGGCTATTTCTCCTTCATCGACGCCGACCACTACTATCAGTTCATCACGATGCACGGGATGATCATGGTAATCTATCTGCTGACCGCACTCTTCCTCGGCGGCTTCGGCAACTATCTCATTCCCCTGATGGTGGGCGCTCGCGATATGGTGTTCCCCTATGCGAACATGCTGAGCTACTGGCTCTACCTGCTCGCCGTGATCGTGCTTGTCGCCGGTTTCTTTGCGCCCGGCGGGCCGACGGGTGCTGGCTGGACGCTCTATCCGCCGCAGGCATTGACATCAGGTACGCCGGGCGGGCGCGACTGGGGCATCATCCTGATGCTCTCATCGCTGATCATCTTCATCATCGGCTTCACCATGGGCGGCCTGAACTACGTCGTCACCGTGCTGCAGGGAAGGGCGCGCGGCATGACTTTGATGCGGATGCCTTTGACCGTCTGGGGCATCTTCACCGCCACCGTCATGGCGCTGCTGGCTTTCCCGGCATTGTTCGTCGCCGCGGTCATGATGCTGTTCGACCGGCTGCTCGGCACCAGCTTCTTCATGCCTGCAATCGTCGAGATGGGCGAACAGCTGAAATCGGATGGCGGAAGCCCGATCCTGTTCCAGCACCTCTTCTGGTTCTTCGGGCATCCGGAGGTCTATATCGTGGCGCTTCCGGCATTCGGCATTGTCTCAGATCTGATCAGCACGCATGCGCGCAAGAACATCTTCGGCTACCGCATGATGGTTTGGGCGATCGTGATCATCGGGGCGCTGAGCTTCATCGTCTGGGCGCACCACATGTATGTTAGCGGCATGAACCCGAATTTCGGGTTCTTCTTCGCCACGACAACGCTCATCATAGCCGTCCCGACGGCGATCAAGGTCTACAACTGGGTCTTGACGCTTTGGCGGGGGGATATTCACCTGACTTTGCCGATGCTGTTTGCCATCGGCTTCATCGTGACGTTCGTCAATGGTGGGTTGACTGGGCTTTTCCTCGGCAATGTGGTGGTTGATGTGCCGCTGTCCGACACGATGTTCGTCGTCGCACATTTCCACATGGTGATGGGCGTTGCACCCATCATGGTGGTCTTCGGCGCCATCTACCACTGGTACCCGAAGATTACCGGGCGGATGCTCGACGAGGTTCTCGGGCGGATCCATTTCTGGGTCACCTTCATCGGCGCCTACGCGATTTTCTTCCCAATGCATTATGTCGGTCTTGTCGGCGTGCCGCGCCGCTACTTCGAGCTTGGCGACACGGTATTCATTCCACCGTCAGTGCACGATTTGAACATGTTCATTTCTGTCGCAGCGCTAATTGTCGGCGCGGCTCAACTCGTTTTCCTGTTCAATGTCGTCTGGAGCCTGTTCCATGGTCGAGAGGCGGGTGGCAATCCGTGGCGGGCGACGTCGTTGGAATGGCAGACGCCCGAGACGCCGCCGGCCCATGGCAATTGGGGCAAGGAGCTGCCGGTCGTCTACCGCTGGGCATACGACTATAGTGTCCCCGGCGCTGCCGAAGACTTCATACCGCAGAACCAGCCGCCAACGGCTGGACTGTCGAGGGCGCCAGCATGAGCGTCGTGCTGATTTTCCTCGCAGGCGTTGCCGCCATCGTCATTTGGTGGATGTCCGGACAGCGGTTGATGTCGAAGCCATGGTTGGAGGTCGGCACGCTCGACGATATCCACCAACCGGCTAAGCCGCCGATCCCGACGGCCAAGATCGGCCTCGGTATTTTTCTTGCGGTTGTCGGGGCCCTCTTTTCCTTGCTGGCAAGCGCCTATCTCGCCCGGATGAGCGGCGCCGATTGGTGGGCGATCCCCATTCCACGGCTTCTTTGGGCGAATACGGCGGTGCTGATCTTGAGCTGCGCGGCGCTGCAGTGGACGGTGGTTCAAGCGCGGCGGGGCGCCGATGACGGTGTACGACTGGGCCTCGATGCAGCACTGGCGACAGCAGTGCTGTTTCTTGCGGGGCAGATCGTTGCCTGGCTGCAACTCGTTGCGGCCGGTTATGTGCTTGCCGATAACCCGGCAAACAGCTTCTTCTACATGCTGACTGGGCTGCACGGTCTCCACATCCTCGGCGGGCTGGCGGTCCTTGCACGGACGCGGGTGAAGCTGCTCGCGGGCAGCGCCACGGCGCCCGCCAGGCTGCGCCTCGGCATCGAGCTCTGCGCCACCTACTGGCACTTCATGCTCGTCGTGTGGCTGCTTCTCTTTGCGCTCTTTACCGG
Organism: Rhizobium sp. BK176; assembly: GCF_024808055.1. NCBI lineage: Bacteria > Pseudomonadati > Pseudomonadota > Alphaproteobacteria > Hyphomicrobiales > Rhizobiaceae > Rhizobium > Rhizobium sp. BK176. Next base: position 57,961 of record NZ_JANUBV010000006.1, on the reverse strand, counting down.
CTGGGCAAACGACTTTGTCGACCTCTGCCGTCAACTCGTTTCTTAAGGGGCAGACAATGGCCGAACTCACCCGAGTTGAAACAGAACCCGTCGCCCATGGCAGCCATACCGGCGGTCTGAGTGGTGTGGCTGCGGATTTTGCCTCGGATCAACGAGCGTTCAAGAACGTTTCCTGGGGCAAGGCCATGATGTGGATCTTCCTCCTCAGCGACACCTTCATCTTCGGCTGTTTCCTGCTTGCCTACATGACGGCTCGGATGTCGACGCCGATCCCATGGCCCAATCCGAGCGAGGTTTTTGCACTTGAGATCGGCGGGCAGCAGGTTCCGCTGATCCTCATCGCCATCATGACCTTCATCCTGATCAGCAGCAGCGGCACGATGGCCATGGCCGTCAATTTCGGTTATCGCCGCGAGCGCGGGAAGACGGCAGCGTTGATGCTTTTGACCGCGCTGCTCGGCGCCTCTTTCGTCGGAATGCAGGCTTTCGAGTGGACAAAGCTTATCACCGAAGGCGTGCGCCCCTGGGAGAACCCATGGGGTGCGGCGCAGTTCGGATCATCCTTCTTCATGATCACCGGGTTTCACGGTACGCACGTGACCTTCGGCGTGATCTTCCTTTTGATTACCGCGCGCAAGGTATGGCGCGGAGACTTCGATACGGGCCGGCGGGGCTTCTTCACAAGCCGCAAGGGCAATTATGAGATCGTCGAGATCATGGGCCTCTACTGGCACTTCGTCGACCTCGTCTGGGTTTTCATTTTCGCGTTCTTCTATCTGTGGTGAGGCGCATCATGGCACAGGCACAAGCGCATTCCGGCCAGCAGCATCCAATCAGGCTTTACCTCGTGGTGTGGGGGTTGCTGTTCGTCCTCAGCACGTTCTCCTATCTGGTCGATTATCTCGGCATCCAGGGCTACCCGCGCTGGACGCTCATCATCGTTTTCATGATGCTGAAGGCCGGCCTGATCGTTGCCATCTTCATGCATATGGCCTGGGAGCGGCTGGCGCTGGTCTACGCAATCTTGCTGCCACCGCTGCTCGTCCTGGTCTTCGTGGCGATGATGGCATCGGAGTCGCATTATACGATCTTCACCCGGCTGACATTCCTCGGCGGCGCTGGTCCCTAGGTGGACCATGGGAGGGTTAGATGATCTTCTCGTTCGGAAACGGGGCACGCGAAGCCCCGTTTCGCGCCCGACGAACCGTTGGACCTGATCGACTGTTGCGGGGTTGGAGCGGCTGATGTCGGTTGGCTGGCGAGCATGATGCCGAGCAAGCAGCCCGCAGCCAGCACGCCGAGCCGGCGTGCTGTGGGGTATCGTGACATGGCTTAGTTGCAGGTTGCCATGCGCTTCAGGGCCGCGGTCACCCCATTCAAGGAATAGGTGTAGGTCGTCGCAGTGCCGCGCTGGGAGACGGCTTCGACCGTCATGTCGCTACCGGAGCGCATGGCGCCGATGACGTCAGGTTCGCGGGACTCTTCAAGCACCCACGCGGACTTGCCCCTGGTGAACATCGTGAACGTCTCGTCGCCGATCGCGACCTTGACCCGCGAGCCCGGCTTCAGTTCGTAGCCCATGATTGCCTGCGGCTCATACCCGGCACTCGGCGCCCGGCCGATCACGAAGAAATTGCTGCCATGATCGACGCTTGCCGGTTGCTTGGTTGTCGGAACAGTCAGCAAATAGCACACTGTCTGCCCGCCCTTGCTGTAGGAATAGACGCCCCAATCCTCGAACTGCTTGACCATTGTCGGCTGCGCGTTGGCGGAGATTGCACCGGCAAGTGTGAAGGAGAGTACGAGAGCTATTCTTTTCATGGGCATTTTCCCCGCCGAAAGTGTGAGAGGTGCTGGCCTTGGAACAGACCGGCTGGAGCGAACGCGGGGCATTCAAGGCGGAGAGGGTTACCGAGACCTTAATGGCGGGTTGGGGGTAACGAACGTGTGACCGATCGATCGTCTGATGTGAATGGAAAGCCCAAAAACAAAAGAGCCGGCCACGTTTCCGGGACCGGCTTTGAATAAATGGTTGAAATAGATCAGGCCGAAAGCTTGGCCAGAACCTCTTCATCCACTTCGAAATTCGAGTAGACGTTCTGAACGTCGTCGTCGTCTTCGAGGCTGTCGATCAGCTTCAGCAGCGACTGGGCCCGTTCTTCGTCGACCGGCACGTTGTTCTGGGCGCGCCAGACAGCCTTGACGGTTTCGGCTTCGCCGAGCGAGGTTTCGAGCGCCTTAGCGACTTCGCCGAGGGCTTCGAAGCCGCAGGTGATGTAGTGGCCTTCCTCGTCGGTCTCGACGTCGTCGGCACCGGCTTCAATGGCGGCTTCCATCATCTTGTCGGCATCGCCTGCCTCAAGCTTGTAGGTGATTTCACCGACGTGGTCGAAGGAGAAGGAAACCGAGCCTGTTTCACCAAGAGCGCCGCCGGCCTTCGTGAAGATCGAGCGGACGTTGGAGGCGGTGCGGTTGCGGTTGTCGGTCAGGGCCTCGACGATGATCGCCGTGCCGCCCGGGCCGTAACCTTCGTAGCGGACTTCATCGTAGTTCTCGCCGTCGGCGCCCGCAGCCTTCTTGATGGCACGGTCGATGTTATCCTTCGGCATGGACTGCGCCTTGGCGTTCTGGATCGCAAGACGCAGGCGGGCGTTCATCGAAGGATCAGGCAGACCGGCCTTGGCGGCAACGGTGATTTCGCGCGCGAGCTTGGAGAACATTTTCGACCGCACGGCATCCTGACGGCCCTTGCGATGCATGATGTTTTTAAACTGTGAATGGCCAGCCATGGCACCCCTGTTCACGTCATATTGTTAGGAATGGGCCGCCTTATAAGAGCGAAATGGGCCGTATTCAAGGGAAAACGGCTCCACCGCGCGTGTTGCTCATACAGCCCGAAAGGCGGAACAAAGCCCGGAAGCTGACGTTTCAAAGCACGGACCCTCGAAACGGAAGGAAGTGCTATGGCCAGTTTCAACGAAGCGCGGGAACACCCGGCACGCCAGCTCTGGGACCAGGTGAACGACATCCATGCAGGCATGCTCGGCGTGGATGGAGCGGACATGCACATGCAGCCGATGGCGCCGAATGCTGATCCGAAGACGAATACGATATGGTTCTACACGAAATCGGACGCAGCGATCGTGCGTGCCATCAAGCCGGGTACGCGGGCACATTTCTGCGTGGTCGGCAAGGATCACGACTACCATGCCTGCCTCGCAGGCAAGATCGAGGTGCGGCCCGACCCGTCGAAGATTGACGAATATTGGAACTCAGTTGTCGCCGCCTGGTATGATGACGGCAAGAAGGATCCGAATCTCACGATGCTCGCAATGCATGTCGACGACGCCGAAATCTGGGTTTCGACGGGTAGCAAGCTGAGGTTCGGCTGGGAGATCGCCAAGGCCAATCTCGACGATGACAAGATGCCCGATGTCGGCATCAGGCAGCACTTGCAGTTTGCTTGAAAGAACAGACCCGGCGCAGTCCGGGTCTTTTATTGCATGCCCTTTGCGACATAGATCAGCGGCTTTTTCGGCAAGGTGAGCAGCGAAACGGAGATCGTGTTCGTCGGCGCGTAGCTGATGTCGAAATCGGGTCCGAACATCGACAGGAAGCTTTGCAGCGGGCGCGGTTGATGCATCGGCAGGATCAGCGAGGCGCGCAGGCGCTTGATGACGCGGCTCATGCTGTCGGAGCCCATTGTCAGGCCACCATCCACTGGCACCATCACGACATCCAGTCGGCCGATTTCCGCGTAGTGGGTTTCCGTCAGTTCGTAGTGCAGATGGCCAAGATGGCCGATGCAGAGGCCGGCAACCTCGAAGATGAAGATTGAGTTCCCATCCTGCTGCGGCGCGCCGAAACCGCCCCTGATATCGGTGGTGACATTGCGAATGTAGGTGTCGCCGACTACCAGGTTGATCTTGGCTTTTTCGCCCGGCACGTCACCCCATCCATGCAGCACATACTTGATGGCCGGGTCGGTCACCAGAGTATAGTGCGAGGAATGGGCGCGGTTCATGGTGACGACCATCGGCGCCTGCGGCGGCGAGTACCAGCCGCTGTAATCGGTCGCGATCGTCACACCGCCCGGCGTTTCAATGAGGAAGGTGGAGTGCCCAATGTAGGTCAGCGCAACCGATTGATTGATGGCGCCGGCGTCGATGACTGGGGCCGGGCCTGTGAAACTCGCAAAGGTCGCTTGTGGGATCGATTGGGCGATAGCCTGGCACTGGCTGACGTTTCGCCGTTCCTCCTGAGCGGCGGCCACTTCCACGGCAACCAAGACCATCAGGCAGGCGATTGCGAAAACAAGAAAACGCGGCTTCATGCCACTTCCTCCAGCGCGCTCACGGGTAGGCTCGGGAGGATGCGGCAAGGCGCCGCAGTGGTCCAGTTGAAATGCCGGGACCGCTGCTCACTTTTGCGTCATGGCAGACGCCTGCCTGAACTAGCGCCAGAACTCCGGAATGGTCTCGGCAAGCCGCGGGCCGAGCCGCAGTGGAGCGATCTTTTCAGCCAGGCCGGTCGTATCGGAGATCTCGACGCCGACGCCGCAGATGGTTGCCGGGCCGGTCGCCGCCTCCATGCGGCCTTTCGGCATCTTCGAGATGAACCGGTTCAGCGGCTCCTCCTTGTCCATGCCGAGCGAGGAATCGTAGTCGCCGCACATGCCGGCGTCAGACATGTAGGCGGTGCCGCCATTCAGGATCTGATGATCGGCGGTCGGGACATGGGTGTGCGTGCCGACGACGAAGCTGGCGCGGCCGTCGACGAAATGGCCGAAGCACTGCTTCTCGCTAGTCGCTTCGGCGTGGAAGTCGAAAATGATCGCATCGGCCTGTTCCTTGAGCGGGCAGGCGTCGAGGATCGCTTCGGCGGATTTGAAGGGATCGTCGAGTTCGGGATGCATGAAGACGCGGCCCATGACATTTGCGACAAGCACGCGTGCGCCGTTGCGGGCATAGAACAGCCCTGAGCCGCGACCCGGCGTGCCCTGCGGGTAGTTCGCGGGCCGCAGGAACTGGTCGTGACGTCCGGCAAAGGCGACGGCTTCCTTCTGGTCCCAGACGTGGTTGCCCGTCGTCACGACATCGGCGCCGGCATTGATCGTCTCGAGGAAGATATCCTCGGTGATGCCGAAGCCGCCGGCGGCGTTCTCGCCGTTGACGACGACGAAATCTAGCTTGAGGTCGGAAATGAGGCCGGGGAGGCGGTTCCAGACGGCGGTGCGTCCGGTCTTACCCACCATGTCACCCAGAAAAAGCAGTCGCATTGCTATCCAATCCAAGAGGCAAAAAAGCGAAGCCCGCTTTCCGTCAGGAGGGCGTCTAGGCTGACATCGTGCGGCTCGTCGGGCACATGTGCCACTTCCTGGCAGTCGAATGCAATGCCGATCAGCTTGGGATGCTGGCCTTTTTGCCGCAAACGCTCGATGGCACGGTCGTAATAGCCGGCGCCGTAGCCAATGCGGTGACCGCGATTGTCGAAGGCGGAGAGCGGCACCAGCATGATTTCGGGATCGAGCACGGCGGCGTCCGCCGGCGGGCCGGAGGTGCCGAAGCCCGTGCTGACCAACGGCGCGCCGCGCACAAGTTCGCGAAACACTATCGTCTGCTTGTCGAGGATGGCAGGCACGCAAAGCCGGGCTCCACGTGCCTGGAAGCGCGCCAGAAGCGGCCGGATGTCGGCCTCCGAACGGATCGGCAGGAAGCCGGAGACGACAGTGCCCGGATCGAAGGCGACGGCCTCGCCGGCATGCTCGGCCATGGCCAGGCTCATCTCGATGCGCGTGGCCTCCGGGATCGCGTCGCGCAGTGTAAGCCGGCCGGCTCGCATTTCGGCTTTCTGTTCTTTTGGGGTCATACGGTCCATCGCGCTGTTTTCAGCAGACGATAAAGGTCCTGCCGATCATTTCAACGGGACAATACGACCTTTGACCGCCCGCCTTAGCCAATCGGATCAAATCGTGATGCTGGTCGGCATGACTGAGGTGTCGGCCTGCGCCTCAAACGAGTAGGCGTTCACTCCGGATGCCTGCTGGCCGGTTCTCTCGCGCAAGTCGCGCATCGCCTTGTCCATCAACTGACGAACCTCCTGCAGGATGGCCTTGAACTCTTCCATCGTCTTTCGGTCTTCGGTGGAGATCCCTGCGGACGCCTGCTGTCCGTCTTCGACGACGCTCTGGTAGGCGTTGCGCGCCGCAGTTGCGCCGTCGGGTTCGTCCGCTTGGGGGGCGCTCGTGTCGGAGCTGTCCGCCGCCGCGGCCGCGTCTGTGCCTGATGTATCGGTTGCGGCATCTGCCGACGCCGCTCCGGTATCGGTCGTTGCCGCAGAGGCATTGGCTGTGGAAGCGATGTTTGTTGCACTGGCCGCAACAGCCGAGGCAAATTCCGCCGCAGCGGCGCTGATCTTGTGGGCAAGTTCGGCTGCAAGCCGGGCAACGACCTCCGGTGGGTAGCCGCCACTCTTCAGCATTTCGAGCTGCTGCTTGGCTTCCTCAAGCTTGCGTGCCGCACGGGCTTTGGCCGCTTCGGCCGATGTCGCCATGCTCTCACGCAGGCTTTCCTGTGCCCTTGCCGCATTCTGCAAGATCTTCAGGCGCGCGCTGGTGCTGTCGGTCGACGTAGTGAGATTGTCGGAGGAGTAAGTGGTGCGCAGGATGTTGAGCGCTGATGCGGAACCGACTTGCATACTATCCTCCGGATTGCACGATCCGGCGTAGTCTGCAACTTCAGGCTTGCGTGGGCCTGTGCCACCTACGTACGCGTGGCGAGCGTATGGATCGTTTCATTGAACAGCGGCATGCCGCCCGGTGACCAACCGAGGGCGCGGATTTTCGCCGTGTCCATCGGCGTCAGCTGTGACTTGTCGGCAGGAAGCGGCAGCCTGTTCAGGCAATCGCGCTCCCAGCGAATGTGTTCCAGGATGTCCCAGGTATCGAGTGTGACATCGGAGACGTTGAAGGTCTCGCCTGATATACGCGCGGTGTCCGCTTCCAGCATCAGCCGAACCGCGCCGCCGACGTCTCTTCCGTGGACCTCGGTGCCGGCACGTGATGGCAGATGGCGGCCGGCGAGGTAATCCTCGATCAGCTTGTCCCATTTGTTGGGCCGAAGGTCGCCGTAGACGCCGGTCAAGCGCAAGCTGGTCGTTGCGAAGCCGGGCGCCGCGAGATGCGCGAGGCTGCGTTCGGCGTCGAGCTTGACCTGACCGTAGAGGGTCTCGGGCTTCTCAGCCATGCCTTCTGTCAGCGTGGTTCCCGGAGGGTGCTCGCCATAGGCGGCGCGGCTCGAAATGAAGATGCAGCGGCGTGTGCCGGCGCGTTTGGCCGCTTCGAAAAGCCGGACGCTGCCGTCAAGGTTAAGGTGCTTGAACGTCTCCGGGTCATCGCCCTCGCCGCCGCGGTAGTTGCCGGGCAGGTGGTGGAAGGCGGCGTGCACGAAGAAATAGGCGTCGTCAAAGGCTTCGATATGATCACGCGTCGGATCGAGCGAGAGCGGGGCGAATTCGACCGGTCTTGAAAAGAAGCGGGGCAGGGGAGCGTGGCGACCGCCGATGATCACGGTATAGCCGGCGGCGAGCAGTTCTTCGACGATATAACGTCCGACGAGACCTGTTCCCCCCGATACCAATACCTTCATGCCGCCTCGTCAGGGTTGGACATTGTCGATGGATCCGGCAGGTCATCGCCGGCATAGAATGCATGCCAAAGGTCGATCAGCGGCCGCAGTTTATCGGCCTTCGGATGATTCGTCTCCCACGGCTTCTCATACTGGTAATGCAGGACGGAAATACTCTGCCAGTCCCAAAGCCGGGGCATGGTGAACCACACGTACTGGAGCATGTTGAAATAGACGGGCAAGCCGTGCCAATCCGGGAAAAACTCCTGCAGGAAGGTCTGGTCCGTCCGCTTCCAGAACACCCCCGGCCGATCCAGCCGTTCCAGCATTCGCTGGAATGTGTCTTCGGACGGCTGCGCGACGAAGACGCCGGAATTCAGCCGGTGGAAGTCCGCCAGGGACTCATAGACGTTCGGGGCGGCGGAAAACTCCGGATAGCGGAAGAGCTTGTCGATGTTTCGCAACACGATCGCGTCGGCGTCGATGAAGACGCAGCTGGCGTATTCGGTCAATTGCCATAGGCGCAGCTTGCAGAAATTGTCGAGCGGGGAATGAAACGCAGGCTTGCGTCCCTTCGTAAAGGGAGCGGCGGCGTGCAGACTGGATCGAGCATGACGCTCATTGAACTCCGCTGACAGGGGCAGATGGTCGACCGGCACCAGGCGACAGCCGAGTTGCAGAAGCAGGTCAAGACTGGCTTGGTCGGCGCCTGCCGTATGGAGGATGACGATATCCGCTGGAGTGGCGGTTCGGCGCAACGATACCGCAAGCGCCTTGGCGCCCATGGCGTAATCGTGGTTGGTGACGAGAGTGACATAGGCGTGCCGAGGCTCACTCATGAAACGGACTTCAGCCTCCTACCTTCCGGATCACGGTTGATCGTCGCCGCAATGTCTTTCGTCCAGGCAGAGATCGCGGGGACGCGCGACCGATCGACGCGGTAGGCAAATTTCTTGGCGACGTCGACGATCTCGCTCAGAAGACCTGTCTGCAGGGTGATCGGATCGAGACCGAGCTTGCGGAATTTCTCGTTCTTGACGATGAGTTCGTTTTCCGGCGCCTCCTTGCGTGGGTTCGGCAGCCAGGCGATCTCGCCGCCGCTCAGCTTGGCGATCATTTCCGCCAGATCTCGCACCCGATGCGTTTCGGTCATCTGGTTGAAGATCTCGACGCGGGCGCCTCGGGCAGGCGGGTTGTTCAAGGCAAGCTCGATGCAGCGGACCGAATCCTGGATGTGGATGAAGGCGCGGGTCTGGCCGCCGGTGCCGTGGACTGTCAGCGGATATCCGATCGCCGCCTGGATCAGGAAGCGGTTCAACACTGTGCCATAATCGCCGTCATAGTCGAAGCGATTGATCAGCTGCGGATGCCGACGCGTCTGCTCGGTGTGGGTGCCCCAGACAATGCCCTGGTGCAGGTCGGTGATGCGCAGGCCGTCGTTCTTGGCATAGAAATGGAAGAGCAGCTGATCCAGGCACTTGGTCATGTGATAGATCGAGCCTGGATTGGAGGGGTAGAGGATTTCCTGGCTAACGGTCTCGCCGTTCGCCGTCTCGATGCCAACCGGCAGATAGCCCTCGGGGATCGCTGCGCCAACTGTCGAATAGCCGTAGACGCCCATCGTGCCGAGGTGGATCAGATGCGCGTCGAGTTGGAGTTCGACAAGCGCATTCAGGAGGTTATGGGTGGCGTTGACGTTGTTGTTTACCGTGTAGTTCTTGTGGCGGTCGCTCTTCATCGAGTAGGGCGCCGCGCGCTGTTCGGCGAAATGAATGATGGCATCAGGCCGGTTCTCAGCTAGCCACTTCTTCAGCAGTTCGTAGTCCTTGGCGAGGTCGATCAGGTTGAAATGAATGCGCCGGCCGGTTTCGGCGTGCCAGATGCGCGTTCGCTCCTGGATCGAGTCCATCGGGGTCAGTGACTGAACCCCAAGTTCAGTGTCGATCCAGCGCCGCGAGAGGTTGTCGAGAATGTGAACGTCGTGTCCGGTGTCGGAGAGATGCAATGATGTCGGCCAGCCAATGAATCCGTCCCCGCCCATCACTGCAATCTTCATCGCGTCGTCTCCTGCTTGAATGTCTCTGTCAAAAATTACTTAGGAAGCGTGACAATTGTTCAATGCTTGCAAGGCGGAATGTCTTCCGCCAAAGAGGGCGCGTGACTTTGGAGAAAATTATGGCGGACAACGGTTTTTCGATTTCGGGTGAACTCACGGAAACGGGTCACCGGCTCCTGCAGCGGGTTTATTACGAGGACACCGATTTTTCCGGCCTCGTCTACCATGCGCGTTATCTTCACTTCCTCGAGCGCGGCCGCACCGATTACCTCCGTTGTCTCGGCGTTGAGCAGCGGGAGCTGATCAATGCCGACGAGGAGGGGCTTGTCTTCGTCGTCCACCGCATGGAGATCGACTTCAAGCAGCCGGCGCGGATGGATGATATCCTGACCGTCCTGACCCACACCGAAAAAGCCGGCGGGGCCAAGATGGTCCTCAATCAGGAGATCCGGCGCGGCGAAACGCTGCTGATCGCCGCCAAGGTGATCATCGCCGTCATCAATGCCAATGCCAGGCCGCGACGATTGCCGGAGACACTCGCCGAGAAATTTCTTGAAGGCAGCAAGCCGCTCCGCGGGCCCTGAGCCCTTGCCGCGCTCAATGTGATCGACACGGTTTGCGTGCGGCGATTCGCTTGGATTGATCGTGAACGCTGAAAAGACGCGGGATTCCGGCCTTGCATAAACATGAGTTTTGTGTGAAGGAATTCACGCGCTGGAAGATAAGCGCTGTTGTGGTCATCGAGCTAGATCTGACCAAGTAATCCAAGGGATAAATCTTTCTCCGATAGTTTCGCTGTCATGATCCGGCGCTAACGAACTGTTAACCATAATAGTGTCTTACTCGGATTGTCAGAGTTTGTGCGGTGCACGCCTTCCTTTGACCAAATTTGACGGCAAGGAAGGCGGATAAGAGCTTGGAAGCTTGACCAGGGCTTTGGGCGGCGGCCGCCAGACACTTCTTGCGAGATCACTTTGTGCCGCCCGGTCAAGTGCCGGGCGTTTGGATTCGGGGATTTTGGATCAATGGAACAAGTAGGATTGGCAGCAGCAACGGCCGACGTCAGCCTCTGGTCGCTGTTTATGCAGGCAGGTCTCGTCGTCAAGCTGGTCATGCTCGGGCTCATCGCAGCCTCGGTCTGGACCTGGGCGATCGTCATCGACAAATATCTGGCCTACGGCCGCGCACGGCGCCAGTTCGAGAAGTTCGAGCAGGTATTCTGGTCGGGCCAGTCGCTGGAAGAGCTTTATCGCACTCTATCGGAGCGCAACAATACCGGCCTTGCCGCGATCTTCGTTGCGGCGATGCGCGAATGGAAGAAGTCGTTCGAGCGCGGTGCGCGCTCCCCGATCGGTCTGCAGATGCGTATCGACCGCGCCATGGACGTGACATTGGCGCGTGAATCCGAATTCCTCTCAGCCCGCCTCGGCTCGCTGGCAACGATTGGTTCCGCCGGTCCGTTCATCGGCCTGTTCGGTACGGTCGTTGGTATCATGACCTCGTTCCAGGCAATCGCCGGCTCGAAGTCGACGAACCTCGCGGTCGTTGCTCCCGGTATCGCCGAAGCGCTGCTTGCAACCGCAATCGGGCTTGTTGCTGCTATCCCGGCCGTTATCGCCTACAACAAGTTCACTGCCGATGCCGGCAAGCTTTCGGGCCGCATGGAAGGCTTCGCGGATGAATTCTCCGCCATCCTTTCGCGCCAGATCGACGAGAAACTGCAGCCGCGCCAGGCCGCGCAGTAATCGACGGGAACGGAGTCAACGATATGGGTATGGGTGCTCCAAGCGGTGGCGGTAGCGGCGGTGGTCGCGGTGGTCGTCGTCGCGGTGGCCACAGAGGTGGTGCCATCTCCGAAATCAATGTGACGCCGCTCGTCGACGTCATGCTCGTGCTTTTGATCATCTTCATGGTGGCAGCACCGATGATGACGGTCGGCGTGCCCGTCGACTTGCCGGAAACACAGGCCAAGGCGCTGAATTCTGAAACGCAGCCGATCACGATCTCGGTGAAGAACGACGGCCAGGTGTTCCTGCAGGAAACACCGATCCCGGTCGAAGAGATTGCCGCGAAGCTCGAGGCGATCGCAACGACCGGCTATAATGAACGCATCTTCGTTCGCGGCGACGCGACCGCGCCCTATGGCGTGATCGCCGACGTCATGGCTCGCATCCAGGGTGCCGGCTACAAGAACATCGGCCTCGTGACGCAGCAGAAGAAGGACCAATAGCGAACGCTATGAAGGCCAGTATCGTCACATCTGCGGCTCTGCACTGTGCACTGCTTGCCTGGGCGCTGATCTCGATCGGCTCCCCGGAGCAGTTCAAGGTCGAGGATTTCGAGGCGATGCCCGTCGACCTCGTGCCCGTCGAAGAAATGACGCAGATGCAGCAGGGCGACAAGACGGCCAAGCCGAGTGAAAAGCCGGCGCCGAAGCCGACGGCCAAGCCGACCAATGTCGAAAACGCCGAGAACATGGGCGAGAACAAGGTCGACCTCAAGACGCCGCCAGTCCCGAACGCCAAGCCCAACAATAACGAGAGCGCTGCTGCCCCCAAGGCCGTTGAAAAGCCTCTTCCTCAGAATGATCCCGTGCCCAACGAGGTGAAGGAGATCATGAAGGAGGAGACGGACGTCGAGCCGAAGCAGGTCGCGTCCATTACGCCGCCGAAGCCCGAAATCACCCCGCCGACGCCGCCAAAGCCTGAGGAAACGCCACAGGAACAGCCGGAGCCACCGAAGCCGGACGCCGAGGCGCTGCCGGACAAGGTTCCGACTCCGGTCGTGAAGCCGCAAGCCAAGCCGCCGGAACAGAAGCCGGCCGAAAAGCCCCCGGAGAAAAAGACCGAGGATCAGGCGAAGGCGGACGAGAAGCCGACGGACAAGAAGAAGGCCGACAAGAAGCAGGAGAAGGCCAAGTCCGCCTCCTCCAAGCAGAGCGACTTCAACGCCGATGATATCGCGGCGCTGCTGAACAAGCAGGACCCGTCGAATGGTGGCGCCAAGAGTTCGACCGAGGTTGCGTCGCTCGGTGCCAAGAAGGCTACCGGCGGCTCCAAGCTCTCGATGAGCGAGATGGATGCGCTGCGCAGCGCGATCGCCGGCAACTGGTCGGTTATCCCCGGGATGGAAGGTGCCAGCGACGTTCGCATCAAGGTCCACATGAAGCTGGACCCGGATGGCAACATCATCGGTTCGCCCGAGGTCGAAGCGGTTGGCGGCACCAACGAGGCGACGCGCATGGCGTTGGCAAGCGGTGCCAAGCGTGCCGTCATGAAGTCGTCGCCCTTCACGACTCTCCCGAAAGACAAATATGACGCCTGGGGCGAGGTTATCGTCAATTTCGATCCCAGCGATCTAGCCCTTTAAAATGCTGAAAGGCTTGTCCTCCATGACCAAGTGTTCCCTCATTCGCGCCTTGATGGTCGCCGTCGGCATGATAACCACTGCGGTTGTCGCCACGCCGGCCAACGCGCTTGTCGAAATCAACATCAACAAGGGCAATGTCGAGCCGTTGCCGATCGCGATCACCGACTTCCTGCAGGGCGACATGGGTGCGCAGGTTTCGCAGGTGATTGCCGCCGACCTTCAGCGCTCGGGCCTTTTCAAGCCGATCGACAAGAACGCCTTCATCGAGAAGATCTCCAATCCGGATGCCGCTCCGCGCTTCGAGGACTGGAAGGTCATCAATGCGCAGGCACTCGTGACGGGTCGCGTGACGCAGGAAAGCGACGGACGTCTGCGCGCCGAGTTCCGCCTCTGGGATACGTTTGCCGGCACGCAGATGACCGGGCAGCAGTTCTACACGCAGCCGGAGAACTGGCGCCGCGTTGCTCACATCATCGCCGACGCGATCTACAAGCAGATCACCGGCGAGGAAGGCTACTTCGATACGCGTGTCGTGTTCGTTTCGGAGTCCGGCACCAAGCAGGAGCGCAAGCGCCAGCTCGCCATCATGGACCAGGACGGCTTCAACGTCCGCATGCTGACGAACGGCAGCGACCTCGTTCTCACGCCGCGCTTCTCGCCGAACCGCCAGGAAGTCACCTACATGTCCTTCGCCAACCAGCAGCCGCGGGTCTACCTGCTGCAGCTCGAGACGGGACAGCGCGAAGTTGTCGGCAACTTCCCGGGCATGACCTTCTCCCCGCGCTTCTCGCCGGATGGCCAGAAGGTCGTGATGAGCCTTCAGCAGGAAGGCAACGCCAACATCTACACGATGGACCTGCGTTCGCGCACGACGACGCGCCTGACCTCGACGGCGGCCATCGATACCTCGCCCTCCTATTCGCCGGACGGCGGACGGATCGTGTTCGAAAGCGACCGCGGCGGCAAGCAGCAGATCTACGTCATGAATGCCGACGGCTCCGGCCAGACGCGTATCTCCTTCGGCGACGGCAACTACTCCACGCCGGTCTGGTCTCCGCGTGGCGATCTGATCGCCTTCACCAAGCAGTCGGGTGGCAAGTTCTCGATCGGCGTGATGAAGCCGGACGGTTCGGGCGAGCGCATCCTGACGACGGGCTTCCACAACGAGGGCCCGACCTGGGCACCAAATGGCCGCGTCATCATGTTCTTCCGCCAGGCGGCCGGTGCTGGCGGTCCGCAGCTCTACTCGATCGATCTGACGGGCTATAACGAGCAGCTCATCAAGACCCCGACCTACGCTTCCGACCCCGCCTGGTCGCCGCTTCTCGAGTAGAAAAGCCTGTGGATGTGCCTTTTTGTCGCCGCAAAAATCCCTGATTGGGGCGACTGAGGGACAAATCAACCATCTGTTAACCATAATTCTTGAATGCCGATTAACCCAATACGGTTACAGTCCGGCAACCTTAATCAAGTCGCAAGGAGACCGGCCATGAGCCGAATTCACACCCCGGCAATGAGCCGCATGCAGAATTTCGCCCGCAACCCCGTCATGATCGCGCTTGTCGCCGGTCTTGCTCTGGCCGGTTGCGCCAACAAGAAGAACATGGCCAACAGCGCCGGTGATCTCGGCCTTGGCGCCGGCGCCGCAACGCCGGGTTCGGCTCAGGACTTCACCGTCAACGTCGGCGACCGCATCTTCTTCGACACCGATTCCACCTCGATCCGCGCGGACGCCGCCCAGACGCTCGACCGTCAGGCTCAGTGGCTCGCTCGCTATCCGAAGTATGCCATCACCGTCGAAGGTCACGCCGACGAACGCGGCACGCGCGAATACAACCTTGCCCTCGGTGCTCGCCGTGCAGCCGCTACCAAGGATTACCTTGCTTCGCGCGGTGTTCCGGCTCAGCGCATGAAGACCATCTCCTACGGCAAGGAACGCCCGGTCGCCGTCTGCGACGATATTTCCTGCTGGTCGCAGAACCGCCGCGCGGTCACCGTTCTGGGTGGCGCCGGCATGTAATTGCCGGGAAATATTACAATTTCGAAAGGCGGCTCCATTGCGGGCCGCCTTTTCTTTTTGAACACACTTTGGCCAGTTTCCGTTGCTTTTTGAAAGCAATTGGAAAAATCTCCTGTTCGTGCCAAAGGGTGCGAAGAATCACTGGGACAGGACGAACCATATGAAAAAACTTGTCGTTGCGGGCATGCTGTGCCTCGCGGCCGTGGCCGGGGCGGGCCAATCGGCGAGTGCGACGTCGATTTTGGGTTGGCAGATCGGCGGCAAAGCCGCGGATCGGCAGGCTCAGGCACCGGTCGTAAACGTGCAGGCCGGCGGAGCTGAAGTTCGCGTCCAGCAGCTTGAAGAGCAACTGCGCCAGCTGAACGGCCGCATCGAGGAGATGAGCTTCCAGCTGCTGCAGATGCAGGAAACGATCCGCAAGGCGCAGGAAGACAACGAATTCCGCTTCCAGGAGCTGGAAAAAGGCGGCGGTGGCAGCAGTGCCGGCGGTAGCACCAAGACGATGAAGAAGAGCGAGGCCGATGTGCCTCCTCCGGTTCAGGGTCAGAGCGGCGATGATGTCGCCCGCGTGATCCAAGCACCACAGGGAGCCGAAACGGCTCCCTCGACCGATGTTCCGACAAACGAGGGTCTCGGTCAGCCGCCGAAGCAGCTCGGCTCGATGGAGTTCGACAAGAACGGCAATCCGGTCGGCGGCTCGGTCAACGAGAATGCCACGGTTGGATCAGGCCCGGTTCCGGGTGTCGATTCCGGTCGTTCGTCGCAGACTGCGTCGCTCGGCAGCGAAGCCGATCAGTACAAGGCTGCCTACGGCCATGTTCTGTCCGGTGACTACTCGACGGCAGAGCAGGAGTTCACCCAGTATATCGCTCAATATCCAAGCAGCGCACGGGCAGCCGACGCGAATTTCTGGCTTGGCGAGGCGCTTTACTCGCAGGGCAAGTATAACGAAGCCGCCAAGCGGTTTCTGGATGCGCACAAGAAGTACGGCAGCTCTGAAAAGGCGCCGGAAATGCTGCTGAAGCTCGGCATGTCGCTCGCAGCGCTCGACAATACGGAAACCGCATGCGCCACGCTGCGGGAAGTCCCGAAGCGTTACCCCAAGGCTTCGCGTGCCGTCATAACCAAGGTCGCCAGCGAGCAAAAACGCCTCGCCTGCTAAGGTCTTCCGGTTTTGTGCCCGGACGGCCCCCTTCTACCTGAGACGGCAGCGCGCCGTTTTCTTGCATCGCTGACCAAACCCACGCGCATTCTTGTCGCGATTTCAGGTGGAAGCGATTCAACCGGCCTGCTTCTGGCGCTTGTTGAAGCCCTCAAGGCCATACCCAATTCAAAAATCTCTCTTTGTGCGGCAACTGTCGACCATACCTTGCGGGCAGAATCGGCCGAGGAGGCGCGCGAGGTTGCAGCCTTCTGCAGCTCTCTTGGTATCCCGCACTTGGTCAAGGTGTGGCAGGGTGAGAAGCCCAAATCAGGCATCATGGCGGCAGCACGCGACGCTCGCTACCAGCTGCTTGCCGATGTCGCCAAAAGCCTGAAAGCCGACATTGTCGTGACCGGGCATACGGCAGACGACCAGCGCGAGACGCTTGCCATGCGCAAGGAGCGCTCTGAGCAAGCGAGCACCGGTATTGCGGACCTCGTCCTTTTCGATCGAAGCCTCTGGATAGCCCGGCCACTGCTCGGCTGCAGACGGCAAGCTATTCGCGACTTTCTCCGTGCGCGACAGGTTGCCTGGATCGATGACCCGAGCAACGACGATCCGAAGTATGAGCGCGTTCGGGTGCGCTTGCGGCTGGCGGGGGAAGCGGAGGTCGCGTCTGGTGCGGACGGGGCAATTGTGCGCGCGGCGCTCGCCACTTCGGCGGGCCGATGGTTGCATAGGTATTTTGCCCTGCATTCTCCTTGGATAGGTCAGGTGATGCCGGCCGGGCTCGCCGATCGAGAGACGCTTTGTTATGCCGTTCCACGCCTTGCGGCAGTGTTCGGCGGACAGGCATTCCCGCTCGGGCGAAAACAGACGGATGATGTGCTCGGTCTCGTTGAAAGTGGGAAGCCGGGCCGGATGACCGCGGGCAGGGTGGTCTTCGATCTTCGGCGCGACGGGCTCTTTCTTGTCCGCGAAAGCCGCGGCATTTTGCCGTTGACGTTGACGCCGGGTGCGCGCGGTCTCTGGGACAGCCGGTTCCTCGTTGAAAACGGATCTCCGGACGACATCACTATTCTTGCAGGTCAACACGGGCCCGTCAGCGGTCGACTGCCCAGGGATGTTGTTCGGCGAGCCTTGACGGCGGCACCACGCATCGTTGATTTCGCAGGAGAAGATCCACTTGCCAGTGTTGGCGAGAAAGTAAGGATCACCCCCTATTTTTCGCCCTTCGACCGTTTTTTGACACGATTTGATTTCATCTTCGCAGATAGCCTTGCGGCTGCCTTTGGTACACGCCCCTATCCAAAACCGCCTTTAGGTCTTATTGACGGAAAATCTATCTAACAGTCCAGTTTGCCTTGGCATTCACCTGAGGCAATCCTATGTTAGAGGCCAAATAAGACGGTCGCCATGAGGCGGCTGTTCCAGTGCTGGGGAGTTCGATGAACCCTAACTTACGTAATTTCGCCTTGTGGGCAATCATAGCTCTGCTGCTGATTGCTCTGTTCAGCATGTTCCAGACGTCGCCGGCGCAGACCAGCTCCCGCGAAATCCCTTATTCGCAATTCTTGCGTGAAGTGGATGCGGGCCGCGTCAAGGAAGTCGTCGTCACGGGCAACCGCGTGTCTGGCAGCTATGTTGAAAATGGCACCACCTTCCAGACTTATACCCCTGTCGTTGATGACAACCTGCTCGATCGCCTGCAGCAGAAGAACGTCCTGGTTTCGGCGCGCCCGGAAACCGACGGTTCGTCGGGCTTCTTGAGCTATATCGGCACGTTGCTGCCGATGCTGCTGATCCTGGGCGTCTGGCTGTTCTTCATGCGGCAGATGCAAGGGGGTTCGCGCGGCGCGATGGGCTTTGGCAAGTCCAAGGCTAAACTTCTGACTGAAGCGCACGGCCGCGTGACCTTCGATGACGTCGCCGGCGTTGACGAAGCCAAGCAGGACCTCGAGGAAATTGTTGAATTCCTGCGCGATCCGCAGAAGTTCCAGCGCCTCGGCGGCAAGATTCCGCGCGGCGTGTTGCTGGTCGGCCCTCCTGGCACCGGTAAGACGCTGCTCGCCCGTTCTGTCGCCGGCGAAGCGAACGTGCCGTTCTTCACGATCTCGGGTTCCGACTTCGTTGAAATGTTCGTCGGTGTCGGCGCATCCCGTGTGCGCGACATGTTCGAGCAGGCCAAGAAGAACGCGCCTTGCATCATCTTCATCGACGAAATCGACGCCGTCGGCCGCCATCGTGGCGCCGGTCTCGGCGGCGGTAACGATGAACGCGAGCAGACGCTGAACCAGTTGCTGGTCGAGATGGACGGCTTTGAAGCCAACGAGGGCATCATCCTGATCGCTGCGACCAACCGTCCCGACGTTCTCGATCCGGCACTGCTGCGTCCGGGCCGTTTCGACCGCCAGGTCGTCGTTCCGAACCCCGATATCGTCGGCCGCGAGCGCATCCTGAAGGTCCACGCCCGCAATGTGCCGCTGGCACCGAACGTCGATCTCAAGGTCCTGGCTCGCGGTACGCCTGGCTTCTCCGGTGCTGACCTGATGAACCTCGTCAACGAAGCTGCCCTGATGGCTGCACGCCGCAACAAGCGCGTCGTCACCATGCAGGAGTTCGAAGACGCCAAGGACAAGATCATGATGGGCGCCGAGCGCCGCTCTTCGGCGATGACCGAGGCGGAGAAGAAGCTGACGGCCTATCACGAAGCCGGTCATGCCATCACCGCGTTGAAGGTTCCCGTTGCGGATCCCCTGCACAAGGCAACCATCATTCCGCGCGGCCGTGCGCTGGGCATGGTGATGCAGTTGCCTGAAGGCGACCGCTACTCCATGAGCTACAAGTGGATGGTGTCGCGCCTCGTCATCATGATGGGTGGTCGCGTTGCAGAAGAGCTGACATTCGGCAAGGAAAACATCACCTCCGGCGCATCGTCCGATATCGAGCAGGCCACCAAGCTTGCGCGTGCAATGGTCACGCAGTGGGGCTTTTCGGATGCGCTTGGCCAGGTCTCCTACGGTGAAAACCAGCAGGAAGTGTTCCTTGGTCACTCGGTTTCGCAGTCGAAGAATGTTTCCGAGGCCACCGCTCAGACGATCGACACCGAAGTCCGTCGCCTGATCGACGACGCCTATTCGGAAGCGCGCCGCATTCTCACCGACCACCACGAGGAGTTCGTGGCGATCGCCGAGGGGCTGCTCGAGTACGAAACGCTGACGGGCGAAGAGATCAAAGCGTTGATTCGCGGCGAGAAGCCGTCGCGCGATCTCGGCGATGACGCGCCGCCCAGCCGCGGTTCGGCCGTGCCGAAGACCGGCACGCGCCCAGCGACAAAGGGTGACGAGCCGGAGGGTGGCCTGGAGCCGCAGCCGCATTGATTTCTCTTGCAGAATGACCGAAAGGCCGGGTCCGTTAGGACGCCGGCCTTTCGCGTCGGTAACGCGATGTAATGGGTTTTCTTGCTAATTTACGTGATGGACACCGCGATTTATGTCATGCCGGTGACATAGCGAGGCCTCATTTGGGGCTCTTGTAGCGATAATTCCGCCTGTGGCGGCTCATTTTTTGCAAGTGGTAATGCGCAGCCTGTAGGCGCGCCAAGGCACAGGGGTGCATATGAAAAGACGCTATTTCGGTACGGATGGCATTCGCGGTCAATCCAACGTGTTCCCGATGACACCGGATCTTGCGATGCGAGTTGGTATCGCAGTTGGAACGATCTTCCGGAGAGGCAACCACCGTCATCGCGTCGTCATAGGCAAGGACACCCGCCTTTCGGGCTACATGCTCGAAAACGCAATGGTGGCCGGCTTCACCGCTGCAGGCGTCGATGCGTTCGTTCTCGGTCCTATACCGACACCGGCCGTAGCTATGCTGACGCGGTCCTTGCGTGCTGATATCGGTGTCATGATCTCCGCCTCGCATAATCCCTACGAGGACAACGGCATCAAGCTCTTTGGGCCGGATGGCTACAAATTGTCCGACGATCTGGAGTCGCAGATTGAGGATTTGCTTGAGAAGGATCTGTCCTCGCAGCTTGCGAAGTCGGATGACATCGGCCGCGCCAAGCGCGTTGACGGCGTTCACGACCGCTACATCGAGCACGCTAAGCGCACGCTGCCGCGCGACGTGACGTTGCAGGGATTGAGGATCGCGATCGACTGCGCAAACGGCGCTGCCTACAAGGTGGCTCCAGCTGTCCTCTGGGAACTCGGTGCCGACGTTGTGACCATTGGCAACGAGCCGAACGGCACGAACATCAATCTCAATTGCGGTTCTACCAGCCCGGTCGCGCTGCAGAAGAAGGTCGATGAAGTGCGCGCCGATATCGGCATTGCGCTCGACGGCGACGCCGACCGCGTCATCATCGTCGACGAGAACGGTGCGGTTGTCGATGGCGACCAGCTGATGGCTGTGATCGCCGAAAGCTACGCCGAGAGCCAGCAGCTTCGCGGCGGCGGCATTGTCGCGACCGTGATGTCCAATCTCGGGCTCGAGCGCTTCCTCGACGACAAGGGACTTGGTCTCGTGCGTACGATGGTCGGTGACCGCTACGTTGTCGAGCACATGCGCCAGCACAACTACAATGTCGGCGGTGAACAGTCCGGACACATCGTGTTGTCGGACTATGGCACGACGGGCGACGGTTTGGTGGCTGCGCTGCAGATCCTTGCTGCGGTCAAACGGACCGGCAGGACCGTCAGCGAAGTATGCCGTCGCTTTGACCCCGTGCCGCAGCTCCTCCGCAACGTCCGTATCTCCGGCGGCAAGCCGCTCGAGGATATTCAGGTGCAGAAGGCGATTGCCGATGCGGAGGCCGAGCTCGCAAAGAATGGCCGCCTGGTCATCCGCCCGTCCGGTACGGAACCGCTAATCCGCGTCATGGCCGAGGGCGATGACCGCTCGCAGATCGAGCGGATCGTCAACGAATTGATCGGCACGATTTCGAACGTGCGCTCCGCAGCCTGAAGTCGACATGCACGCTTTTTGTCGGGTGCCGCCAGCTTCCCAGCTGGCGCGCGTCCGTTCCCGTAACATCATGATAAATATCTTGTAAATTTAATCGGACATTAACTCTGATTTGTAAGAGTCCAGGCTGAATAAAGGTCAGACGCGGTCTAGTGGCGCGTGCTGGGTATTGATTGTTCCTGGAGAATACTATGAAGAGATTTTTGATTGCCGCGGCTGCGGCGCTGATGGGAGGTGTCCCAGCTCTCGCTGCCGATCTCTATGTCGACCCGGCGCCGCCACCAGTTCCCGTCTTTGGCGGATGGTACTTGCGCGGCGATATAGGCATGACCAATCAGCGTCTTGGCAGCATGCAGCACGAGCTGTTTGACGACGTGGATTTTCGCGAATTTGTCGATGACGGCAGCTTTGACAGCGGGCCGCTCGGTGGACTTGGTGTTGGCTATCAATTCAACCAGTGGCTTCGTGGCGATGCGATCGTCCAGTATCGCGGCAAGACTGATTTCTCTGCGCTTGATCGTTATGGACACACCGATGCAACGGGCACGGCTGTCTGGGATGCCACGAATGACTACGACGGTGCCAAGTCGGAATGGCTGTTGATGGCCAACGCCTATGTCGATATCGGCACCTGGGAGGGCATCACGCCGTATGTGGGCGCCGGTATCGGTGCGTCACGCAATACGATCTCTCGTTTCCGCGATGTTAATGTCCCTACGCTCGGAGTTGCATACGGGGACAGCGACTCCACTTGGAACTTTGCATGGGCGCTGCATGCCGGGATCGGCTATCAAGTGACCGACCGCCTGACCGTCGATTTCGGCTATAGCTATGTTGACCTTGGTGACGCAAAAAGCGGCCGGCTCCGCTCCTATGATGACACCGTTAACACCGGCCCGATGCACTTCAACAACATTACCTCGCACGACTTCAAACTCGGCCTGCGCTACTCGCTGCAATAGCCAATTCGTTCATCGTTGGAGGAGCTTTCGACTTCAAGGCCGCCGTCACGGCGGCCTTTTTCGTGGTTTGAACCTCAATCGAAGTTAACAAATATGGTTAACCGCGCGTTAGCAACTCGCTGGAATAATACCGCATGGTCAGTCATGCGGGCACCGCTTTGCCCGGTCGGGAATTGCAATGAAATCGTCCATCACGATCCTCGCCACTGCGGCAAGCCTTGTCCTGCTTGGTGGGCGGGCGATGGCGGAGGAGCCCCCTATTGCTGAGGCACCGGAGATAAGCATTCCGGGCGACTCGTCCACGACCGGCTGGTATCTCCGCGGTGATCTTGGTTATGCTCCATGGACCGGCAACGAAACGCCGGACTACCGCTTCGATGATGGGGCTATCCACGAGTTCGATTCGGCACGCTTCTCGAAGCCCGTTTCTGGCGGTGCGGGGATTGGCTATCAATTCACCGACATCTGGCGCGCCGACCTGACGGGGGATTTCTTCAAAAGCGATTTTACCGGCACGGCCAACACTGATCTGCCTTGTGCCGCATCCGCGCCTGCCGGGACCGGCTGCACCTCCGGTGTGCGCGCCGATCTTCGGGCCTATGGCGTCATGACCAACGGCTATGCGGACCTTGCGACCGTTGCCGGCTTCACCCCGTATGTCGGCGCCGGCATAGGGGTAACCAACGTCAGATGGGGCAGCGTACGTTCGCAACCCGAGTGCGTCGATGGTGGTTCGGCCTGCTCTGGGGTCACGTTTCCGCCCCAAGATTTCAATGGCGAAAACAACTGGCGCTTCACTTATGCACTGATGGCGGGCCTCAGTTATGAAATCACCAACAACATCAAGGTCGATTTGGGCTATCGCTTCTCCGATATCGCCGGCGGCAGCATGTTTGCCGGCCCCTCCGGGACCAGCGGCCGCGACGACGGATTGACGCGGCACGAGATTCGTATCGGCTTGCGTATCGCCGGCTGGTAGTCCGCGACGCAATGACGCGTGTAGACCAAAAAATCCTCCAGTTGCGACGCTTGCCCGTTGACTATGTCAGGCGCGATCTATATCCACGGCGGCGGGACACCTCTCCCCAACGAGAGGCTAATTACCTGGAAGGGTATACATATGGCCGCTGCCACCGCAAAGCCGGACGTCCGTCCGAACAACACTCATTTTTCTTCTGGCCCTTGCTCGAAGCGTCCCGGTTGGTCGCTCGAAGCCCTTTCCGACGCGCCGCTTGGCCGTTCGCACCGCGCGAAGATCGGAAAGATGAAGCTCAAGCAGGCCATCGACCTTACCCGTGAAATTCTCGAAGTGCCTGCCGATTACCGCATCGGCATCGTGCCCGCTTCCGACACCGGCGCCGTCGAAATGGCGCTCTGGTCGCTGCTCGGCGAGCGCGGCGTCGACATGGTCGCCTGGGAAAGCTTCGGCGCCGGCTGGGTCACCGATGTCGTCAAGCAGCTGAAGCTGAAAGACGTCCGCAAGATCGAAGCCGGTTACGGCGAGCTGCCGGACCTTTCGACCATCGATTTCGACCGCGACGTCGTCTTCACCTGGAACGGCACCACCTCGGGCGTTCGCGTTCCGAACGGCGACTTCATCCCGGCCGACCGCAAGGGCCTGACGATCTGCGATGCCACCTCGGCTGCTTTTGCGCAGAACCTCGATTTTGCCAAGCTCGACGTTGTCACCTTCTCCTGGCAGAAGGTTCTCGGCGGCGAGGGCGCTCATGGCGTCATCATCCTGTCGCCGCGCGCTGTCGAGCGTCTGACGACTTACGCACCGGCCTGGCCGCTGCCGAAAATCTTCCGCATGACCTCGGGCGGCAAGCTGATCGAGGGCATATTCACCGGCGAAACCATCAACACGCCGTCGATGCTCTGCGTCGAGGACTATATCGACGCACTGCTCTGGTCGAAGGATGTTGGCGGCCTGAAGGGCCTGATGGCCCGCGCCGACGCCAATGCCAAGGTCATCGCCGACTTCGTCGCCGCCAATGACTGGATCGCCAACCTGGCCGTCAAGGCCGAGACGGCTTCCAACACCTCGGTCTGCCTGAAGATTACCGATAAGGACGTTCTGGCACTCGACGCCGACGGCCAGGCGAACTTCGCCAAGGGCATCGTCAGCCTGCTCGACAAGGAAGGTGTCGCCTACGACATCGGCCATTACCGTGACGCTCCGTCTGGCCTGCGCATCTGGGCCGGCGCCACGATCGAAACTGCAGACATGCAGAAGCTGATGCCGTGGCTTTCCTGGGCGTTCGAAACGCAGAAGGCGACGCTTTCCCAGGCTGCCGCCTGAGTTGATCGCATCCGGCTCCGCCGAACGGGCGGAGCCTCGCAATCCCGATTACATTCCATCGTTGAACCTTTTGAAGGAAGCCCCCAATGGCACCTCGCGTTCTCGTATCCGACGAACTGTCGGAAACTGCCGTCCAGATCTTCCGTGATCGCGGCGTCGAAGTCGATTTCCAGCCGCAGCTCGGCAAGGACAAGGACAAGCTTGCCGAAATCATCGGCAACTACGACGGCCTCGCTATCCGCTCCGCCACCAAGGCAACGGAAAAGCTGATCGCCGCCGCGACCAACCTCAAGGTCATCGGCCGCGCCGGCATCGGCGTCGACAATGTCGATATCCCGGCCGCTTCCAAGCGCGGTATCATCGTCATGAACACGCCGTTCGGCAACTCGATCACCACGGCCGAACACGCCATCGCTCTGATGTTCGCCGTTGCCCGCCAGCTGCCGCAGGCAGACAGCTCGACGCAGGCCGGCAAGTGGGAAAAGTCGAAGTTCATGGGCGTCGAAATCACCGGCAAGACGCTCGGCGTCATCGGCGCCGGCAATATCGGCGGCATCGTCTGCAAGAAGGCCATCGGCCTCGGCATGCATGTTCTCGCCTACGACCCCTTCCTCTCGGCCGAGCGCGCCCAGGAGATGGGCGTCACCAAGGTCGAGCTGGACGAGCTGCTCGCCAAGGCCGACTTCATCACCTTGCACGTACCGATGACCGACAAGACGCGCGGCATTCTCGGCAAGGAAAACCTCGCAAAGACCAAGCCCGGCGTTCGCATCATCAACTGCGCCCGTGGCGGCCTGGTCGATGAGGCAGCACTTGCCGAGGCCATCAAGTCCGGTCACGTCGCCGGAGCCGGTTTCGACGTTTTCGAAGTCGAGCCCGCCAAAGAAAGCCCGCTGTTCGGCCTGCCGAACGTGGTTTGCACTCCGCATCTCGGCGCGTCGACGACGGAAGCCCAGGAGAACGTGGCCCTGCAGGTTGCCGAGCAGATGTCGGACTATCTGGTGAAGGGTGCCGTTTCCAACGCCATCAACATGCCCTCGATCACTGCTGAGGAAGCACCGATCCTCAAGCCGTTCATCCGGCTCGCCGATGTTCTCGGTGCCTTCGTCGGCCAGGTGACGGAAGAGCCGATCAAGGAAATCGAGATCCTCTTTGACGGTGCGACGGCTGGCATGAATACGCGGGCGTTGACGAGCGCGCTGCTTGCCGGCCTGATCCGGCCGCAGGTCGCCGATGTCAACATGGTCTCGGCTCCTGTTATGATCAAGGAAAAGGGCATCGTCCTCTCCGAGGTCAAGCGCGACAAGACCGGCGTCTTCGACGGCTACATCAAGCTCACCGTCAAGACCGACACGATGACCCGATCGATCGCCGGCACGGTCTTCTCGGACGGCAAGCCCCGCTTTATCCAGATCAAGGGCATCAATCTCGATGCCGATGTCGGTTCGCACATGGTCTACCTCACGAACACCGACGTTCCCGGCATGATCGGCTTCATCGGCACCACGCTTGGCGCTGCCGGCGTCAATATCGCGAACTTCCAGCTCGGCCGCGACAAGCAGGGCGGCGATGCGATCGCGCTGCTTTATGTCGACGGTCCGATCGGCGACGAGGTCCTTGCCAAGCTGACGGCAAATCCGGCGATCCGTCAGGCAAAGCCGCTGGTTTTCGCAGTCGACTGAGTTTTGCTCCCAAGGCAATGAGAAAACCCGGCGCGGGAACCTGCGCCGGGTTTTCTCGTTTTGCCTGTTGATCACTCGCGTTGATAATCACTGTCGCGAGCGACTATCGTTCCTTTCACCTATTCGGGTGCGTCCATGACAAAGTCAGCCGTGATTATCGTCCTTGCGCTCTCATCTCTTGTGAGCCTGTCATCCTGCGCAAATACGGCGAATGGTCTTGCCAAGGACGGCCGGGAGGCGAGTAGTGCGCTGGATCAAAGCACGCATCGTATCCTCAGGGCCGGCGCGAACTGAGAGACGCTGCCGGCCTTCTACGCCTACGAAGCATCTGCCCGCCAGACCAAGCGGGCTTGCCGTTACTGCGGCGTGGCCGGAGCCGGAGCAGCGGGGGCCGGAGCGGCTGGAGCGGCAGGGGTCGCCGGAGCGCTCGCGGGCGGGTTTGCTGCAGGCGGTGATGCTGGTGCAGTCGACGCAGGCGGCGAAGCTGGCTCGGACGCCGTCGGCGCTGGTGCTGTCGCTGTCGAAGAACTCTGTGATCTCGGCCAATATGTAGCCGCCAAGGCAACGATGACAACGATCGCTGCGAGCACAATCCAGATCGTCCTGCTCTTCGATGCCGATGTGTTCACCGGGTTCGGCTTGTTGAAGTCATTCGTCATGTTAGTCCTCCTCTAAACGTTAACTCCCAGACGGGTAAAATGTTCCGATACGCGCAAATCTCCGTGAAGGTTATGTGAGCCGCCAGGATGACGCGCTCGAATCCGCGAATGCTCATGGGCTTGCCGGTCCCATTGCAGTCAATTTTACAGTAACGTACTTCCAATTTACGCCTGCTCGTGTCTCGCTAAGATCGCCTCTTCGCGTGGATTTGGATCTCGAGGGCGAGGCCGCGACCGGCTTGAGAGCCGTTGCAGAGAACCTTTCGATGTTGGAGGCCGGGTGCGAACGAGCATGATGGCAATTCCCTTTGCGGCCCTCTTCGCGCGCCACGTACATGCACGCCTGCATGCCGCATTTCACCGGGGGCACTGGGCATTCGTCGCCGTGATGCTTTTAGCAGCGATGGGGAGCGAAAACGCTCACGCCCAAATGCCGCAGCCGTCCGACAGACAAGAGTTTCCACAGCGAGAGCTGGTGATCGGCACCAAGGAGGCGCCACCCTTTGCGATGAAGGATGCCGACGGAAATTGGACAGGTATTTCCATTGACCTCTGGCGGGAAGTTGCCGAGAAGCTCGGACTGAAGTTTCGCCTCACCGAGGAACCCAACGTCCAGAAACTCCTCGAAGCGACATCGCGAGGCGACTACGATGTTTCCGTGGCGGCGATCACCATCACCGCCGATCGCGAGCGGA
Organism: Rhizobium sp. BK176; assembly: GCF_024808055.1. Classification (NCBI taxonomy): domain Bacteria; kingdom Pseudomonadati; phylum Pseudomonadota; class Alphaproteobacteria; order Hyphomicrobiales; family Rhizobiaceae; genus Rhizobium; species Rhizobium sp. BK176. The sequence goes on along the minus strand of NZ_JANUBV010000006.1, from coordinate 30,476 downwards.
TCGTCGATTTCAGTCAGCCTTTCTACGATACAGGGCTGGGAATAGCTGTTTCGGTCAATAGCGTATCAGTATGGCGCGAGATCATCCGGACAATGATTTCGGCGGGCTTCCTGCAGGCGGCAGGAGCGTTGATCGGCATCTCTCTGCTTGTCGGCGCGTTGGTGTGGCTGTTCGAGCGGCGTCATAACGACGACTTCGGCGGGCCGCTTGGACGTGGTTTGGGAGCAAGCATCTGGTGGTCGGCGGAGGCCATGACCCAGGCAAGCACCGGTCACCGCGGGCCGATCACAATCGCGGGCAGGGCGCTCGCGATTATTTGGATGGTGGTCTCGATCATCACGATCGCGGTCTTTACGGCCAGCGTCACCTCCGCGTTGACGACAAGGCAGATGCGCGGGCTGGTCAACGGCGTCGAGGATCTGCCGGGCGTGCGCGTCGGGACGCTTGCCAACTCGGCGACCATCGGTTTCCTGGACGGCGAACGCATCAAACATCGGACGTTTCCTCAGGTGGCCGACGGGCTCAAGGCGCTGGAAGCAGGATCGATCGATGCTTTCGTGTACGACAAACCGTTGCTTGCCTGGACCGTCGAACAACGCTTCTCCAGCACGGTTCAAGTGCTGGATGTCGATTTCGAACCTCAGAGCTACGGGCTCGCGATGCCCCTTGGACGGCCCTATCGCAAGGCGATCGATGTCGCCGTCCTTCAGGCAGTTCACGATCAGCGTTGGAAGCGGACGCTGTTTCAATATCTGGGGGAGAAGCAGTAGCGCGGGCGACCGACGTCTCCGTTATTGCCGTTCGCCGCGCGGTCTACTTCGCCGGCTTCAGGAGCCTCAGTGCGTTGATTGTGACGAGCACCGTCGCACCGGTATCGGCCAGGATCGCGGGCCACAGGCCGGTGATGCCAGCGATGGTCGTCACAAGGAACACCGCCTTCAGGCCCAGCGCGATGCTGATGTTTTGGACGATATTGCGCATGGTGCGCTTCGAGAGTTCGATCATTGCCGCCACATCGCTGACACGTCCATGAAGGATGGCGGCGTCGGCCGTTTCCAGCGCCACATCGGTACCGCCGCCCATGGCGATGCCGACATCGGCGGTCGCAAGGGCAGGGGCGTCATTGATGCCGTCGCCGACCTTGGCAACGATCAAGCCGCCGCGCTTCAGCTCGTTCACGATGCGCTGCTTGTCCTCCGGCATCAGTTCGGCTCGGACTTGGATGCCGAGTTCTTTGCCGATGGCCTCGGCAGCGCGGTGATTATCGCCCGTGAGCATGACAGTCTTGATACCCGCTACAGTCAGCGCTTCAAGACCGGACTTGGCGTCGTCGCGCGGCTCGTCGCGCATGGCGATCGCTCCTGCCAGCGTGTCGCCGACGATCAGCACCGAAACTGTTTTCCCATCGTCATTGAGTGCCGTGATACGCGCGGTCTGATCGGATGAGAGCGGAACTTGCTCGCCGGCAGCTTTCGGAGATCCGAAGAACACAGGCTGACCCTCGACTGTCCCGGCGATGCCTTTCCCTCCCAGGGCCTTGGCGCCGTTCACTGCGGGTACCGGGATACCCACAGCTGTTGCCCGTGCCAGGATCGCCAGCGCCAGCGGATGGCTCGAGCCTGTCTCAAGGGCGGCAGCATACCTCAGGACATCCGCCTCATCCCTTGCGAAGGCGATTACATCGGTCACCTGCGGCTTGCCTTCGGTTAGCGTGCCTGTCTTGTCGAGGGCGACGGCGGTGACTTTGCCGAGCGTCTCGAGCACTGCGCCGCCCTTCAGCAGCAAGCCGCGGCGCGCTCCCGAAGAAAGCGAGGCGGCAATCGCGGCCGGGGTCGAAATCACAAGGGCGCAGGGGCAGCCGATCAGCAGTATGGCGAGACCCTTGTAGATCCATTCGTCCCAAGCAGCTCCCATAAGAAGCGGCGGCATGATGGCAACCAGAGCAGCAACGACGACCACACCCGGCGTGTAGTAGCGCGAGAAACGATCGATAAAGCGTTCGGTCGGAGCCTTCGACTCCTGTGCCTCCTCCACCAGTCGGACGACACGCGCGATTGTGTTGTCGGCGGCCGCTGCGGTCACCTTGACCCGAAGTGCCGCATCACCGTTGACCGTGCCGGCAAAAACCGTTTCACCTTCACCTTTGCGTACCGGTGTGCTTTCGCCTGTGACCGGCGCTTCGTCGATTGCACTCTCGCCAGACAGGATGGTGCCGTCCGCCGCGATGCGGTCACCAGGTCGAACCAGAATAATCGCGCCGACGGCGAGGCTTTCGGCCGGCACTTCCCGGGTCGTGCCACCTTCCTCGATAAAGGCTCGTTTGGGAACCAAAGTCGTCAGGGACTGGATGCTTGCCCGTGCCTTGCCTGCGGCGACGCCTTCCAGCAGTTCGCCAACCAGAAACAGGAAAACCACGGTTGCGGCTTCCTCGCCGGCATGAATGATCACCGCGCCGACTGCCGCGATGGTCATCAACATTTCGATCGAAAACGGTGTGCCCGACAAGGCAGCCGTGACTGCGCGACGAGCGATCGGAACAAGCCCGACGAGCATCGCAACGACGAATGCATAAGGCGCAATGGAAGGCACAAGGTGGCCGATGACGTAGGCGACCACGAGCGCCACACCGGAGAATATGGTCAGGCGACCTTTCCTGCTTTGCCACCAGGGACCAACCATCGGCGCGTCGTGGCCGTGGAGCCCTTCCAGTGCATCCGGCGCCTGCTCCGCCGCATGATCGTGAGCCTGATGGTTGTGCCCGGCGTGATCGTGGTCACCATGGTCATGGTCATGGTCATGGTGGGAACGGCCTGCCTGCTCCGTATCCGCCGGCAACCTGCCGGCCGCTTGCGAGACGCTATAGCCTAGGCTCGTGACTTTCTTTTCGATGGCGACAAGGTCGCTGCTGCCGTCGTGGCGTACGGTCATCGTTCCGGCGGTCACCGAAACCGAAACGTCTTCGACGCCGGGCATACGTCGGACGGCCGTGTCGATCTTGGCTGCGCAACTGGCGCAATCCATGCCGCCGACCCTGTATCGCTTCTCGACCGTTTCGCCCATGATCCGCTTCCTTGTCAGTTCGAAGCATCTTTCCTACATCCTCTAGCGACTAGAGGTGCAAGAGGAAAATCATGAAAAAGATCACGATCGGGGAAGCGTCCCGGAAAAGCGGCGTCAAGGTACCGACAATCCGCTACTATGAGAGCATCGGCCTCCTTGCGGAGCCAAATCGTAGCGAGGGCAATCAACGCTCCTACGAGCCGGCCGATCTGCGCAGGCTTGCCTTCATCCGTCACGCCCGCGAGCTTGGGTTCGAGGTGGAGGCGATCCGCACTCTCCTCACCCTGCAGGACGATCCGCACCAGTCCTGCGCGTCCGCAGATGCGATCGCCAAGGCTCGCCTAATCGAAGTCGAGCAGAGGATCCGGAGCTTGATGGCGTTGAAGGCTGAGCTTGAGCTGATGGTTGAAGGCTGCGGGCACGGGCGCGTCGATCAGTGCCGCGTCATCGAGGTGCTGGCCGATCACGGTCAGTGCAGTCATGCTCATCACTCGCGGTGGAATGAAATCGGAAGGCTCCAGGGAGCCTGAATCTTTCAGCCTTGCACAATACGCAGGCGTTTCGCCTATAGCTTCTGCGATTTATAATTTTGATCGTATTTAGATTTTCTGTGCACGCCCGACCGATCCCTGCTTTTAGGATCAAAACCGAAGAGCAGTCGCAGAAGGTACCGCTGAAGGTGCATGGCTCCTACTGGGCCGCCGCCCGATGCTGCAGGCTGAGACGAAGTTTTGATTGACGGCAGCGTATTTACCTCTGGTCGCCGGCATCGGCTGCTGACGCCATAGCGTCAAACGCGTCCGCCGCCTTGCTGCGGTAGCGCTCCTGATGGCGGAGCAGAAAGAACGGCCGGGGCAAGGGAGGAATGTTCGCTTCCTTAAGAGTTCCGGCCCGGAGAAACGGGGTGGCGATGCTTCGTGATATCAGCGTTGCACCCAGTCCGGCCTCGACAGTGCCAATCACCGTCTCGTTGCCCGGCAGAGACATGGGAACATCCAGCTTCGCGACCGTCAGTCCGGCTGTTTGGAGAAGGCTCTCGAAAGCGCGTCGGGTTCCGGAACCTGTCTCGCGCAGGATCCACGCGGTTTGGGTGAAATCTCTGATGGTTCGCGGTTTTCCGTCGGCCCAGGCGTGCCCGGGCGCTACGACGACAATCATCTCGTCGGTGGCAATCTTTCTCATCGACAGGCCCCGGCGATGCTGTGGCCATTCGATGAGGCCGATTTCTGCTCGCCCTTCCGCTACAGCATCCGTCACTTCCTCCGTATTGCCGATCTTGACGTTCAACGCGATGCCGGAATGATGCCTGCGATATTCCGCGAGACGCGGTGCAAGCCAGTAGCCGGCGACAGTCTGGCTCGCCATGATCGATAGTTCGCCGTGCATCAGGCCGGAAAGATCCATCAAGGCCGCTTCGGCGGCGCGTGCGCTCGCGAGGACCGCGTGCGCTTCCTTGAGGAACATCCGCCCAGCTTGGTTCAGCACGATCGAGCGACCGACACGGTCAAACAGCGCAACGCGATGCCTGCTTTCGAGCGCGGTGATTGCTGCGCTGACGGCCGATTGCGTCATGTTGAGGTCGGCAGCCGCCTGAGTGATGTGCTCTCGCGCGGCGACTGCAACGAAGATTCGAAGCTGTTCAAGGGTCAAAGGAATACCGATCCTAAATTAATCATTCGATTTTGTCGAACAAAATTACAATTATAATTCGTTGGAGTCGATTGATTTAGCGGCGTATCCAAGAGCGATAACGAAGGATACAGCCATGACCGCATTTTCCGTTCCAGGCATTCGACCCACGCCGTCCGAAGGACACTGGCGCATCCTGCATTTTACGCCGAACTGGTTCGCGGCAACGATGGGTACGGGCATTTTTGCCATCTGTCTCGCGCAGTTCCCGAATGCGCCGGCATTGTCGATCTTCGGGGAAGTGTTGTGGCTGGCGAACATCGTGCTGTTCGCCAGCCTTTCGGCTCTATATGCAAGCAAATGGATCCTGTACCCGCGGGATGCCCTGCGTGTGTTCGCCCACCCTGTCGTGTCGATGTTTTTTGGGTGCGTCCCGATGGGGCTGGCGACCATCATAAATGGAACGGTGATCTTTGGCGCAGCGTGGTTTGGCCAAGCCGCCATCTCGGTGGCGGTTGGCCTGTGGTGGTTCGATGCGGCGCTTGCGGTGCTTTCCGGTCTTGCGATTCCGTTCGCGATGGTCACCCGGCAGACGCATGTGCTCGAAGAGATGAGTGCGGTGTGGCTGTTGCCGGTGGTTGCCTGCGAAGTCACCGCGGCAAGCGGCGGGTTGCTGCTTCCTCACATTCCCGGCGCGGGTAACCAGATGACGGTGCTGTTTGCGAGTTACGTGCTCTGGGCCGCTTCCGTGCCGCTGGCGCTTGGGCTGCTCAGCATCCTCTTCCTGCGGATGGTGCTTCACAACTTGCCTCCGGCCAGCATGGCGTCGACCGCTTTCCTGTCGCTCGGCCCGATAGGGACCGGGGCGCTCGGACTGATCCTTTTTGCGCTGAACGGGAACGCGGTGCTCGCCGCCAATGGTCTCGGCCTCTTTGCCGGCGCAATGTCGGGTGCCGCATTCCTCGGCGCGATCTTGCTTTGGGCCTATGGGTTGTGGTGGTTGGGCATGGCGCTGGCCATAACTGCCCGCTACGTGGCGAATGGCCTGCCATTCAACCTCGGCTGGTGGGGATACACCTTTCCGATCGGTGTCTACGCGGTTGCAACGCTGCGTCTTGCGGCGGCGGTCCATTTTCCGGCGCTCGCGATGCTCGGTGCCGTTCTTGTGATCGTGCTCGCGGCGATCTGGATTGTCGTTGCCGTCAGAACCTGCTTCGGGGCCGTGGACGGCACACTATTTGTAGATCCTAGTTTGGCTGACGGGGCTCCGTCGGGCCTCACTCGGTAAGGCTTGAGTTCATCGGTCGAAGCGACTCACCTCGATTCCGCTGCCGACCGGCAAAAGCACGCTGGTAATGCCGGGCCTGGCCCGGATCGCCTTGCCGTATTGCCTGACGTTCTCGTCGCCGGGACGGAGCATGTTGTCCGCAACGACAATCGCGCCGGGATTGAGCTTGGGATAGAAGGCCTCGAGGCAAGGCAGATACAAGTCCTTCCAGAGATCCACGAGGACAAAGTCGATGCCATCGGTGAGGTCACCGATCATTTCGACCGCGTCACCGATCCGGAAATCGATCCAGTCCGCGAGCCTAGCCTTTGTCGCCATCTCTTTGGCATGTGCCGACTTATACTCGTGCAACTCCATGGTGATCAGCCTGCCGCCTGCCGCCCGCGCCGCTTCCGCCAGCCAGATGCCGGAATAGCCGAAGGAAGTGCCAAGCTCGAGAATGACCGGCTTTTCGAGGCTCTTGGCGAGAATGTTGATAAGTTGCCCGGTTTCCCGACCGACCGCGCGCAAACGCATGTCCTGCCCTCCGTCGCGGCCGCCGGGCACAAGCTGGCGAGGGCTGTTCTGCTCCTCGCGGATCATGACATGGTAGGTATCAAGCACGTCTTGAATCTTGCTGTCCATCTTCGACTCCTCGAGGGGTGCCCGCGTTGAGACACCCACATGCGCGGCCCTGCTGACAAGATTTGCTCGGTAGTCGCCGGCATGAAAGTTAAACTTTGGCAACAATCGCCATTTACCGCCAAGCGTTGTTGCACGGCCCTGAGATGTCGGTTACATCCGGCGCGTCAACGGTCGGGCGTCGCTCGGCCGCGTAAGCGTTAACGTCACTTAACGCGTATGATCGAACGGCTCTGCGGCTTCGATCTGCGCGACTGTGTCCTGCGGATCGAGGTGAAGAGCCTCTGAAGGACACGATGGATAGCAATCAGAACTCAACTTACAGCCTGCCGGCTCCACAGATCGAACGGGTTCGTCATGAACTACGTCGCCGCTCCCTGACGGTCGCCGAAGTCACGGACATCACGCCGGGCATGCGCCGCATCGTCCTGACGGGCGACGACCTTGCGGACTTCATCAGCCTAGCGCCGGATGATCACGTGAAAGTCTTTGTGCCTGCGCTCGAGGGCGAGGCCCGTCGCGACTATACGCCACGGCGGTACGACAACGATGCCCGCACGTTGACGATCGACTTTGCCTTGCATGAAGCCGGCCCGGTGACCCAGTGGGCGATTGAGGCATCCGTGGGCGATACGCTTGCGATCGGCGGGCCGCGAGGCTCAGCGGTGGTGTCCTCAACCGTGACCCGGTGGCTGCTGATCGGCGACGAAACCGCGCTGCCTGCCATGGGACGCCGGATCGAGGAAAGCGATGTCGGCATGGTGATCACCGCGATCGCGGCGGTGGCAGGGCAGGCGGAGAGGCAGATCTTCGAAACCAAGGCGGATCTACATATGCATTGGGCGGAACGATCGCCTTCGGATGCGACGGATGCCGGACCGCTTCTGAGCATATTGCGGGGAGTCGATATTCGGCCGGAAACTTTCGTCTGGGTCGCAGCCGAGGCGTCGGTTACCCGCGCAATCCGCGCCTATCTTGTTACGGAGCGGGGCTATCCGTTGCACTGGATCAAGGCTTCCGGGTACTGGGTCAAGGGCAAGGCCGATACCACGGAGAAGTTCGACTAGGTTCTGTTCAGGAGGCGCGCGCGTCACGCAGACGCCTCGCTCCCTGCTCCTACGGCCTCTGAAGGGCCCTTTCCAGCGTGAAATCCGTGTTCGCAACGTCGCTGCATCTCGGATCTTCGCAAGCAACGCGCGGTTGGAAAGTGTTTGACACACCCGGATCCACCATGGATCATACGCCTCATGGGGTCGCGATCACCCCACGAGGCGCCAGCCGAAGAGTCGCGTCCAACGAAGCCGCTAACACGGAGGGACGCGCGATGCCGTCATTCACCGAAATCTCAGCCGACAAACTCAACCGCCTCATTGGCACGCCCGGTGCGCCGGTGTTGATCGATGTGCGCAACGATGAGGATTTTTCTGCCGATCCTCGTCTCATTCCCGGGTCAATCCGCAGGCCGTTCAGGGAGGTGGACCAATGGGGCCATGAAATCCAGAGTCCAGCGGTGATCATCTGCCACCATGGCGCCAAGCTCAGCCACGGCGTTGCCGCGCATCTTCGCTTCATGGGCGTGCAGGCCGAAACGCTGGAAGGCGGGTTCGAAGCATGGATCAAGACGAGCGGCCTTGCTGTGCCCTCGGAGAAGTTGCCGTCTCGTGATGCCAAGGGACGAACCGTTTGGGTCACGCGCGCGCGCCCGAAGATCGACCGTATCGCATGCCCCTGGCTGATCCGTCGCTTCGTCGATCCGTCGGCCGTCTTTCTGTTTGTTCCGACCGCGGAGGTCTTGATGGTCGCCGACCGTTTCGGGGCGACACCCTTCGATATCGAGGGTGTCTTCTGGAGCCATCGCGGCGATCGCTGCTCCTTCGACATCATGGTGGAGGAATTTGCCATTCAATCCGACGCGCTCCTCAGGCTTGCGACGGTTGTCCGGGCGGCCGATACCGCAAGACTCGATCTTGCGCCTGAAGCGGCCGGATTGCTGGCGGCTTCACTCGGGCTTTCGCGGATGTTTGCCGACGACCTTGAGCAATTGGAAGCAGGCATGACCCTATACGATGCCTTCTATCGATGGTGCCGGGACGCGACCGACGAGACGCACAATTGGCCCTCGGCGAAGAAGGGAAGCTGAGATGGCCAACCTTGTCACGGATACACCCGCCGACAACATGACGGGCGGGACGGGTCACGGTGTCTCCTTCGGCGAAGCCTTCCGCGTCTGGTTGCGGGTGGCGGCGCTGAGCTTCGGCGGCCCGGCCGGGCAGATCGCCGTCATGCACAGGATCGTCGTCGACGAAAAGAAGTGGATCGGCGAGCATCGTTTTCTGCATGCCCTGAACTACTGCATGCTGTTGCCGGGACCAGAAGCGCAACAGCTCGCCATCTATATCGGCTGGCTCATGCACAGGACGGCAGGCGGGCTTGTCGCCGGCATCCTTTTCGTTTTGCCTGGTTTCCTGTCCATCCTTGCCCTCAGCTACGTCTACGTGCTGTTTGGAAACGTCGACGCCATCGAAGGCATGTTCTTCGGTCTCAAGGCGGCTGTTCTTGCGGTCGTTTTGCAAGCCGTCATCCGGATCGGTGGTAGAGCGCTGAAAAATCCGGCGATGGTCGCCATCGCGGCCGCGGCGTTCGTGGGGATCTATATTCTGCATATCTCGTTCCCGTTGATCATCCTGGCGGCGGCGATCATCGGCTTTTTGGGTTCGGCAACCGGCTCGAAGCCCTTCCAGACAGGCAATGGCCATAAGGCCGCTGCCGGTCGCGTGCTGGCCGACGTCGATTCCGCGCTCGGAAAGGAAACGCCGCTCCACGCGCGGCCGAACCTGCTATGGTCGTTGAAGATTTCGGCCGTCATGCTGGCGTTGTGGCTCGGACCGCTCTTGCTGCTTTACGTGCTCCGAGGCGGCGATGATGTGTTTACGCAGATCGGCGTCTTTTTCAGCAAGATGGCCGTGGTGACCTTTGGGGGCGCGTACGCCGTGCTTGCCTATGTCGCGCAGGAGGCGGTTCAGCATTATGGCTGGCTGCGCCCAACGGAGATGCTGGATGGGCTCGGCATGGCCGAGACGACGCCCGGCCCCCTGATTATGGTCCTCCAGTTCGTCGGCTTCATGGGAGCTCACCGCGATCCAGGCGGTCTCGATCCGATGGTGGCCGCGACGCTGGCCGCAATCCTCACGACCTGGGTGACCTTCGTGCCGTGCTTCCTGTGGATCTTTCTGGGTGCGCCGTTCATCGAGAAGCTTAGGGGAAATGCAGCGCTCGCAAGCGCGATGTCGGCCATTACCGCTGCTGTGGTCGGCGTCATCCTGAACCTCGCAATCTGGTTCGGCTTGCATTTCCTGTTTACCGAGACGCGCATCCATCGGCTTGGCCTCGTATGGATTGAGGTACCCGTCTGGTCATCGCTGGCTCTGCCGTCGCTCGTTCTCAGCATCGCGGCTGCCGTTGCCATCTTCCGGTTCAGACTGTCGGTGATCCCCACATTGATCGCTTGTGCCGTGGCCGGAATGCTTTGGAAGCTACTCGGGGCGGCGCTGTAACAGCGGCAGCACAAGGCATGTGCCAAGCGACACTTCACTGATGAAACTTGCATCCTCTTGCGCCGGAACCCAATCCTTTCTATATCCTCGCCAACGAAAGTCCGGCGGCCGATCCCGCGCGGACGCATGAAATCCGCCGCATCTTATGGGTGGATCACAACAAGCTTAGAATTGGCAGTCACCCGTGAACACACTGGATTTTGAAAAGAAGCCGGAAGATACCCGCGTTGTCGTCGCCATGTCCGGCGGCGTCGATAGTTCCGTGGTGGCAGGCATTCTCAAGCGCCAGGGCTATGACGTGCTCGGCATTACGCTGCAGCTTTACGATCACGGCGCCGCAGTTCATCGCGCAGGCTCCTGCTGTGCCGGCCAAGATATCGACGATGCCCGTCGGGTTTGTGAGACGCTCGGCATTCCTCACTATGTACTGGACTATGAGAAGCGCTTCCGCGACACGGTGATCAATCCATTCATGGAAAGCTATGTCGCCGGCGAGACGCCGATCCCCTGTGTCTCGTGCAATCAGACGGTCAAGTTCGCGGATCTGCTGGCAACGGCCAAGGAGCTCGGCGCCGATGCACTTGCGACCGGCCACTACATTCGCTCGCGGCCCAATCCGGCGCCTGGCGACCCCGGTCGTCGCGCGCTCTATCGTCCGGCCGATTCCGATCGCGACCAGAGCTACTTCCTTTTCGCGACGACGCAGGAGCAGATCGACTATCTGCGCTTTCCGCTCGGCGGCCTGCCGAAGGCCGAAACCCGAAAGCTTGCCGAGGACATGGGTCTTGTGGTCGCCAAGAAGGCGGACAGCCAGGACATCTGTTTCGTGCCGCAGGGCAAGTATTCCGACATCATCAACAAGCTGAAGCCGAACGCGGCGCTCGCAGGTGAGATCGTCCATCTCGACGGCCGCGTTCTCGGCCAGCATGACGGCATCCTGCACTACACCATCGGCCAGCGCCGCGGCATCGGCATTGCCACCGGCGAGCCGCTCTACGTGGTCTACCTTGATGCTCGCTCCCGCCGGGTCATTGTCGGCCCGAAGGAAGCACTGGAGACTCATCGCGTCTACTTGCGCGATGTCAACTGGCTGGGCGACGAGCCGCTCGCCGCGGCTGCCTCGGGTGAAGGCTTTGCGTGTTTCGCCAAGGTCCGCTCCACGCGCGCACCGACGCCCGCGGTGTTGCATGCCGATGCGAGTGGGATTTATGTCGACCTCGCAGTCGGCGAAGCCGGTGTTGCACCGGGCCAAGCCTGCGCGCTCTATTCGGCGCCCGGCGACGACGCACGCGTCTACGGCGGTGGTTTTATCGAACGCTCCGAGCGCGAACCGGCGGCGGAGGCTTCGCTGAAGGCGTTGCTGGCAAGCCCTATCGCGGCCTGAAAAAGCCTGTGGTATTTTCTCGATCATGCGCTTGACACAAAGCCGAGGCGCACCTTATAAGCCGCTCATCCCACGGGCCGCCGCAACGCGAACGGCACCGTTGACCAGTGGCGGAGTAGCTCAGTAGGTCAGAGCAGAGGAATCATAATCCTTGTGTCGGGGGTTCAAATCCCTCCTCCGCTACCATCCTTATCAACGACGGCTCCGTATCAGCCAACTTGGACAGTAGCCGTTAATCCGACTTAGTAGTGCTTGCTTGTTGTCGGTCGGTTGGACGACAACGGCGGCGCCTTCCTACCGATGGTAGTGGTGCGGAACTGTAACACTCTTCTTCCGACAGGCACTTAACGGCAACTCGCGTCTTCTTAGTGGAAGACATCCCACCAGTCTTTCTCTTCCGCTTCGTTCATGATTTCCAAACTCTCGATTATCTCGATTAGCTTGGCGGCCGTCATATCTTGAACCTCAGAGATTGTGTCCTCGCTGACAATCATGACAGTCCAGGTACCATCAGAGTACCGGAATGCGAGAAAGGCGGGTTTGTCGTTCACGACTGTTTCTCCCTCTGACTTGCAGGATGCGCAGGACAGCAGGCCAGATCAAGGATATCTACTCGCAGTCAAAAAGGCGGTTCCCGGATACTGTGGAGGGATCAGTCCGCAATATCCGGGATGCACTGTGTCCTAGGGTATGAGGACGTTTGGAAGGCTACAGTATCAATGGCTCCTTGCCGTCTTTCGAAAGTCGAACGATTTGTTCGACTTAGGTCGGAGCGAAAGTCGCCCTAGGCCTCATTTTCAGACTAAACAGGGCGCCATCGTTATTTGCCTGGTCTTAGTGGCAGTGCGGTCTGCTCGCGCGGCCGCAAGAGCCCGATTTCGCGCAATTGATCGGTCTGCGGCTGGTTACCCTCCGGTGACGCGGCCCGAACCAGGCGATCGAGCGTGACGAGAAGCCGCACTGGTAGAGCACTATGGATCGTCCCATCTCTAAAGCATGAGTAAGAAGCAATTCGTCGGTCTAAGCATTACGGTGTTGGTCGGTCTTACCTGCGTGCTGTTGGTGACGGCTTCGATCCTCGGCCCTACGGTCGCGGTTCCGCCTCTCTAACGGCATCGGTCAATTCATTCTGCCGATATCGCGCAGCCAGACGCCGTCAATCTGCCTCGGAACCTTCATGACGAAGGGTGCGGCGCTGATGTTGCGGCGGCGGATCGTCGTGGATATTGAGACGATGGATATCCGGTAACAGCTATGCACGCACCTTGCTGCCCATGGTAAAGCTAATCCCTCTTGGGGCTGTGGGCTCTCTTCATCAGGGTGGATTTGACAGTCAGTAGTGACAGCTCGAAGGGGCGCCCGGTTTGAAGCCTTGGTCGCAAACCGGATTCATCGGGCGCTTGCGATCCATCATTCGGGGAGTCAGAAACCGATTGGTCATCGGTGTGGTGGATCCAGTCGTTTGCTTGCTCACTGCTGTTGGGGTGCCTTTCTTCGCAGCCGATGACGCCGCCGCAGCAGGCGCAAAGTTCGAAAGACCAAAGAGTGCAGCGACCGCTGCAGCCATGAGAGCGCGGTTCATTGGCATTCTCCTTCGTATGACGGTTATCAGCACGCTATCACCGCATACGCGCAGTCGGATCACCATACGCGGGCAGCCCATGGTGCCAACGGTGTATGAACTAATGATGTCACCGGGAGGCAGCCTTGGCCGCAACGCGGTTGCCAAGCGGATGTTTCCGCCTATCTCAAAGGGTCCGCAAACAAGGAGTTGGCATGAATAGTCGTAACGGTCTCTTCCTAATTATCGGTGCTTTGCTCGTCGTCGTGGTGGGCCTGGGGGTCTACATTTATCGCGAGCAGAGCAAGCCCTCGGGCGTGGACATTTCTATTGGTGAAAAAGGAATTTCGGTCGAAGAAAAATAGGGATTGGGGTCCAGAATACTCCGGTGCGCCCGCGGGGGCAATCCGGAGCATTCCGGTGTCCATGGGTTTGGACAGCGCACGATTACGTCGTCTAGGCTCGATTGGATAGTTGGACCAAAGTCCCGAGAGTTGCAGCTCACATAGTGCTCCCGGAGACATTCAGAAATCTATTTCAATTATTTTGGAGGTCGCTAATGTGACCTCATGGCAAACCGAACGGTGCGGCTTACACAGGGCGCAGCGGGGACCGAGCATCCTGTACAGGACGAAATCTCGAATGCCAGAGGGAGAGAAGCTTAGCTCTTCGGAGGCAACGCCTGAGCTTCTCTCCCGATCATGGAACTGAGGCTCTCAGCAAAAGCGACGACGGCACTCAGAATTACCTTCAGCTACGAAGCCACGGCCGCATGTCCAGGCCGCGCATTTCCACGCAAAAGGGACCAAAGGTCGAAGCTTGAGAATTTGCGTGCGTTGATTGACCGGGGTTTGATCGCTGTATAGCCCGGCTCGCACCCGCCTGTGTAAAGCACCGCATATTCTTCCGTGGAACCTTCAATAAACTTCGGCCGTACGCCTTTCTCATTCGGCCACGATATGCACGATAGCAGCGCGCAACACAGATCGGGTTTGAGAATGGCAAAGAAACCGAAACTGGAACATTCCGAGCTCGCCGGCGAGTTTACCGAGGATGGTGTGACCGTACTCGTCGATATCTTCCGCCCGGCCGGCTCGAACGGCGACTGGAAGATGGAGGTGGTGACCCAGCACGAGGATCTCATCGAATGGGAAGAGCCCTTCGCGACCGATCGCGAGGCTTTCGACGAGTTTCTGGCCACGGTCGCCCGTGAGGGGATCAAGACATTTCTGGAAGACGAAGACCCGTCGGTCCACTAGCTCCTTTGGGGTCGTGTAGGTATGCGGGTGGCTAGGCAACGGAGGATCACGCCCCAAGAATAGCGCGCGGCGTGGCGGCAACCAGGGTGGCAACAGCCAGGGTGGCGGCGGCTAAGTCGGCGGCGGCCAGGGTGATGGCAGCCGCGGTGGAAACCACTAGACTACGAACGGACTGCCGTTTACGGCGACCGCTGTCAAGTCAGAGCCCGGGCATTCGCCCGGGCTTTGTCATTTCCTGCCACTTGCTTGGGCCGGCGCTCTCAGAATTTGTAGCCAACGCCGACGGTCACGACGTTTTGGTTGAAGTCGGTATCGACGCCGCGAAGGTCCTTGCTGCCATAGTCGTTGTAGCGATATTCGACCCGCCCGAAGATATTGTTGGTGAAGGCATAGTCGAGACCGGCTCCAACGGTCCAGCCGGAGAACGTCGCATCATCATCGCCAACAGGGGTGCTTACGTGGCCCCTGGCGCCGGTCCAGCCGGCAGCGACATAAAACAGCGCGTGATCGAGAGCGTAACCGACGCGGGCGCGAACGGAGCCTGTCGTGTCGAACTTGTATTCATTGCCGCCGACCGTTTCCTCGTCCCAATTGTAGGAAGCGTCGCCTTCGACACCGAGGACGATGTTGTTGTCGAGTTGCCAGTTATATCCGGCAAAGCCGGTGACAAGGCCGCCGTTGAGGTTGGCGTCGCCGATACCGGAGAAGTCACCGTTGCCCCACGCGCCGCCACCCTGCAGGCCTAGATAAAAGCCGTTCCAGGTGAATGCAGGCGCCGCTTCGGCAACCGGGGCCGCCGGCGGTTCGCTGACAAGGTCCGCGGCGGATGCGGTTCCCGCGAGAGCAATCATAGCTGCGGAGACGCCAACTATACGGAAATACATGATAAATCCCTCTCCTATGACAAGGGTCCACTCAAGTTACACGCCGACCAAGGCCAGCCCCGATCGATAATCGTGGCCATGCGGCATGCATTACACTTTCAGTGGAAATGTCCGCCCACAGGACCAAGGCGCTAACGCCGCCCTATCCGAGAAGGTTCCATCACGAATTTCTGATGTGCGGGAATGCTAGCAGTACGGATGTGGCGTACGTTGCGCGGCGCTCATCCGTTCGCCAGCGTCACATCGCGATCGAAGATGAAGGAGTGTGTGTCTTCGGCGGGCATGGGTTTTCCGAAGAGATAGCCCTGGCCAACATCGCAGCCGAGCTGAAGCAGGTGACCGAGTTGGCGATGCTCCTCGATGCCTTCGGCGGTCGTCTGTATGTTGAGGCTGCGACCGAGGCCAAGCATGGCGCGAATGATCTTCTCCTGGCGCTCGTCATCGCGGTAGGTCGCAATGAAGCTCTTGTCGATCTTGATCTTGTCGAACCGGTATCGGGCGAGTTGGGCGAGGCTGGAATAGCCCGTGCCGAAATCGTCCAGGGCGATCTGCACGCCGGCGTCGTGGAGTTCATCCAGAATGATGGCGGCAACCGCCGGATCCTGGATCAGCGCATTCTCGGTGATCTCGATCTCCAGGCGGCGTGGCGGCAGGCCGTTTGCCGAGAGCACCTTGAAGATGCGCGAGGCTAGCAGCTTGTCCTCCATCTGTACCGGAGAGACGTTGAACGACAGCATGACGTGATCATCCCAAGCCAAGGCATCGCGGCAGGCATGCGCAAGAAGATCCTCGAAGAGCTCGGTGATCATGCCGGTTTCTTCGGCAATGCTGATGAAGACCGGCGGCGGAATGGCAACGCCATCTTCATCCGTCCAGCGCGCCAGCGCCTCGAAGCCGCAGACCGTGCCGGTCTTGAGATCGATCAGCGGCTGATAGAACGGCCGGATAGCCTTCTTTTGGATCGCAATCCGGAGCTTCGATTCCAGAGTAGCGCGTTTTGCCACCTTATCCTGCATCGAGGCTTCAAACGCCATGTTCTGATTGGGGCCGCGTGACTTCGCCTCGTACATGGCGAGGTCGGCACGGTGGGCGGCGTCCTCCAACGGCTCCCGACCCTGTTGCCAGCGATCATAACCCACACTGGCGCCGACTTCGACGGCAAAGCCATTGATATTGATGGGGCGCGTTACGGCCTGGATAAGCAGGCACGCGAAGCGCTCCTCGTGCCGCGGGGAGAGGCCGAGCGCGACGACGACGAACTCGTCACCGCCAAAACGGTAGACGCAATCAGCGTTGCCGATCGCGCAGATGCGCTTTGCCACTTCGATCAGCAGCGCATCGCCGCCATTGTGGCCGACAAGGTCATTGACCTTCTTGAAGCCATCAAGGTCGACGGAGAAGATTGTAACATTCTGCTCCCATTCGTCGCCCTCGACATCGGTCTTCGTCCTTCGCGGAAGGACTTTACGCTCGAAGGCATAGCGATTGGGAAGCTTGGTGAGGTGATCGTGGGTTGCCGTCCAGTCGGCCTTGGCCTGGGCGCTGGCCCGCAACTCCATCTCCTTGCGAAGGTCGACGATGCGCAGGATCGAATAGACGAAGCTCATCGCGCCGCCGATGCCGAGCGCGAGGACGAGTTTGTCCGCACCATAATTCTCGTAAGCGCCGACGAAGGCGACGAGCCAGTTATCCAATTCCAGGATCGCGCCGACAAGCCACAGCGTTACTCCCAACGCCATGACCAACAGGCATTGCCTTCCGGCTCTGCTCTGGAAGAATACCGGCATGCTTCACTCCATCTCCACCCGAGCGCCGGTGTATCATTGAAGTCTGAAGCGTTTGTTGAAACCAAAGGGCGAATTCTTGGTATCTGCGCCTACCGTGAGAGGAGGTCGGCTCGAAAGGCGAGCGGTACCACCGCCCGCCTGTCGCTCTCAACGGATCAATAGGGATGCGCCAATGATGAGCAAGAGCAGTGTGACGGCGGCAGTCGTGCGTAGCAGGCGCGTGCGCCGGATCTGCGCGCCGCTCCAATCATAAGGCATTTGGTCCTCCTTGGGGCAAGGAACACGGCCCGACTGTGTCGGGTCGGAAAGCTATGGCATGGTTCGCTTGCGTAAGGCTGATCTAAATTAATGCTCAGAAAATTAGGTTGCCGGGCCTTCCACGCGCAGCGACCACCGGCTGCCATTGCTGGTCATGTGGACAATAGCGAGAGGTTCGATATCGGCGATCCAGAAGGAGGACACCGGAGCTTGTAGCGTGTTGATGATTGCTGCCCTGATGACCGCGGCATGAGTGATGGCGACGCTATGGCCACCGGCCTGCAGGCGCTCGCTCATCCAGGTGTTTACACGCATGCACACGGCGGCGATTGCCTCGCCACCGTGCGGCGCTTCTTCCGGTCGCGCCATCCAAACCGCCAGATTTTCCGGTTCCGCCTGCTGGATCTCCGCAATCGAGCGTCCTGCCCAGCGGCCAAAGTCACAATCGGCGAGCGCCTCGGAAAATTCCGGTTGTAGGCCAAGCGCCTCGGCCGTCTGCCGGGCGCGCAATGCCGGGCTGGCAACCACGCTATCGGCACGCCGGAGCCGAGGGACGATTGCCTTCGTCGCAATGATTGCCTTGTCGTTCAGCGGTTCGTCCTGCGGGAACCGCGCCTCGCGATTGGCGGCTGTCGAACCATGGCAGATCCAGGTGAGGCGCGTCATCACGTTGATCGTCTCCGGATAACGGGGAAGGGGACCTGCCGCTCTATGAAGTTTCGTTGACAGGCTCGAAGCCGCAGATATAACGGTTATGTTGTGGGTTTGGAAACCGGTGAAATTCCGGTGCGGTCGCGCCACTGTGATCAGGATGAGGATACCTCGGACTGGAAGTCAGACCCTGCCACGCAACAATTCTCGACTGAACGCGTCATTCCAGGAGGAATACATGTCTGACTCTACTTTTGCGCCCGTCGCCATACCCGCTCCGATTCCGGTTGGTGAGCTTTTGCCCTGGGCGATCTTCGGCGGTCTGCTGATGCTCATCGCCATCTATTTCGTCGGCACCGAAGAGGGCGCGATGGCGCTTTTCAACGGTATGTACGTGCACGAGTTCGTGCATGACGGCCGGCATCTTCTCGGCTTCCCCTGCCACTAAGGGAGTTCCGAACATGGTTGGAAATCTTTTGCTTCGCGGGATGCTCGCGGGCCTGATCGCTGGCATCCTCGTGTTTGCCTTTGCCCACACCTTCGGTGAGCCGCTGGTAGACCAAGCGATTGCGTTCGAGGAAGCCGCAGCGCAGGCAGCCGGCGAAACGGCCGAACCCGAGATCGTCAGCCGCGCCATGCAGGCCGGCATTGGTCTCTTCACCGGCGTGATGGCTTACAGCATCGCTGTCGGTGGGCTGTTCGCACTGGTTTTTGCCTTTGTCCAAGGCCGCTTCAGTGGTCTCGGGGCACGTGGAACGTCGGCAGTCATCGCGGTTGCGGCCTTCGTCTCCGTTGTTATCGTGCCGAATATCAAATACCCGGCCAATCCGCCGGCGGTCGGCAATCCGGATACGATCGGCGTCAGGACTGAGCTGTTCTTCCTGATGATCGTCGTTTCGATCGCCGCGCTCGTTGCCGCAATTGCGTTTGCACGCCGTCTCACTCCACGGTTCGGTGCCTGGAACGCAGGAATCTCAGCAGGTCTCGCCTATGTCGTCTTCATCGGTGTCGTGCAGTATCTGCTCCCGCCGATCAACGAGGTGCCGGAAGACTATTCGGCGGCGGTCCTTTGGCGTTTCCGTACGACCTCGATCGGCATGCACCTGATCTTGTGGAGCGTCCTCGGTGTGGCCTTCGGTGCGCTCGCCGAGCGCAAGCTTGGCGCCGTTGCAAAGCTGCGCGCTCACGCGCCGGCCTTCCATTGATCGGAGGGGCTCCGGAGCGATCCGGAGCCTCATTCAAACGATGATCTTTCGGCACTCAATTTTCCTTTTGTCCCTGCTCGCGTTGCTACAGTTTTGCTCGGTTGCGGAAGCACACCAGCGCAGCGGCAGCGGACCTCATACCGGCATTGCGATTGCCGAAATCTCACATGGCGAAATGATCATGTTCGCCGAGTATCGCGATCGGATCATCGGTCTCGCGGCCCGCGCGACGGACACGACAGAGCCATTCCGGCGTGTGCTGAACTACGCCCAAATCCAGCATGCCTACTGTTTGTGGGGCAAAATGCCTGGTGGGGTGACCGACGAGGCCAGCCCGTTCAACGAATGCTCGCACGCCTATCTCGCGGCAACGAAGGCCGTGCTGCTATCGATGCGGAGCATGGGCGGCGAGGCTGTCGAAGCCGAGGCCATCGTCTCGGCAATCGATGCCGGCATGGTGCTGCGCGGCTTGGCGTTGATCACCTGCGAGTTTAGCGGAGAGGCGTTCAACACTGCAGATATCGTTCGTCCCTCCTGGAGCGCTGTTCCGCTGCATCCCGCTAGTCTGGCGACGTTGACGGCGCTTGCGGCGGCGCTGCTGGCTGCGGTCTATGGCGGGCGGCGCCTGCTTCGACGGATCGCACCCTAACTTTTCTCGACATCGCGGTCGAAGTGCGTTGCAACCAGCATCGCCGTAAGGTGCACGGTGTTCTTCGCGCCGTAGCGCTCTTTCATGCGCTCCAGCCGATGTTCGACGGTTCGATGCGAAATACCGAGATCAGCCGCGATCTCCTTGGCCGTAGCCCCTTCGGTCAAAAGCTGGATCACCGCTTCGTCGGTCGCATCCATGCGAGCCTGCTGCTGAGGCGGGTTGAACATGAACCGCCCGTTCGAAACTGTCAGCAGCCAGGACGGGCGCCGCGCCATTGTCTTTTGGGGAAGGATCAGTCGCTCATATCCGAGATTGACGCCCAGGACCCTCGTTTTGACCAGTTCCATCGACGGTTTCTGCGTCGCAATCACCTCACGATAGCGCGGGATGACAGCCGTTTCCATGTACGTACGGTCCTTGAACTCGCCGATGCGTTGATCAGCGAACAGCTTATTGATGTTCAGCAGGCGTGAGCTGAAGCCAGAGGAGCGTACGACCTTGAGATACCATTGCAGCGGATCCTCTCCATCGAGAACCACAAGTGTCATCCTCATTCTGATCGTTAGGAGATCCACAACGTCGCGATAGATGTCTTCCGGCGCAGCAGGCGGCTGCGGCGTGGTATGCAGCCACGCGTCCAGCAGTTTCTGCGTGACAGTGTGAAATGAGGTGTGCTTGTTCATCAACTCATACGCGATATCTGGAATCGGCATGCAACAACAACCTAAAATGGGTGCAGGTTCAATAGTGACAGCATTCAAATTGTCATAAGGCATTAATTTGAAAATGCATTACTTCCAATCTCTATTCTGGGGTGAATTTCGGTTCGCGCCAATTGCCCGCTATGCGGGTCTTACTTGTCGGTTTGAGGAGGCCCCGAGAGGGCGTCTCGCGAAACTATAGCGAGCAAGCGAGAGGCGCTGTCCTGTCGTCCCGCGCGGAGTAGCAATCGCTACTGGTATCAATCCCCAGAATAGCGCTGCTCCCGCCACGGGTCGCCATGCATATGATAGCCGTTCTGTTCCCAGAAACCCGCGGCGTCGGCCGGCAGCAGCTCGATACGACGCAGCCACTTCGCGCTCTTCCAGAAATAGAGGTGCGGAACCACGAGCCGCATTGGGCCGCCATGGTCACGCGTCAGAGGCACGCCTTCCCAGGATGTTGCCAGGATCGCATCCTCGGCGGCGAAATCCGCGAGCGGCAGGTTCGTCGTGTAACCGTCATAGCTCGTCAGCATCACATAGGAGGCTTCCGGCTTTGGCATCGCCTGATCGAGCAGATCACGGGTCGACACGCCCTTCCACTTGTTGTCATAGCGCGACCACGTCGTCACGCAGTGAATGTCGGTGACCTTGACGCTTTGCTCCAGCGCGTGGAAGGCGGCCCAGGAAAGATCAAGCGGCGTTTCGACAAGCCCCCGGACTTCAAGGCGCCACGTATCCGTCGAGATGATTGGCTGCTGACCCAGATCAAGGACCGGCCAATTCTTGACGAGATGCTGGCCGGGTGGCAGTCGCTCGGCTTGCGGGCGGCTGATGCGGCCGGTGAGGAACTTTCCTTCTGCTGCCCAGCGGCGCTTCGACGTCGTGAGCTTGCTGTCAGTCGGGGTTTGATCGTCGCTCATTGCTGGCCTTTCGCGTTGCAGCGATTAGGCCATTCACCTCCGCGCACTGTCAAGCGTCGCTCCTAGATCGTCGCATGGATCCGGGCCATCGGCTGCGGCGAGAGCATCGAAGAGGTTGAATTTCCGGGGTATTTGCTGAATAAGAGGGACCACCATGGCGCAGTTTTGACGCCTGCGCGCTTTTACAGGACGTCCGGCACATGCCCATTCCCGCCCGGATCGAGAACGATCTGCCATTCTTGACCTCGCTGCGTCGCGATCTGCACGCGCATCCCGAACTTGGCTTCGAGGAGGAGCGCACGAGCGGCATCGTCGCGCAGCTATTGGAAGAGGCGGGCATCAAGGTTCATCTGGGCCTAGGCCGCACCGGCGTTGTCGGTACGTTGCAGGTCGGCAGCGGGACGCGCACGATCGGGCTGCGTGCCGATATGGATGCGCTTGCAATGCCGGAGACCGCGGATCGCCCGTATAAATCCAAATTTGCGGGCAAGATGCATGCCTGCGGGCATGACGGACATACGACCATGCTGCTCGGCGCGGCACGGCATCTGGCGGCAACGCGCGCGTTTTCCGGAACCGTGCATTTCATCTTCCAGCCAGCCGAGGAGGGCAGAGGCGGGGCGCGCAAGATGGTCGAGGACGGCTTGTTTAAGCACTTCCCATGTGATGCCGTCTATGGCCTTCACAACATGCCTGGCCTCGCCGTTGATGAGATCGCCGTGGTCGAAGGGCCGCAACTGGCGTCTTCGGACAGTTGGCGTGTGACCTTCCGGGGTACCGGAACGCATGGTGCCAAGCCGCACCTCGGCAAGGATCCGATCACGGCAGCCGGCACCTTCCTGACCTCGTTGCAGACGATTGTCGGACGTGTCGTCGATCCGTTGCAGCCGGCGGTCGTCAGCGCCTGTTCGCTGCAGGCGGGCGATCCCAAGGCGTTGAACGTGATCCCCGATATCGTCGAAATCGGGGGGACCGCCCGCGCCTATTCGCCTGAGGTCCGCGACCAACTCGAGGAAGAGATCGGACGGCTTGCGAAGGGCACGGCGGCGATGTTCGGCATTGCTGTTGATTACCAGTTCGAACGGCGCATCCCGCCTGTGGTCAACGACAGCGATGCGACCGCGCGTGCGTTAGGCGCTGCCGGAGCGGTGTTCGGGGACAAGGTGCGTACCAGCTTCCCGCCGTCGACGGCAGGCGATGATTTCGCCTTCTTCGGCCAGAATGCGCCGGGATGTTACGTCTGGCTCGGGAACGGTCCTGCCGTCGATGGCGCCCTGCACCACAACACCGCCTATGATTTCAATGACCATGCGCTTGGTTATGGCGCGGCCTTCTGGACGGCTCTGGTCGAGCGTGAGCTGAAGGCTACGCTGTAGATCGTTTGAGCGATTGATAGATTGAGCAGGCGGGCAGCAGTGCCCGGATGCTGAGGTTATTCGCTCTCGAGAATCTCGATTACGGGGCTTTCGAGCACTTCGCCGGTCAGAACGTCGGATATCCCTCGATCCGTCTGATGCGGGCCGACGTTGCAGGCAAGCGTGGCGCCGAAGCATGCCTTGAAAACTAGGTAGGGCGGTTTCCAGTCAACGATCTTTTCCATCGCCTTGCGGATCGCTCGGAAGGACGCCGCCGTTTCTGCCAATGGGGCTTCCGTCACGAGGCCCGACACCGGCAGCGGCAGAAGCGCTTCGATCTGGCCATCTTTGGCGACGGCCATGCCGCCGCCCGCTGATATCACCGCGTTGGCGGCGACTGCCATGTCGCGAGCGTTGCCGCCGAAGACGGTAAGGTTGTGGCTGTCGTGCGAGACAGTCGTGCAGAAGGCTCCTCGCCATTCTCCCCAACCGGTGAGGAAGCCGACGCGTGGCCTGCCATCGACCTTGCCGTGCCGATGCGCGACCGCGATCATGGTGCTTCCGGCCGGCGGAACGACGAAACCGCCGTCGACGCCAGTTTCCGCCTCGCCCCACTGGGTGAAACGGGGGCGGTCAATCGTGGCGACACGAACGCGCTTGCCGGTGGCGGGAACCCTGAAGTCATCTTCCGTCAGGGACGTCAGCTTGACCGAGTTCTGCAATGCCTGCGTCTCGAACGAGCGCAAGTGGGCGTCCATTTCACCCGATGTTGAGACGATTGCGCCATTGGCGATGACGGCTTTCGTGGCGAAGCCAATGAGGTCTTTGAAGAGCACGAGATCCGCGCGGCGACCGGCAGCGATCAGGCCGAGATCCGAGCGCTTCAGTCGTTGTGCCGCGTTGAAGGTGGCGGCTCTCAGCGCCCATTCCGGCTTCATCCCATAGCGGACGAGCCGGCGGATGACGTCGTCGAGACCGCCGCCGTCCTTCAGTTCGTCCGGGAAGACATCGTCGGTGCAGAGCGTGACCGTCGATGGCAGATGGCCGATACCGTTGAGAGCGGTTACGAATTCCTGCAGCAGATGGTCATGCGAGCCGCGCAACTCGATGGTCAGCCCGGCGGCCAGCTTCTGCAGCAGGTCGGCGCTGGAGGTCAGTTCGTGATCCGAAGTGACGCCGGCGGCCATGAAAGCATTCAGGTCAGCGTCCTCGAGCCCACGGGCATGGCCGCAGACCAGTTTCCCGGATGCGAGGCCGGCATTCACAATGTCGGTCATGCGCGGATCGCCGTCGATGACACCGCGCATGTTCATGACTTCGGCAACACCACCTACACCAGGCCACCGCAGCATTTCGGTGATAACAGATGCGTCGAAATCCGCGCCGGCGACTTCAAGCCCCGGAGCGGAAGGAACGCAGGAAGGCGCGAGAACGATGGTCCGGAGCGGTAGGCAGCGGGACGCTTCGATTGCCCAGCGTACGCCGTCCAGGCCATGCACGTTGCCGAACTCGTGCGGATCCCAGACAATGGTCGTCACGCCGCGCGGAACGACGGCTGCCGCATAGGCGGCGGGCGTCACCATCGAGCTTTCGACATGCATGTGCGTATCGATGAGACCGGGCGAAACGATGCTGCCTGCTGCGTCGACGGTCTTGGCAGTGTCGGTGCGGCTACCTGGTGCGTGAACGCTTGCGATCAGCGGTCCAACGACGCCGATGTCGGCGTCGCGGGTCAGGCCGGTGACGACATCGAGCAGGCGTCCGCCCGAGATCAGCAGATCGAAGGGCGCGTCACCGCGCGCGGCGGCAACGGCGCGGGCGCGAAGTGCGGGATCGTTGAGATCTTTCGGTTCGGTGACGCTCATCGGCCGGCCTCATCGATCAGTGCGCCGAGGATAAAGGCGCGGGCCTTTTCGGCGTCGATACCGATGGCGTATTCGGCGTTGAAGGTTGCATGCGTCGCCCGGGTCTCGACCACGGTGCGGCCACGGGTATGCTGGCCCTGCAATTCGGCATCGATGCGCGCCGGACGGAACGTGACAATCTCGGGCGCGACGAAGGCAACTGCGGCTGACGGGTCGTAGATCGCCATTCCCGATCTGCCGCGGCTGGTTCCGATGCCGATGTAGCCGTCGAGCATATCGGCCAGCAACGCGGCATTGTGACCGCCAGCGTCTCGCACCGGGCCGACGTCGTCAGGCGTCGCGATAACCTTACGGCAAAGATCGAGATCGACCATGAGTAGCGGCAGATTATGGGCGAGAACGATGGCAAGCGCTTCCGGGTCGGCCAGCGCGTTGAACTCGGCGGACGCCGTGTGATTGCCCGCCGTGACGCCGCCGCCCATCCAGGTCAGTTCGGTGATGCGGGCGGCGAGGTCCGGGCGTGCCAATGCGAGGGCAGCGAGATTGGTCAAGGGACCGAGCGCGAGGATTCGATGGGGGCCATCGGTCTCCAGCCAGCGGCAGAGGGCGGTGAACGCGTCGCTCTCCACCAGCGGTGCGGCGGTGGGCAGGCTTTGGCCTGATGTCGGAATGCCTGTCTCGCCGAGGATCGCCTGCGCGGTTTCGAGCGAGCCGAGGACGGGCATGGCGCGACCGCTGTGGATCGGGAAGGTCCAGCCGAAGGCTTTGGCGGCGCCTGATGCGTTGACGCGCACCTGCGGCAGCGGCGTATTGCCGAAGACGAGCGAGATGCCTGATATGTCGAGCTTTGCGTGCGTCACCACGAGGATCGCGGCGATATCGTCAAAGCCCATATCGGTGTCGATCCAGACGCCCATGATGTTACCTGTAACGTGAGAGGGGCGCTGCAGCGGCAAGCGGCAGATCGAAGGCATGCGTCGAGCCGATCGCATGCGTCGGAAGTTCGGCATCGACCTCGGCCTTGATCGGCCCAAGCGGCGTGTCGAGCAGGTATTCGCGGGTGTTGCCGGCAAACGAGGTGCCGCGCACGGTGCCTTGGAAAGGACCTGAACCAAGGATCACCATGCGCGGACGCCAGGCCAGGCCCTTTGCGGCCTGCGGCGCCGGACCGGAAAGCTCGACTGATGTGGTGGATGTCGCGAGCTTGCCGTTTTCCAGCGCAAAGACGTTTTCGAAGCCGACGAAATCGGCGACGAAGGCCGAGACGGGCTTGTTGTAGATTTCCTCCGGCGTGCCGATCTGCTCGATGCCGCCGTTCAGCATCACCACGATCCGGTCGGCGAGCGCGAGGGCTTCGATCTGGTCGTGGGTGACGAAGATCATCGTGACGCCGGTTTCCTTCTGGACGCGCTGCAGTTCGGCGCGCATTTCAAGGCGCAGGCGGGCGTCGAGGTTGGAAAGGGGCTCATCGAGCAGCAGAACCTTCGGCTCCATCACCATTGAGCGGGCAAGGGCCACACGCTGCTGCTGGCCGCCCGAGAGTTCGACAGGCTTTCGGTCTGCGAACTTGGCCAGGCCGACGGACTTGATGCCTGATGTGACCTTGGTATCGAGATCCTTGCCGCCTATGCCCTTCAGGCGCAGGCCGAAGGCGACGTTCTCGTAGACCGTCAGATGCGGGAACAGCGCGTAGGACTGGAAGACCAGGCCGACATTGCGCTTGTTGGCGGAGACGCGGGTTATCTCGGTTCCATCGAGCGTGATGCGGCCGGATGCCGGAGCAAGCAGGCCGGCGATCGAGCGCATCGTCGTCGTCTTGCCGCATCCGGAGGGGCCGAGCAGGGCGACGAGCTCGCCCTTGGCGATCGTAAGATCCAGATCCTTGACCGCGACCGTATCGCCGTAGGCAAGCGTCAGCTTGTCGAGTGTGAGATAGGCGTCAGACATAACGAGAGAATCCCAGGAAGCGTTCGGCAAGGAAGACGATGCCGATGGAAAGGAAGGCGAGCAGCGAGGAGAGCGCCGCGATCGACGGATCGTAAGTGGTCTCCATGTAGCCCAGCATGTCGATCGGCAGCGTGCGCACGCCGGGACCGGAGAGGAAGAGCGAGACCGGCACCTGATTGAAGCTGGTCACGAAGCCGAGGATGAAGGCGGCCAGGATGCCGCCACGGATATTCGGCATGACGACGCGGAAGAAGGCGCCGACGCGTGAGGAACCGAGCAGGACGGCTGCTTCCTCCATATCCGAGCGCAGGTTGTTGAGGCTGGCTGAGACGACGCGCACGGCGTAGGGCAGCACGAGCGCCGTGTGCGCCATGAACAGGGCCAGCGTGATGTTGAAGCCGAAAGGCACGACGAGGTAGCGCAGCAATGCCAGACCGACGATGATGCCGGGTACGATGATCGGCAGCGACACGATCGTACGGACGGTTTCGCCGAAGGGGAGCTTGTAGCGCGAGAGCGCATAGGCAGCGGGGATGCCGAGCACGAGCGCTGTCAGCGTACCGAAGACGGCAAGGAACATCGACATGGCGAAGCTCTCGCGGAAGCTGTCGATGGTGAAGACCTTGGCGACCCACTTGAGGGAAAGGCCCTGTGGCGGGAAGGCCAGCGTGTCACCGGCCGAGAGCGATGCGGCGATGATGATCAGGAACGGGCCGATCAGGAAGATCAGCAACAGGCCGAGGACCAGCGGAGAAAGAATGCGTGCGGTCATCGCTTGTTCCTCGCCGTGGCAAGGCGCTTGAGCAGGATGTTGGCGGCAAAGCTCATGACGATCAGCATGAAGGCGATGACGCTTGCCGAGACGAAGTTGTTGGCAACCGACACCTGCTGATAGAGCAGCGTTTCCAGCATCAGCACCTTCGAGCCGCCAAGAACGGCGGGGGTGATGTAGGCGGTCAGCGATCCGGTGAAGACGAGCGTGCCGCCGACGACGAGGCCTTCGCGGGTGAGCGGCAGGATCACCTTCCAGAATACCTGGAACCAGTTGGCGCCGAGCACGCGGGCGGCGGGAATGGCATCCTTCGGCATATTCTCGAGCGCGCTGATCAGGGACAGGATCATCAGCGGCAGGAAGAGCTGCAGCAGGCCGATGAAGACGGCGGTCTCGGTGAAGAGCAGCCGCAGCGGGCCGTCGCTGAGGCCGAGGCCCTGGATGGCCTGGTTGACGATGCCGGTGCGGCCGAGAATGACGATCCAGGCATAAGTGCGGGCAACCGGCGAGATCATCAACGGCAGGGTGATGAGGCCGATCATCCGGCCCTTGCCCTTCGGTGGCAGGTTGACGATCGCGAAGGCTGCGGCATAGCCGATCACGGCCGAGACAGCCGTAACCTCAAGCCCTAGGCGAAAGGTCCGCAGAAAGACGGTGCGATTCAGCTGCTCGGAAAAGAAGCCGGTATAGGCGCCAAGCGTCCAGCTGCCGTCGATGCGGTAGCCTTCGGAGAGGAGGACGACAACGGGCAGCAGGAAGACCAGCGCGGCAAAGACTGCTGCGGGCAGGGCAAGCGCCAAGGCTTCTGCGCGGTTCTGAAACATGAAACGACTTTCGACGGATTGAAGGGCCGGCTCCGGCAGGTTCCGGAGCCGGCCTCGAAATTACTGACCGACCTTCTCGTTCCATTCCTTCAGCCAGGCATCGCGGTTGTCGAGCGCGGCTGCTGATGGGATGAGCTTCAGGCTCTTGGCGGTTTCTTCGCCGTAGGTGAGGTTGTTGGCGGCTTCCTCGGAGAGCTTGACCTCCTTGTTCGCCGGGCTGTCGACGAGCTTTTCAGCAAGCTTCGTCTGGATTTCGGTGGAGAGCCAGAAGTCCATGAACTGCAGGGCGAGATCACGGTTCTTCGAGCCCTTGGTCACGACCATCACGTTCATGCCGCCGGTCTGGCCTTCCTTAGGCGTTGCCCATGCGACGGGAACGTCGAGCTTGGTGAAGCCGGCCCAGGAGAAGCGGCCGATCGGGGCGGCCCAGATTTCTTCCTGCTGCATCAGCTGCACCAGCTGCGAGGATTTCTCATAGAAGGTGACGATCTCGTCCTTCTTCTCGCCGACCGCCTCGATCGGCGTCTTCAGATCCGGCTTGTCGCTGCCGAGCGCCTGTCCGAGCATGAACAGCGCCGGAGGGCCCTGGTTGGTGGTGACGTTCGGGAAGGCGACATGGCCGACATATTCAGGCTTCAACAGGTCTGCCCAGGACTCGATCTTCATCTTGTCGGAGCGATAGGCGATCGAGGTGGCGTAGAAGGTGTAGCCGACGCTCATGCCGTCGCCGTTCGGGTCCTTGGCGAGGTCATAGAGCTTGCCGAAGTTGGAGAGTTTGGAGGTGTCGACCTTGTCGATCAGATCCTTGCGGGTGGCCGACAGGGCATCGGCCATGGAGACGACGGCCATGTCGATAACGGGGCTCGCCTTGTTGGCCTCCATCTTGGCAAGCCGCTCGACGCTGTTGCCAGTCTCGACCACAAGCTTGCAGCCGCACTTGGCCTCGAAGGGATCGTAGACGATCGACTTGAAGTCATCCTGAGCAAAGGCATAGACGGAAATCGTAAGCGTCTTTTCTTCTGCCTTCGCGGCGAGGGGCGACAGCGCCAATAGCGCGGCCGAAGCGATGAGGGCATTCTTCATGTCAGCTGTTCTCCGTCTGTCAGGATATTCGTGTCGGGTCCGCCGGCCCGGAGGACTGGCGAACGATCAGTTGCATTGGAACTCGGTCGGTCTCAGACGTGACAAGCACGCCCTCGCGGCTGCCGCGCGTCTGTATGGTCTGCAGCAATGACGTAATGGCGATCTCTGCGATGGTATGCATGTCCATCGCCACCGTCGTCAGGGATGGGGTGATGACGGGTGACCAGATGAGGTCATCGAAGCCGGTTACGCTTGCGACGCTTGGCACATCAATGCCGTCGCGCTGCAATTCTGTGAGGGCTCGCAAGGCCTGCAAATCCGACAGCGCTGCGAACGCCGTGTAGCCCTCGCGCACTTTCTCAGCGAGTCCCAAACTGCACCCGCTGCCGTTTTGCCGCTCCAGCGTCTCGATCCAGAGTGTTGCCGAACTCATTCCGGGGCGGAGACCTGAGCGGATGCCGCCCACGCGGTCGTTTTGAACATTTGAGCCGGGATTGTTGCCGATGATGAGGATGCGCCGATGTCCAAGCTCGGCCAAATGGTTGGCGATCGCCCAGCCGCCCTGCATGTGATCGGCAGCCACGGTGTTGCCAGGGGTGGAGGCTGTGTCGATGACGGCGACCGGGCAGGCGGCGGCGGAAATTCGGGTCGCGCGGCGCGGAATGATTACCATACCCTCGACGCCGCGCTCGACCAAACGGTTGATCGCCTCGGTCTGGGTGGCGACGTCCCCCCGGGAGTCGGCGATGAGCACGCCGTAACCGGCGGCAGTGGCGGCGAATTCGATCGCCTGGGCGAGCTTCGGGAAAATTGGGTTGGCGATGTCAGGCAGAACAAGGCCGAGGACGCCGCTGCGCCCGGTACGAAGCGCGCGTCCGGCCTGGCTCGGAACGTAGCCGAGTTCGGCGGCATGTTCCTTGATCCTCTCTGCCAGTTGTTCGGAAACGCGGCCTTTGCCAGAGAGCGCATTGGAAACCGTCGCGACAGATACGCCAAGCGACGTCGCAATCCTGCTCAGGTTCGGTCCAGGTCGCGTTGGAGGCATGGTTTCCGACATACGGAGATTAATCGTTTAATCACTGCGTACATCAGGCCGGCGAACTTGTCGAATCCAAAATCGCCGCTGCCGTCATTATCGGCTTTGGCTACCGATAGCGGCCATAAAAAAGCCCCGCGATTGCGGGGCTTTCTGTCTCGTGTGGCTCAGCTCGCC